>CAJQRD010000125.1 GCA_905480605.1 uncultured Saprospiraceae bacterium | reverse complement strand
GTAATTATGTTTTTTTCAGAACTCACTTTAAGATTGGAAAACATAATAGACAGTAAACCAAAACTAGCCACCTCTATACTCATCCATGCTGGTGGGTCCAGGGGAGAGGTGTACTTCTTGTTGTAATGATCTAGAAATGTTTCATTGCATCTACCTATTTCTTTTCGCAACTTATCTAAGATACGTCTGAATCTCCTATCATCTTTATAGAGTAGCCTATCTATGGGCCACTGACTGCCGTAAGCTAACGAGTAGTGATAAATAAGCTGGGTTCTAAATGATATTTCGATTTTCTCTAGAGCATCAAAAACAAGAATCCTCAATTTTCTATCAAATACATAAAGCTTTATAATCTCCTCAAATGAAATATCCGTAGTAAATGGATGATCAGGATGGCTATTGTCTTGAAAAGGATATGTATATGCTCTAAGTCTATAGTAGCTAATATTAGAAAGATAGCTTTCTGCCAATGCTTCATCGTCAAAGCGAAGTCCTCTTGCTTTGAGTTTGGCAATCTGATCCTGAATGGTGATAGCTGGCTTAGAGTAATTCACAAGTTCCGTTTGATAGTGAGGGAATAGGTGATAACGGAACCTCTATAAAAGCGAAAACTCGCCCAAATGAGCTGATCTTACGAGAAGCTTGGCGAGTTTTATTGATGCAAAGATATGCAATTTTGTGGCATATATGCAACAGTAAAACATACATAGCTATATAAAAGTTCGTATTTGTCTGATAATCAGTTGTTCTCATAAGTGTTAATTATTATCTATCTTTGTTTTATCGTACTCTAATACTTGTTCTGCCACTTTTAAAGCTTCATAACCTAATTTCTCATCTTCTAGTAACTGATAGATTTTATCAGCTAACCATTTTTTTTGCAGCTCCTCTTCTGAGCAATTCAATAACTTAGCTAACAGAGGAATATGCTTTCTTCTTGCAAACCGTAGTCCCAACTCAATCTTGGACATGGTGGCAGTATCTATTTCTAATTGTGCCGCTACTTCTCGCAATACAAGGTTACTTTGCTCTCTCAGCTGTCTAATGTGATTACCAAAGATCATATGACAATAATTTGTATAGACAAATAATGGCAAATATAAGAAAACAAATGATAATTAAAAGCAATGTGTATTAGACTTTGGTGTAATGCCCAGCTTTGGGTTGAGTAAGCTGTGAGCCTAGTAAGCCTTTCAGGAAGTTGTCAACTGACCTTTCTGATATGTCTAAATCAGAAGCTGCGGATATTGCTTGTTTACGCTGAAAACTACTTGGTAATCTATCCCAAAGCACCTCTTTGATAGAACCGGGTTTGATAATCTCAGTGCTCTCATTTGATGGAAGATTAGTGTACATAAGTAAAGCATGATCTAAATACACCTGAGCTAAATGAATAGCTATATCAAAGTCATCGTCTGTACATTGGACAGTCTCAGTAGCCTCCCCATTCTCAAACTTCCTCAACGCTGTGAAAATCATACAAATCCTATAAGTAATCAATCCTAGTCTTTTTACAATACTTGTAGCTTCTTCTGCCGTGTAATATTCAACTTCATGGAGTGATTTCTTCATTACCTCATTTAGTTCTTGCCATTGATTTTGAGACAGAGTGATAGTTGTTTTCTGACCAGCTAGGAAATTGAATAAGTTGAATACCTCTTCAGATATACCTTGGAAGTGATCATTGAGATTAATGCTATTGCCGTATGGAGATGGATCTATCCATTGCTGATCTACTTTAAAAGCATAAAACATAAACCTACTAAATAGACCATCTTCTGCCGATGAGATAAGACCAGTCACTTGTCCAGGAGTACCAGATAGTGCTATTGATAATTTCGGTTCTTCTATCTCAATATATTCCTTATCAGTTTTTCTAGATACACTAACTCGTTCATGGTGAAAAGCCTTTCTTAGAAGATCGCTGTATCCTCCCCATTCTTTATTCATGACATTTCCCATAGTATCCGCTTCAGTTTCACATATGATACCTTCTCCACCATTATCTTGAATGTGAGATAAGATCATTGCATAACTTGTATTGGCAGGGATAAATACAACTTTGAAAGGTGGTTCATCTGGTTTCTCAAGATGCTCACTACCATCTTTACCTTTCTGCTTTTTGTAATTATCTAATTCCAGATCGTATTCTTTCTGAGCTTTCTTACTATGCTCTAATATTACTTCTTGACATTTATCACCAATAGCTTTAGCGAACTTCATGGCACCTTTACCGCTTGCAGCTGGAGCAATCACAAAAGAGAACAAATTTGGGAATACTCGGCTCCTCATATATAATCCTTCTACGTTGGGTATTAAGCCGCTAATGATGGGAAGTAGTCCTGTAAGGAAAACGTCTCGTTCTCTATCGGTATCAAAAGCCATTGCACCTCTTCTTATAATCTCAGGCATCATATCATATAATGCTGGCTCTACTTTAGGAGTATTTTTTAGATAATCTTCTTTGGACTTTGTTACTTTCTTTGGTTTTAGAGCCTTAGAGTCAAATTTCTTGTATTCATGTAAGTTGTTTTTATAAGTACTCCTTATCGAGGATTCTATTTCTCTAACTGGTAGATCATATTTTCCTGTAATCATTGCTAGAGCTTGATCTTGAGGAATCCCCATACGATTGCAATTACTAGCTAGAAGATAGATGTAGTTATTTCTATTACCTTCAGAATATGTACTTTTCTTATTTGTGAAATCAATGCACTTATCAAAAGTAGTCTCATGAAATTCAACTGCTTTTCCTTCATCTATTATAGGAATAGATGGAGCTATTGGAGACAATATAGAAACTGGTTGTACAACTTCAAATTTGTTAGAAGTAATAGAATAGTAAGCATCTGGATCATAGGACACGAAGCATAATCGAGTTACGTCTTTACATGATGGATCAGGCTGAATACTTGTAAGTTCTTGATAGTAGTCACTAACTAATCGATAAGCTGTACTGTGATCATCTACTAGAGAATTAACTTCGATAAGTACTTTGAAACCATTGCCACTTGGACTTACAAATACACCGAAGGTGTAAGGATCAGACTTACATTTTCCTTGTGCCACCATCATATCTTCTGGAGATAACTTGTCAAAGTCTAGGTGAACGAATCCACTATACATTTTGAGATATTCGATTTTTCTACCACCTTCAAATACTCCTGATGGTGTGAACGCTGGTAGCTTTCTTTTTAACTTGTCATACAGTTCTTTATTACCTTCTTGCAATGCTTGTCTTGCAGGCAAGACCTGTTCCTTATACTTACCACCGATGATGTCTTTCATCATCATGATCAACCCTCTAGTATCAACAGGGTCTTTGAAATTTTTGAATATACTTGAAGAAGCCATACTTCATGTTATTTAGATTTCACAACAGCTTTAGCTGGTTGGAAATGATTGTTCAGAAAAAGATTGATGTCACTTAGTCGGTAGTAGATTTTATGGCCTATTTGGCAGAAGCCAATTAGCCCAGCGTCTCGCCAATATTGGGCGGTTCTTTTACTTACATTCATGACTTGTAGAAACTCTTGAGTATCAAAGAATACTTCTTCAGGATTAGTCCTTTGTTTTTCTTTGAGCATCAGATTAAGGTCATTGAGTCGATCTTCGATCGTCTCTAGCCTTTCGTCGAGTGGATGGTAGTATCCCATGATTATTGCCTTTTATTTTTCATGATATAATTGGCAGCCATGGATTCTATCTCATCTTCTGTGACTTGTCTATTTCTCTGTAACCACTCATCAAGCTCTATACGATTGAAATACAATTTCTTGCCCTGTGGGCAGAAATGAGGAATGAGTTTCTGACTTGTCAGCTTATACATATGTGAAGCTGATATGTCGAGGTAAGTAATAGCCTCATTGAAATTGAGGACTTCTTTCTTTAGAAGATTCTGTTCTTCTAACTTCTGCTCTATTATGGAGAGCTTTTCTAAGATCATTGTTTCTGTAGACATTTGCCTTTATTTTAGATCGTTTACGAATAATTATGATCCAAAATTGGGGGCAAAACGAGGGCGAAAATCAAGTGTAAACCTATAGGCAGTGTACAGGGTACAGGGCATTGGATTGCCAACAATAGCAACAATGGGAAGCTATTACAGAAAAGAATAAATAAAGGAAATAGAAGGTTGAAGGTACAGGGTTAAGGCATTGGTGGCTACAATGCAGAAACTACCGCTATTATTTTGGGTTTCTTGACTGTTGGTGGAATGTTCTTAATTGAATTGTCAAAAGGAGAACCATCGGATTGGATGAAAATCTTTGACATTGTTTTCCATTTGTAGGATGGCTCTACTACTTTACCTTGACTAATTAGTTCGAGTATCAATGTCTTTAAATCTCCTTTACTTCCAATCCAAATGATAGGATTTTCAACAGCATTTCCAGAGAACAATTTCTTAAATTCAACTATACCAACATTATCAGCAACACATTTGAGAACCTTTAGGCTACTTAGTAAATCTTTCAGGCCTTCTACATTAGTATCAAAATTGACATACCTTAACCATTCGACTCCACTCTTTTTAATTGGTCCACTTTGTCTTGATTTGCTTTCTTCATCAGTATCTAAAGGAATGTTACCATTAATATTCGCTAATATGGTTTTGCCATAATCCGTTACACCATAAGGTAATGGATCAGGAATTGAGTCATAATGTAAAAGTTCACCATACAATTGAAACTCGTCTGTTGAATTTGTGATGTACTCTGGAAAAAGTCTTTCTACTTCTAATAGAAGTCTAATCAAATTACCTTCCACCTGGCTATATACAAAATCGGATAAAGCATCACTTGTATTACTCTTCGCATCTACGAGGTCAGTAAATGTTGCTTTTATAGAACGTAAGGCAGTATTTATAATCCCATTTTTATTTATGTCAGAAATAGACATGTTCATTGCCTGATAAATTCTATTGGATAAGCGAGTAGTCTCATTTGCCAAAAGTATGTGATAGAATCTGTTAGTTGCAGACAATGGGTTTTCAAGGGTATATGAGATAATCGGATTTTCTATGGTAAACTCTGTTTTGCTTGGTTTCTGATTGAGAAATATTTCGAGACCATCTTCAATATATAGTTCGCTATGATCTATTACTTCAATCAAGTAATTGTGAAAGGTTGAGATGCCAGTTTGAGGCAGTGTAAATCCACTTATAGTTCTAAGTTTTTCTTTATAGTTTTTCTCAATTGCAGGAGTAATCACACTTGGTCTTAATGCTCCTCTAAGAATACTATTATAAACATTCAAATTCATAGACCTAGATTTATACGATTAACTGCATCTACTTTCTTCTGGTCTATGATCTTAGCATAGATCTGAGTAGTAGTTATGTTTTTATGGCCAAGCATCTTACTTACTGTATACATATCTGTTCCTAGTGTCAATTGCAATGTAGCGAATGTATGACGTGAGCAATGGTAAGTAATATGTTTCGTTATTCCTGCATCAGTTATCCACCTGTATGTACTATGCCTATCCCAATGATGATACTTTAATCCTTTAAATACTTTGTGAGTTGGCTCTCCAGGTTCTCCGATAATAGACATAGCATCTTCTGCTATTGGTAATGTCTCAGCACCTTCCGTTTTCTCTTGTCGGAACCTAATGAAGTGTCCAGTGTCTTTAGAGAATTGAATCTGACCCCAAGTAAGACTTGTGGCATCGCCCCATCTCAAACCAGTAAGGCAAGAAAAGATGAATGCTTTTTTAAGTCTTTCGTCTTCTGCAGGAGTAGTGGCTAGAGATTTCAATTCTTCGAATGTTAAAAACTCTCTTTGGCTCTCCGCCTGTTTGAATCGATTAACTTGTTCTGATGGATTGGATCTTATTATCCCATCCTTAACCGCCTGTTTTAAAGCTGCACAGAATTTATTATAGTAAGAGTACTTACTGTTTTGAGATAATCCTTTCTTACTTTTTGTCTTAGCATCGAAATCTAAATAATCCTTAAAGCCCTGAACAAAATCTTTATTCACTCTATCAAATGCAATTCCTCTTGGCTTGTAGGAGATAAGATGTTTTATGCATGCATCCCAATTACCATAGTTACCTGAACTCGCCATTCTTTGATCTGCGAGTCCTTTCATGTATTCTACAAAGTCAGCCTTTAGTCTTGATTGATCAGCAAAGCCATAATCGTTATTTTTGATTTCTAACTTTCTTTTAGCCTCTATACTTTCCGCTAATGCTAATGTCTTTTTATTCTCTGCTGTTTGATCCCTTCTCAAGTATCCATTCTCCGCAGGAGGAATGAGATACAATCCTAAATATTCATATGTTCTTTTCCCATTGTGATAGTAGTCTAAGTAAAGACTTATTTTATCACCCTTTCTCCGTTGTCTTAGTTTTACTGTCATGGTCTTTAGTTGAAAAGGTTTTGAATTTCGACTTTAGGAATAATTGTCTTACGTCCCAACTTTGCGGACTTGATTGTCTCAGATGAGATCAATCGGTAGATGGTCCATCGACTAGCACCTAAAAGCTGACAGGCTTCTTTAACACTCAAGTAATCTTTGGAAGCTAAATTGTCATTTGATCCTGTTTGCAAACTTTGCTGACTTTGCACCTCTGCAAAGTCTTGCTTTATAGATGCATTGATTTTCTCTTCTCGTTTGAGTTGCTTGTAGTGCTTAGAATTGCATTTACTACTACAATATCTAGTCTTAGTTGTCTTAGCGATGAATACTTTATTACAGCATTCACACTTTTTTGGTAATTGAAACGTACTGCTCATAATGTTGCTCTTTGTAGCTGAATGTTGCTCTTTGTAGCTGGTTGTAGCAAGAACTCACCTTTGGGCAACAAAAATGAGAAATGGCAACAAGAAAGTACTTAGGGCAACACTGGGGCAACAAAGATAGTCTAATAAGAGCTAAATAAAGGTAAATATGAATAGAATTTTTATTCATAAAGCAATGATATAGAGTCTAGTAACAAATAAAAGAAGGTAAGCTACTTCCCAATACAAAACCGCCCAAATATACTAGCCAACAAATCATCAGTATGTATTTGCCCTGTGATCTCTCCCAAATGATGCAGCGCCTTTCTAATATCAATGGCAATAAAATCTCCTGTGATACCAGATTGCAAACCAACCAAGACTTCATCAAGTGACTGGTACGCTGAATGCAGTGCTTCGTAATGACGACTGTTAGAAACGATCGATCCATCCATGAGTTCTGGATTTTCGATAATTGTATTATACAACAGATCCTTTAGGGCTTCAATGTTCATTTTATTTTTAGCGGATGCTGTGATCAGGTTATGCTTACCAATCAGTCCTTCTTTGTAGTAAGACTCTGGCTTCATATATGGATTCAGATCCATTTTGTTGGCTACAAATAGTTGCTTGCTTCCTGATGTCAATGCTTGACTGCCTAGTAAAAATTTCTGAACATCATCCCACAGGTCTTGTGGCTTAGATTGTTTGACATCAAATACATAGATAACCAACATCGATTGGGCTATTTCTGCTCTTGTGCGTTCAACTCCAATTTTTTCTATGCTGTCCTGTGCCTTTCTGATACCAGCCGTATCAATCAATCTAAATTGAATGCCGTTTATATTAAGTTTCTCTTCAATAGTATCTCTTGTTGTTCCTGCAATTTCTGATACGATTGCGCGTTCTTCATTTAGTAATGAATTGAGTAGGGTAGACTTGCCTGCATTTGGTCTGCCTGCAATTACTGTCGCTACTCCATTTTTAATAACATTACCGAGTTGAAAGGAATCAATAAGTTTTTTAAGAACACTCTTAATGTTTGAAACTAGCTTTTCCAGTTTTTCGCGATCTGCAAACTCAACATCCTCTTCACCAAAATCCAATTCTAATTCGATTAAAGCGGCAAAGTCAATTAATTCTTGTCTTAGGTTTTGTATTTCTTCGGAAAAACCACCTCTCATTTGCTTCATGGCCAGTTCGTGGCTGCCCTGATCTTGAGATGATATCAGATCCATAACAGCTTCAGCTTGTGATAGATCCAACTGTCCGTTTAAAAAAGAACGCAGTGTAAATTCTCCAGCTTGAGCCATTCGTGCACCATTTCTAAGACACACATTTATAACTTCATTAAGAATATAAGGAGAGCCATGGCAGCTCAATTCTACTACGTCTTCTTTAGTATAGGATCGCGGTGATCTGAAAACAGTTGCAACACATTCATCAATTATTCGCCCGCTTTCATCTTTAAATTTGCCATAATGCACCGTATTGGCATCAACTTTTGACAAATTTTGACCAAAAAAGTACTTATCACATATATTTATAGCTTCTGGTCCACTGAGGCGAATTACGCCAATGGCACCTAATCCTGGTGCTGTAGACAACGCAACAATAGTATCTCCGATTCCCTGTATCATAATCATTAAATGTTAGTCAAAATTAACAAATCGCAGCTCAATAATCACATTTTTGGCAGTCTACCCCTTTTACGGTAATTTTCACCTTAAAACTACCTTTGAAAGCTCCATTTCTATGAATTTTTATTTTTTTTACGTCGTTTATTGAGCGTAACTACCTCAAATTCAATCATTTTGTTTTTTAACGACGCATTTCTTTTTATATTTGTGAGTGTAAATTTATTGATATTAAAACTATCTGTAAAGTGACCAAAAAGACGATTTTAATCAAAAAGGTAAACTCTTCATGTTAACTATATCTACATTTTCAATGTTGATGACGTTGTACTAGTGGTTTCAATCCTTTTTATATTATATTAAATACTAAGAGAAATGACGAAATTACTCTTAGTTATAAAGACAAAAACTCAATCTCATGATCAAAAGATCTTATACACTATTTTTAATGGCCATTTGTTTGGTCTGGTGTGTAAACCTATCTTCTCAAGGTTTTGCTTGTAATGACCAAATCAATGTAACAGTTAATACAAACTGTGCCATAGATCTTACAGTAGATGCACTTATTGAAGGTGACACCGATGTCGATGAAGATATCGAAGATGGTTTATATACTTATGAAATTTACACTTCTCAAGGAGTAATTGTTACAGGAGGCATCAATGGTCCTACAACTGGTGGAGACTATATGGCTGACTATGTAAACACAATTGTTTTTTTCAGAGTAATCTATGGTTCTGTTGTTAAGTGTGGCGGTATTATTAGCCTTGAAGATAAGAACGACCCAGTAATAGATTGCGAAATCTGCCCGGTAGTCAATGGAACTTCAGCTGCAGATTATGCTCCTGAATGTATTTTTAGCTGTTATGAACAACCTATTCTACAGCTTCAATATGATGCTGGATTAAGAGATGATATCATTCAAGAAGATTACGAAGATTTTGCAGATGATGCAATGACAGATAATTGTAACAACTGGGATTTAAACACAGTTTCTTATTACGACCTTTGGAATACACTAGGGGCTTGTGAAGGATCTGTTTTAACAAGAACTTGGTCAGTTGGGTGGACAAAAGCAAATGGTACCATTGGTACTGTTTCATGTACAAGGGAATACTTTTTCCAACCTTTTGAATTAGAAACAGCAAGAGAATATGATAATGACCTTGCTGGAAACACAATTGTTGAACCAATTCTTGATTCTATAATTTTCCCAATTTCTGATATTCAAATTCCATGTGGTTCTGATGTTTCTCCTTCAGCTGTTGCCGCCTTTTTTGATAATACGTTGACAGAGGATAGAGATTCAGATGATAACAATATCGACCCTGATGAATTAGATATTGATTTGGTTGTTGAAAATAATGAAGGAATACCTTATGCATATCCTCACTTCTATCAAGATGGTGTTGGCTCTGGCGGACCTCATCCTCAAGCTTTGAATACTGATATTTGTAACCTGATCACTACATATACGGATACGAATGTTGATGCATGTGGAATTGGTTGTGGTGGAAATACTAAAATATTAAGAAACTGGATCATCTTAGATTGGTGCGAAAGTGTGTTCATAGAATACGGACAGTTAATTAAAGCGGTTGATACTGAAGCACCAGTGATTACTGTTTCAGCTATCCAAGTAAGTGTTGATCCTTGGAACTGTGAAGCAAATATTACATTGCCTTCTCCAGAACACTTGACTGATAATTGTGATCCAAATCCAACATACAGAATTGGGAATTCAGGTGGATTTAATGTCGTTGGAAGTATCACTGATGGTTTTACACTTGTAGGAGCTTCAGTAGGAACACATCAAGTAGAATACATTACTGAAGATTGTTGTGGAAATGTTGGCAGACAATATATTTCTGTTACTGTAGTTGATAATACACCTCCAGTTGCTGTAAGTAAAGAATTTATTGTTACCAGTTTGACAAATTTGAGCAATCCAGTTGATGAATTTCAAGGATTTGCAAAGGTATATGCTATTGACCTCGACAATGGAAGTTATGATGGATGTTCAAGTATAACTATCGAAATAAGAAGAGATGCGAGCTGTAAAGCTTCAGATGCAGAATGGGGTCCAGCTGTGACTTTCTGTTGTGAAGATTTAGCTGGTGTAGCTTCAGTTGATATTGATGTTGAATTAAGAATTACTGATGAAAATGGTAACTCTAACCATGTTTGGTCTACAGTAAAATTAGAAGATAAATCTGGTTCTTTCCCATTAATTCCTCCACATATGTTTTTAACATGTGATATGGATTACAACGATTTTACAATGACTGGTTTGCCTAAGTTCTTTGGAGCTTGTGGTGAAGCGTCAGTAGATTGTGATACGCTAGAAGTTATCGAAAATACTGAACCAAGAGAATTAAGATTAAGTGATGGTGTAATTATAAATGGTGTTCCTCAAGTTGCACCTGCTTATGATCCAAGTTGTGGCTTCGGTGCCGTAAGAAGACAATTTAAAGATTGTGGTGGTGGCGAACAATGGTTTGTGATTTTACCGCTAGATCCTTTTGATGAGTCAACAATTAATTTCCCTTCTGATATTGTTGTTGATTGTGACAACTATGATGCTGGAGAACCTGATTGGTTAGATGCAACATGTAACCTGGTTGGAGTATCGTTGGAAAGTGACACTTTTATGTTTGAAGATGGTGCATGTAGTAAGATTTTAAATCACTGGTCTGTTATCAATTGGTGTGAGTATGATCCATCTCTTACTAACTCACCAGGAAGATATTCGTATACTCAGGTTGTAAAAATAGTAGATACACAAGATCCTGTTTTGACTGTAGCTGATAGTCTTTGTTTTGGTGTTCTTGAAGAATGCTCAAGTAAAGGAGTTGTTATGTCAGGATCTGCTATTGATGCTGGAGATTGTGGCAGCCAATGGTTAGGATGGGAAGTAAGTATTGATGCATATGCCGATTGGACTGAAGATTATAATTATAGCTCAACAAATCCTAGGTTATTGGCTAATGGCGAGCGTAATGATTTCTACCTTCCAAAAACAGCCAATGGTGAAATGACAACGATCACTTTACCAGATGGTATTCAAGGTTCAAAGGTTTGGCATAGATCTGTTTGGAGAGTTTTTGATGGTTGTGGTAATACTGCAAGTGCAACAAGATATTTCCAAATTGCAGATAAAAAAGCTCCTACACCTTATTGTTTAAATCTAAGCACTGCAGTAATGCAAAACGGGGAAGTAGAATTATGGGCAGTAGATTTTAATGCAGGTTCATTTGACAACTGTTCAGCTTCTGAAGATTTGATATTTACATTTACGGATGTTGCTCCTCCTACTCGAAAAGATGAAGAGTATGATTCTAACGATGATTTAACATGGTATAATGGTTCTTTCTGGTACTACAATTCTACTGAGGTTGATTTAGCAACTGGAGCAGGAGAGTACGAAAAGCAAGATGACTATGGTGACGAAGTTCACAGATGGGAACCAGGATTGAGAAGTGCTGGTAAAATATTTACAGCTGCTGATGCAGGAACTGATGGTTTTGTTCAAGTTCCTGTATATGTATGGGATGGTTGTGCAAACATTGATTTTTGTCTTGTAAATCTAAGATTGGTTGATAATGGCGGTGGCGGAGAAGCTATGGTTGCTGGTCAAATTACAACAGAGTTTGGAGAGGAAGTTGAAAATGTAATGATGTCAATTTCTGGACCTTTAAATTATTCTTCTAGCATGTTAACAGATGCTAGCGGACAGTATGCTTTTGATGATACACCGTTTTATGCTGATTATAAAGTAGCAGGTTATAAAAACGATGATTCTTTAAATGGTATTTCAACTTTGGATTTGGTACTAATGCAAAGACATATTTTAGGACAGGCATTTTTGGATACACCTTACAAAATGATTGCAGCCGATGTTAACAATAACAACGGAGTTACAGCAGTTGATTTGTTGGATCTTAGAAAATTGATTTTAGGAATTTATGAGGATTTTCCAAATAATACATCTTGGAAGTTAATTGATTCTAATGATAACTTAACCTCTGATTCTCCTTGGACTTACAACCAAGACATTTTGATCAATGATCTTAATGAAAATATGATGGGCGAGAATTTTGTAGGTGTTAAGATTGGTGATGTAAATGGAAGTGTTGTTGCAAATGCTCAATCTCCTGTTTTAGATTCTAGATCAATCAAAACAATTGCCTTTTCTTATAATGATATTAAAGTAACTGAAGGACAAACATTCAATGTGACTCTTTCAACTGACTTTGTTGATTTGTATGGATATCAATTTACTATGAATACATCTGGTCTTGAATTGATCGATGTAATAGGACAGAATGTTACAAGAAATAATGTCGCTAGCGTAGATGACGGACTTGTATTGAGTGCACATAATAGCAATGCATTTGATCATTCATTGGCCTTAGTAACTCTGACATTTAATTCTAAAGTAAACAGCGTACTTTCTGATATTTTAAATGTGAATTCTGATGTATTAAAATCAGAAGCTTATATTGGTAATAATTTGGAAATTGTAAATGTTAGTTTAAATAACAATGTAAGTGAATCAGTATTTGCTTTGTATCAAAACGAGCCAAATCCCTTCAGTGATTACACAATGATTACATTTGATCTTCCAGAAGCTATGTCTGGTAAACTATCTGTTTATGATGTAACAGGAAGAAATCTAAAAGTCATCTCTAATGAATTTATAAAAGGTCGTAATACGGTACTATTATCAAGAGAAGATTTTGGAGTTTCAGGAATGGTTTACTACAAGCTTGAAGCAGGTGAATTTTCTGCAGTAAAACATATGGTTTTAATAGACTAAAACCATTCAAAATATATTTTGAAAAAGCATCTTGTTAATCGCAAGGTGCTTTTTTTATATCATATAATTTGGGTTATTAATTCTTTACATAATTAATATTATTTTTTACGTCTGATATATAAAAGGTAAACATGAAAAATACTTGCCTACCAATATGCTGTTTTATTATCTTAATGTTATGCTCATGTAATTCAGGCCTACTGCCAAATATAAATCCTTATGAAGATTGTATAAATGACTATTTGAATGAATATAATATGGTTGAATATAATGAGCAAGAAATACCTTGTGGTAAATCATATTTGGTTTTATTTGAAAATGAAAATACAGAATATGCAATCCTTCATAATGATTGTGCTGACCTTCTTCCTACCTTGTTAGTAGATTGTGCTGGAAATGAATTGTGTGTTTATGTAACGGGAGAGGGTTGTTTTGAAATGGTACAAAACTCAACTAGAATTGGAATTATTGGCGTTGCAAAGTAGTAACAGAATTAGTAGGGCATATTAAATGCGCTAATCAGTGGGGATATCCAGGAGTAAAGGAATATACCTTTTAGCATTGCATATTTAACAAGATAAAGGCAAACAATCAAATACAATATTCTAGTACAGAATACTTAATCAAAGACTATTAATTGAGTAAAAAGAACGTATTTGATTTTCAGGAGTAAACAAAAATAAATTCACCTCGATTTTCAATGATGTAGTTAATAATCGGGCGACAAACTCATCGTTCATATTTAAAGAAGATGTTCACCTTGCAGCTGTCATTTGTTCAGTCAATGGCTTTTATTTAGCAAGCTCACCAGCTTTCGCTGTTCCCTCATTTGAAGCACTACCGTCCTTCACTCTTTTACAAAGAAATCATTCACTCATGATTTAGGCGTTGCAGAAGCCATGAATGAATGGTTACAAAGCAATTATAATGACTAAATGTTATTATAAAATGAAAGAACAATTATATAATTAATTGGTGGGTGGAATAAAAGCTGAGGAACGTATGAAGAGCAAAACGATCTTATAAGTGACTAGAATTTCCACGCCTTCCCTAGTACTTAAGTACGGCGGACACGGTTGGCTACTTTTTTTCAATGAAAAAAGTAGCCTTTAAATAATCACAGTATTACTGAATAAGCCTAATCTATCTCAATAAAGTAATATCCCCTGCCAGTATCTGTTCAATACCATTATTGTCAATGTAATTTAAAACATAAATATAGACACCTTGATTGATCCGACCAGATTTTGTTCTTCCATCCCATCCAACCAATACATTACTTTCATTGTAAATAAGATTCCCCCATCTGTCGTATATATCAAGACTCAAAAAGTCGACATTTGCATCAGGTGAAAAGAATGGTCTGAATAAATTATTTGCACCAGTTTGATCATCTGGTGTAAAAACTGTTGGTACATAAACTTGATCATTGTCAGGAATCAAAACATTTATAGTAAATGATTGCTCAATTACACAACCAAATTCATCTTGAACTTCAACTGTATAGGTTGTTGTGGTTGTTGGGAAAAATGCCGGTGCAAGACAATCATTACAGCTTATGGATTCTGATGTTAACCATAATACATTTGTGGGAGTAAAGTCTAAATTTACTACTACAGATATGCTGTCACCAAGAGTTATGTTGAGGTCGTTTATTTCATCAATTGTACTTGAAGATTCAAAAGCAACAGTTGAGTTGAATTGCTCTAAGCAACCATTTGCATCTGAGATAAAAACTTGATAAGCACCTACTGATAAATTTTCAAAAATACTATCAGTTGTAAAGTTATATGTATCAATGGAATAATTGTATTCTGGTGTTCCTCCTTGTACGTTTGTTACTTCAATCGAGCCATTAGAAACACTTTCACAATCAGCATTGGTTACAATTATGTTTGCAGTTATAGCATCTGGTTCTATTATAGAAACACTTCCTTGGATATCACATCCATTTGCATCTGTAACGGTATAACTGTAAGTACCCGAAGACAATTGATTTATCATAGATTCACTTGATCCATTGCTCCATAAATATGAATATGGCTGTGTTCCTCCAGTCACTTGTAAAATTAAGTTACCTGTTGTTTCACCAAGACATAGTACATCGTCTTTTGTAAAACCAATGGCTAATTCCTGAGGTTGTGATAAGCTAATTATAACGCTATTGATAAGTTCACCGCTCGAGGATATTAAGTTAAAAGTATACTCCGTAGATGATAGATTTGGTAAGGTCAAATTTTCTGATGTTACTTGTCCAGTAAATTCTATAATATTGGTTTGAATATCTATGACTTCGTAAGAGTAAGGGAACATCAATTCACCCGTTAGGGTTAAGTCTACCTGGCCATCTTGACTGCCGAAACAAGATATTTCTTCTGCTATTACAAAATCAACTTCAATTTCGCAGTTGTTAAAATTTACTTGGTATGTAATGATACTATCACATCCTTGGGCTGAGTTTAGAATTTCCTCAAAATTTCCAGAATCAAATTCCCATATGCCGTTTATAAAGATACTGTCACCTATACACAAATCGTTAGTTACAGCTATATTAAAAGATTCATTAAATACTATGTCAATATTTATAATACTATCACAGGTAGAAGTTGCGCCATTCTCAATCGTAACTGTTCCATTTGTATTGTTTACGTCAAATACTTCTCCTTCAACTGTAATACTTTCTCCTTCGCACAATGTGGTTGAAATGGTGTTTATACTCAAAGGAATTAAATTGATGGATATGTTGATTGTACTGTCACATCCTACACTATTAAGTATTACTTGTTCCGAAGTTAAATTGGAATCGTTAAATAATTCACCATTTATATCTACTTCCTCTCCTTCACATAAATCAAGATTCAAAGTAGATTCAGAATTGTCTAAAAACATTATTTCAATAGTTAACAAACTATCACAACCTAAAGAACTTGTGAAACTCTGTTGACCAGTATCATTTATTTCATTGAATATGTCTCCGTTAATTTCTATTTCCTCTCCTTTACATAGGATTTCTACAATACTTTCATTAATCACTGATGTAAATGTCAAATCAATATTCAGTATACTATCACATCCAAGAGAAGATCCGTTGGTTAATGTTATTATATCAGTGGTATTGGTTTCATCAAATTCCTGTCCACCAATCGTTATACTTTCTCCTTCACAAAGTTGTTGATTAAAAAAGGATTCGATAGCATCTACAAATTGTAAATCAACAATTATAATACTATCACAACCATTTAAGGATGCACCTGTCAATGTTATAATATCAGTAATGTTGTTTGAGTCAAATATTTCTCCTCCTATAACTACAGTATCAGAAGCACAGTAAGTTTCTTCAAATATACTTTCCGCTGTTGCATAAAACATTAAATCTACTTCAACGATACTGTCGCAATTATTAACTGAAGAAAGTATTACGACACCACTAGAGTTAGTGGCGTTGAAGGTTTGTGAACCAATAATTATTTCATCAGAGTTGCAAAATGGACCCTCTATTGAAGTTGGTACTATTTCTTCAAGTACATCCACATTTATAACAGATGTATCTTGGCCACATGTTCCACCTGATACTATATAGTAATATGTGTTAGATCCAAATGATAGACTCTCAGACGCAATCAAAGGATCTGAAAGAGCTATAAATGAATTGTCATAATAATCTCCACCAGCATCCCCATTTTGATAATCACTCAAATTGAGATTAGCATCAGCACATAATTCTATAGATTGGTCAAGACCAGCGTCAATAATATCATCATTTATGAAGAGCGTAAAAAATGCAGTAACATCCATACATGGCAAATCATTAGAAACGACATAAATAATATTAACTGTGTTGTTTGAGATTGTAGTACTGAATAGTCCATCAGCAATGGTAATATTGTTATTGTCAAACCATATGCCATTTGTTTCTGCGTCAATGCTCAATAAAGTGTTTAGGTTAAAAACCTCATCAGTGCAAATCGTAGTGTTATTATTTTCACCAGCTGAAAGGGGTGTCACTTGGTCTACAGTAATAGTATCACTACTCGTTGGGCAGCCAATTAGATTATACATATTTAATATATATACACCAGTTTGATCTGCTGTGAGCATTTGTGTCCTGATTGTATCAAAACCATAAATCCATTCGAAAGCATAATCGTTTAAATCTGTAAAAGGCACAAAAGCCATTAGTTCAACAGATCCACCTTCACAAATGTTAACTTGAGGAATACTTATACTGTCTATTTGGGCCGGTGATATATCTGTATCTTGAACGGTTAATTCAACTACAGAAGTACATCCTGAATCGGAGTCAGTAACTTCTAATGCGTAAATTCCGCTCTGAGTTATATTTATACTAGATGAACTTAGACTTGAATTGTCAGGTAAAGTCCATTCATAATCAAAATCTGGATTATTATCTATGGCATTAACGTTGGGGGATATATCGGTGTCGCTGCCAGCACAAATAGTTAAAGGGTTGCTTATACCTAAATCAATGTTTATTTCATTGTCAACTATTATCTCTATTTCGTCAGAACTTTTACAGCCTAGATCATCATAGGCATCTAGAGTATAAATTCCAGGAACTGCATCTTCTAGTGTCTGTTCATCTGAATTAATTGGTCCATCCCATTCGTAAGATTCAAAACCATTGGGTGCATCAATGTCTATTGTTTCTCCATCACATATTATTATATCATCTCCAAGGTCTACTTCCATTTCAGGTTCAAGAGGTTCATAAAAGACATCGATACACACTTCTATGTCAGCTTCATATAATCCAGCGGTAATTGAGGCAGGGTCACAAGTTGGATCCTGTACGTTTATTACCACAACTATATCCACTCCTAGGTTTTGACCGTTTTCAAGTTCTTCATTAAGTGTAAAACTTGTATTTAATCCCATTTGGTCATATAGTAAAGTAGAGGTTGGACAATCAATCGGATCATTAGAATCGCAAGCTAGGGCATGTGTCCAAAACCCGGCTATACAATTAGGGGGTATATTGTTCGTTGTCTCATCAAAACTGATTGATACGTTAATAAAAGATACTTTATGGCAATCAAGTGGACTGGGGTCTGGAATTTCAAAATCAAACTGAAACGATTCGCTCAAATTTGAGACTTGAGACGTCCAACCTTTACGATCCAGACCAATAAAAGCATCATTTTCATCTAAACATTCAGAAAAACCTAATGTTTGAGCCGATAATTCGGAAAAAAAACATAAATTTATCATGGAAAGTGCTACGGCAAAACATATTGAATATTTCTTCATGGAATAAAAATATTAAAATAATTCTTGTTTATAAGAATTATAATCGTATTTTGCACAATGTTTTGCTTTAGGGCAGAAGACGAAATTTATTGTATTTATAATATACCAAAACTCAATCTCATGAAATTGGCAAAAAAATTAGCCATTTGGGCGTTTGTATGCGTCCTTTCAATCCCAATTTACGGTCAGCTAAATAATGACTGTAATGCCGGTGGCGAAGTAGGTGAAAACTTACTAAACAATAGCAGCTTTGAAGACGGAACCTTAGGTTTTGTTGGAGGAGGCACTGGTATTGATAACTGGCAATCTTTCGGAAATGCATTTTTATTATCTTCACCAGACGCGTATTGTCAGCCAGTAGAAACTGTTGCTGCTCCTGGAAATGGTCGGAACTTTGTTAAAATGTTCGGTACTTTTTCTGGTGCTTCTGTGTTGTTAGCTCCAGCAAGATCTGCAACTGCAGGTGAAACTTATGTTGGAAGCGTAGATATGTACTCCCCAAAAGAATCTGAGTGCGCAGGCGCTCCTTTTAATGATCATCTAGGTGATAACAATCCAAACTTCGGTATCGTGCAGGTTCAGTATTTAGATGCTAGTTCTGCTGTTGTCGGTTTTACTGAATCTAAACAATTCAATTCAGCTTATGCTGAGGGAAGATGGACTAAAATGGAAACAATAGGCGTGGTTCCTGCTGGTGCTGTTTCAGTTAGACTTATTGTATTGTATATTCAGCCTGGTTTTGATGGTGGTGCTATCTATTTTGATGATGCATCTTTAGCTTTAAAGGAAGAAGGAACTTCTACTTTAAATCTAGCATGTAATGATCATATTAATGTAACAGTAAATTCTGAATGTGCTTCAGATATTACTGGTGATATGTTCATTGAAGGTGCTTACGATGATCTTTTCACTTCATTCGAAATTACAAATTCAATTGGTACCGTTATCGATATCAATGATCCAGTTATTGGTCAAACTCTTAACTATTCTGTTACAGACATCTGTAGTGGAAATTCTTGTTGGGGTACTATCTTATTCGAAGATAAAACTGATCCAATAATTGATTGTGAGATTTGTCCTGAAGTAAATGGGACAAGTATAACTGATTATGATCCTGATTGTGTATTGGCTTGCTATGAGCAACCTATCTTACAATTAAGTTATGACGATGGTTTAAGAGATGATTTAATCCAAGAAGATTATGAAGATTTTGAAGAAGACGCAATGTCTGACAATTGTGATAATTGGAATTCAAATGAAGTTAGCTTCTACGATACTTATGAGTCTTTAGGTGTTTGTGTCGGTACAAGAATGAATCGAACTTGGACAATTGGTTTTACAAGAGCTGATGGATCTAAAGGAACAGTAAGTTGTACAAGACAATACTTTTTCCAACCAATAGACTTATCAACTGCAACAACTTATGACATTTTAGATGGTCAGTTTGTAATTGAGCCAAAAGAAGATTCATTGGTATTGCCACCAAACATTATCGAATTACCTTGTGGTGTTGATATTTCACCAGCAGGAATAGCAGCTTTCTTTGATATTCCACTTACAGCAGATAGAGATACTGATGATAACGGAGTAGATCCTGATGAGTTGGATATTGATTTAGTTGTAGAAAATAATGAAGGATTTGCATGGGCTTACCCTCACTACTACCAAGATGGTGTAGGATCAGGTGGACCGCATGCACAAAAAATAGACAATGAAGTATGTAACTTAATTTCTGGGTATACAGATACAGAAATTGATGCATGTGCTCCAGGATGTGGAGGAAACAGAAAGTTATTGAGAGAGTGGGTTGTTTTAGATTGGTGTACAGGGCAGTTTGCTGAATACACGCAAATAATCAAGTCTGTTGATACAAATGGTCCATCATTAAGTTTAAATAACGCGACATACAGTGTAGATCCTTGGAACTGTACAGTAGATGCATTGTTACCTGCACCTGAACATATGTCTGATGATTGTGATAACAATGTAACTTATTATATTGGTAATACCGGTGGTTACAGTGTGACAGGAAATGCTGAAACAGGTTATACAATCGTTGGCTTACCATTAGGAACACATACAATAGAATACAAATCAGACGATTGTTGTGGAAATGTTGGTTCATCAACAATGACTGTGACTGTAGTTGATAACACACCACCAGTTGCTGTAAGTAAAGAATTTATAGTATTGAGTTTAACAAACGTTGGAAATCAAGTTGATGAATTCCAAGGCTTTGCTAAGATCTATGCTGGCGATATTGACAATGGTTCATACGATGGATGTACGGATGTAACATTAGCAATCAGAAGAACACCAGTATGTAATGCAGATGATGCAGAATGGGGACCATTCGTAACTTTCTGTTGTGACGATTTAGAAAATGCTACACAAGCA
>CAJQRD010000124.1 GCA_905480605.1 uncultured Saprospiraceae bacterium | reverse complement strand
GCCACAACGAATGGTATATCGAAGAGTAAAAAAAGCAGTCAATTAATAATTGACTATGATTAAGTCTTATGATGACTTGAAACTAGATGATGTATAATTAATAAGTAGGTCAATAATAATTTTCTTACTTATTAATTATACATCATTTTTCATTTAGCGTTAGTTTCAAACAACTCAAACCTTTGATATTTTTATTTGACTTGATGCTGTTGTTCTCTGCTGGCTTTTACCGATAGCTATCGGTAAACTAAGGAGAAATGGAGGCTGTTGCCTCATCTCCTTTTTGTAATGTTATTAAAGAGTACGAATATGGACTGCCATTGTTATCATGTGAATAACAAACCGTTTTGTTTCCATTAATATATAAAAACTCATGTGTTCCTGAAAATTGTGCATTCCATTTAATGGATTCCCCACTTAAATTAGTCACAATAGTTTTCGATGTTCCATAATGCTTCACAGTAATCTCGTTTGAGAGCAGAGGGATGTTATTCATTTCAGCCCAATCTCTATTATCTGTAAGACGGGATAGCGTTGAAAATGTATTCTCAATTGCATTTACATTTACACCCATCAAGCCTCTAGTCAAGTGTTCAATAACTGTAAATGAATTCTCGGGATAGTCTCTTCTATTGTTATCGATACTGCAGAGATTAATGATCATTTCATTTGCTAATTCATGTTGACCATTTTCGTAAAAAATAATAGGTAAATATGATTTTAATTCAACTATTAGGCTTTGATAATTTGCCTCATATTTGCTTACTATACTCTTGATTTTCTGATTTTCTGAAATAGCTTCAAAATATAATAAATAATGAAGGAATGCTTGATTACTTCCTACCATAAAATAATCAAAAGACTCGTCTTCATATAGTATGGAACGGTATTCTTTCTTTTCGTTATCCCACCAAAATTCATCTAAGAATTCTTGTTCTCGTTCGGCTTTCTCATTGTACTTTTTTGATTTAGCAATTTCACCTCTTACCATTAACATTTCAGAGTATGCCTTATAAGCAGAAATGATGGAAGCTGTCATATCGATTCCGATCAAAGTTTCCCCTCTACCACCTTCATTATAGGTTGGGATTCCTCTTTTATTTCCGAACCTACTGATTATATTATTTTGATTTGAATGCAATGATCTATTGCGCCCAACAATTTTTTCTGAGCTTAAATCCCAGTGGTCAATATATTCGTTCAGACTCAATTCATAAAACTTTTTCAGATCCGGACTTTCCAGGTATTCCATATTCCCTGTCCATTTGTAAAGTCGATTTGCACTAAAAGTGATATCAAAGTTAGAAGGAAGGTTATACCAAAAATCTTTATCATTTTCGTAATCCACAGGGGCAGGTTTATTGTAGCGATTGATTTCCCAATAAGTACAATAGTCTTTTTCTTTACTAATATTTTGAGCAAACTTGAGAAACATGTTGTAGTTATGTTTACTTAATCCTAATAACTCTGCACCAATTGCTTGATGAGAAACATCTCGCATACAAAAAGCTTCACGATTTGGAAGAGCAGCTTCATACCAAAATCCAACTGGATCTGAATTATCATGAGCATAGGATAGGGCTTTGTTTTTTGCCCAATTAAAAGCTTGCACTAATTTCTCGTTTGCAGAATCAAATCGCAATTCTCCTATGCTTTTTTCCGATAATTCATTGGTTATACTGGTACAGCTAATAACGCATATTGTTAATAAAAACAATAAACAGAATTTTATATTATTTCCTATGTTACGCATTTTTATCTTTTTCTAATTCCTTTATTGGGCTTCAACGATAGGTGGTTGATTTGACGACTCGCCTTTGCTTAGTTTTAGCGTAGGAAGTTAGCCTATCTGGCTTCATCAGCACTGGTGAGCACCAATTTCTATTTTTTTTCTTGACGCAAAATTTTCTCCATTTTACGACCTTTAGCCAATTCATCAATCAGCTTTTCCATTTGTCTACATTGTTTATACAATTCAAATTCATCCTCTATTTCTTCAATTCGATAACCACAAACGACACCTTTAATCATGTGTGCATTGGGATGTATTTTAGCTTTTTGAAAAAATGTTCTAAAAGTGGCTTTTTCATCAATAAGTGTTTGTAAAGCATCTTGGTCAAAACCAGTAAACCATTTAATTACTTGGTTGAGTTCTTCTTTTGTTTTACCATTTTTCTCCAATCTATTAAGGTATAGTGGATAAATGGATGCAAATATCATATTGGCAACCTTTTCATTTTTTTCTTCAGTAACTTTCATTTTTATTCTTTTGTCTTTTTTTGATATCTTTCTTCTTTCACCATATCCATATAGAGATCCTCAACATGCTCACGAGCCCACTTAAATTTTCTTAAAAATTTTAGACTTACTTTCATTGTAGGATTGTGTTTGAAACAGAGGATATTAACTTCGTCTGCAAGGTATTTCCAGCCATAATGTTCCACTAAGCTTTCTAATATCTCAACTAGTTTTATCCCATGCAAAGGATGATCCAGTTGTTCCTGCGTAGCTTGCCTCTTGATTCTTTTAGCAGGTGTTTTTTTATCCTGACTTTTTATCGCCTTCGGTTTGAATCTTGCAACCGCTTTCTTCGGTTTATCAGTGGGCTTGTTCTCATGATTCTTTTCAGTGTCCATTGTTGGCGTTATTTTTAATTCCTTATTTCAGCATTGCTTGTAACACAAAAGAAGGTCTGTGGATTTATAATACGCAGACATTTGAGTTGAACCCTCTATGGGGAGTCGCTGTATTAAATATTTACTTGAAAATAAGGATTGGAAATGGAAATTCCCAAAAGGAGCTATTTATTCTTTCGTTGTTTTGATTTTGTAATCATTTTTTTGATGTTTTTAGATTTTTTATATTGTTTTTTACTGATTAATTTAATTGGGGGCATAGCAATTTTATTCGGTTATGTCTACCGTCAGTTTTTTAGCTCTATTTTTTCTTTTTATTGATGATGGACCAGGATAACTAAGTAAAGTGATAAAATAAAATATCCAATCTGATTCAGCTCTTACTGGTTTTACATCAAATTGATCATTATCGCAGTTCTCACAACTATATTGAGTTTGATTTACTTAGTTGAATTAAATTTTTTCCAATTGTTCAATTGAAATAGTATTTCCTTCTACGAGATGATACTTGACTTCTCTTCATTGTTAATGTAGAGTGTTCTATGAGGATATGGAATCTTTACAGATTGTTCTAGATCTATTCTTTTTTTTATGCTTTCTAGTAGATCACAGCCCATGACAAATGCGTCAGGAGCATCCTTACCCCAAGCCCAAGCTCTGAGTGTAACAGAGCTTTCCATAAGGTTTATTACTCTAACTATTACTTCTGGAATACCAAGCTTTAGCTCTTCTATTGTTCTAGGATCTAAGTGTAAAGGATGGGCCAAAACTTCCTCTTCCATGATCTTCTTTGCTGTATCGATGTCACTATCATAGCTGATGCTGATATCGATCCACTTGACTATTCTGTCATCTCCAAAATCAGCATTTACGATAATCTCATTGCTAATAACTGAATTGGGTATTATAATCCTTCTGTTCTCAAAGTTTCTAATTACAGTGTGCCTCAAGGTAATGTCTTCTACAATACCCTGATGCAATTGTAGAGCCAGTCTATCATTAATCCTAAATGGTTTAAAGATAACAATGAAGATGCCACTGATTACATTTCCTAAAGCATGCTGTGCTGCAAAACCAACAGCAACAGCTAAGATACCAGCACCAGCTAAAAAGGAACCTGCCAATGCTCTGAAATTTGGAATGGCATAGATAGCAATAGCAAATCCTACAAGGTAGATGCAAGCTAGGACTACATGCTTGATAAATTTGTAGTTGGTAGGATCCTTGCTCATACCTTCTGTGGACCTTTTTACTAACAAAGTCAGTAATCTATTAGCGATGTATCCTACCACAAACGTTGAAACTACGATAAGTATAAAAGCTCCTATATGATATGCAAGTGGGTTCATAGTTAATTTTATTTTTTGGTACTTTCTAGTTAGTCAGACCTTCTATCTTTCTACTTATTTTCTAAATGAATCAATACATATATCCACATTAAAATGTAAATGATATTGTAGTGTTAGTTCTATGTCTATCTGTTATTCTTATCCGAAATTTATATATACGATAATGTTTATTTCATTTCAGACTTAGAACCTTTAATTTAGAGTGGCAATAATTGAGCCTAATTGACAATAATAGTCTATTCGTTTATTAAGAATGTAAACATTACTTAAACATTAAGTTCTCTGGTTTAAATACTATGCCTAAAAGGCAATCTTTTTACTTTTTTAGTGATCTCATTATTTTCAACTTGAGATAATGGGGATCATTAAGTTTTAAGTAATAAATTGAATTGCAAATTCAAACATGTTGTTATAATTTTTTTGCTAGAAATTAGTTGAGAAACCACTAGGAATAAATATTGCAAAGTAAAAATATCAACTCTTATAGTATAGTTGGTAAATAAAGTATAGGAGTGGCTGGGGTGGCTACTCCTATTTTTATTTTGAGATGAACTTTCTATTTTTTATTAAATTATCACTTATTAATGTCCAATTCTAATAGCACTTTTTATTTTATTCATATAACATCTTGTCCTATACGAAACAGTTTGATAAGTTTTATTAACTTTTAATAGGCTTTTTCGAAATAAACTATTAATATTAACTTAGCTTAGTCACCCTCCTTTTTTAATCCAAATAGATTTTTGATGAAAATATATGCTCTGGCACTTACATGCTTTTTATTCCCTTTTATATCAGTAGCTCAATCAGATGGAAATAATTCAGATTGGATAGCAATCACTGATATTACGTCGGTTGAGAAGACAACTCAGCTGGAGCTAGCGGAAAGCTATAAATTATACAAGCTTAATGATTATGATATTTTATTCAAAAGATTATTAAAAGCACCACCTAGATTTAATCAGACTGAAGGCGAACAAGTAGTATTCCACCTACCGATGGAAAATGGGAAAATGGAAAGATTTAAGGTTCTTTATGCGCCTGTCATGGAAGCTTCGTTGGTTGCAAAATATCCAGAAATCAGATCTTATACACTCATAGGTCTAGATAAAGCTTATATCAGAGCTAAAATAGACTTTGGACCTCATGGTTTTCATGCGATGATACTAGATCCAACATCCGGAGCCACATTTATCAGTCCATTTAATCGTGGAGAATCCATATATATGGTATTTCACAAAAATGAATATCCAATTCAAGAAATTCCATTTCACTGTGAATTTCATGATGAAGAAGCATCAAATAATATTATAAAAAGCTTAGCTGGGGATTGCCAGTTCAGGGAATATCGTTTGGCATTAGCATGTACAGGAGAATATGCTACGTTCCATGGTGGTACCGTAGCTCTGGTACTGGCTGCAATGAATGTTTCTATGAATAGAGTCAATGGAATTTTTGAGGCTGATGCAGGAATCACAATGATCCTGATTGGTAACAATGATTTAATTGTTTATTTAAATGCTGCATCGGATCCATATTCAAATGGAAGTGGAGGGGCCATGCTGGGGCAAAATCAAACAACCTGTGACAATGTCATTGGGACGGCTAACTATGATATCGGACATGTTTTTTCAACTGGAGGCGGTGGAGTTGCTGTTCTTAATTCACCTTGTAATTCTTCCAATAAAGCTAGAGGTGTTACAGGACAGGGTTCACCAGTAGGAGATCCGTTTGATGTAGATTATGTAGCTCATGAAATGGGGCACCAATTTGGAGCTTACCACACACAGAATAATAATTGTAATAGAACCAATACCCATGCTTTTGAACCGGGAAGCGCTTCAACGATCATGGGATACGCAGGCATATGTATTCCAAATGTTCAAAATAACAGTGACCCCTACTTCCACGCTACCAGTATCGGATCATTTGCTAACTTTGTAACCAATGGCAGTACAGGAGGATCTTGTGATAATGTTTTAAGTTCAGCTAACAACCAACCAACCGCAGATGCAGGCTTAGATTATACGATACCCATTTCAACTCCATTTACTTTAACTGGGATCGGTACAGATACAGATGGTGATCCATTGACTTATTGCTGGGAGCAATTTGACAATCAAGTCTCAACCCAACCGCCGTCACCAACCAGTACGGTGGGGCCAAGTTTTCGCTCTTTACTGCCCAAGCCCGTTCCCTTCCGAGATTTTCCGGATATGGGAGTGGCCAATACATGGGAAGTCTTGCCTTCGGTATCACGAACGATGAACTTTAGATTGACGGTTAGAGATTATAATAATACGCATGGTTATGGATGCACAGAGGAAGACAATATGCAGGTGATGACAAATGCCGGTGCAGGACCTTTTGTGGTTACCAAACCAAATGGCGGAGAAATCTGGGAAGCAGGTATGGAGGCCGTTGAATGGACTGTAGCTAATACCGATATTGCCCCGATTAATTGCTCACATGTTGACATTTACTTGTCGCTCGATGGTGGTCTCAATTATGATATATCTTTGGCATTAAATGTACCCAATGACGGATTTGAGTTAGTGAATGTGCCTACCGGCATATTAGATAATATGGATGCTAAGGTAAGAATCCAAGCCGTTGGTAATATCTTTTTTGATATATCAGACAATACTTTTGAAATTAATAGTGCAACACTTAATTGTATTACATACTCAAGTACAGATGTTCCGATTAATATACCGACTAATCTGGCTACCGTATATTCCGATTTGACAATTTCAGACACCGATACAATTGTCAGTGTCAAAGTTCTAAATGTAATTGGAACGCATACTTTTGTCTCCAACTTGATTTTTTCACTTATCAATCCATCCGGAGACGAAATCGTACTACTAGATGGAGAATGCGGTTCTCAAGATGATTTTGATATGGATTTTTCAGATAGCGGGGATCCAGTTTCTTGTCCATTAGACCAATCATTGGAGTATAAAAGTCTCGGATCGCTCTTAGCCTATATTGGAGATCCGGCTAATGGATTATGGCAATTAAAAATAGAAGATAACGTAAATCAAGATGGGGGTGAATTAACGTCATGGGAAGTTGAAGTGTGTTATCAGCCGGATTGTCCAAATAATATCGTTTTTGACACAGGGACCATAGCAACTGGCAATTATTTTGCTAGTCAAAGTATTACTTCTTCGGTTCCCGCCCAATCTGCAGCGAATATATTGATGCGCGCATCCGAATTAAACTTTGAGGGAGGGTTTGAAGTTCCTTCCGGAACTATATTGTTAATGGAGAATGGAAATTGTCCTTAGGTCTTTAGGAAAATTTTGAATTAGGCTTAGAAAAAACCACGTCACTGTCAGATGGATAAATATCTGCGTATTCTTCTGCGATTCAACTTAACAGATTGTTTAAACTATGCTCAAACCAAAATAACTATAGAAAGTATTCTGTCGTACTAAAAACTTTCTAGTGGAATAGCTGTGCAATTTATCTTTAAAATCATCACGAAACTGTCACACTTTCGCTCATTTTTTTAGTATATATTAATGACAAATATCATTCCTTATACTAGCACCTCTTATTAGAATTTCAATGCTTGTATCTTAACTTTTTGTATTGGAGTTACCTAAAGGTTAATATTATGTTGAAGGTCTTAGATTAAAGTAAAATAGCCATCAATTAGGGAAAAATAGCCAACTTATCTCAGCATAAATCGTTATAATTTTGTTGTACATTAATAAAAAATACAACTACAAGATTATGAACAATTTAAGTACAGAAACACAAATAGATTATAAATTTTATTTTGATAAATCGGTGAGCTATGAAAAATATCTTCAGAACTTTCAGGATGAAATAGCTATTGGTGATAAAAGTGAATTTGCTGAATATCTTCCTCAAAATTGGCAACGTCTATCTAGAATGGATAGGAAGCTGAAATTAAAAGAAGATTTGCAAAATGCAGTTCAAAATCTTGAGAAAAATGTCAATTGGTTGGTTATAAATGAGCACTGGTGCGGTGATGCTTCTCAAATAAATCCTGTTATTAATAAGGTTGTTGAAGCAAGTAATGGTATGATTAGTCTTGGGTTTGTGTACAGAGACGAGAATGAGGAACTTATTGATGCACACTTAACGAATGGGCGAAGTCGATCGATTCCAATATTGATTGAGTTGGACAGCGATTATAATGTTGTGAATACTTATGGCCCAAGACCTGCTGAGGCACAAAAGTTGGTTGAAGAAACCTTAGCACAAGGTGGGGCTTATAATATTCCATTACATACTTGGTATGCTAAAGACAAACAACAAGCCATTCAAGATGATTTGCTAGCATTTATACAGAAGTAAGAATAGAGTCAGCAAGTGTCCTTAATGGTTAATAACTATTTTACCAACTTGCTTTCCTTCTTTTAAGGCTTCCATAGCGTCCACAGCATTTTCCAAAGTAAACTCAGAGTCAACCAATGGTTTTATTTTATGAATATCCATAAATGACAATAGATCTTCAAATTCTTGAGGTGTACCCATTGCTGTACCAATAAATTGAATATGCCTTAGGAAAAACTTGCTTATGCTGATTGTTGTTTTTGGAGCACCCGTTGATCCGTAGGCAACGATGCGACCACCATAATTTAGAAACCTAAAGTAATTGTCTAAAATCGGAGAAGGGGAGCTATCCAAAACAATGTCGATCCCTTCTGATAACTTTTTAAGTTGAAGGTGCCAGTCTTCATCCTTATAATTGACACCACCTTTTGCTCCACTTAAAATAGCTTGATTTATTTTTTCTTGACTTGAACTAGTGACATAGATTTCAGCGCCAAATGCTTTTGCCAAGCCTAAACCAGCTTGGGCAACGCCACCTCCAATTCCAGTAATAAGCACCTTGCTGTTTGAATTTATTTCTCCATGTCTCACCAAGGCTCTCCATGCTGTTAGTCCAGCAACAGGAACTGCGGCAGCTTCGCTCCATGAGAGATAACTTGGTTTTTTAATTAAGCTGCTTTCAGGGACCTTAATGTATTCTGCAATTGTTCCCGGATCAGGCATGCCTAGAACACGAAATTTTCTTGAAGGAGCTTTATTGCTCGTTCCCCAGTCGTAAGCAGGATATATCATAACCTCTTGATCAATCCAACGAGAATCAACATCCTCACCAACTTTTGTAACAATTCCAGTTCCATCTGCTCCTAAAATACAAGGCAAAGTCATACCCGGATAAAGCCCCTTTTGAATCCAGATTTCCCTATGGTTTAATGCTGATGCCTGAAGTTTAATAAGAACTTCTCCATTGCCAAGTTTAGGAATAGCGACCTCCTTTAAGGATAAAGATGAATCTTCGTTTAGGATTAATGCTTTCATATTGTACGACAGTTTTTGCTTGATTGGTCCCAAATATAAGTACTTAATAGTACTTATGAAGTTTCAGTAATTATTTAAGTATTGCATTTAAAGTGAAAACAATTTATGATTTGCCAAAGACAGTTTAATAGAGTTGTCTGTATTTTTTGTTTATTTGTATTTAGTAACAAACATTTCAATATGGGGCCTTAGCTCAGCTGGCTAGAGCACTTGACTGGCAGTCAAGAGGTCACGGGTTCGACTCCCGTAGGCTCCACTATGTTATAAACTTCCATTATGTACCACACTTATGTATTATACAGCATTGAGTTTGCCAGATTTTATATAGGTCAAACCAATAATCTAGGACAGAGAATAAGTAAACATAATAATAGAG
>CAJQRD010000123.1 GCA_905480605.1 uncultured Saprospiraceae bacterium | reverse complement strand
ATTTCTCCATAAGATATCCCATGAATTTATAATACTTATAAATCAAAAAGATACTTAAAACAACTAACGTGTTGGTAAAAATCTTTACTGATTTTAGAGGAAATAAAAATGGTTCATCAACAAACATTGGAGCCACCTTTAGTGCTATTAAAAACAACAAACAACACATCATTGCAACAATAACTTCTTTCTGAATCTTCATTTTGCATTTTATTAAATTACCAACCAAATCCTATTTCTATATGTATACTGCCATCACAAAAATACCAGCAACCAGGTCCTTCCCACCAGCTACAAGCAAGGCATGAACATCTTTCACATCCACAAAAGCAAATATCCGCTTCCACTTTAACACCAATCAGACCTCCACCATCTCCTTCCTTCCGAAAGTGAATAACACCTATCTCGTCATCATATTTAAAAGAAGTTGTCGTAAGAACAGAGTTCGAGATGATCCTTGATTTTAAATTTTTATCAAACTCCACATCACTGTTGTGTTGATATGAGTTAATAGAAGTAAAAATACCATCATTGGCTACTTGATCATTAAATGATCCATCATCTGTAAATACTTCATCCAGAAAAACAAAAGAACTAAGACTAAGAGATTTTGAAAAATCAGTTGCATTGAACTCCCTTACATAATTTTCAGAAGTGATACTTCTCACACTTAATCCTGAGATTGCGACGCTTTCCTTTATCGTTTGAGTTTGATCTTGTGAATTAAGACATATTGAATTCATCAATACAGTTAAATATAAAATTGAAAATTTCATAATAAAAAAATTAAAATTCCTACTCCCTTTTTATGGCGTTTCAGATTCTTCCTTGCTTACTATGTTTGTCCAACTAAAAGACTAATGAAAGTTGTTCAGGGTATTCAGCTTTAGCCCATTTATTTATTTTTGATTAAGAACTCGGAGTTATATATGTTTTTATCAGACTCAAAAATTAATTCTAAAGTTTGTCTATCATTTTCTACTTGATACTCAAACCCAAATATGTAATCTATTTTCAAAAGCTCAATATCTTGAGTACTTAACAAATTACCATTGGTTAAGTCGTTTGACATAAGAACAAAAATTTTATTAAAATCTACAATAGAAAATACCCTGTTGTTGCTTATATCAAAAGCCAGTGCTTTTATATGCTTGCCAAAAACAACTTCCCTTTCCTTAAGGTCACTTAATTCAACAACCTCTTTACCAATCAATTTTTTGGAGTCGTTATAATCGAGCGAAAACAATTCAATTCTATCAATACGTTCCAAGCTTGCCTTCTCTTTATTAAAAGACATAAAATCCAGCGACCCAGTTATTCCATCCCAGAAAACAATAGTATCCCCAAGAAACTTAATTCCTGTATAATCAAAATAATATCCCAATTTATAGTCCTTATGAACATCAGTCAATTGCCCAAGATCAAAACTTGCACCTCCATCACATTTACATTTATATTCAAATGCATTTTCATAGAAAACATCAGTATTGATATTTTTGATACTCAGCTTATCTGCCTCATTAATAGTCCCAACTGCTGGCCACCCCTTCACAACTTTATAACAAATTAAACCCTTACCATCTGTATATGTTTTTGCATGTTTCAATACATAATGATCATCCATATCAATGTCTATCATTTTAATTTCAACTATGTCACCATTCCATTTTTTGTGGACAATCACTGGTTCATTAAAATAACCATAGCCATCTTCTTCCAAGACAACATGAGGTATAGATGCAATTACTTTAAATCCGTCTCTATCAGCAAAAACAACTTTCAAATAAATCGTTTTCAAAATATTATAATCATCCAGTTTCTCCATTACATCTTTAGGTATCTCAGAATTAAAGTAATTGGTTTCTAATTCGGAGTTCCTTGTAGTATACATTATTGAATCTGTATCAATATTTACATATTGAACACTAGCTGTAACTGTCTCAATAATTGCATAATCATCGTCTGAAACATTATTAATTCCTAAAACATTGTACCCTGCAAAAGCATCTGCATTTAATATTTTTTTTAACGATAACAAATCCATTTCGAATGTATCATCTACAATAAAGTCATTACTATTGTCAATGCAATTTTCATTTAATGAACTATCAATTTCAATAACTAGGTCATTGTTAATGACTATGCCAAGCATTGATTTTTGATAAACCAATTTTCCATATCTATCAATTTTCAAAAGAAAGGGAACCTGAACTTTACCCTCACTTAGTTTAAATAAATCATAAATAATTTCACTGTCTTTGTGTGTGACCTTAGAATTTAGATAAGCATACTTTTCCAACATGATTTTATTAAATTCTGATCCAGTTAAGATGTACTCATATTGAATTTCATTTTGAACGAAATAATCATTCAAGACTTTGAAAGAGGACTCACACCTAGGACAAGCATTAGGCTCCAGCAAAATAACCACCTTATAAACATTTATTGGAGTCTCAATATGTTTTAATAGTTTGGCTTCAGTTCCACAATACTGCAAAATACTGTACAATTGATTACCTCCCTGTCCTGCCAAATAAAGAGATTGGAATAGAATTAATAATAAAGTAAAAAAACGCATAACATTGGTTTTATTTAAAATTGATTCCACTTCAAATCTGAAGTGGAATCATAAAAATTAAAGTCTGGCTATTGTTAGATTTGCAAAAGGTGTTTGGAATACGCCTTCTGATATCTCGACAAAAGATGATCCTTTTCGAAAAACAAAACTTCGTCCGTTGTCTTCTTGAGAGGACACAGTCAATTCCTCTTGAAGTGTAAACTCCTCGTTTTCTCCTTCACCAGATCTATCAGGCGATGAAAACCATTCTCTAATCTTATATCGAATGGCATCAATTAGCGACAATTCAGCACAAACATCCTCATTTGTTTTATTAGGACAAACCGTTTTTTTCCCATTTTCTGACACAACACCTCCAGACCCTTTTATACAAATAAATACGTTAGTAATCGTAACTCCTTCGGTTGTATTATCATATGTTAAAGTATTTAAATTCGAATCGAGAACGACTTGTGCGTTTATGTTTACACAAACCATAAGTAGTGCAAAGGCTATACTGTTTTTTATAACTTTGTTCATAATCTATCGATTTATAAAAATAAATGAAAAGTTTGAGCCAGAGGTATGACCACTATTGGCACTTTCTAATAATGTGTTGGATGAAGTGATGTTTCGAATTTTATAGGTTTTTTTACCAAGAGTTAGATTCCCTTTATCGCCACTTACCGTACCATCATCTTCTTTAGGCGTTAGAATTTCAACATTCGCACAAACTTCTGCAGCGCGTTCTGGACAAACAGTATTTTTTTCACCTACGGAGACAATACCACCCTTGCCGTAAAGTTTTATTTTAATAGGGTCCCCAGCTAAGGACTCAATACTTAGTTCCGTTTGACTGTTGTCATAATCACAAACTGTTGTTGAGAATGCTTGAGACGAAAAAACAAACAAGCCAAAAAATAAGATTAAATTTTTCATAATAAATAAAATTAAATACTTCCTACTCCCTATGAAGGCGTTTCGGATTCTTCCCTGCTTACTTTGTTTGCACAACTTAATTACTGATGGAAGTTGTTCTGGGTGTTCAGCTTTAGCCCAAGTAATCATTTAATATTTTTAACAAAATCTATAGATTTTTTACACATTTCAAATGTGTTTTATTCTGGGTTACCGTAGAGTAAATCTCTTAACTTAGTACCTCTCAACTCTGCAATTTTATATGCTGTTTCAAACTTATCAATAGAGGTTTTAATTTCTTTTTCTAATTCACTATATTGTTTTGGTAGATCCTCTATACACACTTCTTTGTTTTTATAGCCTTGAAGTATTGTTAAAAATTTCTGATAATATTTTTCTCCTTGATGAATAAAATTTGAATATTCATCAACAAATTTTAATAACTTATAGACACTGAATTCCAAACTGTTTACATCATGGATAACTTCATAACTTAGCGTTCCACTAGATCTTATAATTTGATCTTCGATAGATTCTATATATCGGTATAATGACTTAAACACTTTATCCCAATCATCTCTTTCTCTACAGTATTCTAAACTATAATTATAGTCGATAACTTTGATATAATCAGAAAACATTTGCAAACAATCTTTTCGTAAATCGTCATTGGTCAGTTTTAAAAAATCAGTTTCGTAGTAAATTGTTTTTAAGTCAGAATTCATTGATAAAGTAAAATCTAACAAGCAGGATATTTTACTCAATTCAGATTTTCGTTTTTTCTTGTTCCCTGTTCCGAAAAATGAAGACACCACAGTGTAGCCCATTGATACCAATGGATTATTATCTAAAAATGCCGGCAATCTAATTGGGTCTTTGGATTTTGTATGACTTTTAAGGCTTTCCTTAATTTTTACAAATTCTGGATAGGAATTGGGATTGCTTAAAGTAGAAATATCCTGGAATGATCTCAAAGTCGCAAAATGGTGATCTAATGAAAGTATTTTTTCATACACCATCTTTAATACTTCAATGCCTTTTTTATATCTGAATTTCGTAAATTTCAAATCGAATTGGTATTCGACTTTTTTTATCTCTTTTTCTAATCGTCTAATCTCTATGAGTGAGGACAATTTTTCTTCAAGATTCGTATAGTGATCTATCAAAGAACTTTCCAAAAATACGATCGTACGATTTATCTCCTTGAGGCGTATTTCTTTTTCTTTTTCAATATTTAATCTCATTGTTTCTATACTCCTAAACAATTCCTCAGAACTGAGAGAATTTGAGCACAAGGCATTGCTTGCCATGAAAAACATTAATATGAATACAAATATTTTCATTCTAAAGGTTGTAGTTCTGCTCACATCAATTTGCGTTTTTTTGATGCTCACACCTATAGATGATTTTATTGGTAAAAGGTGATCACTTTTTGTAAATAAAAAATTTACTTTATTTATCCGTGCTTTTTTACTCCTAAAATGTTTTTATTAAAATGGAGGGTATTGGGTTGGGGGTTATGGATTATGGATTATGAATTATGAATTATGGATTATGGATTATGAATTAAGGATTATGAATTATGGATTATGAATTAAGGATTATGAATTATGGATTATGAATTAAGGATTATGAATTATGGATTATGGATTATGGATTATAGATTAAAATTTCTGATCTCTTACTTTGGTTCTGACTCTAGTTATGTTTCTGGCACCTGTTTCTAACATCTGTAAACTGGTTCCAACATCTGTTTCCGGTTATAATTCTGATTCTCATTCTTATTGAGTTAAATTATAGGAATAATTATCAAGCTTCAAATTTTATTTTGGTTATTTCTTGGTTTTTGGTTCTAGAGTTATATATATTTACACTATGAAATTATTTACAAATACAAGTTGGTGGCTAAAATCTGATAACACATATCGGGATTGATAGTCATGTAATTGTATTTGAAAAAGGCTTATCGTTTCCCGATAAGCCTTTTTTTGTTGGTATAGTTGAAATAATGATATGAAATATAGATTGGTAGAGAAGAAAATGTTGGCAGATCAATTCACACCAGTAGGATTGTTTTTAAAATTGCGACAAAAATATCATCAAGTATTGTTGCTTGAAAGTAGTGATTACTCTAGTAAGGAGGATAGTCAATCATTCATTTGTTTTGATGTAATGGAAGGCATTAAAGTAATTGGAGATCAGTTTTTAAGTTACCAAGATAAAGATATTCAAAGTAAAACTATTCAAAAACAAGAATTGCTTAATCACTTGCAGTCATTTATGGACGGTATTAAAATAGACGGAACTACTAATGACCATGGAGTATTTGGCTATTCCTGTTATGACAGTGTTGAATATTTTGAAAGTTTAAAATTCAATGCCGATAAGCCAAAAGATGGTATTCCTGTGATGCGATATGATTTTTACAAATACTTAATCGTATTCGATCACTTCCATGAAACATTAACAATAAAGGAGTATTTATTAGAAGGCGTTGATAGTAAAATAGATACAATAGAACAAGTGTTAAAGTATCAAGACAATTTGAATTTTTCATTTCAAACAGTTGGTAAAGAAACAAGTAATATCAGTCCTGATCATTACAAGCAGAATATAAGAATTGCCAAAGAGCATTTACAAAGAGGAGACATCTTCCAAGTTGTAATTTCGAGGAGATTTGAACAAAAATTCAGTGGTGATCCTTTCAATGTATACCGTACTTTAAGATCTATAAATCCAAGTCCTTATCTCTACTACTTTGATTATGGAAGTTTTAGAATTTTTGGCTCATCTCCAGAGGCTGAGATAGTAATAAAAGATGGCAATGCAGAAATACACCCAATAGCAGGTACATTTAAAAGAACTGGTGACCATGCCACAGATTTAGTAAGAGCGCAAGAACTGAAAAAGGATCCAAAAGAGAATGCAGAACATGTCATGCTTGTTGATTTAGCAAGAAATGATTTGAGCAAGTATGCTAAAAATGTAGTAGTAAAAAAATACAAAGAAATTCAGTTTTTCAGTCACGTTATTCATCTTACCTCACTAGTTGAAGGAACATTGGAAAACCCAAAAGATGCATTGAGTGTTTATGCTTCAACATTTCCAGCAGGTACTCTATCTGGCGCTCCAAAATATAAGGCGATGCAGATAATTGACAAATTAGAAACCACACATCGTGGTTTTTATGGTGGAGCCATTGGTATGCTCGGTTTAAATGGAAATATAAATCAAGCCATACTGATCCGCTCATTTTTGTCAATTGACAACACATTAAAATATCAAGCAGGAGCTGGAATAGTAATCGACTCAGATGAAGAAAAAGAATTACAAGAAGTAAACAACAAATTAGGCGCATTAAAATCTGCCATTCAAAAAGCAGAAAACTTATAGACTATGGAAAAGAAAGTATTGGTAATAGACAATTACGATTCGTTCACCTATAACTTGGTGCACAGTATTGAAAAGATTCTAGGTTATGATGTAGATGTTGTTAGGAATGATAAATTGACACTTGAAGATGTAGAACCATATGAATACATTTTCATATCTCCAGGTCCAGGAATACCAAAAGAAGCAGGGTTGACCTTAGAGATTATAAAGTCATATTATAAAACCAAAAAAATATTTGGAGTCTGCTTAGGTTTACAATCTATAGTTGTGGCATTAGGAGGAAAACTTGAAAACTTGAAAAAAGTATTTCATGGTATAGAATCTGATATGCAACAAACAGATAAAAAAAGTATCATTTTCAATAACATAGAACCTACATTCAAAGCTGGTAGATATCATTCATGGGTTGCTGAAAAAACCGAAATACCTTCCGAATTAATCGTAACATCGATTGATGAAACAGGAGAAGTAATGTCAATACAGCATAAAGAGTTCCCTGTGTATGCTGTACAATTCCACCCTGAAAGTATTATGACTCCTGAAGGAGATTTGATGATTGAGAATTTTTTGAAATTAAGTTAAACTTTTATTTAGTTCGAAAATAGCTCATAAAACTCAGTGATATAATTTCAGTAAAGATCAAAAACCTTCCCTAGGTACAGTAAGATTTAAAAAGAAAAGTAATGAAAGAGATACTAAATAAATTATTTGCACACAATAAATTGAATCAGCAAGAAGCGAAACAAGTCTTGTTGGATATCTCAGATGGTGCATACAACGAAGCTCAGGTTGCTGTGTTTATGGGTGTATTTATGATGCGTAGTGTCAGTGTTGAAGAGTTAACTGGATTTAGGTCTGCATTGATGGAATTATGTCTAGCAGTTGATCTGGAGGGAGTACAATCCATTGACTTATGTGGTACTGGAGGAGACGGAAAAAACACCTTTAATATTTCGACTACGACATCATTTGTAGTTGCTGGAGCTAGATACAAGGTTAGCAAATCGAGTAGGCGGCTCCGCCCCTAAATAGGAGCGAAGTACACCTCTCACACCACCGT
>CAJQRD010000122.1 GCA_905480605.1 uncultured Saprospiraceae bacterium | reverse complement strand
GCAACCTAGCCATTGTGCCATCTTCATTCAATATCTCTACTAAGGTACCAGCAGGATATAGACCAGCCATTCTTGATAAGTCAACAGCAGCTTCAGTATGCCCTGTCCTTCTTAGAACTCCGCCATCTGCTGCAATTAAAGGAAAAATGTGACCAGGACGTGCAAAATCATTTGCTTTTGTATTGCTGTCTACCATCGCACGGATTCCAGTTGAACGATCATATGCCGAAATTCCAGTTGAACATCCTTGACCGAGAAGATCAATAGATACGGTAAATGCTGTCTCATGAAGTGCTGTATTGGCACTTACCATTTTTTGCAAATTCAACTCCTTTGCTCTGTCAACTGTAATAGGAGTGCATATAAGTCCTCTACCGTAAGTAGCCATAAAGTTGATGATTTCGGGTGTTATCTTCTCAGCAGCACATATAAAATCGCCTTCATTCTCGCGATCTTCATCATCTACTACAATAATAACCTTACCATTTTTAATGTCTTCAATGGCTTCTTTGATACTATCTAACTTAAATTCACTCACAGCTCCTATATTTATTTCGCAAAAGTAACTTATAAAACCAATATATTTGCGTTTGATTATTATATATTGCGGCTTTAAAAGCATTAAATCAACTATCTATTAATACTAATTCATTAACTTAGTTTAAAATTTGATATGAAAACAAATACAATTAAATATTTTATAGCTATATGCTTATTTGTATGTTCTACGATCTTTATTACTTCATGTGGAGATGATGAAATATCTGGATGTACTGATCCTAATGCTGAAAATTACAATGCGGAAGCTGATACCGATGATAATTCTTGTGTCTTTGCAATAGATAAGTTTATTGGAGAATATGTTGGTACGTTCGCATGCCCAGGGTTTTTAGCTGCAATAGACTCTGATAGTATTGGTTTCTCAATTGTAGCAGGTTTAGATGATACAAAGTTCAATGAAGTTATAATCACATTAAAAGATGTTAGTGGTTTTGATATTCCTTTGACAGCAAATGCATCTGGAAACATGTTGACTGATATCAATGCTGAATTATTGGGCATTCCTGTCTTAAATATAACTTCAGATGTAACAGGTACTGGAGAAGCCACTTTAAGCGCAGATGGCCAAACCTTAGAAGCTCAAGTGACTCTTACTGTTGTAAATATTCTTGGTACAAATGGAGGAATTTGTACTCTGGTTGGTACAAAACAATAAAAGATATATAATTAATAAAATATAGGGTTTTGAGTTAGCAATAATTCAAAACCCTTTTTTTATATCTAAAAAATCTATTCTCTAAAGTAACAATAGTTTTTAAAAGAACCAGCAAGGACTAATTTCAGATTTTTCCTAAATCCTAAATCCTAAATCCTAAATCCTAAATCTGTTTGAATTTAGCTCTTTATTGCACTCTTGGGTTTCTATGTAAATTTATTTTCACAAAGTCAAGTTTTTTTAGTTAAAATAGGACATGCCATGTCCATATTAAACGTTTACAAACCCTTAATATGATATGAGATTTCATGTCTTATAAAACTTTAGTAAAGGGATCTTGATTATTCTTCTAATGTCTTTAATATACGTTCTTCCAAAAGAAAGTGTTTGATCTTTTGTGGACAAACGTTGATCGTGCGGTAAGATTATAATAAAGAGATAAACCACATTCTGCATTCCATATAAGGACACCTTTGATTTTTGAACAATATTTATTCAAATTCACAAGAACGGCTGAAACTACAGACGTGAGTATTGGAAATTAATACTTATAAAGGGTAATTGTATTTTAGGCATTCACTCCTGAAATAATTCATAATCCATAATCTTTCACTATTAATTATTCAGCACTAAATCCCTATCTAAATTCTCTAAAAACCCTTGGTATCAAAACGCTATATTCAAAGACCAAGAACCCACTCCCGAAATAATTCATAATCCATAATTCTTAATCTTTCATTAATCATTAATCATTAATCATTAAACATTAATCACTAAACCTCTCTCCACCAAAACCGCTGTGGATATTCCTCTCCCAAAACAATACTTTCACCAATAAAAGGAGTTGTGATATTTTGAATATTCCTTTCTTCAGCTGACTTAAATAGACGCTCAACTGGTTCTCTCCAATCATGAGTTGCTAAACTAAATGCACCCCAGTGAATGGGCATCATAAGTTGACCTTTCAAATCAATAAAGGCTTGTAAAGACTCTTCAGGAAACATATGGTTTTCTCGCCATAAATGATTGTATTGTCCACATTCTACCATGCAAAAATCGAAAGGACCAATTTTATTTCCAATATCCTTAAATCCATGCCAGTATCCAGAATCACTGCTAAAGAAAATATTATGGAATGCACTTTTAATTCCCCATGAGGACCAAAGTGTCTTATTGCGGTCATTTGTTTTTCGACCCGAAAAATGCTTATTGGGAGTACATGTAAATTCAATGCCTTTATATTCTACCTTTTGCCACCAATCATGTTCTGAAATTAATGAATCGTCAATGCCCCATTTTCTCAAGTGTGAACCAACCCCAAGTGGCATTATCCACCTTTTAACTTTATCTCTAATGGATAGTACCGTTTTGTAATCTAGATGGTCATAATGATCATGCGACAACAATACCAGATCAATTTCATCTAACTCTTCCGCATTAATAGGTACTACTTTTGTAAACCTTTTAACTGTTAACGGTAAGGGAGAAGCTGATTCTCCAAGTTGAGGGTCGATAAGTATTTTTAAACCATTCATTTCTAAATAAATGGCCGAATGCCCTAGCCATGTTACTCTACAGCCTGACTTATCTATTTCTTTAATTTGCTTTTTTAAAGTCTTAACAACTGGTATGTTTCCTTTTGGTTTTTTGTCAATATTTTTATTGTTGTTCTGCTTAACTAAAGTTGGAATCTTGCTAAAAGACATGTCATTCGCAATACGTACACGTATTCTAAATTTACCCTTTATATAATTATCTGAGGCCTCAATAGTTTTCAAATCCTCTTCATTGGGTTGTTGACCAAATTGAGGATGAAGCATCACGAGTTTAGCGACAATGTAAATTACAAGTGGTGTACAAATTATATAAAGCAATATTGTCATTAAGTAAAAATATATAAAACAAAACATATTTGGGATGGTAAAGTTTAGATATAAGCTTATAGTGGGCCGGACAACTTTTACAATATGCTATGCCTTATCTAATTATTTAATCCTTATTATTAGCTTTGTGCTTCATTATTTTTAAATATTAATCACCTTACATGATTTATAAGTTTAAAGGTTTTATTCCAGTTGTTCATCCATCATCTTTTGTTCATCCTCAAGCGGCGGTAACAGGAAATGTTATTATCGGTAAGAATGTATATATAGGACCCGGAGCTGCGATTAGAGGTGATTGGGGTGGTATTGTAATCGAAGACGGTTGTAATGTTCAAGAAAATTGTACGCTTCATATGTTTCCCGGTGTGATAATGACTTTACAAGAAGGAGCTCACATTGGGCATGGAGCGATTATACATGGAGCTCAGATCGGTAAAAATGTTATGATTGGAATGAATTCTGTGATTATGGATGAAGCTGAAATAGGTGAAAATTCAATAGTAGGCGCTCTTTCATTTGTCAAAGCAAAAACAATAATTCCTCCAGGAAGTTTGGTTGTTGGAAATCCGGGTAAAGTAATAAAAGAGCTTAGTGATGAAATGATAGCTTGGAAATCCAAAGGTACTCAGTTGTATCAAACATTGCCTCAGGATTGCTTTGATGAGTTAGAGGTTGTGGAACCATTAACAGAAATACCTTTGAATCGGCCAGAACAAGATTCGCTTTTCAAAACATGGGAGTCTATAAAATCTAAATAGCTTAATGCGAGACTTATCGAATAAATCAGCTTGGATAAAAGAAAAGGCTAAAGAATTTGGCTTTACAGCTGTGGGTTTTGCCAAAGCAGAATTTATGAAAGATGAGGCTCAAAAACTTAGAGAATGGTTGGGTCTTAATTATCATGGGGAGATGAAATATTTAGAAGATCACTTTGACAAAAGAACGGATCCTACAAAATTGGTTGAAACATCTAAGACGGTTATTTCATTAGCTTACAATTATTTTACACCTGAGAAGCAAAAAGATCCTGAAGCACCTAAAATTTCAATGTATGCTTATGGTAGAGACTATCATAAGGTTGTTAAAAAGAAATTATTAAACTTGGCTAAAGAAATGGAAGTTGAGTTTGGAAGTTTTAAGTACCGATGCTTTATAGATTCAGCACCCATTTTGGAAAGGGATTGGGCGAAACGAAGCGGGTTGGGTTGGGTTGGAAAGCACACCCTTATTATAAATCCTAAAATGGGATCTTATTTTTTTTTGGCAGAAATTATTGTTGATTTTGAACTGGATTACGATGAGCCAATTGCTGATTATTGTGGTACATGTACAAAATGTATTGAAGCTTGTCCTACTGATGCCATCAGTAAAGAAGGGTATCTTATGGATGGTGGTAAGTGTATAAGTTACTTAAATATTGAGTATAAAAAAGGCCCTATTCCTGATGAGTTTAAGGGGAAAATGGAAAATTGGGTTTATGGATGCGACATTTGCCAAGATGTTTGTCCATGGAATAGATTTTCAAAATCTCATAATGAAAAAGACTTTAAACCAAGACCAGGCCTTTTGGAAATGAGTAAGAAGGATTGGGAAGACATGACTTCTGAACAATTTGATGAAGTATTTTTCGGTTCTCCAGTAAAAAGGGCAGGTTTCGTGAAAGTGAAGAAGAACATTTTATATTTAAGTGAATAGTATTTTTAAAAATAGAATAATGATGCCTTCTTATCTTGAGGTGCCTTCTTTTTTTACGATATTTGCAATATGAATTTAAGAATTGCGCTCATAGCACACGACGGAAAGAAATCAGATATGGTTTCATTTATTTTAAATAATCAAGCATTTCTTAAGGAAGCAAGTCTTTTCGCTACAGGAACAACTGGTTCTAAAATTGAGGAAGAAGGATTTAAAGTAATAAAATTATTATCTGGACCTCTAGGTGGTGATGCACAAATAGCAACAATGGTCGCCACAGGTGATGTCGATATGGTGATTTTTTTTAGAGATCCACTTGATCGGCATCCACATGAACCAGATGTGCAAATGTTGATGAGACAATGTGACGTGCACAATGTGCCATTAGCCACAAACCCTAAAGCGGCTCATTATCTTTTGAGAGGTATAGAATCAGTTTTTAATTAATTTACTTCCAAAGCCCTTGTAGAAATTGACAACAAAAGACTATCAAGAAGTAGCACCTCAAATTCCTCATGAACCAGGAGTTTATCGTTTTATTGACGAGAAGGATACTGTCATATACGTTGGTAAGGCCAAAAACCTTAAGAAAAGACTCTCTTCTTATTTCGGTGAAAAAAAACATCAGCAATTCAAAACCAAAGCACTTGTTAGAAATGCCGTAAAATTTGAATATACGATTGTCGAAACTGAGCATGATGCGCTTCTTCTTGAGAATACTCTGATTAAGAAGTTTATGCCACGATACAACGTCATGTTGAAAGATGGCAAAACCTATGCCTACATAGTTGTTAAAAAAGAAAGGTTCCCACGTGTATTTTTTACAAGAAGAGTATTCAAAGATGGATCAACTTATTTTGGTCCTTACACCTCTAAGCATAGAGCCAATATTATTTTGGATATCATTAAAAAACTTTTTAAACTAAGAACCTGCAACCTTAATTTAACGGAAAAAAATGTTGATGAAGGCAAGTTTAAAGTCTGCCTAGAATACCATATAAAAAACTGCTTAGGGCCTTGTGTTGGATTTGAATCACAAGAAGCCTATGACGAAAAAATAAGGCAGGTTAAAAACATCCTTAAAGGCCAAATTTCACCGGTGCGCGATTGGTTAAAAAGTAAAATTCAAGAATGTGCAGAAAAATTAGAGTTTGAAGAAGCACAATACTATAAAGAGCGATTAGATACTTTGACCGACTATCAGTCTAAGTCAACTGTTGTCAATACTTCGATCAAAGATAGTGATGTCTTTAGTATAAGAGTTGAAGAAGAGATGGCATACGTTTCTTACTTGAAAATTATTAATGGAGCATTGGTAAATTCAGATAATCTGGAATTGAAAATGAACCTCAATGATGATCCAGATGATCTCTTGGTTTTTTCAATCAATTATCTTCGAGAAAAATTCAACAGTATCTCTCCAGAAGTAATCTTAAGCAAGCGTATTACTTTGATTGACAACGTACAAGTTACAGTTCCGCAAAGGGGGGATAAAAAACACCTTCTTGATCTTGCGGAGAAAAATCTTAAATACTACATGCTTCAAAAGAGAAAAGAAAGTATCAATAGTATAAAGAAGCAAACACCAGCAGAACGAATTCTCAAAACCATGCAAGAGGATTTACAAATGGATGAACTGCCTTTTCACATCGAATGTTTTGATAATTCAAATATACAAGGTTCAGATCCTGTAGCAAGTTGTGTCGTTTTTAAAAATGCGAAACCTTCTAAAAAGGATTATAGGAAATTCAATATCAAAACTGTTGTTGGCCCAGATGACTTCGCTTCTATGAAGGAAGTGGTTGCAAGAAGATACAAAAGACTAAAGGAAGAAAAACAACCTCTTCCACAATTGATAATAATTGATGGAGGAAAGGGACAGTTAAGCGCAGCCTATGAAATAATTAAAGACCTGGGTCTAGATGGCAAAATTACTCTGATTGGTATTGCCAAACGATTAGAAGAAATCTACTTCCCAGGAGATTCAATTCCTTTATATATCAATAAAAAATCTGAAACTCTAAAGCTAATTCAGCACCTGAGAAATGAAGCCCACAGATTTGCAATTACCTTTCACCGTGACCAAAGATCAAAAAATGCACTAGGGACAGAATTGACTAACATTCAAGGCATAGGTGAGAAAATATCAACTGACTTATTACGACATTTTGGTTCTGTAAAGCGCGTAAAAGATGCATCTGCTGAAAATATCGAAATACATTTTGGGAAGGGCATTGCTAAAAAGATTAAGAATTATTTTGAGGAAGAGTAAAAATATACGGCTTTATAAAAATCAAGTCTTTTGTAGTTTAATTCTAATGGGAAATATAGTCAAGCCACTGAGTTGCGATATGTTAATAGTAAACAATAGGTACAAAAGTAAGAAAGCTACAGAGTAGCGACATTAGAAAATACTATCACTTCAGATAAAAACACAAACCATAGCCATTTTATCAAACATTCCCAATTTTATAGTTGAAATGTGGCTTTTATATGTGTCAGAACGGTTTATCATTAATTATTTTGCGAAATTTGCGCACTAATTTAAAAACTGATGCAGAATATAGAGAATTCGAAAGTAAGAGTAAGGTTTGCGCCAAGTCCTACAGGGCCTTTGCATATTGGTGGCGTGAGAACGGCACTTTACAATTATTTATTCGCTAAAAAAATGAAAGGTACTTTTATTCTAAGAGTAGAGGACACAGATCAAAATAGATACATTGCTGGTGCCGAAGACTATATTAAGGAATCATTAGAATGGTTAGGTTTGACACCCGATGAAGGTCCTGGATATGGTGGCGACTTTGGCCCTTACCGTCAGTCAGAAAGAAAAGAACTTTATGCTCAGTATGCTGAGAAATTAGTTGCTAACGGTAATGCTTATTATGCTTTTGATACACCAGAAGAATTGACAAAAATGAGAACCGATCAAGAAGCATTGGGACATCATTCTCCAAAATATGATCGACGTACAAGATCTTTGATGCGCAACTCATTGACATTGTCGGAAGAAGAAACACATAAATTAAAGGACGATGGAGCTAATGTTATTATCAGACTTAAAATGCCAGAAAATCAAGAGATTTCTTTTGTAGATAAAGTAAGAGAAAAAGTGACATTCAATACAGATCAATTGGATGATAAGGTAATTCTAAAAGCTGACGGTATGCCAACATATCATTTAGCAAATATCGTCGATGATCACTTGATGGAAATAACACATGTGATAAGAGGGGAGGAGTGGCTGTCAAGTACAGCACATCATGTATTGATGTACCAAAGCCTTGGATGGACAGCTCCTACATTTACGCACTTGCCTTTAATACTTAAGCCTGTTGGAAAAGGTAAGTTAAGCAAACGTGATGGTGCAAAATTTGGTTTTCCAGTTTTTCCTATGAAATGGGATGCAGGTGATGAAATATACGCTGGTTTTAAGGAAGATGGCTATGATGCAAAAGCATTGTTAAATTTTCTAGTTCTACTTGGATGGAATCCTGGAAACGATGAAGAAATAATGACATTAGACAGAATGACTGAGTTGTTTTCTTTGGAAAAAATTGTAAAAAGTGGCGCCCGTTTTGATTTTGAAAAAGCCAATTGGTTCAATCAACAGTATATTATTGCAACGGATGATACCCAGCTTTTAAAAAATGTAAAACCATTTATATCTACAGATATTTTATCAAACTACAGCGAAGATTACTTGTTAATAGTTATGAAATTGATGAAGGAAAGATTGCAGAAATTCACGGACTTTAATGATGCGGCAGGATTGTTTTTTAAAGCACCAACATCTTACGATGAGAAGCAAGTAAAGAAAAGATTCAGTGAAGAATTAATTCCTCAATTCAATGCAATGAAAGGGTTGGCTAGTTCGTCTGATTTTTCTTCTGAGAAATTGTCAACAAACATCAAAGGTTATCTGAATGACAACGGATTGAAGATGGGAATCTACTTGCCTTTGCTGAGAATAATGATGTGTGGTTCACTAACAGGTCCTGATTTGTTTGATATAATCTCATTGCTTGGAAAAGAGGAGTCAATGAAAAGATGGGATGACGCTATCTCAGCATTCAAAAATATGATTTAAATAATCTTTACTGTACCTTGTAAATTAGAAATTTAACAACGCAAAAAAAGTGATCATGAAACTTAAAGCATTATACAAATTAGAAAAGAAAGCGAAGGAAGTTTGGATCGTATCTCCAGACTTATATTATGATACAGAAAGTGATGAGTTTAAAAATATTGTAACTCATAACCTTCATAACAATACAAAGTATAGATACATTGTTCCAAACACAACATCTGTAATCAAGCATTTAAATAAATACCAAAAAGATCAAACTATACCAAAGGATTTATCAAAGGAAATGTTTTTATTATTGCCTCCTTCAGAATTCAATCCTTTCATGAATGAACTTGCAATTTATGATCCTAATGGTGACAGTCCTGTGGCTTGTTTAGCAGTATGGAGAGATTGTAATGAATCTGATGAAGTATTGAGTTTCGATCTTGATATGACAAAAGAATTGATTAAGAGATTTAGGACGCTTTGGAAAAAATACAAAAGAGAAAACCCTTAGTCGCTCAAAGTAAAACCAAAAAAAAATAGACAAAAAAAATCGCACAAACAATAATTGTTGTGCGATTTTTTTTTATAATAATAGTTTGTCTATTATTTCAACTTCTTTTGCTTATTATCTTCAAGAGCTTTCTTTTTCATTACTTCACCTAACTGTTGTGAAGCAGTGAATGAAGTAACCATCTGAGTCAACATATCTGAACCAGAAGTAGGAGAGTTAGGTAAAAGAATAATATTACTATTCGAATTCTCACCCATTGATTGCATAGTATCATAATGCTGAGTCACAACAATTAGAGCAGATGCTTCTTGACTGTTTATTCCAACATTATTAAGAACCTCAACACTTTCCTCCAATCCTTTTGCAATTTCTCTTCGTTGATCGGCAATACCTTGACCTTGTAATCGTTTTGATTCAGCTTCCGCCTTTGCCTTCGCAACAATTCTTATTCTTTCTGCTTCACCTTCATACTCTGCAGCGATCTTCTCTCTTTCAGAAGCATTGATTCTATTCATTGCCTCTTTAACTTGGCTATCTGGATCAATATCAGTAACCAATGCTTTGACTATATCATACCCATAATCATTCATTGCTTGTTTCAATTCATTTTGAATGGCGACAGCAATATCATCCTTTTTAACAAACACATCATCTAACTTCATCTTTGGTACTTGTGCTCTGACAACATCAAATACATATGCAGTTATCTGATCATGTGGGTTTTGAAGTTTGTAAACAGCTTCAAATATTTTATCTTTTAGAATTAAAAACTGAACTGAAATTTTCATTTTGACAAATACATCATCGAACGTCTTTGTTTCAACCACAACATCTAATTGCTGTATTCTTAAATTTACTCTACCTGCGAGTTTATCAATAAATGGTACTTTAAATTGTAAACCTGAAGTTCGGATACTGTGAAATCGTCCGAACCTTTCCACGATAGCGGCAGTTTCTTGTCTTACTGTAAATAACCCTAGAGCAATAGCTATAAAAGCTAAAAATGCTATGGGAATTAGAAATGGACTCATAATGCTTGTGTTTTTGTTGTAAATAATTGGTTAATCATTAATAGTGTTGTACTTAACATTCAAACATAATTACGATGAATATAATTCAAAAATTGATGATTCTTCTACGAAACCTGAGCTTTTAATGATAAATAGCTTAATAACATATTTTTTATCAGAAATTTATATGTAATTCGTCGAATTAACAACTATTTAAATATTACTACATTTGTCTTCATTATCTTTGTCAAATAATTAATTAATATAATATTAAATATGACCAGAATTTTTGTCTTTTTATTGATGACTGTGTTGATGTTTTCTTGTAAGAACGATGGAGCTACAACTTCAACCTCTAATGACCCAGAAGTAAAGAAAATAGAAGCTCTAAAAAAAGAGACCAATGCCAGAATTGCTAAAAATCAGGTTGATGGTCAAAATGATCATACGCATTCTGAAAAACCTGAAGCAATAGAAAACAATTCTAGAGTTAGGGTGCCTGTAGAGAAGATTAAAAAGCAATCACCTCCATCTTATACTACACCATCTGAGAATCCAGTAAAGTCAAAAGGAGAAATGCAAGCTGAGTATAAGAAAGGAATGCAGAGTTCTAGAATTACTTTGCCTCAACCTTGTAGTTTATTGACTGATAAATTTATTGCGAATGTGGTTGGTGTTGATAAAGATGCCATATCCTTAAAAGATGGCTCTAATAAGGCAACGCCTTATGCAAAATCTTGTTTTTTTAGGTGGGATCACTTGGGAACGCCAAATTCTGGTGTTCTAATCCAAGTACAAAGTAATCCAGTTCCAAATGAATTTCCAGAGTGGGCACCATACTATTTACAAGCAAAAAGGAATCAAGGTGAAAAATCTTCAGATGGCAGTATGGTATTTAAATATAAGAACTTTGAAAACATGGGTGTTGACGGCGCTTACAATTTTGATCTGCACCGTTATATTTGGAGAGATGCTAAGAACTATGTTTATATGGTAGCCTTTAATTTACCCGCTACTGAAAGTGAAGAAATAGAGTGGGCAAGAAAATTAGGTACTGAACTTATGAAAAACGCAAATCTGTAATTTATAATGCTGCAGTCCTTAAGAATAGAAAATTACGCTATTATTGAGAAAGTAGAGATTGATTTTGATCCTACACTTAATATTATAACAGGTGAAACTGGCGCTGGTAAATCAATATTACTAGGTGCACTAAGCTTGATTATGGGACAAAGGGCAGACACAAAAGTCTTATACAATACTGACAACAAGTGCATTGTGGAGGCGGTTTTCATAGATTATCCTGATATTATAAATAGCTTTTTAAAGGAAGCTGATTTTGATACTGAAAGTGAACTTATAATTCGACGAGAAATAAGCACAACAGGTAAATCAAGAGCTTTTATTAACGATACACCAACCAAATTGAGTTTTTTACAGTCTTTGACAGTCGACTTAATAGATTTAAATTCACAATTTGAAATTACTGAAATTCAAAACCCTAAATTTCATCTAAATATTATTGATGCATTGGCTGGCAATTTTGATTTGGTTAAAGCTTATAAAGAAACCTATTCATTATTTAAAACAAAGGAAAAAGCGCTTACCGAGATTGAAAACATGGAATCCAATCAGATTAAAGAAATGGATTTTATAAAATTTCAATTTGAAGAACTGAACAATGCTGAATTGGTGGAAGGAGAGTTGGCGACCCTAGAAGCAGACTCTGTTCTACTGGAGAAAACGGAAGAAGTTAAATTGCTGATGGAAGAGACTCGGTTTTTATTAACTGAATCTGAGACTAATATTAAGGAATCTCTAATGCAGTTATATTATAAATGGGATTCGTTTGGTGATATACATCCAGGCATAAAAAAAGCAATTGAGAAATTTATACAAATTGGTGAGGATATTGAAGAAATTGCCTTGATATCAGATGATATAGGAGGTAAGGCTGAGTCTGACCCTGAAAAACTAAAGGAAGTACAAGAAAGGTTAGACTTAATTTTCTCTTTGCAACGAAAGCACAATGTCAAATCCTTGGAAGAATTAATGGTTATCTTTCATGACTATGAAGCAAGAATAGAGGCGTTTGATAGCAGTTCGGTGAACAAAGATGCTATTGCAGAAGAAATAACAATGTTAAAGGCTTCATTGGAAAAGCAGGCTGTGAAAATTTCGAAGGGTAGAAAGAAAGTATTTAGCAAATTGGAGAAAGAAGTCAATGAAAAACTGAATGCCTTGTCTATGGCGTCTGCTGAAATAAAAATTGACCATGTTTTCTCAGATGATTACAGATCCGATGGAAAAGATATAATCAATATTTTGTTTAAAGCAAATAAAGGATCTACGTTTTTACCTATAAAAAAGGTAGCATCTGGAGGGGAAAGTGCAAGGTTAATGCTAAGTTTGAAATCGACGGTAGCCCATGTAATGGAGTTGCCAACAATGATATTCGACGAAATAGATACAGGTGTATCCGGCGATGTGGCAGGTAAAATGGGTAATATATTAAAAGAGTTATCTAAAAAACATCAGTTGATATCAATTACACATTCTCCACAGGTTGCTTCAAGAGCGGATAAGCACTTTTTTGTATATAAAGAAGATAAGAAAGACAGGACTGTAACGCATGTCAAAATACTTGAAAATGAAGATAGAGTTACTGAAATCGCAAAAATGTTAAGTGGAAATCCACCATCTACATATGCATTAGAAAATGCAAAAGAATTGATTGATGGTTAGATTTCTTATTCCAAAAAATATTTGATTAATTTCGCATTCTAAATTGAAAACAATGGCAAACGGCATTCTAAAAGGAAAAAAAGGTATTATTTTTGGCGCATTAGATAGTAATTCTATTGCATGGCATGTAGCAGAAATGGCTCACGCAGAAGGAGCAGAAATAATATTAACCAATGCCCCTATAGCTCTTAGAATGGGTGCTATCGATGAATTGGCAACCAAATTAAATACTGAAGTTATCGCAGCTGATGCTACATCAGAAGAAGATTTGTCTAATCTTTTGGATAAATCAATGGAAAAATTTGGTGGGAAGATAGATTTTATGCTCCATTCAATAGGAATGTCTCTTAACGTCAGAAAAAAGAGAGAATATACGGATATCAAGTATGATTGGATGCAAAAAACGTTTGATATTTCTGCAATATCTTTTCATAAACTAATGCAATGTGCTTATAAAAAAGATGCTATGACAGACTGGGGGTCAATTTTAGCACTCACATATATAGCAGCACAAAGAACTTTTCCAGATTATAACGAAATGGCTGAATCTAAGTCATTGTTAGAATCTTTTGCTAGAAGTTTTGGATATCATTGGGCTAAGAAAAACAATGTTAGAGTTAATACAATTAGTCAAAGTCCAACTATGACAACGGCTGGAACTGGCGTAAAAGGATTTCAAGAATTCTTCGATTATTCTAACAATATGTCTCCTTTAGGGAATGCAAGTGCTGAAGCTTGTGCCGAGTATTGTATTTCTTTATTTTCAGATTACACAAGGTACGTAACTATGCAAAATCTCTATCATGATGGTGGTTTTTCTAACATGGGCATGAGTCCCGATGTTCTTAATATGTAAGTTGTTCTAATTCAGCATTTTACATTTTATGTTTTTTACTCTTTTATGCTAGATAATGCTCTTTGTTTAGCTCTATTCCAATGTGAAATAGTATCTTTGAGGTGACGAAAAAATTAAATTCTGGTGAAGTCAGAATTTTACATAACAAACTCAATCACTTATTATGAATCTCAAAGCATTAAGAGCTTTAGTATTTATTGCTATTTCATTTTTTATTTTACCCAATTCTTATTCTCAATGCGGTGGACTGCATATTGCTGTTGTTTTTGATGGACCTCTAAGTGGAGGTGTGCCAAAAGGTGTACAGGTGTGTGCCAATGCAAATATTGCAGATTTAAGTATTTATGGAATTGGGTCTGCCAACAATGGCGGAGGAACTGATGGAGAAGAATTTACTTTCCCTGCCATTTCAGCTTCTGCTGGAGATTGTTTTACAATTGCTTCCGAAACAACAGGATTTACTACGTTTTTTGGTTTCGCACCAGATTTTGTTAGTGGAGCTATGTCAATCAATGGTGACGATGCTATTGAATTATTTTGTAGCGGAACAGTAGAAGATCTTTTTGGTGACATAAATGTTGATGGTAATGGTGAGCCATGGGAATACCTGGACAGTTGGGCCGCAGCAACAGATGCAATGCCTGAAGCTACTTTCGATCTTGCAAATTGGAGTTTTGGGGGTCCTAATGTATTAGATGGTGAAACATCCAATGCAACAGCTGCTAGTCCAGTTCCTTTAATTATCAATGGAGTTTGTAGTATTGATGCAGTCACTGTTGGAGCGCAAACAGCTTGTGATGTAACTGACAATACATATTCTCAAACAATTACAGTAACTTATACAGATTCACCTATATCAGGTGGATTATCTATAAATGGAAATGTATATCCACTATCTTCAATTACCGCACCTTTATCTGGTAGCGGTTCATTTGATGTAACTTTAGACGGATTATTTTCTGATGGAAATCCTGTAACAATCGAAGTATTTTTTGATGCAAACCCACCTTGTTCACTAACTGTTGCAGATGCGTTTACAGCTCCTGTTGCTTGTGTGGCACCAGATCCGGTTTGTTCTATTTCAAGTGTATTTGCTACAGGATACAGCTGTAATGAAGACAATACAATTAATATTGATGTTTGTTTTTCTTACGAAAATCCAATTTCGTCAAATGTTGCAGTTGATATGGATGGTGTAACATTTGGCCCTTTCAGTTATCCTTCTTCTGGTGGTTGTGTAACAATTGAGAATGCAGCAAGACCAGCATCGGGTGTTATCAATATTTCAGTTTATGATGCAGCTTCTTCTCCTTCAGGTGCCGTTTTCCTCAGTGAATTTCATTACGATAATACTGGAGGTGATATCGGAGAATTTATTGAAGTATCAGGTAATGCTGGAACATCAATAAATGGATATGTTGTTGCCTTATACAACGGAAATGGAGGAACTGTTTATAACGAACTTGATTTATCGGGAACGCTTGCAAATAGCGGAAATGGTTGTGGTACTTTCTTAATTAATTTACCTTCAAATGGTCTTCAAAATGGTAGCCCTGATGGTGTTGCGCTTATTGACGCAGCTGGTACAGTTATTGAGTTTTTATCTTATGAAGGATCATTTACAGCAACCAATGGACCAGCTCAAGGCATTTCTAGTGTCGATATAAATGTTGAAGAAATGGGTTCTTCACCAGTAGGATCTTCAGTGTCACTTACAGATGGTGGATGGGAATTTTCAACAACCAATACTGCTGGAGCATATAATGATAATTTATCTTGTACAGCTCCTTGTGCCGGAACTTATACATATAATATTCCAAACATAGGGCCAAGTTTCTTATGTCCTAATGACAAGATTTTACAAATGGAACCTGGTCTTTGTGGTGAAATCACAAGAGTTGCTACACCAGAGGTTTTAGATGACTGTGGAGGTTTTATGGTTGTGCAAACAGCTGGACCAAGTGGTTCTGATTTTATTGACATTTTCAACTCTCCATATGTTTATTCATATTTAGTTACTGACTCTGATGGCAATACTTCTGAATGTTCATTCAGTGTAGAAGTTATTGATTATCAAAATCCAACGGATGTACTAACATGTAACGATGCAATTAATATAACCGTTAATACATCGTGTGAAGTTGAGTTTACTGCTGATATGTTATTGGAAGGTGGACCTTATGGATGTTATGATACATATTCTACTGTTGCAGAATTAATTCCTGGAGAAACAAATGTTTTCCAAGTTACTGTGACTGATCCGAATACTGGTCTTTCATGTTGGGGTAATGTAAC
>CAJQRD010000121.1 GCA_905480605.1 uncultured Saprospiraceae bacterium | reverse complement strand
ATCCATAGCTTCCTGCGGTTCTAACTCCTGAAGCACCATATTGGCTAGCTTTTCTAGCGCCATTCAGCGCTGTCGTACCTACAGTTTTTGTGGCACTTCCGACTTTTTTTGCCGTATTAACAGTATGTTTTTTGGCTTTTGTTGCGACTTTTTTGATAAATCCTAATTGTGCATTAGCATTAAAACTTCCGATTAGAACGAGATATGTGATAACAACGATTAACTTTTTCATTTAAATTATTTTGTGTGATTAGATAAAAAGTACATAACAAAGATGCAGGAGATCACAGCCTTATAAATCCACCTTTTTGAGGATTGTATCAATATCCCCATTTATGAGGAGGGGGTCAGTTCGATCAATCAGCGGTTAGTTTTACTGTGTTAACCGAGAATCATATTTATTTATATTCAGGAAATGATATGAGCAAAATCTAAAGGTGACTTATAAAAAAACTGAACACATATACAAGACCGTTCTTCGCTACTTTCAGACTCTGCCTGTAACCATGTTAACCAAGACTTCACCTTCCAGCAAACCCATTTTTAAAACCACTCTAAATATACATTGATAAGTATCATAGTTTAAAAAGAAAATTATTATCTTAGAATATTAGCAATCGGAACAATGATCTACATTAGTAAATTTAGGTTAAGTATGGGTTTTTTATGTTGTTGATGAATCAGTAATTGGTATTGAGGTATGGTTGTTATAGGTCAATAGCGAATCGATTTTAACAAAAAAATGTGAAATTAAAGTCACACAAATTTTAAATAAATTAATCCAATATGTTCAAAGGGAATTTAATTGAAGATAAAAAATACTATAGTCTACGAAGCAAACAGCTTTTATATATTATGCTTCCTTCTATTGCGATAGGCTTACTTGTCAATTTTTACCAAATGCCAATCTGGGTAACTATTGGAGCAATCATATTCTATGTGGGTGTGATGTTTCTTACTTCAAGAAATCAAAAAGAAATTCTCAACGTAGCAAATAAGCGAATCGAAATAGCTCAAAATTCAATAGAGCTCAAAGAAGCAAATGGTAAAGTAATCGAAACTATTAAAATTGACAAAGACGCTAAATTAATTGTGAAAAATGGCTACAAGATGGCTCAGGAAACTATAGAAGATTTAAAGGAAGAGATCAAGGGAAATACTGAAAAACATTTCTTAATTGTCGAAATAAACAATATTCAAAGAAGATTTGATTTTGTTATTGAATCGTACTACATGTTGAATCAACTAAAAAAAACAGTTCAAATCTGGCAAAAGGAGAATTTCTCAATTGAATACGTTGAGTGAAAACAAACTATAACAAGTCTTGATCATGATTATAGACCTTCATGCTCATTTTATACAACTTCAATCATAAATACTTATATTCACCTTTAGATCATTAACGCATATCGGTCTACGACAGATATGCAAACGTTAATGCAAACAATCACTCAATATCAAAAGGTCACTAATTCCCAACCCCCAACTAAATATACCTCTCCCGATTCTGAAGATTCAACAAAGCCCCCAAAATAAAAACCAACGATCCTACACTTAAAAACACTCTGTTTTTCCAGATGATTTGTTCAAAAGCCAATTGCGTATATTGTCTTGGGCTGCCAAATGGATTTAAAAAGATATCCCAAAGAGTATCTTCTACAATCTCACTGAAAATAGATAAGAAAAATCCAAGAATGACCATGACTACTGCAGTGGCATTTCCGTTTTTTATGCGTGTAGAAATTAAAAAAGATAGGCTGCCCAAAAAACATACTGGAAACAATAATTGTGCGGCCAGTGATACTGGATCGATGGGGTAAAGTAGATACGAACCCACTGCTCCAAATAGAATAAGCATTACAAAAGTCAATGAAAAAATTATCACCAGACGCACCAGCCAAACCTTATATCTATAATTGGGAATACCAAACAAAATTTCCAACATTCGGGAATCATCATCACGCTGTATTCCAAAAACCATCGGATAAAAGATCAGCAACAAAGCTGGGAAAAAAGTAATCTCATACAACAAGGCAATATTGATTTCCGAATTGTCTAAAACGGTGATCACCATGAAGAATATATAAAAAGCAATGGCAGCTATTAGAAAAAAGAAAAAACGCCCTGCAAAAATTATTTTGAGGTTGTAACGGATAATTTTCGTTATAAGAGTTATAGAACTATTCATGGGGTTCGGTTTGAATATTTTTCAACAAGCATAAATAAGCATCTTCTAACACTGGATCTATCTGATAGGCAATTTCGTTTGGCTGTTTTTGAGCGATGCAACGCACTCTTATGAACTCACCTTCTCTAATATGATTGACAATAACCTGCTCATCATCAGCCTGTCCAAAATCTTCAGCAGGAATGAGATACTCCCAAATCAAGCCGTCTGCCAAATGAACCATATCCAATGGAGATCCTTGGTATTTGAGTTCCCCATTATCAATCACAGCCAACTGATTACAAGAACTGGCTATGTCCTCAATAATATGCGTAGAGAACAATACGATTCTATCTCTACTTAACTGAACCAGTAAATTTCTAAAACGAATACGCTCCCTAGGATCTAATCCTGCAGTGGGTTCATCCACTACTAAGATACGAGGAAGATGTAAGAGAATTTGTGCAATACCAATTCTCTGTTTCATCCCACCAGAAAACGAATCAATTTTTTCGTCCTTACGATCTAACATATTGACAGCGCCCAGTACATATTCAAGCCGTTCTTTTCGTGCAACATTGTTGTTGATTCCTTTAAGTATGGCTTGATAATCGAGATAATTCCAGGCCGACATATTTCCATAGCTGCCAAATGCTTGAGGCAAATATCCGATTAACCCTTGCAGCTCCTCTCTCTTCTCTTGTGTATCAATTCCATTAATCCAAATCTTCCCATAACTCTGATTAAAGATACCGCTGATTATCCTCATCAATGTAGATTTACCTGCCCCGTTAGGTCCCAATAAACCAAACATGCCTGTTCCAATATCAAGCGAAATTCCGCTTAATGCTTTGAATGGCAATTGGCGTTTTCCGACAAATGGAATAGCAAGGATGGTCCGATAATAAAACCTTTTGAGGCGCCACTTGACGCGTTCTATTTTCAATTTCTCCTTATAGAAATAAGAGGATGATTGTTTAATAAATAAAAACATATACCATAGGACCCCAAGCGTAAATGCAAATCCCCAGCCATCCCATTTAGAATTCAGCAGTACCAACAAAATCAAAGGACTTAGCCAAAAAATCAAGTTACCTATGAGCCTAAAAAAACGTTTCTTCCATTTTCCCTGTCCCATATCTAGTGCTATACCAATGGGTCGCCAAATCTCCAATAATTGCACATAAACAGCAATGGCCATGACCATCATCCAAAAACCACTTTCCAAATAATTAAACCCAAACCAAGCTAAAAACCCAAGGAAAGGTATTTGCCAAATCAAATCTTTTAGGATGCTTCGCCATGAAGCAGATATATATTCTTCACTCCTAGATCCAGCCAATGATTCACTGCCACTCCACTCTCTTGAAAAGCGTCCAGGACGGTTATATATTTTGACAAGATTTTGAATTGTAATATGTGGGGCAACGTCCATTGGCACAACTTCTTCGCTGGCTCTCTTTAAACTTTCTTGAATAAAATAGGTAATAGCAGGCAACAAGAATACCATTAAAAGTACATTGGCCAGTTGCCAAAGTACGGCATCAACGCGGAAATATAATAATAAAGATCCGCCTGCAAATAAGCCAAGATTAATAATCTTAACCCACCAAGGCAAAGATCGAAACCACTCAATAGAATTTTCCAATCCAAGATAAACAGTGGGTATCATAATCAAGGTCAGAACTGTACCCAAGGCTAAGCCTCCAATAACTGTAACTGCAAACGGAGCACCGATAACACCTACATATTCTGCAGTACCTAATGCCAGTGGAATCATGGCAACAATAGTAGTAATAGCCGTAATAAGTATGGGTCGCAATCGATGAAGACCAGCTGTCATCAATGCCCTCGTTTTTCGATGTCCTTTCCGGCGTAAGGCATTCACGTAATCTATCAAGATGATAGCATTGTTGACAATGACACCGAGTAAGATCAGAAAGCCAGTTAGCGTATTGGCATTCATCAAACTATGACCTGTTATCGCCAATGCCATCAAAGCACCAGTTGCAGCCAAAGGCACTGAAAAGACCAATACAAAAGGAGCAGAAAGTGATTCAAAAGTCGAAGCAAGAATGATGAAAATAAGCAGGAAGGCCGCTCCAATTAATGGCTTAAAGTCTTTGAGTTGATCTTGTGCATCGATCATTTCGATGGCTACGCCTGGAGGCAGTGGGTAATTAGAAATTAAACTGCTGATATTTTCTTTGTATGCATCTAGTAATTCTTTGGATTGCTCTGCTTGCCTGGAAGGCGTATAATTGATTTCTATTTGTTTTTGTTGGTTAATGCGTCTGATATCGTCAGCACCTTGTGCCGTTCTGATCGAAGAAATATCTTTCATTTTATGAATTCTACCTTGCTGATCTCGAATTTCCAGTTCTCTTAATTCATCCATTGACTTTGTCTGAAATTCACTTTCCTGAATTTCACTTTCTCTGATGATGATATTGTAATCCTCATTGCCATATTTAAAGCTAGAGCCAGTTGGTGACTCTTGGCCAAAATCTCTTAAGGCCAATACAATGTTTTCAGGTGTAATGTCATTCCTTGCCATTGTTAAAGCATCAAAGGCCAACAAGGCTTCTGGGCGATTACCACGTGTGCTCAAATTGGCAGTCCGTGTCTCACTTAGATTTTCAATATAATACAATAGATCCTGTCCTACTCTTTTTAACAATGAAAGATCTTCTCCCTTTATAACAATGCGCTCTTGATTACTTCCAAATCCCATCAATGCTCCCATAGCACCCATTCCTCCCATATCCTGTCCACCACCGCCACCGCCGCCGCTACTTTGCTGAGGAGTCGTACTGATCGTTCCGCCTCCAATGCGTTTTATCCTTTCCTCAATTTGCTCTTTGATTTCATTAAAAGACCGTCCATCAATATCTTTAAAGTCTTTCTTTAATTTGATACTTACTACACCATCTTCTTCTCGGATTCGACTACTCACATCTTCTTTCTCCTTAATATCTGTAAGCTTGGCTTCAACTTCACTTACGACTATATCTGTATTTTTCAGTGTACTTCCTTTGGCCATCGTAACATACACATCAATCTGATCAGTCTCCACTTCTTCTAAGGTACTTATGTTAACGGCCAACACAGCAAATGTGGTTATAAAAAATAGCAGAAGTCCTCCTACAATAGTTCGTGCTGGATTACGCAAACTGCTCTTCAAAAAAACCATGTATAACCTTTCCGTCCGCGTTTTTACTTTGGATAAATTAAAGACGGATTTCTTTTGTTTGGGTTTGTTGCCCAGCACTAAAGCTGCCAGTACAGGAATTAAAAAGAGAGCTACCAACAAGGACATCAATAAAGTAGAAATAATAGAGACACCTATGTTTTTACCAATAATGTTCAGCAGATAATTGCCAAAAAATATAAAAGGTAAAAATACTGTTGCCGTGGTTAGTGTAGAGGCTAAAATCGCTTTGGCTACACCAGTCATGCCTTTGCTTACCGCTTCCTTGGTAGACCTGCCTTCTGACACCAAACGATAGATGTTTTCTAAAACAACGATGCTATTATCCAACAGCATGCCCACTGCCAAGGCCATCCCAATCAATGTAAGACTGTTGATACTTATGCCCGCTCCATAGAACCAATTAAAGGCTGCCAAAACCGATACAGGAATGGAAACAGCTATGATGGAAATCAAACGCATGTCTTTAAGGAAAACCCACAATATTAAAATGGCCAAGAAACCTCCGAGCAATGCCAAGTCCATGATTTGGTTGATGTTTTCCTCCATGTCATCAGCCGTATTATTCTTTATAGCTATTTGTACATCTTTGGCCAGAAGTTGCTCATTCAGTTCTTGAATCAATTCCTGACAACTATGTGAAAGGTCAATGATATTGGCTTGAGAGGATTTGGTCGCTGTCATAGAAATAGCATCCTTGCCATTGACCCGACTGATAGATTTGCCTTCTTCTACCCCAAAAGATACTTTCGCCACATCTCTCAATAAAATAGGGCCGGGTGCCATGACAATATTTTCAATGTCTTTTAGCTCTGTAAATTCCGATGCTGTTCGTATAAAATATCTGCGTTTGCCTTCATACAGATAACCTGCCAATGTACGGCTACCAGAATTTTGATTTAGCCGTGAACGGACTGTTTCAATTGTAATATTATGTGGTTCACACGCTGCTTTATCTAAGAGAATCTCAAGGTTTTTTTGTCGGCCACCGAATACATTGATAGATGCAATTCCATTTAGATTTTCAAAAGCTGGGCGGATTTCCTGCTCGGTAATAGTCCGCAACCTATCTGTGCCTCCGCTACCTCTTACTTCTAATTCTAAAAATTGATTTGTCAATTGTTGCAAATCGATTTTAGATACATTTACGATGAGGTCGGATGGTAGCTGTGCTTTTACGGCATCAATTTTTTGCTGCAGTTTTAAAAAAACATATTTGAAACGAACGCCTTGTTTGAAGCTGACTTGAATAAATGCTTGATTTCCACTTATCCTGCTGTCAATAGTTTCTATGCCTTCCAGAGTGCCTATGGCGCCTTCCACCGGAACAACGCCTTGCTGTTCCAAGTACTGTTGACTCGTTGCAGAAACCGAGGCTATTTGTACAAAGAGCATTGGTAACTCAGCATTGGGTAACAATTCCACAGCCAGGCGATTGTAGGAAATGTACCCCAACAGGCTCAAGCCAATGAAGATCATGCAAATCGTTACTTTCCGTTGAAGAAGTTCTGTCATGCTTTAGCTTTATTTCCTCCAAAATCAATTACAGCATATACACACGGGATCACCACCAAAGTTAAAAGAGTAGACGTAACCAATCCACCTACCACGGCCCACGCCATAGGTGCTCTCAATGACGCACTTTCACCAAAACCAAAAGTAAGTGGAAGTAAGGCCAGGACGGTTGTTAAACTTGTCATTAGGATAGGTCGTATCCGCTGCTGACCAGCCTGAACAATCGCTTCGTATTTTTCAAGGCCGCCTCTCTTCAATTGATTTATTCTATCAACGAGAATAATCGCGTCATTGACCGCTATCCCGACCAGCATGATGATTCCGATTACCGCCATAATACTAAATGGCATTTGCAGCCAATAAAATATAGCAATCGTTCCTACAACTGCCAAAGGAATAGTCAACAGTATCGTAAACGGATGTAGCAAGGATTCGAATTGAGAAGCCATCACCATATACACCAAAATAATCGAGAGGATTAAAGAGAAAGTTAAACTCTTCATAGAGTCTTGTCTTCGCGCTTCGTCTCCCAGTACAGTAATGCTGTAATTGGGAGGAAGCTCTATCTCGTTTAATTGTGATCTTATTTTTTGAGCCAGAAACTCTAGTGGCTCTCCATCATCTGCCTGGGCATAAACTTTTCCAATTCGAGTTTGGTTGCGACGGTGTATTTCACGCGCAGCTGATGACGTTTTCAAAGTAGCAAGTTCATTGAGGCGATAGCGTTTTTCTCCTCCCTTGATGGTCATACTTTCAAATGCCTTGATACCTTGTTCGGGCAATTGCAATTCTATGTCTATCATTTCGCCAGCCCGTTCTAATCGGCCAATATTTTTTCCTTTAAGTTGATCCTGTATTTGAGAAACAACATTATTCATATCCAAGTTGTAAAGTCCCAATTTAAATCGGTCAAATAAAATTTCTACTTCTGGAGCACCTTGTTCGATAGATGTCCGAAGATTTAGCAGTTCTGGAATGGTGGCCATTTTATCCATAGCTGTTTGAGTCAATGTTCCTATGACTTCTAAATCATCTCCTTTTACCTCGACCATAAGCGGAGATTCTTCTACACGAAGAATGCTGCTTAGAGAAGATACTTCTGGTGAAAAAGAAAACTGGACACCTGGAATGCCACTCATTACATCATCCAAAGCTGATATTACTTTATGTATTCCCAATCGGGTACTGTCTATCAATGCGACCTCAATTGTGGCGGTGTGCTCTCCTTGGAAAAGAGCTGATTGCCCTCCTCCCGGATCTGTTTTTGGTCCTATGTGACTGTAAATAAATTTAAGGTCTTCAGCTAACGCTTCCCTAATAATTTCTTCAACACCGCTTACCGTCGAAGCAGTTCTATCCAAAACTGTTCCTTCTGGCATTTGCACGTCGATCTTAAAGTTCTTCGAAGTGGCGCTTGGCATAAACTCTGTGCCAATGGAAGGATAAACAAACACAGCTCCAGCCACCAGCAAAGCAGCTAGCAAAATAACGATCCATCTAAATCTCAATAGTCCTTTAAGAAATCGTCCGTAACCCGTGATTTTTACAGATTTCGATTTTGTGGGCAAAGTCCGATTCTTGTAAAAGCGGTGATATAACATAGGGATCACAAAAATGGCAACAAACAAAGAAGACAATAAAGAGAAGGCCACTGTCCAAGCTTGATCTTTAAACAATTCTCCTGCTGCATCTTGCAAATAGATCACTGGCAGAAAAACGATGATGGTTGTCAATGTTGAAGCGGTTATCGCTCCACCAACTTCAGCTGTTCCGCGTATGGATGCCGTTTTGGCATCAGTACCGGATTCATGATTTCTAAATATATTTTCAAGGACAACTATAGCATTGTCGACCAGCATTCCTGCTCCTAATGCCAATCCCCCTAAGGTCATTATATTAACAGTCAGACCATTAAAATACATCAAAGTAAAAGTCGCAATTATGGAAATCGGAATAGCTATACTGATAATTAAAGTTGTTCCTATTCTACCCAAAAAGAAAAACAATACAATAATGGCTAAGCCAATACCCATCAAAGCGGTTTCCTTAACCTCGTCCACTGCATTTTTGATAAATGTGCCTTGATTCGAGATTACTTCAAATTGGTATCCAGGTAAGGCATCTTGGATTGTAATTAATTTCTTCGAAATTTCTTCTACGGCTTTGACTGTATTGAAACGATTTTCTTTGTATATGGACAATGCGATACAACGGCGGCCATTGACGCGGACAATGTTTTTAGGGTCTTTATTTGTAAATGTTGTTACAGCAACGTCATTCAAATAGATTGGTGCCCTATTGTTATTATTACTTTGTCCTTGAGCAGCGTTGGAACCGGAAGCAACTGATGGACTTTGTCCTTCTTTATACCCAATAATCAGTTGATTGAAATCATCTTCAGTTTTCAACATACCGATTCCTTTTACGGTATAATTTAAACCCAAATCCTGAACACTACCTCCCGATATATTTTGGTTGTAACTTTGTATTTTTTGGGCAATGACGTCCATCGTCATCTGAAAAGCTTCCATCTTGTATGGAACAGGGGTAATCACCACTTCTTGTTCAAGTTCACCAGACAAGCTAACCTGAGCCACTCCTTCCAAACGAACCAATTCATTGCTTAGGTAATTTTCACCAATCTTTCTCAGTTCGTTCAGGTCACTGATTTCGGGATGACTAATTCCAATCAGCATAATCGGAGCACTGTTAGGGTCGTATTGTGTTACACTTATTTGATCTAGTCTACCGCCTTGGTTAAAATCATTTAGGGACTTCTGCAAGTCGAGAAAAGCCTCGTCCATATCTTTTTCCCAATTGTATTCTACAGTCAGCTGTGCTGAGCCAATACGCACCAGGGCCGAGACTTGAGTGACACCTTGCTGCCTCATGCTTAAGGCCTCAATTTGTTCTATAAATTGTTTTTCGATTTCTTCAGGAGCCTTTTCTTCAGCAACAATTTCGACAAAAAGTCGAGGCGAATTTAGGTCAGGCAATAAGTCAACTCCCAAGCGGGAATAAGAAATGTACCCCAAGATACAAATACCTAAAATGGCCATCAAGATAGTTACTGGATACTCAACCGCAAACCGTGTTAGTTTTTTCATTTCAGTACTTTCACTTTAGATTTATTACGGAGAGTTTCAAATCCTTTTATCACAAGCCGCTCATTTACTTCCAAGCCACTAAGGACCTCAATCATATCATCATTCTCCATTCCTGTTTCTATGATCCGTTCAATGGCCGTATTGTCTTCAACTACAAAAACACGTTTGCCCAGTTGGTCAGAAATAATAATTTCTTTGGGTATGATTATGATATCATCCTTTTGGTTAACCTTGATTAAGTTTTTCACAAACATTCCCGGACGAATTAATAAGTTAGGATTACTGAATCTTACTTTTGCCAAATATGTTCGCGTGCTAATATCTATGGCTGGAGAAATTTCTGTTATCTTTCCAATAAGCGTATCATTAGGTATGCTGTAATTGGTAAGTTGTACAGCCTGACCAATCTTGATTTCATTCATGGTATTCTCAGGTAGGTTGACATCAATATACATCTTAGAATAGTTCATGATCTTACCTAAAGGAGCGCCTTGCTGGATAATACTATTGGGTGTGTAATTTGGGAAATCTACGATCACACCAGATATAGGAATATCCATTTTCATTTTCGCCAATCTTATTTGCGCATTTTCCAAATCGTTTTTTGCTGTAGTGACTTGTAGTTCAGCATTTTGCACTTCTCGCTCTGTAACACCTCCCTTCTCAAAAACTGACTGTTGTTTTATCAAAGTCTTTTCTGCCAGCTTCAAATTCATTTTCTTCGATTCAAGGCTAATCGCATTGACATATTCATTGTCAATAATTTCCATAAACGGTTGTCCTGCTCTTACACGATCACCCAATTTATAAGGACGATTATATTTCGGATGATTTTTCAGTTGAAACACGCCTCCGAGTGTGGACTTCAACTCCATCTCTTTATCTGCCATAGCATTCCCAGTAGCAATGGTAAAGCGAGAAAGGTTATCCGTTTTTATTTGAAGAACTGACACAGGGGCAGCAATATCTATTTTTGGTGTTTCTTCCTCTGTTTGATCGCAAGCGACAAATGTCAACATACTAAAAGCGATAAGGTATATAAGATTTTTCACTATTCTTTATTTTTGTTTTTTATTCAAAACGTTAATTTCTATTTAAGACAGATGTCCAAGTTTATGCTTTAATTTTGAAGCAAAGCAATGGACACTGGTTCTTGTTTTTCCCAATCATACAAGGTCAATATTTTAAGATCAAGCAATTGGGTTTTATAATTGATCAATGACCGCGCTAAGTCTATTTTTTTGCTGGACAATTGAGTTTGAAACTGATTCAAATCAATACCAGATAAATCACCATTGAGATATCTTTCTAAGTTGATATCGTAGGTACGCTCTGCATTTTCTACATTTTTTCTTGCTATTTCAATCCTTGGCATTTGTGTTTGAACATTTCGGTAAGCCCGACGAATATCCATTTTGATTTGCTTTTGATTATCCTTAAGGTCAAGTCTTTGACTCTCCATTGATACTTCAACCGCTTTAATACGCTCATCACGTTCACCCCAATCCCAAATAGGAATATTAAGTGAAAGCCCAATACTAGGATTCGTTGTAGGCGAATTATATACCTCGTTAAAAGATTCATTGTCACCAAATATTCCTAAAGTCAATTGAACATCAGCTCTAAATTCATTCATGGATTTGGTTCTTTCCAATTCGAAAAATGATTTTGCAATATTTATTCTACGCTGTCTTAGTTCCAACCTAGACGATAATGCATATTCTATTGCTTTTTCTAAATCAACAAGTACTTCCTGGGCATCTAATTCTGTGACCAACTGAATATCTTCATCCAGCTCCATCCCTATTTCTCTTTTAAATAGTTCTTCTGCATTGGCTAGCGCCAACTCATTGTCCTGAATTGAAAGCTGGGCATTTGCATAATTTAAATCCGCTTGGTATAGTTCTTCTTTAGCCAGTAATGAGGCTTCGACTTTTAATTTGACAATTTCAAAATTCTTAGAAGTATTTTCCAATTCTTCGCGGGAAATATCCAAATTCAATTGAGCCAAGTAGACATCGAAAAATTGACTGGTTATTGTTTTTTCCAAAGTCAATCGTTGGATAGCATAATCTAAATTTGCGTTTTCATAATTGAGTTCCAACTCGTCCAGAGCCATTTGCCTGCGGTTATATGTAAATAATGGTTGATTGAATACCAGGTATAAGTTATTGGAAAATGCTTTGTTTGAATTTTCACTAACATTTGAAATTTCAGTCTTATTATGTCGCCAACCTAAAGTGTTGAATAAGCCGATGGAGCCTCCTGTTTTCAAAATAGGTTGTTCAATTTGAAACGTCCCCCTTGAGAAAGTTTCTGTGTTGGTAAACCACTGAGAAAATTGATTGTCAAATATTCTGCTACTGCTAAAACTATAAGGTTCAAGAGTAAGTGAAAATCGAGATTTTAAAGAAGCGCGTTCAGCTCTCAAATTGTGGTGAAACTGTCCTACGTTAAATAAGGATCGCTGGATGGATGGGCTACCTGATTCAGCAAAATCCAAAGCATTTTTCAAAGAAAGCGGTGTCTGCCCAGTCACTGAACTGGTAAAAAAGATAATTAGCCCTACCAGTCCAAAAGAAAAAAGGCGTAATACTTTATTGAGTGGTTGTCTTTTCATAATTATTGATCTTTTAAATATCATCAATCCATTTTTACCAATTTGATTGCATCTGCAAAAATTGCTCTTAACTTGGTTTCATTGCTTAAAGAAATAGTAGCGGTATCCGCTGGAAAAGAATAATCCCCTAAAGCCACCCATCCAACCTGACTATTATTGCTTAATTCAATAGTGGGTCGATCAGTGCCATTTTGGTGTTTTATAGTAAACTGATAACTGCCCTTTAGGTCCTTGTCCCATCTAAAGGAATCATCTTTAAAAACATGGTAATATACTTCGTAACGTCCAGGTTCAACAATTGGAATTTTCCAATTGACTTCCTTAGATCCATCACCTGATTTAATATAAAATGCGGAACGAATAAATTCTCCGTAAAATTCATCGTTCGTAGTTGCTGTCCAATTCAATGGAGCGCGCCAAACTCGAGTTCCCTTATATTTAAAATCTTCTTCCTCTTTTGGTTTCAACCATTTGCGTAAGCGGCTAACTTCTTCAAAGTGCGTAAAATCAAAATCTGAATTCTCATTGTCAATGATAATTTCTCCATTGTTAACTAAGACAATTGGCTCATCTATAATCAATTCTTCTTCCTTAGCATTCTTTATAGAGGTTTTACCAATCTGTTCGAAATTGAATTCGATCTGATTGGGTAAATTTCCTGAACTCAGTGTATTAAAACGAATGCCAGTTGGTTCTTTTACTGTCAAATAAAAAGCTTCTTTCGTTTGCCCCGGTTCTAGATAAAGTAACTTCTCTTTATTTTCATTCGGCGTTAAAGATACTTTGACAACGCCTTCTGTTGACCCATCATTTGTGACTTTAAAACTGACACGAATCATTTCCTTGTTACCAGCCAATACTTTTTCTGCAATAGGGATGCCAATACGGTAACGGGATAATTGTATCTCGTTGAACCATTTTTCCATGTGGTCTGTCAAGTCCACGCCAAATTCCTTTTGAAGTCTATCATTGAAGTCTTCGAAAGGAAGATTTTGAAAACGCGTTTCTGCCAATAGATCACCGATAAAAACGCGGAACTGATCGGTATTGGCTTTTGCTTGTATCAATGAGAATAAGGTCTCACCTTTTAATTCAATAACGTTGTCTATTAATTCTTGGTTTTCTTTTAAATTAAGAATTTCGGCAAAGGATTTTTCTTGCAAGACCATATTTGCCAGTTCATTCTGAGTACTTCCGCTTCTTCGACGAACCCATTCTGACCCTTGTTCTTGAGATCCTCTAAGATAGGATTCAAAAATCCGGTTTAGAACTGGCCATTGCTCCGAATCGAGATTGTTGCTCATTTCATAAAATTGTACAAACTGGTAGTAAGGATTAATCGATTCCTCTACAACGATACCTTGCAAATTAGAATTAGTACCGATATCCTTGAATTGGAAAAACTTTTCTAAAAAATTGTTAAACACAATCAACTGAAGCTCTTCTTTTGTTTTGTTTTTATTTCGACCCCATCTTTTCCTTCGTTTTACAGAACCATTAAAATCATTTCTCCTGCTGAACAAACCTTTTTCTGGAAAGTACACCAAACCAACTTGATTGGTCTGATGAACGGATGTCCATGTGCGATCATAAGATTTGAATTGGCCTGGAACCTCTACAATGGAAAATTCCTTAAATGGGTATTTCAAATCTACTTTACGTTCGTAGTCTTGTAAGCGCTCTAAGATTACAGCAGACATGGTATCTCGAATGTCAGGCAATGCATTGGTGAAATAATCATGTCCTTCTATATGATAAACTGAGAACTCGAGACTATCTACTTGGAGACTCTTCTTTTGATAATTGCCAATGGCTAATGATAGCTGAGGAAGCGCATAATCAAGTTCAAATGAATACGTATCTTCAGTTGTTTCATTACGTTGGCCAGTAGAAATGGGAAGCAAACCGGGTAAAGTCCTGACCATTAGTTTGTAATTGATAAAGTCTTTTCGGAACCAGGACGCACTGAGCGTACTGTATCCAACTCCAGCTTGGAGGTACCATTGAGCTTCAGGCGTAAGTAGTAAATAATTAGGATGTATAAATGCATACCGCCTACCTATGTCATATATATAATCATCAGGTCTTTTAGATTTGATTTTATGGTCAATATCTATAAATAATGCGTTTTCATCTATGGTGCCAGAATAATTCACAAGCAAATTAATCTTTGCGCCTGCTGAAATTATAGTATCAAATTTGATCAATAGCAGTTGTAACTTCCGTTCAAATTGGATGGGTTGCCCGTCTATCTCAATAGAGTTCACATTTAAGCCAGGATTTAAATTAAAAACAAACTCTTTGCTTTCTGTTTTACTAGTGCCATTAATTTTGCATTCAACACCAATTCCATCTGCTGCCTGCGTAATGAAAATTTCGTGATCGTCAATATCAATTTGAGCATACGAAAGGTGTTCATTGTTAAGTGCAATCATCTGTTCTGGAAGTTCTATACTTTCATTGTATCTATTCAAATGTTGAGTCCCTAAATAAATTCCACTACTGATAAATCCTACAGCCAGAAGTGCGGACAAGAGATTCTGAAATCGTGATTGAGGCAGTCGTTTTAATATCAGAATTGAAATAAAGATGAAGCCCATACCAAAGCAAGTGTACATGGCACGAAGCGTCCAAATGGTTTCCCAATCTCCAAAACCTGTAATTTGCGAATGAAACATAGGCAAGTGAAAAGCCATATAATCAAATAGGTAATTAAAAGATCCTTTTAGGTAGATCAAACTAGAGAGAATGTAACCAATCAAGACTACAAAAGTCAAAGCTTGATTGCGTATGATACTCATCATTAATGACGATAAACCAATGATAAAAACCAGAGTAGGAATCGAGATCAATAAAGGATAATATAAGAATGCCTGCCAGTCGACAGACGTATCTTTTGCCAGTGAATTAAATATCAGGCTTAACAGCAATGCTATCATATTAACCAATAGGAAAATGGATAAAAGACTCCAAGCTTTGCCCAATACATAGGTAGCGTTGCTCATGGACCGAACATAAAAGACCTCAGTTGTATCTTGCTTACTGTCCCTTTTGATAAATTCAGAAGCCAGAAAAACCGCAATGATAGCCTGTCCAATATTTAGAAAGTAAATAGTAAAATAAGGCATATTAGATGCTACAGCTCGATACACCCAAGTACGGTTTCCAACATCAGAGATTTCTGCCATATTAAATACAAAAAGCATAAACAGTGTTAAAACTGTGAATATTCGGAAAAACCAACTTCGCAGTAGGATTTTTCGTTCGTATTTCGCTATGGTAAAAAAGGTCGATAACATTTAATTATTGTTTCAAGTCTCCAGCATCAAACTGGTTTTAAACCTGTATTATTCTTTTGACAGTTTTAGTAAAATGCTAATGAATAATATGGTTTAAGTTTTGTTGTTTTTTTAAAGTGTGTTCGACAAAATAAACATATGCATGTTCCAGATTTGGAGGAACAAGTTCAGCTTTATACCCTATGACTTCATCAGCGACTACTGTAATTTTCCACCCATCTTTCATCATGACAGTAGCCACCACTTCATATTTTTGAGTTATTTCTAGATATTCTTTTTCGGTAGCATAGATTGACCAGACATGTCCTTCTGCCTGCCTGATAAGTTCTCCTGGGGGGCCAGAAAAAGCAATCTGGCCTTTGTTCAAAAGAGCCATATGCTCACATATACTAGAAATGTCAGCTACTATGTGCGTAGACAGGATGATGCTTACATCCTTAGAACCCAATCGTGCCAAAAGATTACGAAAACGAATCCGTTCTTCGGGATCAAGACCTGTAGTCGGTTCATCAACAATAATAATTTTGGGTTCATTGATGAGTGCCTGAGCGATGCCCAAACGGCGCTTCATTCCTCCTGACAATTTGCTGGCTTTACGGCTTCGCACATCAAAAAGACCCACATCCTCTAATAATTGATCTACAGCTAGATTTCTTTTTCGCCTACTGCTCATTCCAGATAATTGGGCAGCATAATCCAAAAACTCATAGGTTTTGAGATTCGAAAAGTAACTAAAGTCTTGTGGCAGGTAACCTAACATACTTCTAACATAGGCTCTGTTTTTAGACGCATCTTTTCCATTGACTATCACCTTGCCACTTGTAGGTTTCATCAAGCTGACAAGGATTCGAATCAGGCTTGACTTTCCTGCACCATTGGGTCCCAATAATCCAAACATACCTTCTTTGATTTCAAGATTGACATCTGTCAAAGCCTGATTTCCGTTTGGATATTTTTTATAAAGACCTTGTATTGAAATGTTCATTTAGTACAAGCAGTTAGTTTCAATCCCAATATAATAACTTAGTTTGAGTTTAAAGATTAATCGATCTTGTTTTCGATTAATACCTATGTATGTCCGACTAGCTTGGTAAAACTCAAGCTAGGACTATTGTGTTAATCATCATAATGCGAACTAAATCAAAGCCCTTTTTTTTCATGGCAGTGTTGCATATCAATTTTGCAATGTGCCCATCGAAATGAAACTCAAGGAATTGTGTTCTTATTTTAGTACAAAAAATTAAGTTAATCAAACTGGAATTATTAAAATTGCTACAGAATAATAAATTAGAAGGCTCCACCAGTGATAACTGTTGGTTTGTGCCTTTCTCACCATCTAGCACATTTTTATAGCTTAAGCTAAGACCACAAGCAATCGACTTAACTCCTTCTCTTAATTTCTTAGAGATAGCCTGCCATTCTCCCTTTGCTGTTTATTCTCTTCGAGTTGCACTCGACTCATCTAGAGGTCTTTCAATCATCCAGGTAGGAACCTATTCTTTCTTTTGATCCCTACAATATTTCGATTCAGACTAACTAGCATTTGCTCCTCTTTGGTTTGTAAGCTTTCATTTTAAGTTAACGCTTGGAATCCATCCGCAACTTCTTCTCCAAACAGCTCACTTATTCCCCTATAAGCACTGTTCCAATCCTCGATGGCATAATGTAGTATCGCCACCTAAATTGTATAGTTCAAATCAAAATAAGCGGATTGATTCTACGCTATAATTACTTCCACGGCTACGTTTGATAGGTGCAATAAATAGTTAGCCTCTGTTCCTGGCACTTCCTGATCTTTATACAGCTCACCAGTATATTTCATTGTTTTTTGATAAATATCTTGTATCATAATTATTAATGTATAGTGTTTTTTTACTTGATAAAAACGGTGTAGGTAGGGATGCTAAACATCCCATCCCTGACCTTAAGTGTGGTATACTATAGAAGCATTACTATCTAGTTCTCACTTCTAAATTTGCTCCAATTAAGAATCTTGCCATATTCCTTGGATTGAATTTCATAATAATGAAATCTTTAGCAAAGAATTGCTGCATGAATTTCTGACCCTTACAATTAATCACTATCGTGCTTCCTGTTATTTCAAAGAATGGACTGAGTGACACAATTTGCCAAGTACCACTATACTTAGCAAAGTCTATGGTGACCGTTTGTACAGATTTTTGGCCTACATAAAGAGGCTCCGTTACTTGATAGAGGTTGAAATGTTTCTTCTTAACAATAACAACATTCTTATACACGTCAATATCACCTTTCTGATTCTTCACTGAAAAAGTTAAAGAGCACGATTTGACCGCTTTTATCCTACCTTTTTTTGTCAATCGGATAGCCGTATGAAATCCAATAGAGAAATCTTGTCCTTTGGCTAAGAATGCTTCATTAAGTGCCCAGAGGTATTGAGCTCGACTACTTGTCCAACCCTCATTACCGACTTGAGCATTTCGCTTTTCGATAAGTTCATGGATAGTTAAATGGGTAAAGTTGAATTTGTTTGTCTGACTTTTCATAATTTAATATTTAGTAATGAAAAGTATCTGTGTATTAAACCAATGATATTTATCAGCCCTGATAGAGTTGATCGCATCGTTGAGGCACCTTGGCTTTGGTTAAGCTAGGTTGCCGACCCATTATTATGGATCTCTAGAGATACTTTGTAATAATCTGTTTTATTCTAATCTTTTTTGTTTGCGCTATAATCAACTGCTATGTTCTAATTGACCTTCATAGGTATCAAAAGCTCACCCAATAATTTTGCTTTATCAGCATTAGGTGTACTCAGTACTCTCACCACAGCCTCTCTATGAACATTCTTACCACAGCTAATGCAGGTAGTCAGGATAGTATCTGCAAAATCTACGGTTACCGTATTTCCATTGAGTCGTTCTCTGTGAAAATTGATCGTATGATGAGCTTCGTTTGGCTCGATTGTCTTTTGGCATAAGTCACATGTATTTCTCATATATTCTTATATTTAGTCAATTTTTTTAATTATTTATTTTTTCCTTTAATAATCATTTCACATATATAGACACTGAAATAACATCCTCTGAAACACAGCATCATCTAGAGGTTCATTAAAGTTTCTGCCAGATTCATTATCTCAAATGGATAAACCTAGCTTCCATTATTTTTCAATAACCCACTATTGATAAATAGTATCCCCTATCAAAACCAAAAAGTAATACACATCATTTTGACTAGAAAATCCTAAGTGTGATACTCCTACAAAATCAAATACATATAGTGAAATACCAATGTTTGATCTTGAATGATCCGTATCATTTTGGCACCGTGGCTGGTATGGCTCGGTTGCCGCTCTTATAAGAAACTCTTGATACTGAATTACAGTAATATTAATGGAATATGGAATGAGATAGTTCCCTGATAAACAATTTATTATTATAAATTGAAAAAAGAAAAACCTTATTAAATAAAAAAGTAAATTCTAGAATTTTCCATAAATCAAACTCTCACTGGAACGGAATAGATGGTTACTATGCGTATAGATATATCATCAAATTTTTAAATGCTCATAACAATTTTAGTTTGCCAGTATTAACAGCAAACCGTGTTATATTTGATACTATTTATACACAAAAGGAAGACTTAACAAAAATAATTAAAGTTCAGTATGAAGAGGAATGAATTAATGCTAGAGTTAATAAAACAAAATCCTATAATCCATCAAAAGATATCACATTTAACAAGGATTATCCTAATGCACAAAAGCCTAAATTTCAAACTACTATCAGTAATAACAATTGTAATAAATCATGTCCAGATAATATTTTACTTTTTAGAGACTCCTTCGGTATGAACTTATTAAGTTTTTACTATTCAATACAAAACGTATAAATGTTATTCAATCACAAAAGCCCGATATTAAATATATAATAAAGCAAAAACCAAATTTGGTAATTTTTGAAATAGTAGAAAGAAATGTTGAAGTATTATTTGGTTTGAAATAAAGACAACTGTGCACTACATATTAAATTGAACTATTTTGAAAGCAATGAATGGGTTTTAAATACAAAATGCTTCTTTTTCAAATTCATTATTTGCGTCTATAGACATGAATTTTATTTGTGCCGAAAATCATCCAGGCAAAATCATATACGTAATTGTACATTTTATTTTTGGAATTTAAGTAATACCCCGTAACATACGTATAGTTAAATTTTTTCCGATCTAGTACTATTTTATCAATTTGAATTTGATGTTTGTTTTTGCACATAATTTCTAATAAAATAGATCTGTTTCGGTGTAGTATTTTATCAATTCTTTGTGTAGCGTCATTTGTAACAGAAGATAATTTTTGATGATAATATGATTTACATCTTATGCTGCAAAAAAATTTATCGCTGCGTCCTTTTAGCTTTGTTTTACAAATTTTACAAAGTGTCATCCTGGTAGGGCTGTGTATTTATAATGATGAAATTCCTCTAACCGTATATTTACCGTTAATATACGGATAATGTTGCAATTATTTATAAAT
>CAJQRD010000120.1 GCA_905480605.1 uncultured Saprospiraceae bacterium | reverse complement strand
AATTCATAATTCATAATTCATAATTCATAATTCATAATTCATAATTCATAATTCATAATTCATAATTCATAATTCATAATTCATAATTCATAATTCGCCATGGCACTAGTTAACCACAATTTCAACCTCCCATTCAACATCCAACGATGCAGTCACGTTACCTGTACCGTAAAAGATCTTGATGCTTCAAAAAAGTTTTATGTAGATATCATGGGTATGATTGAAACAGAACGTACTGATGACACGTTGTACCTAAGAGCGTTGGAAGAAAAAAATCATCACAGCTATGTATTGAAGCAAGGAGAAAAAGCCGAAGTTTTGGCCCTTGGATTTAAAGTAGCATTTGATAAAGATTTGGATTTGTTGGAGTTGCACTTTAAGAGCTTGAATTTGCCTGCTGAATTTGTTGTTAGGCATGCTGAAGAAAGGACTTTGGCTGTAAGAACACCATTAGGCATTCCAATTGAGTTTCATGCAAGACAAACACGTGTACCTACAATGATGCGTGAGTTTTCAAAATACAAAGGATTGTCACCACTTAGATTTGATCATATCAATTGCTTCACTCCTAACTGTCAGACGACATACGAATTCATGGTGGAACAATTGGGATTCAGATTGACTGAATATACATTGACAGAGAAAGGTGATATGTGGGCAGCCTGGACACATCGAAAAGGAAACGTTCATGATATGGCTATGACCAATGGCCGTGGCCCAAGATTACATCACACAGGAATCTGGACCGCAAGTATAAATAACATAATTCACTTGTTAGATGTTATGGCATCAGAAGGATATGTAGAAAATATCGAAAGAGGACCAGGAAGACACGGAATATCAAATGCATTTTTCTTGTATATTCTAGATCCCGATGGACACAGACTCGAGCCATTCACAGCAGATTATTTAACAATAGATACAGATTGGGAACCTCTGGGTTGGGATTTGAAAGACCCAAGACGTCAAACATTATGGGGAGCACCAGCGCCAAAATCATGGTTTGAACATGGTTCTACTTTTCAAGGTGTTGAAGTGAGGGATCCAGATATTGAGTCTCATCCTATTATTGCAGGATATGAAGATATTGCTTAGATAATTTCATAATTCATAATTATTAATTCATAATTAAAAAAAATGCCTCACATTACACTTCAATGCTCAAGCAATTTGAAATTTGACTACAAATCATTTTTCAAAGAATTGTGCGAAAAATTAGTAGCAACAGGACATGCTCCAGCATTAGGAATGAAATGCAGAGTCGAACGCAATGATGAATATTATATCATTGATGGGACTGAAGATTATAAAATGGCAAATCTTTTATTGACTTTGCGAGAAGGAAGAAGTGATGATGTATTATCTGAATTTTCAGAAATAGGAATGCAACTCATGGAAAAATACTTGAAGGTTGATTGTGATGAGACAAACATCATTTTATCAACTCAAATTCAAGAGTTAAAAAAAGGCAGAGACCTTACGAAAAATTATATAAGAAAGAAATTGGAATCTCAAAATAAGTAAAAATGAAATTTGCAACATATATAACCAATAATATACTCACTTACGGATCTGTTGTTGAAACAGAAAATGGTCTTATGTTTACCGATGTTGGTACAGACCATGGAAAAGACCTCACCTATTGGATTGAGGCAGACAAAATGGATGAACTAAAATCTATAGCCAAAGCGTTAGATCCAAAGTATAATGAATCAGAAATAGAATATCAAGTACCCATTCTGATGGGAGAAAAGATAATTTGTATTGGAGTAAATTATGCCAAACGAAATGCTGAGTATAAAGACAATTCTGATGCTCCTAAATATCCTAGTGTATTTTTAAGATACCTAGATTCTTTTGTTGGTCATAATCAAAACATGGTCAGACCTCCTGAGTCAGACAAATTAGACTATGAAGGAGAAATTGTTATTGTTATTGGAAAGGGAGGAAGGAGAATTCCAAAAGATAAAGCCTTGAGTCATATTGCTGGATTAACTTTGATGAATGAAGGTACATTAAGAGATTGGGTTAGACATGCAAAATTCAATGTCACACAAGGGAAAAACTTTGATAAATCAGGTGTGATTGGTCCTTGGATGATGACTCCTGATGAAATCTCAGATTATACAAATCTAAGTATTCAAACTAGAGTAAATGGTGAGGTACGTCAAGATGATAACACTTCTAATTTGATGTTTCCTTTTGATTACATCATTTCTTACCTAAGTACATTCATGACATTGAAACCAGGAGACATGATTTCTACTGGAACTCCCAACGGGGCAGGAGCAAGATTTGATCCACCAATTTATTTGAAGCCAGGGGATGTTGTTGAAGTTGAAGCAGCTGGAGTAGGTGTTTTGAAAAACGGGGTAGAGGATGAAGTTTTGTAACTTGTTTAAAACAAGGTAAATACCATGTAAAGATTATATTGGATTTAAGATTAGTCTTGAACCCAAGATAACTCTTCAACATATGACAATTTAATTGTTTCAATTATATCAACTCTATTTATAATTGATATTCTCCTTTATTCAATTGCGTTAACTCCTTAATTATACTTAAACCCCAACCTATTCTATTTGAATTTGGTTTAATAATTCACTTTTTAATAAGCTTGTAAATAAAAATCTAAATTCCTGCAAACAAAACATCTTAATCTTAGGTATAAT
>CAJQRD010000119.1 GCA_905480605.1 uncultured Saprospiraceae bacterium | reverse complement strand
CCCATCACACCCTTGCGGCTTGCTAGACCCTCTCATTCACTTTGAGGGACAGGAGAACTTGCATCTCCCTAGAATCTTGATACTTTTATCAAGTGATATTCCTATATTTGAATATCGGTGCCCATTCAAGGCACACACAATATGTATAAGTAATAGCGGTTTGAATGCATACTTGAACCGTTTTTACATTTTAATAAGTATCTTGACACCTGACAATTTAGTAAGATTAAATCCGCTACTACTCATACACAAAACCGTTGGCAAACATTAAAAATGAACCTTGATAATATCACACAAATTGAACGATATAAAAATCTTGTCAAGTTTATAGACGAGAATTTTAAGGAAGATATTAATATCGAAAAAATTGAAGAAATAAGTCATTATTCTTATCGAAATATCAATCGTATTTTTCAATCCTTACAGCACGAAACTATAGGAAAACATATCAAAAGAATACGATTAGAAAAGTCAGCTGAATACTTAAAATACACAAATCAACAAGTTTCTGATATTGCCTTAGATGTAGGCTTTAGTGATGTTGCATCTTTTAGTAAAGCATTTAAAAAGAGATTTAACTGCTCGCCTATTACATTTAGACAAACAGTAGAAGCAAAGGAACATATCAACAATCAAATAATTGAGAATGTAACACAAAGAAAAATATCTTTTGAAATTAAAACTCTTCCCGAATTTAAATTGCTGTATTTAGAACACCAAGGTAATTATCAAAACATCAAAGCAATTGAAAAAACTTGGGATATCTTTATAAAATATTGCGACAAAAAACAATTGATTTCTAATGAATCCATTTTCTTTTCTGAAACTTTGGATGATAACGAAATAACAGACGATTTTCGTTGTCGAACGAATTTAGCAATGATATTACAAAAGCCACTAGATTTTGTTCCCGAAGGATTTTTTCAAGTAAAAAAACACTCAGCTCAAAAATATGCAAAGTTTCTTCATAAAGGTGCAACCAGCAAATTGGAAACCACTTACAATCTCATATACAGTTCCTGGATAACAGAAATTCAACTTGAATTTGCCGACAACCCTATTTTAGAGTTTTACGTAAACCATCACGAAAAAATTGATAAGGAAAACTTCCTTACGGAAATATATATTCCGATAGTCTAAATTGTCTAAAAAGGACAAACAACAGACCTCATACTTGCATCAGCTTTGTAGTATGAAAAATTATAAATTTAACACCTATTGGTTTCTTGGGCTTTTGGGTTTTGTTGGATTCTATAAACTTCCAACAATTCTCAATTACTTTCAAGGACAAGAATCCCTTTGGGAACTATTAAATCTATTATGGTTTACTTGGTTTACCTATTTTATTCCAAAAAACAAAGCATCCATCAATGAATAGAATACTTTATCCAAGTTTGTTATTCATAGGTATTGTGTTAATGAGTTTCATAAACAGTAAAACTAATGCTATAACCATTCAGAACTTATCAAAAAAATGGGAATTAAGTCATTATTCTGTGGGTTGGTTTACAGAAGAACCTTCACAAAAGGAAAAGGACGATTATATCCATTTATCTTCAAATATGACTTTTACCAGCATAAGCGAAGGTGTTTTTGAAAAAGGTTCTTGGATTCTAAAAGGGAATCGAATTATTCTATCAAACAACAATGAAAAAGATAGTCTAACATTTATAGTAGAAGACCTTACAAAAAAAGAACTTGTCTTAATTATAGATGACCCTTCTGACCCAGACGCTAAATATTTAAACATTCATTTCAAAAACTAATCTAATGAGCTTTGCAAGACTTATTTCTCTCTTTGAGGAATCACCTTTGATGACCTATATCGCCTATTTTTTCATCTTTAACATGTCTATTATTGCCATTGAAATAATTGTAGATTTAATTACAAGAAAAGAAAGACGTTGGAAAGATTCGTTGGCTAATTTCAGTATTTTCTTAATGAATCAAGTATTAGAAAAAACCATTGTTGGAACCATTGGTATTATAGCATTAATGCCTTTCCATTGGCTTACACCATTATCTATTCCTGAAACTTGGTGGACTTGGGTTTTAGCAATACTTGCAGCAGATTTCACTTATTATTGGATGCATAGGATAGAACACGAACATCGAATTTTATGGGGAAATCATAGTGTGCATCATTCTTCGGAAGATTACAACTTAACCATTTCTTTTAGGCTCAGTATTATAGAGCCAATGATAGAATGGATATTTTTAATTCCAATGATTTTAATTGGTTTCAGTCCTTTTCAAGCTATTGTAGGATTAATATTTGTGGCACAATTTCAAACTTGGATACATACCGAACGAATTAGAAAATTGGGTTGGTTAGATTGGGTTTTTAACACGCCTTCGGTTCACAGAGTTCATCACGGCTCTAACAGAAAATATTTAGACAAAAATTATGGCGGAATCACAATGATTTGGGATCACCTTTTTGGAACGTATCAAAAAGAAGAAGAAAAAGTAATTTATGGATTAACCAAACCAATAAACACGAATAATCCTTTAACAATCAATTTTATTGAGTACAAAAATATTTGGGAGGATGTAAAAAAATGCCGGACATTTAAAGATAAGTTACTTATCATTTTTGGTAACCTAATTTGGAAGCCAAAGTACTTTAAAGAAAAGTCGGAATAGAAATAACGTTGCACAATAAATAGGACTTCGTGTGGTCGGCACGACCAAACATGAAGTCTATGTTGAACTAAGTCTTTAGCTAGATGTAAACCGAATTATATTTCGAGATAGAAATGTTTAAAGTTGATACGTAGTTATTTTGAAGTTACAAAGTCAAAGCATTCAAGAGTTATTTTTATTGGAAAAAGTAATTTTAACGAGGGCGTAAACAGAATTTGATCTTAATATTATTGTCTTGAATATAGTATGCCCATAAATGCAAAAAGCAAGTTGATTAAAGTGAGTGAACCGATTCATCAGAATCGGATGGGCAGCAACCAAAAAAAACTTTATGATTAAATTTTTTCGACGTATTAGACAAAACTTGCTTATGGAAAACAAAACAGGCAAGTACCTTAAATATGCTATTGGCGAAATTTTACTGGTAGTTATTGGTATTTTGATTGCCTTACAAGTAAACAACTGGAATGAAGAGCGTAAAATACAGAGAACTGAACTAAAGGTATTAAATGATTTAAAAGAAGAGTTTGTTTTTAATAAAGATAGATTTGATAAAAGAAATATATATAAGACGAAATTGAAAGCCACTTGGAAACAATTCTTAAATGATATTTCTGATACAAGCAATATAAAGAAAGTAGCAGTTAGAAGACCTGGAAACGGTTCAGAGCCTGTACATATTACAAATAGCGCACTTACATCCTTTTTAAGTACTGGTAAAATTGAAAATATATCAAATGAATTATTGAAATATAAGCTTATCAATTGGGAAAATATTGTCTCTAATTATAATGAGTTACAGAATCGTCATAAGAGTTTTGTTGAGACGGAATTGAGAAAATTTGAATTTCCAAGAAGGGTACTCCCAACTTTGCAAATGAGAAATGAAAATTTTAAAAATCCTTTTTATAAAATGTATTCCGAGCGTAAAATTAATGACATGTTTCTAGAATTAAATACAAGTATAGAGTATCAAAACATGTTGATAAATAACTATATGTGGATTAACAACACTGTTCAAGTGGGAGTTGAATTGGAAAAAAGTTTTGATGTAATAATTAATTTATTGAATGATGAAATTAGTAAAAGATAAAAACCTTTTAGAATGAGTGTTAAATTAAGTTAAGGAATTAAACGTATACTGGATTTCTACAACTTACAAGAAATCACTGATAACCTTATTCAGGCGCTCTAATCAACAAAACTGGTATAGAATCTTTACAATTAAATCATCAAAAAAGCTTGTTTAAACAAACAGATGAAATATTATTAGAAATTAGATAAAAATATAAATAACGAAAGCACAAAAATGTATAAAAATAATAGCTGCTTAATCGCTAAAACGAAACAAAGTAAATTTAATAAAAGTCTGTGTTTAACTTAAAAGTTAGGGTTCAAAATCCGCTACTATTCTTATACTAGACAGTTAACACTCAATAATTTGCAACTAATTAACAGTTGCAAATATAATTAAAGTTTTGTATTTTTGAATATGAGTAAATTCGATAAAATACTAGCTAAGCTATTAAACCTTAAATCAGTATTTACTTTTCAGGAATTGGAATATCTTCTAGGTAAATTGGGTTATGTAGAGAAGAAAACTGGGAAAACATCAGGTTCAAGGAAAGCATATTTACATGAACAAACCTCTCATATAATTCGATTACATAAACCACATCCTGGTAATGAAATAAAAAGATATACGAGAGTTTATATAATAAATGAATTGAAGAAAAACAATACGATATGACAGATAGAATTAAGTTTAAAGAATTTATAGGGTCGGTTCATTTTTCTGCAAAAGATGAAGTTTTCTATGGAAAGATTGAAGGAATAAATGATCTTGTTACTTTTGAAGGAACTTCAGTTCGGCAGTTAAAAAAAGCATTTAAAGAGGCCGTTGAAGATTACATTGAATTATGTAAAGAGGCAGGTAAAGAAATTTTTAAATCCTTTAAAGGAACATTTAATGTCAGAATAAATCCAGAGTTACATTCTAAAGCATTTGAAAAAGCTGTAATTGAAGGTAAAACATTAAATCAATTTGTTAAAGATGCAATAGAACATAAAGTAAATCAATGAAATACTAAGTGTAACAAAATATATCTATCTGATCATGCCAGCTGTCGCTAGGCCCGCTCGATATCATCAACGTTAGATAAAATGAAGAGAAAGCACTTTCCATAATTTATGCTAAAAATTTAAAAGTTAAATAGTTTGCATTACGCGAACAATAGCTGTATGTTTGAGATGTGAAAAGAATATTAGCGAAACGAACTTTAAGAAACTTTTAGGTAAAATATCCAGATTCGAAAATTTATTTGGAAACTTGGTTTGAAACTGTAAGCAAAGCATCTTGGAAAACTCCTAGTGATATTAAAGAATTCTATGCAACTGTTACAATCCTAAAGAACTCTAGAGTAGTATTTAATATTAAAGGCAATGATTACAGATTAATTGCTAAAATTAACTATCCAAAAGAATGGTTATTTATTCGATTTATAGGAACACACAAACAATATGATAAAATAGATGCAAATGAAATTTAATATTGGAATAATAAAATCTGAAAAAGAATATAATCTAGCTCTTCAGAGAATGGAAGTTATCTTTGACTCAAAATCAAACTCTAAAGAAGGGAAAGAAGCGGAATTATTAGCATTACTAATTGAAGAATTTGAAAAAGAGAACTACCCAATTGAAGCACCTGATCCAATTGAAGCCATAAAAATTAGAATGGATGAACTTCAATTAAAACAAAAAGATCTAGTCGGCGTAATCGGAACAAAAAGCATCGTATCTGAAGTCTTAAACAGAAAAAGGAAATTAACAGTAAATATGATCAGAGTTTTATCTGATAAACTTAAATTAACAGCCCAAGTTTTAGTTCAAGATTATAAACTAGTAAGTAGGTAAAACACTCTATCTAACAAAACTTTATTACTATGAAAACGGAAACACAAAATGATTTTATTAACCCACTAATTGCCTTAATCAATGACATTGTTGAATATGTGGACCCAAGTGACCCATATTTCGAATATGGTGACATATTGAATAGCCTTGTTGAACGTGTGGACCTAAGTGCATCAGAAGTCGAGTATTATGAAGAATCGTATCCAGGGATGATTTCTGAGCTTTCGGCCATTTAGGGAGATTTAAGTAAGGAAGAGTATTGCCGTCAAATGGTTATGTAGTTCGTAATGAAAGATAAATTTTACGAGGAGATTTTACTCAGCGAGATATACGCTGATTTTCTATACGACATTACTAAATGTAATGAATGTATGCATTATAGTTTGGGTCATTTTTCCTACGAGGCCTATGGACAAGAAAGTAATGCACATGTGTTTTACGTTTTTGAATATGGTTTAAAATATATTTACTTATGTTACAGTACTGGGTCTGGTGTAAGTGAGGAATACGATACTGATGTTATCGTGAGCTTGGAAGAATTAGAGGAAATATTCAAAGACTTAAAGTCGGCATATAAACTTATGTATTATGAATGGGGATTTGGTTATGATGATGACGGAGGTGTAGGTCTAGATTATTGGGTAAAAGGTAAAAAGGTAAAAAGGTAGATCTGTATTTTTCAGGAAACCAAGGACAAGGAATTGAAGATTTTTTAGAAACCCAATTTGTTTTTGAACTAAGTCAGAATAAGCCTTTTGAACATTTCATAATTCATAATTTTGAATATGGGTCACATCTATTTACTAACAATTTAAATGTGATTGGAAATAAAGATGAACTAGAAATCGAGAATGATGAAATTTTTGAAGATATTAGTGATGAGGTATTAACTTGGTCGGGGGGAGATGCAGACTTTGCTGATCTTACGATAGATCGCGATGACCAATTCCTGAAAATAATTATTACTCTGAACATACAATCTGATTTATATGATATGTACGGCAAAAAAATGGATATTACATTGACTATTAGTGGTGAGAAAAAAGTACTTTCATGTATTGAGGGAGCGGTGTAAACGGCTATATGGCGATTTGATGTGTTAAAGCTAAAATATTGAATAAAGTTTTTTTTGTACTCAAATGAAATGATATCAGCACCAGAGACAATATTAAGTTAGCTATTTGTTCCCCAGCAAATATCAAGGCATAAAACAGAGATAAGGCGAATGGTTTCATTCGATCACTAACATTAGATATCATGATCATAGACCTTCGCGCTCAATTAATAGAACTTTCCTCATAAATACTTATTTTCACTTTTAGATCAACAACGATATCGGTCTACGCCAGATACACCAGCGTTGTATACCATTTAAAGAATATTAATGAAACCATTTAGCTTAATCAGTCTAATTTTAATACTACTGTCTTGCAATAATGGATCGACAGAAAATGATGTTACGGAATGGATAGCTGAAAGCGCTATCCCAATAAAAACGGTGGAAGCTGGAAACGGATTTGAAGACCTTTTGGCTATTTCGGTCTAACCATGCCACTCATTTCGGAGTAACCGTGCCACTCTAAAGATCAAGTAATGATAGTTGATTTTTAGTTATTTAACAATACCTTTTCTCAATGATTCACCTTTTAGGTCAATTCTATGGGAGGAAT
>CAJQRD010000118.1 GCA_905480605.1 uncultured Saprospiraceae bacterium | reverse complement strand
GCCCTGTGGGATGTTTGAAGAAATGTTCTGCCAAGTTTTACCATAATTGGTTGTTTTATATAAACCAGGTGTCTTGTCATCAAATTTGTACCTTGTAGTTGCTATATAAGCTGTTGCAGGGTCGTGAGGTGAAACCTCTATTGTATTGATGAGACATTCTTTTAAATTCTTAGGGGTAACGTTTGTCCAATTCAAACCATTGTCCTTTGTAATTTGAACATAACCATCATCACTTCCGGTCCAAATAACGCCAGCCTCATGAGGTGATTCAACCACGTAACTTAATGTACCATAATTTTCTGCACCTACTGCTTCGTTGGTATAAGGACCGCCACCGTTTCCTTGTTTGTCATCTTGATTCCTTGTGAGGTCAGGGGAAACCTCCTTCCAATTAACGCCATTGTCTGTTGTTTTTAAAAGCAGTTGAGCACCATGATAATATGTATTGTCTTCATGTACTGATCTAATAATCGGTGCATTCCAATTGTATAAATACTTCATTTGTCGGGCCTCCATTCCCAAATATTGAATAGGTGCGGACATAATGTTTGTCGAAGCTTGCGCTTTAGTATCTAGGTACTCTATGGTTCCTAAATAACTACCGCCCATCACAAAGTCAGGCTTGTCTGGATCAAAAGCCAAGAATGCACTTTCGCCACCTGCAGAATATGTCCAGCTATGCGGTGTTATACTTCCACTATTTAATTCTCTGTGTGCAATTGAAATTGATGAGTTGTCTTGTTGTCCAGCATAAATACGATAAGGAAATTGATTGTCTACATTTAATCTGTAAAACTGTGCAGTTGGCATATTGGCTTGTGTGGACCAGGTTTTGGCATTGTCGAAACTAATGGCGGCACCTCCATCATTGGCAATCACCATATTTTTGGAGTTATTTGGATTGATCCACAAATCATGATAGTCGCCATGTGTCCCAGTTATTTTTGACCATGATTTTCCACCATCAATAGACTTTAAAGCAGGAGCACTCAAGACATACAAAACGTTTTCATTTTGCGGATCAATAAACAATTCAATATAGTACCAAGCTCTTTGTGTTAATCTATTGTCGCCACTAACTTTAGACCATGAATCACCTCCATTGTGTGAAACAAACAATCCACTTTTGTCTTCTTGGGTATCACTTTCTATCAGTGCAAAAACTTTCTCAGAATTTGAACGAGAAACGGCTATGGCCATTTTACCTTTTTCAGTCGGCAGACCCTTATGTATTTTTTTCCAAGTTTTTCCAGCATCAGTTGTTTTGTATAAACCACTTCCTTCTCCACCACTTATAACCTTCCATGGTTTGCGTTGATGTTCCCACATAGCGGCATAAATAACTTGAGGATTTTGCAAATCCATAGACAGTTCGGCGCAACCTGTTAAGTTATTGACAAACAATGTATTTGACCACGTTTTACCTCCGTCAGTAGATTTGTAAATTCCCCTTTCATTGTTTGGACCATAAAGAGCACCTTGAGCAGCCACATAAACAATATCATTGTCTAAAGGGTCGATAATTATCCTAGAAATATGTTGTGTTTTTTCTAGTCCCATATGTGTCCATGTTTTGCCAGCATCGGTAGATTTGTATACACCATCACCATGAGAAGTCATAACAGCACGAGGGGCATGTTCACCCATTCCTACATATATAGTATTTGGATTTTTTTCTGAAACGGCTACAGCACCGACGGATCCTGTTTTGAAAAAACCATCTGATATGTTTTTCCAATGTTGTCCAGCATCTGTGGTTTTCCACATTCCACCTCCGGTTGTTCCCATGTAATAGGTTACATTATCACCAACAACTCCAGAGGCACAAACTGACCTTCCTCCTCTAAATGGTCCAATGCATCTATACTTTACTGAAGCATAAAAAGAGTCGGGTTCAATGGAGGTATCATATTTGTCTTGAGAAATTAATAAGAAGGGCAGACATAAAAGAGCGCAAAAAAAGTATTTCATATTCAATGGTTATCTTGGCAAGATAAAACACTTTTTTAATTATAGAGAAAAATACATTGATAAGAAGATTTTAGTTTGATAGGTTTTGAGACCTTAGTATAACTTATATACCCAATCTAATGAAATTATTTTGTGGGTTGTTAAGAAAACCCTCATCTGTCCATCCAAGAAAAAAACCTCCCCCCCCAGCTCCAGAAAGTTTGATATAATAATCTCCGCTTTGTAGGCCTTTGTCCCATATTGCTTTAATGGCGTCAGGTATCATTTCTACAAAATGTATGCGTTGCCAATGGCTGATTTTCTTAAAACACTCTCTAAGGTTGTTATGATCATTTAGAATGAAAGCAGAAATGGCTTGCGCATTGTACTCATTCAAAACCTTTAATTGATTTACAAAGTCTTGAGAAGTTTCTATTTTATTGTGGAATATATTAACCCAGTGAGAAGTTGTTCTTTTTTTTTGCGAGTCTATTAAAAAGAGATTTTTGGTAGATGGAACTTGGTTCAAAGTAATAATTTCCCCTTTAGAATAGAGAATGGCCTTGTTTAGATAACTGACCAAAGGATCCAATCCAGAGCTCTTACCATGAAAAAAACTCTCTATTTCAGCCAGTTTTTCTTTGAGGTGTAACTTATCAAACTGATTGTGGGTAAAAAATTGATCATAAACCGCTGCGGTCAATGCTCCCGAACTTCCACAACCATAACCAGTTGGAATTGTCGAATCAAAACCAATACCTTCATTTTGGATTTTTGTGATCAAATCTTCTTTAGCACCATCCAAATGCTTCAAAAAGTCCCAAAACTCAGATAAATCTTGACTTTTCGGCTCTTTTGACCAAGAACCATGATATTTCTGGAATGGAATAGCCAATGCTTGACCACCATTTATTACGGTATACTCGCCAAATAACAGCAATTTTGCAAAGTATTTTTTAGGTGATAATTGAGACATTGCGTTTATTTTGTTAATAATAAATTTTTTGAATAGTGTATCTTGATTACACTATTTCATATGAAGAATAAATATAATTATAGTAAATCAAATACTTATTCTCTGCCTCGCCGGCAGGGCTTTCATTTTTTGTCTTAACACAAAAAACGAAACAAAAAAAGTCAAGGCTGTATGTATTTCTTAACGTTTCCAAAGATTTAAAATTCTAAACAAGCATGAGTGAATATTCTGTGTTAACAGTCAAGTTTGATAGAACTTGAAATGAACGAACCGCAAAGCGGTTGGGTAGCCCTTGCGTTAATCAGCCACTTTCATGGTTCATTCATTTGAAGCACTGTCGTACTTCACTCTTCGAGATCATTCATTCATAGCTCAAACATGCCATTGTTTTTAACGCATTTTAAACCTTTTCCTCCTAAAATTCATAATGCCGGTTAATCCGTCTTCTTATTTTAAAACTATTATGTGCAATCTAATGAGCTATTCGGCTGATTTATTATAAATCTAAAGCGATATATCTAACCAGAAAGGTCATAACACACTAAAATGATAAAATTAAGCTAAAACTACACGTGTGAATTATGAAAGATTATTATAAATTTGTACCACAATTGGAAAATTGATGAGTACTGAAATTAAATCTACTAAGACATACTGGTTGGCATTTGCAATCTCTTTAATAGCTTGCATAGGATTCTTAATCATTAAACCTGAATGGTTTTGGGTAACATTGCCATTTCTATTTACTTCGTACGTGTATGCTATGCGATGGGTTTAAAACCCAGCTCAATTGAGCATTTCACATAACATTTTTGTCTATTGAGTAATTTGGAAGGTCTGATTGAGAAGTATAAAAACTCTCGGCAGACTCAAGAAATATTGCTAGGGCTCAAAAAAACTGAGCCTTGTCGTCTATTACTTAAAGGTATAGTAGGTGCGCAGGATTGCTTTGTCTTAAGCGCAATTTACCACAGCCACAATCATTCACATTTAGTTATTGCTTCTGATAAAGAAGAAGCGGCATACATCCAAAATACTCTGGATCAACTTATCGATGATCAAACGGTACTGTTTTTTCCTGATTCATTCAAGAGGCCATCAATTTTTGAAGAAATAGACAACAACAATGTACTTATCCGTACAGAGTCTATCAATAAAATACATTCTAAGTATAATAAAAAGGAGATTCTTGTTACTTACCCAGAGGCGATCTTTGAGAAAGTTGTAGATCCGCAACATTTGGAAAGTCAGAAAATTGTAATTGAAAAAAATGAGGATCTAGATGTTGATACGATAATCGAAGTGTTGGTTGGCTATGGTTTTGAGAGAACGGACTTCGTCTATGAACCTGGACAGTTTTCAATACGAGGAGGTATCGTTGATATTTTTTCATTTGGAAATGAATGGCCCTATCGTGTAGAGCTGTTTGATGATGAAGTTGAAAGTATCAGATTGTTTAATCCAACAACACAATTATCACTTAAAAATATTTCGAAGGTTTCTATTATTCCAAATATTAGCAACCAATTTAGCCAAGAACAGAAGGTTTCAATTTTTAATGTTATTACAAGAGACTATTGTGTTTGGGTAAAGGACTTAGAATTGCTTTTGGATAAACTTACAACCTGCGAAGAAAAGGCGAAAGTTTACGCTGAGCAAGTAAAATATACGGAAGACGAGGCTTTACAAAAATTACTTGATGAGCGGGCATTTATTTTGCCAAATCAAATTATAGGTGACCTTGGGCATTTGGATATTATCTTATTTAAAACAGGAGAAAAACAATTGACACTTGATGCAACGATAGAGTATCAAGCAAGCCCTCAACCAAATTTTAATAAAAACTTTAAATTATTAATTGAGGATCTTGAGAAAAAGCAAGATGATGGTACTGAAATTTACTTATGCACAGAAAATAATCGCCAAATTGAGCGATTCTATAATATATTTGAAGACTTAGGGACTGAGGTGATTTTTCACCCTATTCTGAATTCATTGTACGCTGGGTTTATCGATAAAGAATTGAATCTTGTTTGCTATACCGACCATCAGATCTTTGAGAGGTTTCACAGATATAAATTAAAGAAAGGATTTACTAAGGAACAGGCTCTAAACTTGCGAATGTTACGTGAGTTGAAGCCAGGAGATTTTGTCACACACATTGATCACGGAATCGGTAAGTATTCTGGCCTGGAAAAATTAAATATCAATGGGCATGAACAAGAGTCAATCAGATTAATATACCTTAATAACGATATTTTGTATGTTGGTATAAACTCAATGCACAAGATATCACGGTTTGTTGGTAAAGATGGCTCTGCACCAAAACTAAGTAAGATTGGTGGTGATGCGTGGAAAAATTTGCGTCGAAAGACTAAGAAAAAAATAAAGGATATTGCCAAAGAGTTAATCAAACTCTATGCACAACGAAAAGCGTCTAAAGGATTTGCATTTCCAGATGACACACATTTACAGAATGAGTTGGAAGCTTCATTTATTTATGAAGATACGCCAGATCAATATGATGCAACAGTTGCTGTTAAAGCAGATATGCAGAAGGAGTATCCAATGGACCGACTGATTTGTGGTGATGTGGGATTTGGTAAAACGGAGGTCGCCATTCGAGCCGCTTTCAAAGCTATTTTAGGAGGTAAGCAAGTTGGTATTCTAGTACCAACAACTATACTTGCCTTGCAGCATTACAAAACATTCAAGGAAAGACTTGGGCCTTTTGGTGCAGATGTAGATTATGTAAATAGATTTAGAACTGCCAAGGAGAAGAAAGCGATCTACAAGTCTTTAAGTGAAGGAAAACTAGATTTAATAATAGGGACACATGCACTTTTAAGCAAGGACGTTGAGTTTAAAGATTTGGGTCTCTTGGTCATTGATGAAGAACAAAAGTTTGGAGTTGCGGCGAAGGAAAAACTTAGACGATTTAAAGTTAATGTTGACACGCTTACATTGACAGCGACACCTATTCCAAGAACATTACAGTTTTCTTTGATGGCGGCTCGTGATTTGTCATTGATAAAAACAGCACCACCTAACCGTCAACCCATACATACAGAGCGAAGAATATTTAATGATGCTGTGATCAAGGAAGCAATTTACTACGAATTCATGCGAGGTGGTCAAGTGTTTTTTGTACATAATCGGGTAAAAACGTTGCCTGATATAACTGCAATGATCAAGCGTGTTTGTCCTGACCTTGAAATTAAAATGGCGCACGGCCAAATGGACTCTAAGTTGTTGGAAAAAACGCTAATAGAATTTATTGAAGGCAAGTATGATGTATTGGTAAGCACGAATATTATTGAGACAGGTTTGGATATACCAAATGCCAATACAATTATCATTAATAATGCCCATCATTTTGGATTGAGTGATCTACATCAGTTGAGAGGTAGAGTAGGAAGATCGAACAAAAAGGCATATTGTTATTTGTTTTCGCCGCCAAGCTCAACGTTGACTACAGAAGCTCGTAAACGTTTAAAAACAATTGAAGAGTTTTCTGAATTGGGAAGTGGGTTCCATATAGCAATGAAAGATTTGGATATTCGTGGAGCAGGAAACTTATTAGGAGGAGAGCAAAGTGGATTTATTTCAGATATTGGATATGAGACGTATCAGAAAATCCTGGAAGAAGCCATTCATGAACTTAAAGAAACTGAGTTTAAAGACCTTTTCAAAGAGGAAAAGGAAACCAGCCGCAATTATGTGCATGAGGTAGAAGTAGATGCTGATATAGAAATGCTAATTCCTGATGATTATGTTAATATCATCCAAGAACGACTTTCTATCTATACAGAAATGAGCACTATCGAAAAAGAAGAGCAACTTGTTGCTTTTAGAGATAAATTGAAGGATAAATTTGGTCCAGTTCCTTACCAAGTTGATGAATTGTTTAATGGTATCAGGTTGAGATGGATTTGTAAGCGATTGGGAATGGAAAGACTGTCTTTAAAATCTCGAAAGCTTAGATGTTATTTTATAGGAAATCCTCAATCCAGTTTTTATGAAACGGATATGTTTAAGAATTTCATTACATATATCACAACTAAGGGAGGTAAGGAAGGATTAAGCATCAAGCAATCGAAAAGCTTTCTTATCTTGGTGAAAGATGGCGTTAATAATTTGAAAACTTGTCGCAGAATTCTTGAAAATATTGAAAAGGAAATAAAATAAATGGCATCATTTAATCCTCAAGTTGATTTGTCCTCAATACCAGATGTTGAAACACTCAATTATCACCCGTTAGAAAATCGCTATAAAACGGCACTTTATATTTTTGCAGTTGTTTCAACTTTGTTTTTAACTGCGATTATTATAATACCCGTCATAGTTGAAGATTTGCCAATTCCGATGTTTGTGGTTTATATTGCAGCATCTATTTTGCTTCTTCGAACCATCTGGGTATTCATGAAAATTGCTTTTGGTTTTAAGTTTAAAAGATATGCGCTGCGAGAAAAAGACATCATATATCAAACCGGATGGTTGTGGAGACATTCTACCATTGTACCATTTAACCGCGTGCAACATTTAAGAATTGATCAAGGACCTATTGAAAGAAAATTTAATCTATCTAGATTGAAGATATTTACCGCTGGAGGAAATAGCAGTGATTTGTCTATTCCAGGATTAGATCCTATTACATCTAATAAACTCAAGCAGTTTATAGTTGCCAAAACAGGGATGGATGAAGAGGAATGATAACTATGACTTTAGTATAGCGACCAGACAATCTTATGTGGCCATATTAATTATAATGTATCGCCTTTATAAGGTTATTATCCGTCAGCTTATTCCTGTATTTATCATTATATTACTGAAAGGCTCATTGCCAAAAAGTCCTTGGTTTATCTATGGGATTATAGCTGTTGCTCTTATTGCAGGTCTGTTCAGTATCATAGCTTTTTTCAAATATTTTTTTTATATCAAAGACAACAAGCTAATTGTTGAGAAAGGAGTATTCAAAAAATCGATTTTGGAAATTCCGTTTGATAGGATTCAATCCATTAATACAGAGCAGAACCTGATCCATCGTGTTTTTAAAGTTGTTAAACTTAACATGGATACTGCAGGAAGTGCTGGCAATGAATTACAATTGTTTGCTTTGGATATGGACCTTGCCAAGCAATTAAATGCGAAGATCTTAAAGGAAAAAAAAGAAGCTCAGGTTGTAAACAAAGCCGAAGAAGAGGTGGAATCTGCAGAGAGAAAAATAATATTTCATTTGACGATTCCCCAGCTTCTAAAAGTAGGTGTAACTGAAAACCATATCAGATCAGGAGGAATTTTGTTGTTCTTTTTCTTTTATATTTTTGACAGTTTAGAAGATGTTGGTCTTGACCTTTTAGACAAGTCTGAAGAGTATCTGCCAGCAGCTCAAGAATTGGTTCAGTCATTAATTGTTGTACTTGTTTTGATTGTTTTATTTGCCGCTGTTGCATTTGTAATATCACTGGTCCGAACGGTTTTGAAATTTTATAACCTTACGATGTACCGCAAAGGAGAAGGCTTTATAATTGTATCTGGCCTTTTAAATAAAAAAGAACGCGCAGCAAAAGATGATAAAATACAACTTGTAAAATGGTCGCAAAATTTGTTGCAACGACTATCAGGTATATATGAAATTTTAATGAAACAAGCTTCTTCTCAAGAAGTGGGAGAACAAAAGTCGTTTAAAGTAGTTGGTTTGTCAGAATCTAATGTCTTTGATACTCAAGCATACGTATTTAAAGAAAGACATCCAGAGCTTTATAAACTACCTATGAATGGAATCAACAGGTATTATTTTATACGACGGCTGTTTATATGGTCGTATTTATTTGTGCCTATTTTGATAGTTTTAGGTGTTTTGGGTAAGTGGATATTCTCTATTTATATATTTACACTTTATGGTTTGGCACTTTGGGGCTCATATTTGTCATTTAAAAAGAAAAAATATGGAGTAGGAAACGAGATGTTACGCATAGATGGAGGTACCTTTGGAAGAAAATCAATAGCAATGCCCTTGTTTAAGGTACAAAACATCAGTTTGACAGAGACACCATTTCAAAGAAGAAGAAAATTAAGCAGTTTGATTATATATACGGCCTCTGGGGAGATGAAAATTCCTGAAATACCTAGAAATAAGGCTTTAGAGATCCTTAATTACTTAAACTATAAGGTGGAGGTGCAAAAAGAAAAGTGGATGTAATAAAAAACCCCACTAATAAATTAGCAGGGCGATAGAATATTTAAGGGTGTTAAAGTCGATACAAATGTAATTGTAAATTTGCAGTAATAAAAATTGAATCTTGTTTTATTGACAACTGGCTGTCACAGAATTAAACAAAAGGTGATAAGGCGCATAAAATTTTTAGTAAATGATTAAAATATTTATAATTGGAATGTTATTGTACGCAGCGTACAAAATTTACGTCCCTAAGGGCCTTACTGGGTCTGTAAATGAAAAATTAGAAGAGAATGATGATGAATATACAGATTATGAAGAAATTGACTAATCTAGGATCAAGGAGTTTATTATATATATTAAACAAACAATGAGCGAAGACCAAAAATCAAATCTTTTTAAAAAGATAAAAATAATTGAGGACCATAATGATTACCTCATTGTCAATAAACCTGGTGGGTTATTATCTCAAGGAGGGCGAGATGAAGAAGAGGGGCATTTGTTGTCATATTTACAAAAGCTGCAAAAGCAAAAACTTCATTTATTAACTAGGATTGATCGACCTGTAAGTGGTTTGGTTATGTTATCGAAACTGAGAGGTTTTAACAAGCATTATCAATCTATTCAGGAAAAAGAAAAAGTAACCAAAACATATATTGCCTTGGTTGAGGGTCTTGTTGAGGAGAGGAGTGGTACATTGACGCACTATCTTTACCATCACAAAAAATTACGGAAGGCTATCCTTGAAAATGGACCAAAGGAAAATTATGATAAAATAGAATTGAAATATACTGTTCTTGCAAAGTTAGATAGGTATTCAATTTTAAGCACTGAAATATTAAATGGGCGATTCCATCAGATTAGAAGTCAATTGGCACAATTTGGCTTTCCAGTAAAAGGTGATGTCAAGTACGGTGCGCGACGAGGAAATAAAGATCGGTCAATAAATCTGCACAGTTATAAAATTGAGTTTGCCGATCGTTCTAATCAGCGATTGTCTTTTAAGGCAAAGTTTCCTAAAGATGATAACCTTTGGAATATTGTTTCTGAAGCAATAGAAAAAAATAAATTTTAAAGTAATATGGCAGATACAGAACCAGGATTTACAGACGTTAATAAGCTAGGGGAGTTCAAATTAATTGAAAGATTAACTAAAGACTTTAAGTTAAAAAACAAGTCCTCCAAGTTTGGAATTGGTGATGATTCGGCGGTAATTGCACATGGCGATACGCATATGTTGGTTTCTACTGATTTATTGGTTGAAGGCATACATTTTGATTTGATATACTCACCGCTTAAGCACTTAGGTTACAAGGCAGTGGTTGTCAATCTTTCAGACATTTATGCTATGAATGGAACGCCTGAGCAAATAACTGTTTCTCTTGCGCTTTCAAGTAAGTTCTCAGTGGAGGCTTTGGATGAATTGTATGAAGGAATTAAAGAGGCATGTCGTATATACAATGTTGATTTGGTTGGTGGTGATACGACATCTTCTCCACGGGGTTTGACCATAAGTGTTACTGCAATTGGAACAGTGGACAAAGATAAAATATGTTATAGGTCAGGTGCAAAACCAGGAGATATTCTGTGTATTTCTGGAGATTTAGGTGCTGCATATTTAGGCCTTCAAATATTAGAAAGAGAAAAGCAATTGTATTTGTCTAATCCAGGTATTCAGCCTGAACTAGAAAATCAAAAGTATTTGTTGGAAAGACAATTAAAGCCAGAAGCTAGAAAGGATATCAAAGATTACTTAGCAGAAGCAGGTTTGGTTCCAACATCAATGATAGATATCTCAGATGGGTTGGCTTCAGACCTTATGCATATTTGTAAGGCGTCGGATGTTGGTGCGTTCATCGAGGAAGCAAAAATACCAATCAATCAAGATGCTCAATTGATGGCGATCAAATTTCAAATGGACCCTATCACAACAGCACTGAATGGCGGTGAGGATTATGAGTTGCTGTTTTCTATCAAAGAAGAAGATCTGGAAAAAATCAGATTGATGCCAAGTGTTTATATCATTGGTGAAATTGTCAAGAAAAAAGATGGAATTACTTTACACACTTCTGGCGGCAATGTTCATGCATTGAAAGCTCAAGGTTGGGATCACTTTGATGAGGATTAACAACGTATAAATTCCTGCTCTTTGCAATGCATAAAGGCGAAGCCTTTGATAACATGCATTCAGGCATAGCCTAAATGCAGCTGGGTAGAAGATCCCTAGCTTTAGGCTGTGCCTGAAGCTTTTATTGCCAAGGCTCCGCCTTGAGATAGTTCTATGAATTATCGGAGCATCTTTCTATTATAATTGAATTAAAACTGAGACAATCCCTGCTCTTTGCAATGCTAAAAGGCGAAGCCTTAGATAACATGCATTCAGGCATAGCCTAAATGCAGCAGGGTATAAGATCGCTAGCTTTGGGATGTGCCTAAAGCTTTTATTGCCAAGGCTCCGCCTTGAGATAGTTCTATGAATTATCGGAGCATCTTTCTATTATAATTGAATTAAAACTGAGACAATCCCTGCTCTTTGCAATGCTAAAAGGCGAAGCCTTTGATAACATGCATTCAGGCAGAGCCTAAATGCAGCTTGTTAGAAGATCGCTAGCTTTAGGCTATGCCTGAAGCTTTTATTGCCAAGGCTCCGCCTTGAGATAGTTCTATGAATTATCGGAGCATCTTTCTATTATAATTGAATTAAAACTGAGGCAATCCCTGCTCTTTGTTATTCTAAAAGGCGAAGCCTTAGATAACATGCATTCAGGCATAGCCTTAAATGCAGTAGAATATAAGATCGCTAGCTTTAGGCTGTGCCTGAAGCTTACGCCAAACTAAAGCGTAAATTGCAAATACTTAATACTATCGGCATTGGAAATGTTGGCATTCTCATAATAAGTTTTGACATCTAAATCTGGGTGAACCATTGGGTTATCGCCATAGACGTCGTAGGTGTCTAAATTCGTCTTCAATTTGAATTTCTCAATCACAGTATTGGTATGGTTATACATGACGTCAGAGTCTGTTTTGAGGTGCACCAGCCCATCTTTCTTTAGAAATTTACGGTAACATTCCAAATAATTGGGCGATGTTAAGCGGCGATTGTATTTTCCTTTTTTTAAAAATGGATCTGGGAATGTTATCCAAATCTCATCAATTTCATTTTTACCGAAAAAAAGATGACAAAATTCAATCCTTGTCCTTAAAAAAGCCACATTGTCTAATCCCTTGGCAGTTGCAATTTGAGCACCCTTCCAAATTCTTGCACCTTTTGCGTCTACTCCGATGAAGTTTCTTTCAGGATATCGTTCAGCCAATGCCAAACTGTATTCTCCTCTACCACAAGCCAACTCTAAAGTGATAGGATTATCATTTTTAAAATGTTCCTTTTTCCACTTATTTGCCATTTCCACTTGATCATCTTGACTGGCTACAAGCAGTGCATTCGTGACTTCATAATTTTCATAAACATTGGGAAATGTTAATAATTCACTAAACTTCAATAATTTGTTCCTTCTTGCCATTATATAATTGACCTTTAAAGTTCAAAAATATCCTATTTTCGCGCTATGAAAAATCTTTTAATCGCATTTATTCTTTGTTTAGGTATTTCTGCAGTTGCTCAACATAGAGTTGGAGTTCGCGCAGGATTGAATTATTCAAAGTTTACGGGACCTCTAGAGGTCGGTGAATCATACGATCTTACGGGTGGTTTTCATTTTGGAATTAACTATACATATGAGTTTAATGATGTTTTTGGTCTAAGAGCTGAAGTTCTTTATACGCAACGTGGAACAGAACAAACATACAATGATGATGATTCGTATTATATTATAAATCCGATATCTCCCACTCAAGCTGTTACAGTTGTCTCTCAAGGTAATGTAGACTATAATATAAAAATCTCAAATGCTACGCTTTCTTTACCTGTTACAGCAAATTATCGAATTAGTAGGAAATTTGAAATTTTTGGCGGTGCTTCATTAGATTTTGTTATTGGGCCGACAGGAAGAGGAAAGGTCAAATTTGAGCATCCTACGGATACAAATTTAATTTTCACACAATCATTTGATCACAAATACAATTCTGATGTGCCTGGCCAATACAATACTTTTCTTCCTCTTCAAGACAATGTTCAAGTAGAATTAAATGGAGAAAGAGTGTTTTTGCCTAGAATCATAGGAGCTTATTATAATTACCCATTCCTTCCCCCGGAGGAAGATATGCCATCTAGAATCAACTCTATTGATGCAAATTTGATTGCTGGTATTAATTATTATATCAATAGTGGTTTTTACTTAGGTGCAAGATTGGAATACGGGCTACTAGACTCAACTAATGATGTAATTGACAAAAGCCTTAAAAGTCTCGATGATAATAATGACTTCATCTTTAGAGAAGACAGTGATAAATCAATAGGTGTGGCAATTTCTTTTGGCTTTAAATTCTAAGCTTTTAAAGTTAAAGGCAATCAAAATAATTTATCTATGTATGCTGTTTTAGCACATCATTTCTTGTTTATTTATTATTATAGCGAAGAATATTACTAGTATTTGTTTCGTACTATTATTGCCCAATTATTGCATTCGTGCGCAAAAAATGAGAGAGAACCACAAATTCTGTGGAAGTTGATATATACCTCGCTCAAATTGAAGGATATCTAGAATGCTACACTGAACCAATTGTAAAAGAAATAGGTGATGCAACCGAAGTCTCAATTAATGAAGTCTTGAGGTTTTACATAGACAATAAGACATTTGATAAAAAGGACAGCTTGGGTTTACTTGTGAACGAAAGACTTATTTGGATGGCCACCTATTTGTATTACAAGAACGATGAAACGATAAAGCGATTAGAGAAAACATCTAAAGTTATAATTTTTGAGAGATTAGCTGCGAATAATTAGATTTAATTTAAACTCCTTTTTAGTGGCATAAGCATTACTCCGACACCAATCTACTGGTAACCACTCTCGGCTTTTTATATATAGGCACAGTAGAACATGGTTCACCATACATTATACTTTTCGCAAAAGGTTTTAATCTGTAAGTTATGGCAGTATAGGCAAAAGCAGGAACTGGTTTGTTACTGCATCCTTTTATAATTACACGTTGGTCATTAAAAGATTCGGCATCAATTTTCTGAATAACCATTGAGTAATGTAGTTTTAAATATTCTTCTTGTGTGCCTTGAAAAATCTCTGTGGCAAAATCATTTAAATAAGTTGAAACAAGCATGAAAGCCCAGACGGGAATAATGGCATCATTGCTGTTGAAAATCAAGACGATGCTGTTTTTATAAATTGACCAATCTATTTCCTTCAGAGATGCTCGAAAATCTTTTTCTTTTAAAATAAGTTCTTTAAACAAATATGGTTTAAGATCAAATGATGTAAAGGGCAAAGTAGGATAGTGATCCTCTAGGTTAAAAACATTCAACCCGCTATTTGCAACTCTATTAATTAATGGTTTTTCCATATTATTTTTTTACTACTCTTCTTCTGTTTTCACAATTTCGGTTTCCTCGCTTATAACTTCTGATTGATCATCATCATTTATGATTGTATCTTCTTCGTTTACAACTTCACTTTCAAAGTCTTCATTCACAAGCTCAGCATCGCTTTCTTCGTTTGTAATTTCAGGTTCATATTCTTCAGAGACAACCTCAGCTTCATCACCTTCGATGGTAACGTCAATTTGACCTTCTTCGTTTAAAGCTTCAATTTGACCTTCGTCATTTATAACAAAACTTTCTGTGTCTTCACCATCTGAATCCAGATCATCACCACCAATGGAATTTTCTTCCATTTCAAATTCTTTAATTTGCGGCAACTCTTTTAGGTTTTTAAGGCCGAAGTGGTCCATAAACTTTTCTGTTGTTCCATAAAGAAGTGGTCTTCCTGGTCCCTCAGCACGTCCTACCATTACAACCAACTCCTTGTCTAAAAGTTTTTGAACAGCATAATCACAGTTGACACCTCTGATGGCTTCAATTTGAGACTTGGTCATAGGTTGCTTATATGATATAATAGCAAGGGTTTCCAAAGCAGACCTCGAGAGCTTCTTCTTAGATTCTAATTTGAGGTATTGACCAATAACTGGATAGTACGCCCCTTTGGTCATAAACTGGTACCCATTGGCAATTTCGATGATCTCAAATGAATACACGGGATCCTTGTACTTTTCCTTTAGATTATCTAAAGCTTCAATTAATTCCTCTTCTCTGACTGTGGTGTCAAAGTGCACTGTCAATGTTTGATTGATGTCATTGATGTGCAATGGCTTACTTGATGTAAAAATCAAACTTTCTATATACAAACTTAAGTTTTCCAATACCTTGAGATTTAGTGCTGCAAATATAACTGAAGTAGACTTCTGATGTTATGTTACAAACAAGATTATCAAATTGAACGCAATGATAAGAATGATTAGAGGTATCCAAAAGTGCTCGTCGAATATTTTTTCCTCATTTTCTACACTAGTTTTCAACGGTTGTGGAGTCAAAACGTATTCCTTTTCTCCGTTTTGGAGCTTGATTTCAAGCTTTAAAAGCTGATTTTCTATAAAAAACGCATAAACATCACCTTCTTTTTGGTTAAAATCGATGTTTATTATCTGAGAATTGACAAATACAATCATATGGCCGTTTTTTTCACCATGAAACATTTCAATGAAATATGGTAATCCTGTCAGTGAGTAGTATGTCCAATTTAGTTGGGCCAAATAGAGAAATTTGATATAAGATAGAGTTTTTTATAAAAAGAGTCAAAACCTATTAAACGAAAAAGAAATACTTTAATGATTTACATTTTAAAAAAATTATCTTTAAATGCATTTGGTGTTATGAACTTGGTTCTATTTCCTCCAAGATTCATTTTAAAATATAAAAAATATATATGCGATTACTGGTTTTATTAACGATGGTTTGTCTTTCTTGTCAAAACACAGGAACTGAGAATGTTGAATTGGAAGCATTGAAGAATCAAATAGAGACATTAAAAAATAATGCTCTGACCAATGCACAAAACAATGCGATTGATGAAACCGCATTTATACACACAGTATTTTTTTGGTTTAAAAAAGATGTAACTGAAGCAGAAAAAGCGCAGTTCGCTAGTGAAGGTTTGGCAAAACTTACAACATGTAAAAGTATTTACAAAGGCTATTATGGTTTGCCGGCACATTCGCCAAGAGACGTTGTTGATAATTCCTATGGCTATGCATTAAATTGTCATTTTAAATCTGCAGAAGATGAGGAGATATACCAGAATGACCCTCAACACCTTAAATTCATAGATACTTACAAACACCTTTGGGATCGCGTAATAGTATATGATAATCTTGTAGCAAAATAATAATAACATGACTCAAGAAGATCGCGCACATTTAAAAAAGAAGATTGAGGATCTCATTATAAAATATGATGCTGATATTATCGAAACCGAAAAAATGACCCAGCCCATTGGTCCAGAAAATGCGATTGGAAGAGTAAGCCGTATGGATGCGATCAATAACAAAAGTGTCATGGAAGCTTCTTTGAGAAGTAAAGTTTCAAAAAGAAACAAGTTAAAAATGGCACTAACTCAAGTTGATAAAGAAGGGTTTGGACTTTGTACACGATGTAAAAAAATCATCAATCCGGCTAGACTTATGTTTATGCCCGAAAGTACAAAGTGTATTCATTGTGCGGATAAGTTTTAAGCGATGTCATTCACCTTCGTTAAAATTATGGTAAACAAGTTGTTAACTAAGAGCCCAATTCTTTTTTTGCAGCTCTTATAGGGATGGAAACGCACTTTTTTTCCATGTAGTCCATCATCTCAAGCAAGAGTTCTTTTGAATTGTCATCAAGTGTCTCGATACGTTTTTGATAAACTTCAGCGATTGCTTTTTCTTTGACATCCTTAATGGCTTTTGGAACTCTAGACAATGCTTTTTCTATGTGTCTTTGCTGAAAAGTATTTCTGAAAGAACGAACATGCGACTTAATTATAGGTTTTGCCTTTTCAACTTCTTTTCTTCTAAACCTTAAGTTTTCCTCAGACAAATTTTTGAGGCTGTTGATGTCGATGTAGTCAACATTAAAGCTACTGACGACTTCAGTAGATATATTTCGTGGAACGGCAAGATCAATCAAAAGTTTTTTCGAAGTGTCACCATGAAGCATAGTGCTGTATAAATGCTCATCAATAACAACCTTGTTGGCAGACGTACAAATAATCATGATATCAAACTTTCCTTTTATTTTTTCCAGATCATTTAAATGAAAAGAAGGCGCATCTAACGACTTAGACAGTTCGGAGGCGTTGTTAATGCTGCGATTATAAATGGAAGTATTGTTAAAGTTGTATTTCTTTAAGAATTTTCCAACCAAACTATTGGTTTCTCCAGCACCTACTAATAAAACACGTTGGTTGGATGAATTATTAATTGCTAACATTGAATTTATAGCCAATGACACAATTGAAAGAGATTTTTCGCCAATCTTAGTAGAACTGTAAATATCTTTTGCTGTATTAACTGTTGACTTATCAAGTAGTCTTAGGTAATCACCCGTCAATGATGCATTCTTACATGAATCGAAAGCTTTTCTAAGTTGACGGAAGATTTCTCGTTCACCAACCACGAGTGAATCCATGGAGGACGCCAACTCATAAACATGGTTAATGGCACTTTCTCCTTCGTAAATAGAGACATACTTGTTGATGGAGTCGAGCGTTGAATCTTCAAGGCTTGGGTTTATGGCTTTAAAAAACTTACCTAGGAATGTTTTGTTGAGATCGAAATCTCCAAAAAGAATATAACAAACTCTGTTACATGTTTCAAGATAGATACTTTCAGTATATTCAAAACTTGGCGCCAATTGCTTTAATTTCTCATAAGGGGACTGTTCATTTTCACAATGAATATAAAAATTACCGATATCTCCTACATTTACGTTGTGGTGAGTTACAGTAATAACCTTATAATTATCTAACAATGCCATTTGCAGCAAATTTATAAGCATGAGCTCAATTATTTGTCATGAGAATGTAATTTGAAGTCTCATTATCTTAAAAACAAGGCGACCTTTACTTGAATTGTAAGTTTTAGGGGTTTAACTTTTTATCACTCACGAATTTAGAGTGATTGTTATAAGCTTCTTTTGAATATAAATAGAAACATTATATAGAGAACAAGTTCTTAAAAAAGTAAAAAAACCGGTATCAATTATGCGTATAGAATAAAAATTGCTTGATTTGTCTTACGTTTGTAGGATAATCCCACCCTTATTTATAATAAACCAAGATCTAATTAGGTGTTACAACTATTTCGAAGAAATTTATTAGTAAATATCATTTCACTTTTCGTGTTTACGCTTGCGATATTTGTTTATTATCTTTTTATGCAAGATAGTTTGGTACTTCAGCCAGTTGAAATTCTATTTCAAGATATACATGGAATCAAAATACCTTTTATTGACAATGTTTATGTTCAATTTATTATTGGGGTAATTATGGTATTTGTTCAAGCAATAATGGTTTCGCAATTCATTATCAAGCACAAAATGAGCCGTAACCTGAGTCTTATTCCTAGTGCTGTTATGGTTTTGACCTTAGCTATCTTTTTGCATCCAAGCTTTAACCATATTATATTAATTGCGAATTTCTTTTTTTTGCTTTCGATGGGATCTCTATTTAAAGTTTATAAAATATATAATCCAATAAGTAGAATATTTAATAGTGGTTTTCTCATTGGAATTGCCACGTTCTTGTACAAACCTTACTTCATTTATCTTATTGTAATTATCCTCGGTTTATTAGCGCTAAGAAGTTTGAAGATTAAGGAAGTGCTCCAAGTTACCTTAGGTTTTTTGTGCCCATTGTTTTTAATAGGTGTCCTAATGTTTTACAATAATGGATTGGAGCAATTTCTGTCCTATTCAAAGCTTACTGTGTCTATTCCAGACATTGACCTTAGTGACATCAAATCTTTGGTGAAACCAGTAATTGCGGTGTTTGTTATTCTTGTATTGGTTTTTAATCAGAATGCACTTAGAAAAAAGAAGAAGTTTGATGCCATTAAAAAGATAGAACTTAACTATTGGAGTTTATTGGTCAGTTTCTTTTCATTATTGTTCATAAGTGTCCCAACAAATGAACACTTAATTTTGATCTCTTTGCCTATAGGGTTGTTGGGAGGACTTATCTTAGAGTCTAAAGAAAACTCTGTTGTGAAAGAATTTGTATTTCTCTCGTTTTTAGGACTATATATTTTTCTGGTTATAGGTGCTTTTTAAATTACACTTTACTCAAAAACATCTCTCTTCATCTTCTTATGAATAAGCGTACTCATGATTATTGACAACACGCAATAAGCGGTAAAGAATATAATTCCGGGTGATAGTTTTGAATAATTAACTGTGTCGACAGCTGAAGAATTACTGCTTCCTGAAAAGTCTCCCAGTTGAGAATTGATCAAGCCATAGAATCCAATGTATGACATGAAAATAGCCACAACAAAAACATCAGCCATGCTCCATTTTCCTAAATAGAAGATTACGACTTCTACCCACTTTTTATTCTTGAATGACTTCAAATACAAGTAAGCACCACTTAATACCATTTTGAAAAAAGGTAAGACAATACTAAACAACAAGATCAATAAACCGACAATTTTTAGATCAATACCTCTACCTTCTAACAGAGTCCTTGTCACGTCAAAAATACTCTTGCTTTGATAATACATTACCTGTTCGTCGAAGTGGATCTGTTCACCCAGTAAATTAATATCAACCGAAGACAATCGAGCATCTAAATCTATCATTGGCAAAGCTAAGCCCAGGGTTAAAAATATAATACATATTATTCCTAGCCACAACATGGATGTTTTGAATGGTAGTCTTGATTTGCCTACCAGTAGTAAAATCACTGCAATAGACAGAGAAGCTAGTGTTTGTACCAGTGTTTTCTTTTTTACAATTACAATACTGGCAATACGATCAGAAATTGCATTGTTGGTATCTTCTATAGTCGTTTGACCATATTTTTCAAAATAGGGAATGCGTTCGTCAGCCATTTTTTTACCTAATTCCTCAGTTATCATTTGACTTACGGATGCACTTATCGAAGCTTTTATCTCAGGTATTTTGTTTTCAAGTTCACCCATCAATGCTTTGGACAATTCAGGGATTTGAGACTTAAAATCTATTTTTTTGATTTCTTTTTCAATGTTCTTTTTGAATAAGCCGACAAACATTTTTCCTAGCTTATTTCCTTTGCCACCATCTTGGCTGTCCATCAATACCTCAATCAATTTACCAGACTCAAAATAGTCTACGTACAATTGATTTAAATATTTTTCTATTTGCTTTTTAATACCATTAAGATCACTGGGCTTTATCTCAAATTGATCTACATTTTTTTCTAGAACACCAAACACTTTTTCTTTCCAAATATCTAGATTAAACAACCCATACTTGATCTTATTAATTTCTGAGAAATCATATTTATACTCATTTTCTAGTTTTGATTGTTGGTAGAGTTGTGCACCACTCCAACAAGAAAATCCTAGAATAATGGCCATTAAAATTGATAATAGATACTTCATGAATTGCTTGCGTTTCGGAAGCTAAAATAAGTTAACTTAAGGATATGACGGTGAACTATCTACTAATGTTTCATTGATTCCCGATTTTCTTGTTTAAGATACCTGATATTTAGGGGTAGAAATTTAATACAAGAAATAGTAAAATCGTCTAAAATAATCACATTTCACCACTAATTATTATACATCCGTAACCCGTAACCCGTAACCCGTAACCCGTAATCCGTAATCCTTAATCCGTAACCCCAAATTCATAATCCATAATTCTCAATCCTCAATGGAATAACCTCATTTTCAATAATCCCATAAACCTCGTCAGTTTCCTTTATATCCATAACAAATAATCCGGTAAACGCCCCGAAAGCAGGCAAGACACACTGATTTTCACTAAAATAGAAACAGGGCAGGCGCATTGACTGTTTACCTTTTCCAATAATTTTTACACCTGGATGAATATGACCACTTAGGTTATAGCATTCTTTAAAAACTGTGGGGTGATGTGTCATTGCTATATTTCCCCATTTAAATACTTCGGAATGTACCGATAGATTTTCATGATCATAATTGGTTATATTTAAAATATCATGATTGCCCATTATCAAATGGAACTGAATAGCTGAAAATTTCTTTAAAAACCCTTCAAAAACCAACCATTGGGAATTGTGGTCGCTATGGAATAAATCACCTAGAATAAGAACAGATAGTGGTTTGTGCTCTAAAATAAGCGTAGAAAGGCGATCATAATTCTCTATTTCTACGGAAGCAGGAACTGCAATTCCACTTTTACGGAAATGAGTGATTTTTCCTAAATGTAAATCTGCAACCACCAAAGCTTGTTTATTTTCCCACAACATTGCCTTTTCAGGTAATAATTGGAACCTATCTACTCCTATGTGGTGTATTATAATTCTGATGCTTTTTTGAAGATAAATGAGAACAAATGTTCAGTTTTGATTGTAAAAAAGCAAAAATAGACGAAAAAAACGCTAGATATAAACTTTATTTACTATTGTGTTTCGAAATAATATTCAGATTATTACTTTCACACTAGAAAATTTAATTTAAAACATGGGAAGAGCATTTGAATATAGAAAAGCAACCAAATTTGCCAGATGGGATAAAATGGCGAAACAATTTTCTAAAGCGAGCAAGCATATCACCATTGCTGTCAAGCAAAGTGGTCCTGACCCGGATACCAATGTTTTATTAAGAAGAGCAATTCAAAATGCTAAGGCAGTTCAAATGCCTAAGGATAAAATTGAAAATGCTATTAAAAAGGCTGCTGATAAAGATACGAGTAACTACGAAGAGACGGTTTACGAAGGAATGGCGCCTCATGGAGTGGCTGTTGTTGTCGAAGCAGCGACTGACAATACCCAAAGAACTGTAGCGAATGTGCGTTCTTATTTTAGAAAAAAAGGAGGTTCTCTTGGTACTCAAGGTATGCATGATTTTCTGTTTAATAGGAAGGGTGTGTTTTATATTGAAAAGGAACTCATTGCAGATCCTGATGAAATTGAATTGGAGTTTATTGATTTTGGTCTTGAAAGTATCGAAGAAGAAACGGTAGAGGAAAAGGATTTTTACAAACTATATGTGGCTTTTGAAGACTTTGGGCCAATGCAAGATGCACTTGAAAGTAAAAATATCAACGTAGAAAAAGCAGAACTGGAAAGAATACCAACAATTACCAAGGAGTTATCTGATGAGCAAGTCGACGAAGTATTGGCTTTAGTTGACATGATGGAAGAAGATGATGACGTTACCAATGTATTTATAAATTTGGCTTAGGAATTCAAGCAAAACATTTTTCACTTTTATACTATTAAATACTTCAAGAAGCATTAAATAAAAATAGTAACTTTAGATTATGAAAAATCTATTGCCTTGCTTTTTACTATTGCCTATTTTAAGTTTTTCACAGCTTAACATTCAGCATGTAGACAATGATTGTCCAGTTGAGGATGTTTTGCGTGTCTGCATAGAAACTGAACCTTATGTAGGTCTTTATAAATATGAAACAATTTATTCTTGGTGTGGAACAGAAGATAAAGAGCTAACTGGGGAAATAGAGATGACTGTCAATTCAAGAGGGCAGTATTACGTAGATGATTTTAGCTTTGGAGCATGGCCTGATTGTTACAATATTGAAGGTCCACTAGGTACCGTTGAAATGCGAGCACAATGCAGTTTTATTTCTGGTATATTCGGTACAGATAATTTTGGTTCTGTCTGGTCTTCAGACAATTTTAGTTTTGAAAACAATTCATTCTCCTTTAACTGGTTTAATACATATGGTGATTTTGGCACCACTACCCTTACACCTATTGATGGCCGAATATTAAATGACCCAACAGAAGTTTTAGAAGAAGAAAATTATCAAATTCTTTGGTCAACCGGTGAATCCACGCCAAGTATTTTCACAAATAACACTGGGCTATTCCAGGTTACAGTAACATCCAATCAAAGCGGGGAAATAGAAACAGCAGCCATAACAATTGACAATGATGAATTATCATTGTCAGAAGAGTGTAATGGTGAAATTTTAGATGTTTCATATTTTTTAGATACAAATGAAAATGGTATTCAGGATCTAGATGAAGTCACTTTGAATGTTGGAGACAGTTACATAGATTTTTCACCGACTCACAAATTAAAGGGATACATTGGTTCACAAATTGAGCGATTTGTTTTGGAGCCTCAAACATATATTATTTCATTTGTAAATGGGTATTACAGAACGACGATGTTAAGCAATGAATTAACAGTCATTGAAGACTCTGGTATTAGTAATGTTAATGTTGGTATGGTTTCTATTCAAGATGTTGAAAGTATAGATATAAATATTACGGCTATGCACTTTCAAAGATGCGAGGCTATTATTCCTTATAGGGTTCGAGTTCAGAACAATGGCACGCAAGCTTATAATGGAAGTTTTTCTGTAGCAATTGATCCATTGTTAGAGGTTATTTCATATGATATCGATCCGATAAAAGAAGTTGATAATATATTAACTTGGCAAGTTGATATTTCAAACCCAACTGAGTATGTTGATATAACATTATATTTGAAACTGCCGTCTTCAGACTATATAGGCGAAATATTATGTATATCACCTATGGCCGAAACGTTCACAAAAAACTTTAATGCCTTTTGCTTTGAACTGGTTTGTGCATACGATCCAAATGACAAACAAGGAATACCACTTAGAGGTGGAGAAAACGAAGTACTTGAAGATGAATCTTTAGATTACACAATTCGTTTTGAAAATCTAGGCAATGATACAGCATTTAATGTAATAGTGATAGATCGTTTAAGCAGCAATTTTGATCTGAGGTCATTTAAACTGTTAAGTGCATCGCATGAAGTCACGTCACATTGGATAGACACAAGCGGCAAGCTGCATGTTGAATTTGAAAACATCAAATTGCCTTCAGTAGAGCAAGATTCTACATTAAACAAAGGATATTTTCAGTTTACAATTGATTTAATTCCAGGGTTATCAGAAAACACAAAAATTAACAATACAGCATCAATTTATTTTGACCAAAACACTGCTGTAGTTACGAATACAACAACCCATATTTTGGTGTCTCAAATTGGTACTACATCAACAAGCAAGTTGAATAATATACTATTTTCATTATCGCCAAATCCAGTTGAGTCCATGTTGAATTTAACACTTGAATACTCTTATTTAAATGGCAGTTTTGAGGGTTTTTTATTAGTTTATGATGTAACAGGTAATTTGGTATTAACTCATAGGAATATTGAGAATCCTATAGATGTTTCACATTTAAAAAATGGTCTTCATTACCTTAGAGTTTATGGAAAAAACGGTGCAGCGGGGACGGCGAAATTTCTAAAAATAAATTAGTAGAACTGTCTCACATTTGGTAATAGTCTAAATTTGGTAGGAGTAACAAAATTTACTTCAAAAACTGAACCGTCATTTTAGCAATCCGATCTTTTAATTTTTCACTGCTCATCTTCTCTCTTAAACGATCTACAATGATTGGAAATGCAAGAGGAGGAGGAGTGCTTGGACGTTTGATGACTATTCTCTGGCTTTGTATACGTTCAAGGGCTTTCCGCATTCTGGCTTCTTCCAATTGAAAAGTCATGACCTCTTCATATGTTTGCAAATACAACAAATTCTCTGGTTCGTAATCTTGGAAAACACCAAAAAGCAAGGATGAAGTTGCTTGTAAGTGTCTGTCCTTTTTGGCCTTGCCTGGGAACCCTTGAAAGATCAATCCTGAAACGCGACAAATATCCCGAAACCTTCTTTTTGCCAACTCTGTGGCATTGATGCTAGATTGTATATCCAAACCCAAATCTTGAGGAGAAAAGAGAGACGACACAATCAATTTGTCAACGTCAATTTTTTGATCTGAGAGCAATTCGAATCCGTAATCATTCATTGCTATTGAAAAACTTATAGGCATCATCTTAGAAATTCGCTGTGCTATCAATGCACCAATTCCTTCATGTACATATCGACCTTCAAATGGAAACATTAAGAGATGAAAACCTTCCTTTGTTTCAAAGTACTCTACTAAGAACTCATCCTTTGATGGAAGCATACTTTTTTTCTTTTGTAGCTCCAAAAGGGGCGATAACCTTTTAAGTTCTTCATCTAAATTATCGACAGCGTCGTATTCGTAAAGTTTTTCTCTTAGCACCTCTGACATTTCTGTACTTAAAGGCAGTCGCCCACCAAGGTAAGAAGGTATTCTTTTGGTTTTCTTTTTACTGTTGCGCACCAATACATTCATATCTTTCAGCATCACAAACTCTAAGGCTCGACCAGCGAACCAAAAGCTATCACCAATTTTTAAATGGCTGACAAACCATTCCTCAACTGAGCCAATCCGTTTGCCTTTCATGTATTTTATAGTCAGCATGGCTTCGCTGGTAATTGTGCCTATGCTTAACCTATGTCGCTGTGCTATTTTTCTATCTACTATTTTATAAATACCATCGTCAATAATTACTTTTTGAAACTCGTCATAAGCCTGTAATGATTGGGATCCATTTACAATGAAACTCAATATTTTTTGCCAATCTTCTTGTTCGATACTTTCATAGCAAAAAGTATTTTTTATTTCAAGAAAAATTTGATTTGGTTCAAATCCATCGGATACGGCCAATGTCATCAAGTATTGGATCAAGACATCCCAAGATCGTATGTATGGAATGCGTACCTCTACGTTTTTTTTATTGATGGCCATTCTAAGTGCCGCTGTTTCAATCAGCTCTAATGCATGAGTTGGTAAAAAATAAATCCTGCTAATAGCGCCGGGCAAATGACCACTTCGACCTGCGCGTTGCATAAATCTTGCGACGCTTTTTGGACTGCCAATTTGTACAATTGTTTCTACAGGTCTAAAATCAACTCCTAAGTCTAAGCTAGAGGTGGCTACAACAACTTTGAGTTTGCCTTCATACAATGCATCTTCAACCCACTCCCTGATATTCCTGCTTATTGACCCATGATGCATGGCACTGTTGCCTGCCAACTCTGGCATGATTTCCAAAAGCTTTTGATACCAAATTTCTGTTTGTGCTCTTGTATTGGTAAATATTATTGTCGTTTTACTGTTATTGAGGATAGGAATTAATTTATCAGCCAGTTTCAAACCTAAATGACCAGCCCAGGAGTATTTTTCAACATCATCAGGAAAGATGGAAATGACTTCTGTCTTTTTAGTAATCTCTGATCTGATGAGTTTTCTTTTATTTTTGTTGTAACTACCTAAGAGCACATCAACGGCTTCTTCAAGATTTCCGATGGTAGCTGAGATACCCCAAATCATTAAGTTAGGATTGATCCCTTTTAATCTTGATATAGCCAAGCCACATTGTACGCCTCTTTTTGATCCCATCAATTCGTGCCACTCATCAAAAATAATGACGTGTAGATTTTTGAAAAAGGATGCATACTTTTTTGTGGCCATTAGAACATGGACGCTTTCTGGAGTTGTAATCAATACTTCAGGAGGGTTGTTCATTTGTTTTTTTCGCTCAGTAGGGGAGGTGTCTCCACTGCGAATACCAACTCGCCAATCCAACCCAAATCCTTCAATGGCTTTTTCAGTTGAGAGTTTAATTTCTTTAGTCAATGCACGAATTGGACTGATCCAAATTATCAGTGGTCCTTTTTGTTTTGAGTCACCATATTTGTCTAGGTATGAGATTAAAGCCCCAACAAACAACGCATACGTTTTGCCACTTCCAGTTGGTGCGTTGACAATACCTGAGTATCCTTCTTGGCAAGCCTGCCAAGTTTGAACTTGGAAAGGAAATGCTTTCCAGTTTTTGGATTTAAACCAGTTTTTGGCATTGGTAATAGTGCTCAAAATATCAAATTCTTAACATCATCTAATGTATTAATTTCCTCTACTGGCTTATCTTTCCTCCACCTAACTATTCTAGGAAATCGCACGGCAACACCCGATTTGTGCCTTGGTGAATCAAACACTGCTTCAAATGCAATCTCAAAAACCAACTCAGGATGGACACTACTCACTGGTCCGAACTTTTCTATAGTGTTGGCTTTTACAAATTTTGAAATTTCAGTAAATTCTTTGTCTGTCAATCCAGTGTAAGCTTTGGCTACAGGAACTAATTTCTCACCATCTTTCACAGCAAAAGTAAAATCTGAAAATAAATTGCTTCGGCGTCCATGACCACGTTGAGCATACAACATAACTACATCTAAAGTAAAAGGATCGTGTTTCCATTTAAACCAATCTCCTTTTTTTCTACCAGTATTGTATGTGCCTATTTTGGATTTTAGCATCAATCCTTCTGCATTCATTTCACGAGCACCTTCTCTAATTAATTTAAGTTCATCCCATGTTTCAAACCTGATGGTATTTGACAGTTTCCATTGCAAAATATCTTGATTTTGAACGTACAATTTTTCCAATTTATTTCTACGGATTTCTTGTGATAACTCTCTCAAATCTTCAGTTTCAAGCTCAAGGATATCATACGCCATTATTATACTTGGACGCTCAGTTATAAACTTTTTTGAAGGTGCTTTTTTACCCAATCTCTTTTGCAGAACATTAAAGTTTAAAATACTATCGTCTTTGTAAATTAAGATTTCTCCATCGATAACAAAATCCTCTTTGATAACAAGTAAAGATTCTAATTCTGGAAATTGGTGTGTGATTAACTCTTCACCTCTTGACCATAAGTAAATATTATTATCTCTTTTGATAAGTTGCCCTCTTATACCGTCCCATTTGTATTCAGCAAACCAGTCATTAGGATTTCCTATTTTTTCCAATTCGTTTTCTAAAGCATATGCCAAGTAAAAGGGATACGGCTTCGATGCCATTGCGGTTGAATCTTCCGAAAGCAATAATTCATCAAAAGTTATAGTATCAGGGGTCCAATTTCCCATCAACTTGTGAGCGATAACATTTTCTTCTTGATTGAGATGTTTGGCAAGAGCCTTAACGATTGTTTTTTGAGAGACACCCATTCTAAAACCACCAGTGATCAATTTGTTGTATAAAAACCT
>CAJQRD010000117.1 GCA_905480605.1 uncultured Saprospiraceae bacterium | reverse complement strand
TGTACCATGTTGTCTATATCAATGGTCAATTAGTAGATACATTGTTGGCAACTACAGAATCAGATCAAAATGGTAACTACCAATTTGGGAACCTTTCTAAAGGAGATTATATTCTTAATGTAATTGAACCAGAAGGTGAATCTTTAGGACAATCAGATTTAGGTTATTTATCAGATATAGATAATGACTTCAATCCAATAACAAAAAGAACTGATACAATTTCATTAGGAGCTAGCGAAATCATTGACACAGTTGATGCAGGTTTTAATCCAGGAACAGTTCCATTAACTCTAGTTGATTTTTGGGGAGAACGTATTCCAGAAGAAAACTTTAACAGGCTATTTTGGATAACCCTATCAGAATCCAATACAGATAAATTTATCATAGAAAGAAGTCTTGGAAATACGAAAAACTTTTCCCCTATTGGTGAAGTTGAAGCAGCAGGAAATAGCTCTGAAGAATTGTACTACACATTTGATGATTTAGACTCAAGATTTGCGGGTCAGTATTATTACAGATTAAAAATGCTTGACCTAAGCGGGGCAATTGATTATAGCAAAGTTGTAATTATCAAAGTTGATGATGAGGAGTCCACTGAAGAAGAAATAGAATGGAAAATATTCCCAGTACCAACAACAGATTATCTGACCATAGAAATTGGTCTTGATACTGAATTGGAATTCAAAGGATTCCTTGTCAATAATCTCGGTCAACATGTAAGAACATTTGAATCAAAACAATTGATACGCGGAAAGAACCTTCATACTATTGATGTCATCGATCTAGCTCAAGGTCAATACTATCTTAACTTCTATGTAGGGAAAGAGCAATTTATAGCCAAAGTGCTTGTACTTGATTAACCAAAAAATTAGTTTAAAACATAATAAACATCCTTTTTTGAGGAGGCTCTTTAACTTATTGAGCCTCCTTTTTATTTATGAACACAGTCTTCATATTTTAAGTCAAAAAAAGCTAAGCGATTGTATATGCAAAGCATGCATAAAACATTTGTCGAACCCATAATAATATCAAATCCAACTGCGTTAATACCCTACTATAATAAAAGTAGTCTGTAAAACCACGTTCAAAACAACCAATTCTAAAAAAGAAAGGTTAAAAAAGGGAAATAACGAACTAAAACATCGTTTCTTCTTCTGTTTTAGTATCATTTCTAATACATATTACATATTTTTGCAATATATTACCACTTGATTATTATGAATATACTTAAACTTACATTGGTTCTTGTTTTCACAGTCAATCTGATTAGTGCACAAACCAGCATTACTGAAATGACTTCTATCCCTGTGAAGGTGACATCGAATCATGAGATTATTTACGTTCATGTTTTACAAAAATCTGAAACACTATACAGTTTGGCCAAACTGTTCAAAATACCTCTTCAAGACTTAATGCTTGTCAATGATATTTCTAAAAATCAAATATTGGCACTTGGAACTCAAATTATTGTTCCCATCAATTCAGAACGTTTAATAATAAGTGCTGTTAAAAGCAACCCTAACTGGATTCCAATTACGTATAAAGTTAAAAGAAAAGAAACTTTATATCGGATTTCTAAAGGTTATTTCAATCAAAACATCCAACAATTGATGGGTAGAAATAACCTGACTAAATTATCATTAAGTCTTGGACAAGAACTTATTGTAGGCTGGTGGTCAACTGAAAGAACTGAAAAACTTAGACCAACTCTGGATAGAATTCTAAAAATGTCAGATCAAAAATATCCAAATGATACTGTCTTGGTGTTAAATAAACTGGACTCAATTGTCACTTCACTCGATAACTATCAAGCAATTGATAGTCTTGTAAACCACGAAGTTGACCTTCCCAAAATATTAAGCAATAAAGGCATTGCCATTTGGGAAAGAACAGATCCGAACGATGATTTTCTTTTTGTATTACACAAAACAGCAAAGGTTGGCTCAGTTATAAAATTACAACACCCCGTAACCAACAATATAGTTGTGGCTGAGGTTGTAGATAAATTGCCTTCTGGATCTTATTCAGAAGATGTAGTTTTGATAATTTCTAAAGCCGTGGCACAAAAACTGGGTGCACTTGAAACACGATTCCAAGTTGGCATGACTTATTACGAATAATATAGCGAACAATTGCATGTATGCCCATTTATGTTCTGTTTCACTGACATTTATATAAATAAACCATACAATTACTTATACTTACTGAAGGTTAGTATATCTTTGCAGCGTAAAATGCATAAATGATATATAATAACGTACTAGAAACAATAGGTAACACACCACTTATCAAACTAAACAAGGTAGTTTCAGAAATTAATGCTACTGTGGTAGGTAAGGTTGAGACCTACAATCCAGGTCACTCCATCAAGGATAGAATGGCATTGAAAATGGTAGAAGATGCAGAAAAAGACGGCACTCTAAAACCAGGAGGAACAATCATTGAATGCACTTCAGGAAACACAGGAATGGGTATTGCTTTAGCCGCTTGCGTCAAAGGTTATAAATGCATTTTTACAACATCTGACAAACAGTCTCCGGAAAAGTTTGACATTCTTAGAGCCGTTGGTGCTGAGGTTATCGTTTGTCCTACAAATGTAGCAGCAGATGATCCAAGATCTTACTATAGTGTAGCTGAAAAATTAAGCAAGGAAATACCAAATTCAGTTTGGTGTAATCAATATGACAACCTCTCTAATAGAGAAGCTCATTATCTTTCTACGGGACCAGAAATTTGGGAACAAACAGAAGGAAAAATAACGCATTTGATTGTTGGTGTTGGAACTGGTGGTACCATCTCTGGGACTGGAAAATATTTAAAAGAACAAAATCCTGACATCAAGATTTGGGGAGTTGATACACACGGATCTGCGTTAAAAAAATACCATGAAACAAGAGAGATTGACGAAACTGAGATATATCCTTATATTACAGAAGGGATAGGTGAAGATATTATTCCAAAAAACATTGATTTTGATATCATCGATCACTTTGAAAAAGTTTCAGATAAAGATGGTGCTGTAATGGCACGAAGATTGGCAAGAGAAGAAGGATTATTATTAGGATACAGTTGTGGTTCAGCAGTAGCTGGCCTTATTCAATTAAAAGATAAATTAAAACCAACTGATCTTGTTGTTGTAATTTTTCATGATCACGGAAGTCGATATATTGGAAAATTATACAACGATCAATGGATGAAGGATCAAGGATTTATGTAATAAAAAATAATTATGAAAACAATAATCAAGCTATCATTTTTAGTGTTAACCTTATTTGTATTTGCATGCTCTGACCCATGTGATGATGTCATCTGTGGATCAAATGGTACATGTGATGATGGAACATGTATATGTGCTGCAGGATACTCTGGAACCAATTGTGAAACTAACATTTGTGACACTACTGATTGTGTTAATGGCGATTGTAATCCTACAACTGGAGAATGTAGTTGTAATGAAGGTTATGAAGGCTCAGCTTGTGACACAGAAATTAGAGCTAAGTACATAGGCACATACTCAGGAAGCTTAGAAAGTTGTTTAGCATCTATCCCAGGCGGTGAAGCTTTACCTGCAGAATTACTAACAATACAAGCTGTGACTGCTGCAGATGGAAGTGATATAAATAAAATTCTATTAAACACTCCTAATCCATTGTTAATGTTAGATGATGTTTCGTTTGATCCAGAGGCCGGTATTTTTATCATACCAACCACTACTCAGAATTTAGATATTCCAAATATTCCATTACCTATATCTATCACAGCTAATGGCAATGGTAAATTTATAGATGAAAACACATTAGAAATTTCATTAAGCATTACAATTACGTTATTGCCTGCTATCCAATGTACAATTACTATGAATAAAGTCTAATATGTCAAAAGCAAAAGTTGATATTGAGTTTAATAAAAATGAAGATACACTTAAACTTGCTGTTTCTAATTATCAAAGAAAATTAGAAACAATAATGTTAGGTGGTGGCCAAAAGAGACTAGACAAACTCAAAGAAAAAGGCAAGTTGTCAGCAAGAGAAAGAATAGACTACTTGGTTGATGAAAATAGCTTTTTCGAAATTGGTGCTTTTGCCGCTTATAAAATGTACAAAGATCATGGTGGAGCTCCAGCCGCTGGCGTTGTTACTGGTTTGGCAAAAATCGGAAACAAGACATGTATTGTTGTTGCTAATGATGCCACTGTTAAAGCAGGTGCTTGGTTTCCAATGACAGGAAAAAAGAATCTCAGAGCTCAGGAAATAGCCATGGAGAATAGGTTGCCTATCATCTACTTGGTAGATAGTGCCGGAGTTTATCTACCAATGCAAAATGAGATCTTCCCAGACAAAGAGCACTTTGGCAGAATATTTAGAAACAATGCCAAAATCTCAAGCATGGGTATACCTCAGATTGCTGCAATTATGGGCAGCTGCGTGGCCGGTGGTGCTTATTTACCTATCATGTCTGATGAATCAATAATAGTCGAAGGTACAGGATCTATATTTTTAGCAGGCCCTTATCTTGTTAAAGCTGCAATTGGCGAAACAGTTGACAAAGAAACATTAGGTGGTGCTGCGACTCAAACAGAAATTTCTGGAGTTTGCGATTACAAAGTAAAAACCGATGAAGAAGCTCTCGACAAGATAAAAAGTCTCATGTCCCAAATTGGTGAACATCCAAGGTCTGGAATTGACAGAGCAAAGAGTTTGCCTTCTCAACACGATGTAAATGACATTATGGGAATTTTTCCTCATGATGCTGCAAAACCTTATGATACAGTAGAAATACTTAAGAGACTTGTCGATGATTCAAAGTTGACTTTCTATAAAGAAGATTACGGTAAAACTATTATTACTGCTTACGCAAGGATAGATGGTTGGTCTGTTGGTATTGTAGCGAATAGTCGATTAGTTACTAAAAATGCCAAAGGTGAAATGCAATTTGGTGGTGTAATTTATTCAGACTCTGCCGACAAAGCAACTCGTTTTATTATGAATTGCAATCAAAAGAAAATCCCTTTAATTTTCTTTCATGATGTATCTGGGTTTATGGTAGGTAAACGCTCTGAGCATGGTGGTATCATAAAAGATGGTGCCAAAATGGTCAATGCTGTTTCGAACAGTACAGTTCCTAAAATTTCTGTTGTCATGGGTAATTCATATGGCGCAGGAAATTATGCTATGTGTGGAAAAGCTTATGACCCAAGACTTATTGTGGCTTGGCCAACCGCTAAAATCGCCGTAATGGGCGGTACACAAGCGGCAAAAGTTATGACACAAATCGAAGTTTCGTCTCTTAAGAAAAGAGGAGAAGAACTTAATGAAGATGCTGAAAAAGAGATCTTCAACAGAATAAAGGAAAAGTATGACAATGAGACTACAGCTTATTATGCAGCATCTCAATTGTGGGTTGATGCAATTATTGATCCAAGAGAAACAAGGCAATTCATAAGCCAAGCTTTAGAGGCTTGTGACCATGCCCCTGTTGAGAAATTTAATGTGGGTGTTATTCAAACATAAAATTGTAAGATGAAAATAGTTGTAAAAACTTTAGAAGGTTTAGAAGATGTATTGGTTAAAGAATTAGAAGCTTTACAACTTAGTAATATCCAAATTCTTAATCGTGCAGTAAGCTGCGAAGGCAATTGGGCTCAATTGTATAAATGCAACTATTGCTTAAGATCAGCAATGCGCGTTTTGGTTCCTATCAAGCATGATGTGCTTCACTCACAAGAAGATCTATATACAATTGGAAGATCAATCGATTGGTCAGAATATATTCCGGAGAAACGAACTTTCGCAATCAGTGGTACTGTAAGTGGAGACTTATTTCCGCATTCAAGATTTCCAGTCTTTAGATTGAAAGATGCTATTGTTGATCAGTTGTCTGATGAAAAGGGATATAGACCGAATGTCGATCCTAAAAAACCAGATGTAGCTATCGATTTACATATAAATCCTGACAATGAAATTAACATATCTTTAGATAGCTCAGGAAAGTCACTTCACCTTCGAAATTACAAATACCGTCAATACAAAGCACCATTAAATGAGGTTCTTGCTGCTGGTATTATTCTTCTTAGTGGATATGACGGTTCGCAGGTTTTCCAAGATGGAATGTGCGGATCAGGAACATTGATAACGGAGGCTTTGATGATATCTGCAAATATTCCTGCAGGTAAGTTTATTCACAGGTTCGCATTTCAAAACTGGTCAAACTACAACTCGGAAATATGGAATACTGTCAAGGAAATTGCTGATGAAGGTATCAGACACCCTCAAGCAGAATTGATTGGCAGTGACCTTAATGCTTTTGCCGTTCGAGACGTCAAAAAAAATCTTCAAGATTTTCCTTTCAAAGAAAGAGTTTCTTTATATCAACGTGATTTCTTTAAAACAAATGGCCATCCAGATCGTTTATTAATTATGAATCCGCCTTACGACAAAAGGATAGAAACTGATAACGTAGATGATTTTTATCGACAGATTGGAGATGCTTTAAAAACTTTCTGGCAAGGTTCAACTGCCTGGATTGTTACTTCTAACCTAGATGCAATGAAGAGTTTTGGATTAAGGCCTTCAAAAAGAATCAGCTTGCATAATGGTGGATTAGAATCTAAACTTTTCAAATTTGATTTGTATGAAGGATCTAAAAAAAGCAAGCACAATAATGATTAGAAAAGCCATTTTATTTAGCTTTTTTATCCTTTGCTTTTGTATAAATGCAAATGCTCAAGCCACTTCTACTTTCTCAAATATTTATACTTCTACCAAACTTAAACAGTTCGAGTTAAAAAGCGATAGCATTTTTTCTCTTGACATTAAACCCTCATTAACTCAACAGAATTATCAAGGCATTTATCAATCTTGTTTAGGTGTATTCTGCAAGTTTGAAAACAAAGTGTTAAAAACCTCAAATGTTCCAGTGAGATTCAGATTGGGCAGCACAGAATATGTTGATCAACTCGAGCAGAAGATTCCAGCTTATAAAGATGTGAATCAGATTAAATTTAACAATTAGAATGATATTAAGTACGAAAAATTAATCGTCTACAAGATCAATTATAATTGATTACTACACAATACGCTTCAACTTCTCAACAACATCATAAGCCGCAGGACACATCCCTACATTCTTCTTTGTTAGATTCCCAATTTGTTCAAACTTGTGTCGATCGGTATGTGGATATTCTCTACAAGCTTTTGGGCGATGATCATATACGCTGCAATAGTTGTCTGCCCCCAAAAAAGCACAGGGCACTTCCTGTAAAACATGATCTCTCTCTTCATCTACACGTAAATATTCTGAGATAAATTTTGTTGGCTTCATTCTCAGATGTTTTGACAATCTGGTAATGTCTTTATCGGTAAACAAAGGACCTGTTGTTTTACAACAATTTGCACACTTGAGACAATCTGTATAAGCAAAAACTTCTTCATGAAGATCCTGCATTATACTGTCCAAATTCTTAGGCGGTTTTTGTTTTAGCTTGCGAAAAAACTTTTTGTTTTCTGCGGATTTATTTTGAGACTGTTCCTTTATAAATCTTAGTTTTTCCTCCATCTACAAAAGCGTTGTGATATCCTCAACTCCAATGTAAGCATCTGAAGTAAAACCTTCTGCATATTTGACTCCAATTCTTCTTCCATGAGCTAAAGCACGACCTCTCAAGCTGTCAAAGAATTCTTTTGATGAAATAGGCGTTTGTACACCACCAGCACCTGGATCATAAAATTGAGACTTAAAGCAAAGCACCATCTCCATTTTACGTTCGAATTGCTCACTCACATCAACCACAAAATTTGGCTCAATATGATAATCCTGGATATAGTTAAATACTTTTCGAGGTCGCCATTTTTCTTGTACTACCCCATTCACTTCCGTTTCAATTTTCATCAGCCCTGATAAAAAACAAGCTTCTCCAATCAATTTAGAAGCATTTCCGTGATCTGGGTGACGGTCAATCATCGCATTAGACAAAACGATATCTGGTTGGTACTTTCTTATGACTTTGATAATCTCAAGTTTGTGTTGTCTATCGTTCACAAAAAAACCATCAGCAAAACCTAAATTCTCGCGGGCCAAAGCTCCTGCGTATTTTCGCGCATCTTCGGCTTCTTTTAACCTCAAAGGACCAGAGCCTCTAGTTCCCAATTCTCCTTGTGTCAAATCAAGCAGACCTACTTTATAACCAAGATCAATATGCTTAATGACAGTACCACCGCAGCCCAATTCAATATCGTCAGGATGTACGCCGATTGCCAATATATCTAACTTTTGCTTTACCATCTTATCAATGCGCTACCCCAAGTAAATCCAGAACCGAAAGCTGCCAAACAAACAAGGTCTCCTTCATTGACCTTTCCTTGCTCCCAGGCTTCAGTTAACGCAATCGGAATAGACGCTGCTGTTGTATTGCCATATTTCTGAATATTATTAAATACCTGATCATCTCTTAGACCAAATGTTTTTTGTATAAATTGACTGATCCTCAAATTGGCTTGATGCGGAACTAGCATAGAGATATCCTCCTTACTTAATCCAGTTTTTGTCAATGCTTCATTGATTACTTGTGCAAACTTAACCACAGCATTTTTAAATACCAATTTTCCATTCATATTTGGAAACATCAGACCGTCATCCAGCATGGTTTGTGTGGCAAATATTCCTCCGTGTTCACTCGGATCTGGAAACCCAAAATCTACCAAATCTTCTTTATCATGATAACCACCATGTGTTCCTGGGCTGATTAAAGCCAGTTCTTCAGCAAAGATTCCATTCGAATGTAAATGTGTAGTCAAAATACCTTTCTTTTCCTCTTGAGTAGGTTGAAGCAAAACGGCTCCAGCACCATCACCAAAAATAACAGTTACGTTCCTACCTGAAGTTTTATAGTCCAATCCCATTGAATGCATTTCAGAGCCTACCAAAAGTATGTTTTTATACATTCCTGATTTGATAAACTGATCTGCAACAGAAAGCCCATATATAAAGCCAGAACATTGATTTCTTATATCTAAAGCACCAATTTCAGTTTTAGTAATTCCGAGTTCTCTTTGAAGAAGAACACCACACCCTGGAAAGTAATAATCTGGGCTTAAGGTCGCGAATATTATAAAATCGACGTCCTCATTTGTAATACCAGCACGTTCAATTGCAATTTCAGCGGCTTTTTTAGCCATTGTGGTTGTCGTTTCCTTGTGTTTTGTGGCATAACGTCTTTCTTTTATACCTGTTCGTTCTTGTATCCATTCATCAGAAGTATCCATGTTCTTTGCAAGATCATCATTGGTTACAATATTTTCTGGCACATAATATCCCAAGCCAGCTATTCTCGAATTTGTCATTATATTTAGGTTTACGGTACAAATTTGCTAAAACTTGGACTTAGTCTAAAAAAAAACGACAACAAAT
>CAJQRD010000116.1 GCA_905480605.1 uncultured Saprospiraceae bacterium | reverse complement strand
CGGGCAAATATTTTTGGATCGCAGTCCAATAAAGTTTTTTCTTTCCTCTTAAGTACTATTACAGCTGAATTCACTTTAGGTGCAGGATCAAAAGCAGTGGGAGGAATATCAAAAGCGAGTGCACAATCATAATAAGCTTGCGTTCTCAGGCTGAGTATTCCATTCTTTTTACCTCCCGGTGTGGCACATATACGTTCAGCTACTTCTTTTTGAAACATTCCGATCATCAGTGGAATTCTATCCACATTATCCAGCATTTTAAATATAATCTGAGAAGATATATTGTAAGGAAAATTTCCTACAAGTGCAAATTCACCGTCATAAACACTTTTGAGGTCCAAGCCCAAAAAGTCTTCATTTACAAGTTTTTTTGGATCTAGTTTTTGGATTAGTACCCTAATCATATCTCGATCAAATTCAACTGCAGTAAATTTATCAAAATGGTCATCCAAATGATAGGTCAATACTCCTTGACCTGGTCCAACTTCTAAAACTGGCTTATCTTGAGGGCACACTTCTTTGATCAAATCAATAATCTTTTCGATGACAGCTTGATTGACCAAAAAGTGTTGACCTAAATGTTTTTTAGCTTTCAAATTATATAAATGCTTTTAAAATATAGAACGTTTTCAATAAAACGCCAATAAAGTATATCTTCGTGATCTACAATACAGACTATGCAAAAGAAAATAAAGATAGGTATAACAATTGGTGATATAAATGGTATTGGGCCAGAAGTTATAATAAAAGCACTTTCTAACCCTAGAATAACCAATTACTTTATCCCTATTATTTATGGGTCTGCCAAAGTTATGGCTTACCATAAGAACATAGTAAAGGATGCTAATTTTTCTTTTGTATCTATCAAACATGCTGATAATGCTGCTCACAATAATATTAATGTCTTTAATGTGTGGGATGAACAAAGCGATATTGAACTAGGTCTAGCTACTAAAGACAGTGGAAGATTTGCAATGATGGCACTTGAGCAAGCCGTAAAAGATGCCAAAGAGGGCCTTATTCAGGCTATTGTAACTGCTCCCATCAATAAAAACGCTATGAAATTGGCCAATTTTGAGCATGTTGGTCACACAGAATACCTTGCAAAAGAGTTTGAAGCTATAGAAACAGCGATGACAATGGTTTCTGATTCTGCAATCATTTCACTTGCCAGCAATCATATCCCAGTTAGCGAAATAGGAAACACATTAAACAAAAAGACAATTCTTAGAAAACTTAAGGTTTTGACTAAGTCATTGAAGCAAGATTTTGGATTTGAAAATCCCAAAATTGCTGTCTTAGGTTTAAACCCTCATGCAGGAGACGACGGTGTAATAGGGGATGATGAAGAAAAGTATATTAAACCAGCTATTAAGGAAGCGAAAAACAACGGTGTTTTAGCTGCTGGACCTTATCCGGCTGATGGCTTTTTTGGAAATGCAGCTTTCAAAAAATTTGATGCTATTTTAGCAATGTATCATGATCAAGGATTAATTCCATTTAAATTATTATCGTTTGGTGCAGGAGTCAATTTTACTGCAGGACTACCAGTAATTAGAACATCTCCCGATCATGGAACTGCCTATTCAATAGCAGGAAAAGATTTAGCCAATGCCGATTCTATGCGAAAGGCTATTTTCTTAGCCAAAGACTTATATATAAATAGAATTAGATCGATGAAAGATGGAAAAGATCCATTGAAAAAATCGCCAAAGCGTCAAGAAGAAATCCAAGAATAGTTGAGAATTAGGTTCCAACTTATCATTCGATTGGTTTATCGCTCTTCATTCTCTATCCACTTTGGCTTTTTCAAATATATAACTTAAACTTAATATATGCTTGAGAACCAAGCACATAACAAATTATCTTTCTAGTTTTTTTGTTAGAACTTTAAAGGGATCGTCTTCATAATCTAGTCTATCCAAATCATACTTCTCGATGTACCTTATAAGCTTTTCAGAATAATTTGGATCAGTGGCATAACCCGATTTTTGTAAACCTATAGCCCATGATTTATAATCTTTTTCACCAAGACTAAACAATTGCTGGTAATGAGATGTACCTTTTAAAAAATTTGAATGATCAATATATGAGTCAAAGACATTTACATAAGACCTAAAGCAAGATTTTATCAATTCTCCATTTTCATAATCATCATCTTTGTGTCTATAAGTAATACCTTTCCAGTAACTCTTACACTTTATACCAAAGTGATTGTTGGCTTTTGTTGCCAAATCGCTTTTGCCAAAATTTGATTCATGTAATGCTTGTGCCATTGTAATACTCGCAGGAATTCCCGAACGGTACATTTCTATGACCGCCAGTTCTTTATGTTCCTCGATGTAATTGTTAGCTGCAATATCAATATCTCCATTGGAAAATAAACCCAGCAATACAATTATAAAATTGATGTTCAGAATCTTCAAAATTAATATGTTTTAGAACTTATATAAATTCAAAAGCTATGCCAATATCATCATTTCAAAATAGTTATTTTAAAACTATTGAAATAATGCATCTTCAACCATGATAATAATGAGGCTTTGTCCTTCAATAAATATTGGCCTCCAAATTCATCTGTAATTGTAACTTTCATTCTTTTTGGAAATTCACTATTTCCATCTATCGTATGAATATAATTGGCTATTTGATCAGGCGTAACAGATACAACTGAACTGGTTGAATCATCACAATCTTCAATTAATGCAGAAAACACACCTCCTCCTACAACCTCAAAGTTAGAATTCAATTCAATTTCTGAACCCGCAAAAAAAGTGATATCCTGGCTGTTAGAAACTGTAGCATCAGAAGTAATATCGACTTTGGCTCTGTACTCATTTTGAATTATTGGATTGATATACAAACTTATTGCATCACAAGGTAATTGACTACAACCTTCATCAATAATGCTATCGCAATTGTTATCTTGACCATCACAGATTTCAGAATTAAATGGAAAATTGTTGGAATCATTATCATCGCAATCTCCAGCGAAAGCGACATAACCCGTTGGTTGTGAACATTGATATAACGTAACAGCACCATTTCCAAAGCCATCCGAGTCACTGTCAATAGCCCATTCGATACTTGTCAAGTCGGGATCTGCACCATCAATCAATCCATCACAATCATTGTCAATGCCATCACAAATTTCAGGGAAACCTGGATTGACCATATTGTTGTTGTCATCACAATCGGTATCGTTATCTACATAACCTGACGGAGGCATACAATCTAAGATAGTTACTGCAGCATCACCATACGTGTCATTGTCAGCATCTAGATAATAGGTGTTGTAAACAATATCTGGATCATCAGCATCTAGTAAATTATCACAATCGTTGTCAATGCCATCACACAATTCAGGAGCTCCAACATACACTGTTGGATTACTGTCATCACAGTCTGTATTATCCAATACATATCCACCTGGCACTGAGCATGAAGATTCAAAAACATTAGGATCACCAAAGCCATCACCATCAAAATCCTTAAAGTAAATCGTTGGACTTGCACAGTCTTGAATTTTGATAATATTTAAACCAAAAGTAATGTCAGAAATTAAAAGGTGTCCAGAGCTAAAGTAGGGATATGCTCCCCATGCACCTTCATAACCTGTATAAGTTGAACCATTGGTAGGATACGTATCATAATATGCTATCATATCAGGGCTTGTAGGATTCGTCACGTCATAAACCTTCATTCCATCTTCGTAGTATGATAAATACATGGTGTCATTTACAACAAAAGGATTGTGGGGGGTTGGATCTGTAGCAGTATTTGAAATAGGATCCTTGAATGTTGTCACCAGCGTAATATCATGAACAGGATCACCTAAGTTAGCTAAGTCAATTACAGCTAGTGGTTGTCCCTTGGGAATCTCTTCTGCATAATATGCATAATCACCAGCATCATTTAACCAACTGCTGTGGTTGTATCCTGGTGAATTATAATCACCTAATAACTCTATACTTGACAAATCTGTAAGATCCCAAACATAAAATCCTTTATTGCCGTGCGAGCAGTAAGCAGTATCATTTCTAACGTAAACATCATGTACGTAAAAATTTGCAGCTGGCACTCCTAATAAATCATCAAACTCAATATCCATCAAATGTACAGGAGCATCTGGAGTACTTATATCAATTACCACCAATCCTTCTGTAGCGCCATTGCTTCCTGCTGCATACATTCTTTGACTAAGCGTATCAATGTAAATGTTGTGAGCCTTAGTAAAAAACTCTGTTGTTGTCATAATATGAGAAACATTACCAGAAGGAAGCCCAGACATATCAAAAATATGCAAGCCTTCACTACAGTTGTCACAAACACCATACATATAATCACCGAAAGTTTTGAAATCTCTCCAAATTGTCCGGTTTCCACCATCAAATCCATACACACGTTGAGGAGCTGTGGGTACAGAAATATCAACAACAAGTATAGAGTCTACATTTCCAAGAATGGCATATTCTGAGCCATCTGAAGCGGTATAACCCCAAACATCATTAAATATAACGCCACTTTTAATGGGCATCCCAGGTGGGTTCCACTGACCTATCCTTTCCATATTTAAAGAATCTTGGGCAAATGCAGAAGCAATAGATGTGAATAAAATACAAGTAAGTATAAATCTCATTTTGTGAAATTAATTAGAAATATAATTTTAGCTGGGGAAATAATGCGTGGTAAATATAATAGTTTTCATTTTCAAAACCAAGTTGGAATTACCTGCCTTAACTAATAAATCAATCAGGTTCTTAGATAAAAAACAAGATCACTATGCGATGAATTATTTCCAGATACTACCTAATTTACTTTAAAAGAGATTATTCGACAACTATTATGCACTTTCTATTAAGAAAAAAAAATAGTTTAAAAAAAAATAATTAGATTTGATAAGTATTTATAAGAAAATCTCAACAAAATGAAAAAAAAGATATATCTCGCAATTTGCTTATTTACATTAACATGTTTTAGCATATCTGCACAAAAACAGGATCCCGTAATTGACCAAGACAATTCTACAAAAGATCAAATAATTCTCGATGATTTAATAGTCGATGGAAGCACTTGTGTTGGATTTGATTGTGTCAATGGAGAAAGCTTTGGTTTTGATACTCACAGATTAAAAGAAAACAATGTTAGAATCCACTTTAATGATACAAGTAATTCTTCTTCATTTCCAAATAATGACTGGAGAATAGTTATAAATGATTCTAACAATGGAGGAGCGAATTATTTTGCCATTGAAGATGCTTCTGCTGGAAGACAAGTATTTAGAGTTGAAGCTGCAGCTCCTGCTAACTCGCTTTATGTTGATGATGGCGGTCGAATAGGATTTGGAACTTCTACACCTGTTGTAGA
>CAJQRD010000115.1 GCA_905480605.1 uncultured Saprospiraceae bacterium | reverse complement strand
CCAATAGTAAGCAATACCGATGGTATTTGTTATAGAATATTAAGAACATGGAAAGTTATCGATTGGTGTAATTACAATCCAAGTAACCCTGATCAATATTCTTTGACTGCCGTGCAAGAAATAAAAATTACAGATTCAAGTATACCATTATTCAACTGTCCAAATGATTTGACAGTAGTGGCTCCAACAGGAGAATGTGAGGCTGAGGTTAGTTTGATTTTAGGAGTAAGTTCTACTTGTGCTTCAAACTTTGATATAACTTGGACTATAGATGCGTTTTCTGATGGCACTATTGATTATGCTGGTAATGGAAATGATGCCAGTGATGTGTATCCTGCTGGAGAGCACACAATAATTTTTACAGGTGGTAATCAATGTGGTGGAACAACTAAGACTTGTACTTATACTTTTAAAGTCACATCGGATGCTGCACCTTTACCTATATGCTTGGCCAATGTGATTTGGTCGTTGGGTAGTACGTCAACGACTGAGATTTGGGCATCTGATTTTGATGTAAAAAGTGAAGGTGGTTGTGGACTTGATGATCTGATATTTTCATTTGTAGATGTTGATGCATCTAATTTCCCAGTAACTGCGGAGACTTATGACTGTAGTGATCTTCCTAATGGACAGTATGTTGATCTTACAGTCAGTATATACATAGTTGATGAATCTGGAAGGTCTGCATCATGTACTTCTATCTTGCAATTACAAGACACACAAGATCTTTGCCCTGATTCTGCGAATATGGCAAGTGTAACTGGTGGAGTTAAAACTGAAACCAACGAGCCTTTAGAAGAGATTATGGTCTCTTTGGAAAATATGGATACTGAAAGTAGTGTTATGGAAATGACAAACCAAAATGGTGGTTTTAGTTTTGAAAATATTGCGATGGGTAATAATTATAATATTAAGCCAACTCACGATGAGGATCATTTAAATGGTATATCAACTTTGGATTTGGTAATGTTGCAAAGGCATATTTTAGGGCTTAATTCTATTGATTCTCCTTATAAATTAATTGCAGGTGATATAGATAATTCTGGAAATATTTCAGCAATTGATTTGATTCAATTGAGAAAATTGATTTTGGGCGTATATGATGAATTGCCTGAAAATGATTCTTGGACTTTTGTACCATCTAGTCACAAATTTGTTGATGTATTTCAGCCTTGGGATTATCCGAAATATGCTCATATTGATGATATGTCTGAGGATATGGAATCTAATTTTGTGGCTGTAAAAGTTGGTGATGTTAATAACAGTGTGGACTTGGATTATGGTAAAGGTATAAGTTCAAGGTCTAATACTTCAGTTTTCTTGCAAACAGGAAATGCCAAGTATGTTAGCAATGAATTAATTGCAGTACCGCTTATCATTGAAAAAACTCAAGACATTTATGGAATGCAATTTAGCTTTGATTTTGATGATACAAGTATGTTATTTGAAGGAATTGATAATGGTGTAATGGAAGTAAGTCAAGATAATTTCTCATTGTCTAATAAAGAAGACGGCGTGTTGACTTTTAGTTTTTCAAATGCCAATGGAATTAGTCTAGAAGGTGGACAAACATTGTTCACTATCTATTTTGAATCAAGAGGAAATGTGAATTTGTCAAATGATATTCAAATCAATTCGTCAGTAACACAAGCGGAGATTTACAATGTCGACAATACAATAAGCAATCTGGAGTTGGTGGTTGTAAATGAGAATGTAATAAATTCAGAAATGGAGGTTTACCAAAATGAGCCCAATCCATTTGATGATTACACAAGAATTACTTTCTCAATTTCTGAAAGACAAAACGTTTCTGTTACCATATTTGATGCAACAGGAAAAGTATTGATCAAAAAAACAAAAGAGTTTGGAAAAGGTCTAAGCGAGTTTATTATTAATGCAAATGAACTCGATGCCGAAGGTTTGCTACTATATAGAGTAGAAAGTGAATCATCAAGTATAACAAAGAAAATGATTATGGTAAAATAAATAATGTGTTCAATTTTGTATTGAAAAGTCAACTGGTCGTGCGGTTGGCTTTTTTTGTTTTATGTTAGCTCATTGATCGATAACAAAGCAAAGTGCCCAACCGTAAAGGAAGCAAAGCGCCCGCCCGTAACGGAAGCGAATCGCCCGCCCGTAACGGAAGCGAAGCGCCCGCTCGTAAAAGCCGTCTAACAAAAAATCTCTATTTTTATCCAATAATTATACCTATGAAAATTGCCTTAATTTCAGATACCCACAGCTTTCTAGGTAAAGATGTTATCAAGCACCTAATAGAAGTTGATGAAATATGGCATGCAGGAGATATCGGTAACCCAAAACTGATTGATCAATTAGAAGCCATCAACCCATTAAAGGCAGTTTACGGAAATATTGACGATAAAGAAGTTCGGATTACTTTCCCACTAAATGAAATATTTTACTGTGAAGGGGTCAAAGTGCTGATGACCCATATCGGAGGCTATCCTGGTAAATATACCAAAAGATTAAAGGCCCTTCTACAAAAACATAAGCCCGATCTTTACATTTGTGGCCACTCTCATGTATGTAAAGTATTAAAAGACAAGCAGTTGGACCTTATACATATGAATCCAGGAGCCTGTGGTCATGAAGGTTTTCATCAATTCAGGACAATGTTGTTGCTCGAGTGCAATAAAGGTAAAGTAGAAAAATTGCGATTGGTGGAATTGGGTAAAAGAGGTATGAAATACACCTCAGAATAATATTTAATGCTTAATAAATGCTCAAAAATCACTAAAAACTAAAAAAATGTATTTTTTTTGATAAATATTAAATATCCCTCTAAAAGGGTATCATGAATAAAGAATAGATTCTTACATTTACAGTGTTTAACATACATAAAAAATCTAATATGAAAAAGTTACAAATTCTTTTATTACTATTTTTCGGTCTTACTTTTATGACTTCTTGTGGAGATGATGTTGACTGCACAGATGAGACAGCTATCGAAGCTGAAGTGAATCCATTATTTGATGCAGCTGATGCAGCTGTTGATGCTTACAATGCTGATAGCAGTGAAGATAATTGTAAAGCTTTAAAAGATGCTATAAAAGATTATATAGATGTATTGGAAAAGTATGAAGAAAGTATGAAGAATGCGTTTCAACAGAAGAAAGAGCTGATTATGATGACGTCTTAAGTACTTTGATGACCCAGAGAGACGAATTGGGTTGCTAGTTTAAACCAGCAGTATAATTTTTACAGAAACTCAAAAACATTTTACTCAAAATTGAACATAATGTTTTTGAGTTTCTATATTTTCTCCAATGAATAGCTAACTATATTCCCATAAAGAGAGCGAGAGCGAACGCCCGTTAAGGAAGCACAGATTCCGTCCGTTAAGGAAGCGTAGCGCCCGCCCGTAAAGGAAGCACAGCTTCCGACCGTAAAGAGAGCGAACGCCCGTAAAGAGAGCGAAAGCGAACGCCCCTAAAACCCCAACCCCAACTCAATATCCTCAATAATATCACTAACGTTTTCTATACCCACTGACATTCTAATCAGTCCGTCAGTAATTCCATTGGCATCTCTAATCTCCTTTTTAATATTCAAATGGGAAGCGGTAGCCGGGTGTAATAATAAAGTATCGACATTGCCCAAGGTTGCAGCAATTGTGCACAGTTGAGTCTTGTCCATAAATTGTTTGGCTTCTTCAATCCCTCCATCTATTTCAAAACTCATCATAGCACCAAATTGTGACATTTGAGTTTTGGCGATATCATAGTATTTATTGTTTTCTAAGCCAGGGTAGTTAACTTTTTTTATACGCTTGTGATTATTTAGGTACTCCGCGATAGTCATGGCATTCGTACAATGCTTGTCCATTCGTAATGTCAATGTTTTAATTCCATTGTGCAATAGCCAGGCATCAAAAGCGTTAGAATTTGTACCCATTAATTTCATTGTGGTCCATACTTGCTGATTCTGATCAAGATCATTCATAATGATGGCACCAGCAATGGAATTGCCATGACCATTAAGATATTTTGTCGTTGAGTAAACAACAAAATCTACGCCTAGGTTAAATGGTCTTTGTAGATAGGCAGTGCTGAACGTATTGTCAATAGCCGTTAATTTGTCGTTTGCTTTTGCAATCTTTGTAATGCCTCTTATATCCAGACAATTTAATGTAGGATTAGAAGGGCTTTCAAAGTAAATCAATTTTATTTTAGGGTTGGCATTTAAAGTATCTTCAACCTCGACAAGATTTTCTAAATTTACTAAATGTATTTTTATGCCATACTTTGCAAGTATTTTTTTAAAGACTTCAGTTGTCCCTCCGTACAAATTATATTGCGTAAGCAATTCATCTCCGGCTTCAAGTTGACTGATAACCAAGGTCGTAATGGCTGACATACCTGACCCTGTCATAATGCAATATCCTTCATTATCTAAATCAATGCATTCCAATGCTGCCAGTTTTTTTTCAACTGATTGAATGGTTGGATTTCCATATCTGGAATAAACATATCCTTCTTTTTGTCCTGTAAAAACATCAATAGAATCCTGGATGTTTTCGTATGAAAAAGAAGACGATGCGTGGATAGGTAAAACATGTGGTTCTCCACTTTTTATATCAAGATTCTCTTTTACACAAATTGTGTCAAATTTTGCTTTATTTGAGTTCATAATTCTGTTGCAATTAGTTATGCAATATACTTACCTTTATATAAATGATGAATAAATTTATGAAGTATTCAAAATCTTTTAGTACTGTTCTTTGTAAAGTCACGAAATATGTCATTTTCATGGGCTTGGTACTCTTATCTTCTTTGGTATGCGCTCAAGAGCAATATGAAGATGAGGATATTGATGCTCAAGAAGTCAATAATGGTATTTTACATTACTTTGATTTTACACTAAATCCTTCATTTCCTTTCAATACTTTTAATGAGAAGTATATAGGATCTCCGTTTGGTTTTTCAGTTGCCTATTTAAAACAAAGAAAACTTGGTCGCATGGACTTTTTAGGTGCTCAATTTTCTTATGCTCACTTAGGTTCAATGACAACCGCTTTTAATCAATTTGATATTAGAACAGGTACAAATTGGATTAATCTTCAATTTATGTACAGACATTTCCCAGATTTTTATTTTTGGAAAATTGAGCCGTTTGTTGAGGCTTCATTCGGGCCTCAATGGATGTATACGCTTACGACCAGTACTCTTTATGAAGACGGAACGACTGACTTTAACATGGAAGAGTCTGATTTTGCATTAACTTATGCTATTGGATTAGGCTTTACTTTCTATATAGCAAATGGCTTCACTATTATTTCTAAGGTTAATCTTACAAGTTCTACGGCTTTAACATATAGTATTCCAGGAGAGAACCTTGGAGGATTTCCAATCGAAAACTTCGAAACAGAAACATCTTCTTTGAATTATATACAATTACAACTTGGTATAAGCTATGTATTTTGAGAGGAAATGGGCTTAAGTGGCTACTCTGTGTGATGACGACTGAAAATGCTTACCTTTGTTGCTTTATTGAGCAAATTTATTAAAGTGGAGAAAGAAGGTTTACACGAACATTACCATATAGTTGTTGATCCTAAACAATTGCCTATGCGTTTGGATAAATTTTTATTAGAACGCATAGAAAAGGTTTCCAGAAGCTTTATTCAGAATACAATAGCTGACGAAAACATATTGATAAACGACAAGGTGGTCAAGTCAAGTTACAAAGTGAGGCCAAATGATGTTATTCGAGTACTTTCTGATATGGAACCTCGCCGTAAAATGGAGGTAAAAGGTCAGGATATCGCTCTTGATATACGATATGAAGATGATGATATTTTGGTTATTTACAAGCCGCCTGGTCTAGTTGTACACCCTGGAGTTGGCAATCATGATGGTACATTGGTTAATGGTCTTGTTTATCACCTTGCCAAACAATCAAATGATGCTTTGCCGATTCTTGAAGGAAATGACAGTACACGTCCATGTTTGGTTCATAGAATTGATAAAGATACATCTGGGTTATTAGTGGTTGCTAAAAATGATTATGCTATGAATCATTTGGCAAAGCAGTTTTTTGATCACTCAATTGAGAGAGAATATATTGCCTTAGTGTGGGGCAGTCCTGAGCCAGAAAAAGGTACCATCGAGGGTAACATTGGAAGACATCCTACTGATCGATTTAGAATGCACGTTTTTAAAGATGGAGAAGAAGGTAAACATGCGGTAACTCATTATGAGGTACTCGAATCTATGTATTATGTGAGTGTGATTAAGTGTAAACTTGAAACAGGAAGAACTCACCAAATTAGAGTACATTTGAGTTCAAACAATCATCCGTTATTTAACGATTCTAAATATGATGGGAATAGAATCCGTAAGGGAACAGTTTTTAGCAGATATAAACAGTTTGTCAAAAATGGGTTTGATCTATTACCTAGACATGCTCTCCATGCAAAATCATTGGGTTTCATTCATCCGAGAACAAATGAAAAGGTCATCTTTGATACAGAATTGCCAGAAGATATGGCATTGGTTATACAGAAGTGGAGAGATTATGTAACCCATCAAAAATCTAAGCAATAAATGCAACTGAATGAACGAATCATTGCTTTTTCAAAACTTGGTGAAGTTATAGTTAGGAGCAATGAAGAATTGGAAGCTCAAGTTGGCAAAGCCCGATATATGAATCCCTGGTTTACAAACGAAAGCATTTGGGATTCGTTAAACGCCATAAGATCAAATTTTCTAAATAGGGATAATTTAGAAAGTTGGTTAAATGATTATAAATTAACTGAAATTTCTAGCCCAAAATCGGTTGGACTCATTTTGGCTGGAAATATTCCTCTTGTTGGGTTTCATGATGTTTTATCAGTTCTTATCACAGGGCACAAAGCATTGATTAAATACTCAGAAAAAGATACTGTTTTAACATCTTTTCTTTTAAACGAACTGGTTAAAATTGAACCTAGATTTGACAAGCAAATTGAAGTACAAGAAAGGTTAAAGGATTTTGAAATAGTTATAGCGACAGGTAGTAACAATACGGGAAAATATTTTGAAAAATATTTTTGTAAAGTGCCAAACGTTATAAGAAAAAACAGAAATGCTGTTGGTGTGATTTACAACGATGTAAATGATACAGACTTAAAGGAAATAGGAAAAGATATTTTTCAATACTATGGATTAGGTTGTAGAAATGTCTCTAAATTGTATATAGAAGATTCTTTTAAAATTGATCGTTTGTTTGAGTCTATCTATGATTATTATGAAGTTATTAATCATAATAAGTATAAAAACAATTACGACTATTCAAATGCTCTTTTTCTATTAAATAGTGAAAAATTTCTTACAAACGATTTCTTAATACTAAGACCTCACACAGATATAGCTTCTAGGATTGCTACAGTACATTTTGAGATTTTCACTGATACCAATGTTCTGGTAAATCATTTAAATGAAAATGCAAATAATATACAATGCGTTGTTTCTAGTAAGCCAATAAATGGGGTAAAAACATTTGACTTAGGACAAGCTCAAAGCCCATCCTTATCAGATTATGCTGATGGGGTAGACACAATTTCTTTTCTTAAAAATATTTAGTGATGGCTGTTTCAAAAGCTGAAAAAGTTCAAGATATAATCAATACCTTAGAATCTCTTTATCCAGAAGTTCCAATACCTTTAGATCATAAAGATTCATATACTTTGCTAATTGCAGTTCTGCTTTCAGCTCAATGCACTGATAAAAAAGTCAACGAAATAACGCCCACACTTTTCGCAGCTGCCGATAATCCATTTGACATGATCAAATTAACTCCTGATCAAATCAGAATGATAATCAAACCCTGTGGCTTAAGCCCCAGGAAATCAAAAGCAATCCATCAATTATCACATATTTTAATTGACAAGTACAAAGGCAAAGTCCCTGATAGTTTTGAAGCCTTAGAGGAGTTGCCAGGAGTGGGACACAAGACAGCATCTGTGGTAATGGCACAAGCATTTGACATCCCAGCTTTTCCCGTAGACACTCATATACACAGATTGGCCTGGAGATGGAATCTGTCAACAGGCAAAAACGTTGTCCAAACAGAGAAAGATTGTAAGCGTCTATTTCCTAAAGAAAAATGGAACGACCTTCACTTACAAATTATATTTTTCGGTAGAGAATATTGCTCTGCCAGATCTCATAA
>CAJQRD010000114.1 GCA_905480605.1 uncultured Saprospiraceae bacterium | reverse complement strand
AAAAGTTACAAGATCATTTAATGCAACTGGTGTTGATTGAGATGTTGTTTTAATCATTGCAACATCTAGGTTACAATAAACTACATTAACTGTAGTCGTAAAAGATCTTATTTGACAATCTGTTCCAATGGGTCCAGGACCTGTAATTGTATATGTAAAATTATATGAGTTCCCTTCATCAATTTGACTTGCTGTAAATGTTGAGCCAGATAAAGAACCTGTCGCATCATCATCAGCCCATGTACCAGTAAGTGGTCCACTTGTTATCAAAGAGTTCAAATCGATAACGTTTGTACCAAATGTGGGATTTCCACAAATATCTCCTACTTCTAATATCACATTAGCTAGAGTATCAAATACTTCAATTGTTGTAGAAGCGGCATCCATACATCCGTTTAAATCAGTGTAAGTATATGTTACATCATATACTCCAGGACCGGCTAACATCGGATCTAAAGCAGCAGTTCCGTTCCCATTATCTGTCAATCCTGCCAATGCATCTGTTGTATAAATACCAGAATCTCCGCCAGTTGGAACAGGAGATGCTGAAAAGTTTAAAGGGGTATTCGTCAAACATTGATCAACAGGATTATTAATTGAAGCGACAGGTAGTGTATTTATAGTTACCGAGATCGTACTGGAATTATCACAACCTTGTAAATCTGTATATGTATAAGTTACATCATAGGTTCCAGGAGTTGCAACATCAACATCAACAGTTGCTGTCCCATCTCCATTATCTATTAACCCACTGGCTACTGTTGAAGTAAACACTCCTGTTGTTCCTAAAATAGGAAGAGGAGTACCAGTGAAATTTAAATCTGCCCCATCAACACAAACATCCGCAGGATCAGAAATTGTTACTGTTGGAATATCATAAATTATAACATCAGAAGATGCAGAATCCGTACAACCAAACTGATCTGTGTAAGTATATGTGACAGTATAATTTCCTGGACCAGATATATCTAAATCTAATACTGCTATTCCAGAACCGCTACCTGTTTCAGAAAAACCTGAAGCAGATGTACTTGAAAAAATACCAATTCCTCCTCCTCCTGGACTTGGTGAACCCACAAAAGTCATATCGGTGCCATCTATACATTGATCTGCTGGATCATTTAGACCAACGATTGGTAAATCTCTTACGTTTACAAGTAAGGAATCATAAGGACGACAGTAATCAAGTAATGGTGTTGGGTGCACAATTCCATACACATAATATATATCTGGTGTTCCAATAGGAAGCCCATCTAAAGACAAAGTAACTTGTCCTCCAACTGCTGCAACCGTATCCAAAGAAATTCCATCTGTGTAAACAGCAGATGAATCAGCTGGAATGGTTGTATGGTAAACCAATATTATCGAATCAGCCTGTGTATCAAAAATTAAATCTGAAACTGAGGCACCAGGGCATATTGAAAAATCTGACTCATTTGTTGATAAGTCAGGACAACAATAAATACCATTTAGACATCCACGCAATACATCAACATCTCCAAACACTCCTTTTTGTTGAGTATCTGCATCTCTTCCAATATCTAAAAGTACAGAACCTACTGCCTTCCCTCCAGTAACTGGAAGATATTGCAATCCATAATAACAACCAATACTATTACAATCGGCTCCTCTCATTGCATCAGATGTTGCTAATATAAATGCATCGTTGTCTATTGCACACAAATTACCATCAAAACCTGCATTGGCAAATGCCACACCACCTCTTGCATTTATACCATCACTAAATTCTCCTAATTCTAATTGTAGTACAGTATTTCCTGGTGGAATCGCAGTTTGCAATACCCATGTACTACCAGATAAAACATATCTTAAGGCTCTTGAGTTATGTGGCTTTGCAAGAGGTATATTAGAATCAAATCCTGTTTCTCCCATAATCATTGTTTGCCCATCAGTACTGAATTCAATATCAGCGACTGGCATGCTAAAATCTAAAACACTAGGTAAGTCACCATATTCACTGGTCCAAGGCAATTCGAATTCCTCACGATCTGTTGCATCTTGAAACATACAAGTAGAAGGGTCAATTCCAATTGATCTGATTGTATTTCTTATTCCTGTTGCATTGAAATCAGAATTCCACATTGAATAATATAATCTTCCATTTGTATGATTTTTTGCAATAGCTAAAACTCTTTCACCTAACGGTACAAATGATGGAGCACCATTATCTGGAGTAATCGGGTCAAATGTATCATCTATATTTCCAGTAGCTGGATCCATCATATATATATAATACCATCGTCTAAATTTGTTACAATTATTTTATTACATAAGGAATCAAAATCGATACCTGCTGAACCAACTGTACTTGGTATTGTTCCAACTACAGAAACATCGGAAGTTACAGCATCTATTCGCGAAACAATTGTGGGTATATTTGAACCAGGCGTAATATCATATAGCGATGTTGTCACTGTATAAATATTTCTATCTCGGTCTATTGCTGTTGAAAACACTTCACCACCTAGTTGCTCAAATGTCCATTCAAAAGGGTGATTAGCAATTAAGTGTGAGATATCATACCCTACCTCTCCTTGAATATATAAATCATACGCTGGTTGCATTTTTTCTATGGCCAAAGTAACTCTACTCAACGGCGTCGTGGCACAAGATACCAAGGCGTCACCTGGTTGTAAGACTCTTTCATCACCACTTAAGTTGACAAAGCGAAATGCAGTCTGACAAGTCATATCTGAGTTTCGAACACCCACTAAAAACGTTCCAGGTGATAATCCGGAAAAAACATTTGAGGGTTGCCAAGATGCCCCCGTATTAATTGAATACTCATAACTACCTATTCCTCCTGTTGGATTTATTGTTATTGAACCTTCATCAAAACAAGCTTCTCCTTTTTCAACTTCAAAAGAGATAGCAGTTACTGGTGGGTCCGTTAAGTTGTAACAAACTACCATTTCTACGGCATCCACAGTTGCTTCGACTCTTCCAACTAAACTTGCATGTTTAGCTTCAATGACTAAACCAAATCTTTCATTGTTGATTAACTCAGGAGTTAAATTTACTCCCCAATTGGTATCTGTATAAGAAATGGTTTCATAACTCACACTATCCTGTAACCAAACACTTGGAGAGGCTGCATTAAAAGATCCGACAGATAAAGTCAAAGGATTAAAAACAGAAATTGTTGAATCTACAGCGTTGACTGTTGTGCTAACATTTGCTGCATTCCTTCTTGTAACATTGAAAGTGACACTTTCAATAGCTGCATTACATGGAATATCAAAGTCAAATTCTTTAATCAACAGAAATGCCGATGTATTATTGGCAAAAACCAATGATCTTGAACCAACGTTGTTGGGTGCTCCAGATGCAGCGTCTGATCCCAACCAAGTATTACCATCACCAAATGAGTATCCACCCCCAGCATAACTACTGACAGTCGTAGAACCTAAGACTGAACTTGATTTATCCTTCGATTTGGATTTCTCAATACCATCATTTGCACTGTTTCCTATTAAAAATGAACTTGAAAATAGGATACCAATCAAGATGATTGAAAACACTTTTAAATTTCTCATCAACAATTTTTTGAATGTACTTTATTATTTAAGGGCATATAAGAAGCATTGAAAAATGCTATTACTTATACAAATAAAAGGGAGGATTGTATTTACTTGAAGGTAATCAAGTCAATAGTGATAAGATATTAAAGGCAGCTTAATTATCTAAGTTATTCAAGATTCAAAATTTATGCCAAATACGTGACATTTATATTTTATGTTTGACAAGTAGTTTACCATATAATTAAAACTCATATTTTTTAATATTTGACTTTCATCTAAAGAATTTGGATTTCTAGCCATAAAAAAGGCAATCGAACCACAAAATGGTTACCTTAGAAGCCATTAATAATAATAAACGCATCTTAAATCTATGACTTCAGATCTTCGTGAACTATTCCCCAATACAAAGGGACTTGATGACAAATCTATAAGCGCACTTTTACAAGCTGTTAAAAGACATTACAAAGAAGGTCAATTTGATTACCTGAAATTTAAACAATCAGTGATTAACTTGGCAAAAATGGATATGGATGTTGCTTTGGCATATAAATCGGCATTTATGACGGCTTCAACCGTAGGTTTGACAAAGGAAAGCCTTTTAAAATCGGCCAAAGGTTATCAATATGCTGTTCAAAATGAAAGAGAATCGTTTGCCGAGTCACTTTTAGCACAAAAAAAGCTCAAAATTGAAGGTAAAAAAGAAGAAGTTTTTAACTTGTCGAAGAAAATTGAAGAACATAAGTTAAAAATTAAGGAATTAGAACGCGAAATTGCTATTTTCCAATCTAGAATTGACAATGTAGATCAAGATGTAGAATCAGCACGTCAAAGAATTGAAAAAGTAAAAGAGAATTTCTTAAACGTTTACAATGTCTTAGATAAAGATATTAAAAATGACATTGATCTGATTAACACCTATTTATAATATAATAAAAAACGAAATTAATGGCAGATTATAAAACCAATGCAGAAAAAGGATTTTGGAGTAGACCAGAAGGAACTACTGGAGCCGTATTTATTATGGGTATTCTTGGTGTCCTGGGCTATGGACTCTTTAAGTTTAGTGGTCCCATTTTGGCTTTTTTAACGAAGGGAATCGGAATGGCAGTTGGTCTTGGAGTGTTAGGTCTTGTCTTATATATGATATTAGACCCTAAGACCAGAAATCTGTTTAGCTACATGTACCAAAGTGTGATGAGAAAAATAACATCCATTTTTGTTACAATTGATCCAATCGGTATTCTTAAAAATTATATTTCTGATCTTGAAAGCAATCTTAAAAAAATGGGTAAGCAAATCGGTGGATTAAAAGGCCAAATGCGAAACCTAAAAATGATTGTTGAGAATAACAATAAAGATATTGAAAACAACTTGGCTCTTGCTCGAAAAGCAAAGCAAATGAACAATGAAAAGCAGATGATTCTTAGTACAAGAAAAGCTGCTCGACTGAAAGAATCCAATGGTAATTATACGGCTTTACATTCGAAGTTAAAAGTGCTCTATCGTGTACTGACTAAGATGTATTCAAATTCTGAAATTCTATTAGAAGATACCAAAGATCAAGTGCGTGTTAAAGAGCAAGAACGCAAGGCAATAAGAGCATCTCATTCAGCAATGAAGTCTGCAATGAGTATTATTAAAGGTGATCCAGACAAACGCGCAATGTTTGATCAAGCTATGGAAGGAATCGCTGAAGACGTTTCTAATAAGATTGGAGAAATGGAAAGATTCATGGAAATGTCTTCTGATTTCATGAATTCAATAGATCTTCAAAATGGTATTTTCGAAGATAAAGGAATGAAGATGCTTGAACAATATGAACAGCAAAGTACATTGATGCTATTGGGTGGTCATGAATCTGTTGAAGATACTTTAGACTTAAGTTCACCACGAGCTGAAAAACAAGGAAATTCAGATGATACGAAGTCTGACTATAATAACTTGTTTGATTAAAAGAATACTATAAATATGCAGCCGGCTTTTTTAAGTCGGCTTTTTTTATGCCATTTCAACCCGTTAAAAATGTCAATTAGATATAAATTTTTCCTATGCATTATATTGACTTGTACCCTTTTTATACAATGCAAAAATGAAGTGTCAAAAACAGAGGGTAATCCAATTGCCTTTAGCATGGTAAGTGGGCAAACAATGGGGACTTTTTATAATATAACATATGAGTCGCCACTAAATTTAAAATCTGAATTTGATGAAATATTAGTAGACATCAACAATGCTGTCTCAACATATATTTCCAGCTCTACAATATCAATTTTAAATACTGACAGCTTAGGTATCATCGCTAATAATCAAGTGATCTATTCTCTGCCATTTAACAACCATTTTATAAATAATTATAATAGTGCCAAGGTGGTTTTCAATACCTCAAGCAAATTTTTCGATCCTACAATTATGCCCTTGGTAAACTATTGGGGATTTGGCTACTCAGGCAAAAGACCAATTGAAGAAGTTGATAGCCTCAAAGTATATCAACTCAAATCAACTGTTGGCTTTGATAAATGGACAATGCAAAAAGTAAATTCCGTATTACATATCAGGAAACCGCTAAACTCAAAATTGGATTTTAGTGGTATTGCAAAAGGTTACGGTGTGGATATTATTGCTGCATTTCTTGATGAAAAAAATATTAAAAACTATATGGTTGAAATTGGAGGAGAAGTGATGACAAAGGGAAACAATTCCAAATCATTGCCATGGACCATTGGATTAAGTAAGCCAGAAGTAAGTGCTGGATTTAGAGACTTTCAAACTCTAGTTTCTTTATCTGGTGTTGGAATGGCTTCTTCTGGAAATTACAGGAACTACTATGAAGTAGATGGAAAAACATATGGGCATGAAATAAACCCAAAAACAGGCTTTCCTGAAATCAACAAATTATTGGGGACATCAGTTATTGCTCAAAATTGTAAAATGGCAGATGCTTATGCCACAGCATTTATGGTAATGGGTCTTGAAAGATCTCAGAATTTAATAGAAAATTTAGATGGAATAGAGGCATGTTTTTTCATCAGATCTCAAACTGGCGAAATCAGCACTGTTACTTCATCTGATTTTCAACGCTATTTAAAAAAATAAAAGATTAAGACACTTCTTAAAGCACATTCCTCTTCTTAAACACAATATGTAAACCAACACAAAAGTTTAATGTTTGTGCATATTCCAACCCAATTTAACTTAGATTATTGAAAGTCAAGAATACTAAAACTTGGTCGCTTGTAGATACTTTGTAAATCTTGGTCGAAAATCATTAAACTTATGGTTGATCTCATGCATTATATAGGCAATTAACGCACCTAAATATTGGTATTGTTTACTTAATACCAATACATTTGCTGACTTAAAAAAATACGGCTATTAAAAACGGCTCCAAAATTATGGGATTTATAAAAACGAACGCTTCGCTTCTTTCTAAGATAGCTCTATTATTTATAGTATTGTTTAGTATAAATGACCTATCAGCTCAGAAACTAACAACGATAAAAGGAAAGGTGATTGATGCAAAAACTAAGCTACCATTAGCCTTTGTTGATGTGATTTTGAAAGGTACATATGTTGGAGTATCTACAGACCTTGATGGTCAATTTATTATTCAAACAAAAAACCCATCGGACACAATTCAAGTTGCTTACTTGGGATATAAAACTATTGAGCGTCCTATCCAAAGGGAGAAGAGGCAAAAAATGGATTTTTCCATGGAGGAAGAAGGCTATCAATTGGACAACGTCACCATCGTTGGACAAAAGGGAAGGTATAGAAAAAAGAACAATCCGGCTGTAGATTTGATGCGAAATGTCATTGCCAATCGAGATAAGAACAAAATTGAATCCCAGGATTATTACGAGTTTGATAAGCATGAAAAACTTGAGCTTGACTTCAACAACATCACTGAAGAGTTTAAAAATAAAAAGACCTTTAGAAATTTTCAGTTCCTTTGGGAATATCTTGATACATCAACAGTTAACGGAAGGGTTTATTTACCTATTTATATAAGAGAAATATTGGGTAAAGTTTACTACAGAAAAAATCCACGCACAAAAAAAGAGGTTAGAACGGCTATCAACATGACTACATTTGATGAAGTGCTTGATGCTCAAAGTTTGACGAGTATAATTGATCTATTGTATCAAGATGTTGACCTTTATGAAAACAATGTGGAGCTATTAGATAACAACTTTTTAAGTCCTATGGCTCCTTGGGCTTTAAATTATTATAGATTTTACATTCAGGACACAACTGTCATTAATAACAAGGAAGCCATTCACTTGGCATTCATTCCTAGAAACAAAACATTTATTGGATTTACTGGTGATGTTTATATCTCTAACGATGGAAGGTACTCACTTCTGAAAGCTGTTCTAGGAATAACCAAAGACATCAGTATGAACTTTGTTAGAGACATAAAAGTTGTCCAAGAGTTTACAGAACTAGATAGTGTTTATATTCTAAATAGAGACGAAATCACACTTGACATTGCACTTTCAAAAGGTGGCATTGGAATGTATGCCTCCAGGATAAATACGGCAAAAAATCATAAATTCACTCAAGCCGAGGACCCTTCCGTTTATGATCTAAATGAAGAAGTTACAACCTTAGATGATGCGCTAAAAAAGGATAAACTCTATTGGGATCAAAACAGATTAGATCCACTTGATGCCAAGCAAGAAGGGATCTACACAATGATTGATACTTTAAAAACTGTCCCTGCTTACAAGCGATTTATATGGTTTACTAAAGTTCTAACAACGGGATATATTCCAGCTGGACCAATTGACATTGGTAAAATTTCGAATTTTGTAACCGGTAATCAAGTTGAAGGTACGAGACTAAGATTAGGGGTTGAATCATCTTTTAAAAAAGGAAGAAAGTATCAAGCCAGGTCATACGTTGCTTATGGAACCCGCGATAAAAGATGGAAATACAAGGGATCATTCTTATGGTCTTTCAATGAAGACTTTATTGAAAATCCCAAGAACTTTTTGGAAGTGGGATATAGACATGATGTTGTATTTCCAGGTTTAAAATTAGAATTCATCGAAGATGATAACTTATTAACTTCGATTAGAAGAGGAGAATCAAATCAAATGCTTTTTGTGGATTCTTACAATTTAGATTATACACAAGAAAGTGATATTGGGTATTGGAAAGCAGGATTGGAGCATAGAAAAAGACGTCCTTATGGATCGTTGGGTATTGCCGTATCTCCTAGTGAGGTGAACTCCGAACGAAATTTCATCAATGGCAATAACATGCAGATTCCGGATGTTACAACAAGTGAAATAAGTTTTGCAGGTGAATTTTCTCCAAACACTGCATTTGTACAAGGTCGAGAGATACGAGTTCCAATTAAATCTGAGCACCCAAGATTTCAATTGAGTTACAGAGGGGCTTTTAATGTTTTGGGCGGCAATCATGAATACCATAATATCTCAGTTCAGATGAGAAAGCAGGTGCCGCTATCTATTCTAGGACGTGCCGATTTGCAGATGCAAGTGGGTGCGGTTTTTGGATCAAACATTCCTTTTGTTTTGCTATATATACCAAGAGCAAACCAAGCATATTCATTCCAACCAACTTCATTTAATACGATGAATTTTATGGAATTTGTAACTGATAAATATGCTAGGATATCTTGGCAGCACTTTATGGATGGATATTTATTTAATAGAATTCCTCTAATAAAGAAGTTGAAATTGAAAGAAGTCTTTGGATTTAAAATGATATACGGTGGTCTTAATGATGACAATGACCCTAGAGTTACCAAAGACTTAATTCAATTCAATCAAGATGAGAATGGTAACCTTTTGACAACTACATTTGATGCTCAAAAACCATATATAGAATACAGTGTAGGTGTCTACAATATTTTCAGGTTTTTAAGATTTGATTTTGTAAAAAGAGTCAATTACTTAGACAGACCAAATGTTGAGAATTTATTTGGGATTAAAGGATTGGGACTTAGAGGAAGACTGAAGGTTGAGTTTTAAAAAAATATTACTAAGCATTTTATAGAAAAATTGTTACTTCAACAATACTTCAAAATGATATTTACAAGAAATTAACTCCTCATAAAAAAGCCATCTTGAAAAACAAGATGGCTTTTTTTAACTT
>CAJQRD010000113.1 GCA_905480605.1 uncultured Saprospiraceae bacterium | reverse complement strand
TTTCAAAGGTCGTTTGGTTGAGCTAGAGGATGGATCAGAGATTCGTTATGGTAATGCCAAGTACATGAGAGATGCACTTCCTAATGCCTCTTATATTGGCTTTACGGGGACGCCCATAGAAAAGGAAGACAAGTCTACTCTTGCAGTATTTGGAGACTACATAGACATCTATGACATCAAGCAGGCGGTAGATGATGGAGCAACTGTTCCTATAAGCTATGAAGCTCGTTTGGTGAAGATTAAACTGGATAAAGAAGTCAGCTCTGAAATAGATGCCTTGGTAGAAGAAATATCGGATACCACAGAAGATCAAATAGAGAAATCTAAAAAGAAGAATGCAACCATTAATGCCATTGTAGGACACCCAGATCGCTTAAAAGAAGAGGCTACAGATTTAGTCACTCACTTTGAAGCTAGACAAGAAGTATTTGAGGGAAAGGCTATGATTGTTGGGATGACAAGACAGATCTGTGTAGACTTATATGCTCAGATTATAGCTCTGAGACCCGATTGGCATAACGATGATCTAGACAAGGGCATGGTAAAACTCATCATGACAAGCTCATCAGATGATCCTGAAAGCTTTCAACCACACCGTACCACAAAACAGCAGAGAAAGGAATTGGCTATACGCATGAAGGAGTCAAGTGACCCACTAAAGCTGGTGATCGTTCGAGATATGTGGCTTACTGGTTTTGATGCCCCCAGCATGCATACCATGTATGTAGACAAGAAGATGCAAGGAGCAAATCTGATGCAGGCTATTGCCAGAGTCAATAGGGTCTATAAAGACAAGCCAGGAGGATTAATTGTAGACTATATTGGTATCGGTCAAGAGCTAAGAAATGCCATGGGTACGTACCTCCAAAGTGGTGGAGAGGGAACAGCATTTGTAGACATTAGAGAGGCAATTGCATTAATGCAAGAGAAGTTTGAGATCGTAGAGCAGATGTTTCATGGGTTTGATTACAAAGCATATTTCAAAGCAGAGACTAATATTAAACTTCAAGTACTACTGGGTGCGCAGAACTTTATTCTATCAAGCAAAGAACTAAAGGACAGGTTTTTAAAACAGATTACGGCACTCTCTAAAATATTTGCCATGTCTATACCAAGCTTTGAAGCTGATACCATTAAAGACGATGTCGCCTTCTTTCAAGCGGTGAAGGCAAGAATAAATAAGTTCAACCCATCAGGTGTAAAATCAAATTATGAGGTAGACAGTGCTATTAAACAAATTGTAGATGAGGCATTAAGTAGTGATGGGGTAATCGATGTATTTGAAGCTGCTGGAATTAAGACTCCAGATATAAGTATTCTTTCGGATGAGTTCTTATTGGAGGTACAGAACATGCAGCAAAAGAATGTTGCTTTTGAATTGCTTAAAAAGCTGCTTAGTGATGATATAAGAGTTAGAAAGAAAAAAAATATATCTCAGGCTAAGAAATTCTCTGAGATGATTGAAACGGTAGTCAACAGATACCACAACAACCAAATTGATTCAGCACAAGTCTTAGAAGAGCTGTCAGCCATTGCAAAAGAAATGAAACTTGAGGATATCAGAGCTGATCAGCTAGGGCTTACAGAGGATGAGTATGCCTTCTATAGCGTGCTAAACCTCAATGACTCTACCAAGATGTTAGATGATCATAAAATGAAAGAGCTAATACATCATATTGTAGATGTAATACGTAAAAACGCTACTGTTGATTGGAGCAAGAGAAGTGATGTTAGAGCTAAGCTAAGACTAACCGTTCGTAAGCTATTAATTAAATATGGTTATCCGCCAGATTTAGCACGTATGGAAGCAGATAGGGTTATAGAGCAGAGTGAGTTGTTGGCTGAATCGTTTACTAATTAAGATGGAAAACTTAACTCATTATCAAAGACTGGTATTAGAGAAACTACTGCCGCCTCTCAAAAAAACAGAGCCATACGTAGAACTGTTGCGTGTAAGTATATTATTTAGAAAGATTAAAGAGATTGAAAGTGATAGGGTTTTGTTTGACCAGTTCAAGACTATTATCAACAACCAACTATGTTTCCATCTCAAATCATTAAATGAGTTTTATGAATTAGGTAGACTTAAAGACAATTACGAAAAACTCGTCAAAGAATTTATAGACGATAATATAGATGCAGACGAGAATGATTTTATAGAGAAATACATTAGCTCCCAAAACGAAATAATAGAATTAACATTCAAATACTCTATTGAAATTGATGATTATGAATCATTGGAGTTAACACAATTTGTGCAAAAATATTTTTTTGATGATTTTATTCGTAGCTCCAAAAAGAAAATTAAGTTTTTAGAAAGCAAATTAAATTTACTAAGCACCTCTAAAGTTGAGGTAAACGAGGTTAACCCCTATCCATTGATTTTTACCTCCTTTAAAGTTTATTCAGAATTCCTTGAGTATACTGAGAAGCATATCATAGACTATTATTTAGATTATTCATACTTGAAAAAAAGATTAGAAAACGATAATTTAATTCATAGAATGAAGGATCGTGAGTTTATGATATTTATCTTTAATGATATGAAACTGTTAAATCAAAGAAATTTTGATGACTACACTCAGAACAAAAATGGACTTTCATCATTGAATAAATCCTCTTCTGCTAATAGAGAAAATAACTTCAATAATATATTCACTAAAAAATAGTAATGCCGATTTTCGGCATTTTTAGATTATAATCAGCAATACTTTCTCCAAATATTTGTAGCTCAGAATTTAATTAAGAGTTATCAAATATGAGTAAAGAAAGATTTAAAAAATTAGTTGAGTTAGAATTTAGCAAATCAACAAACAGCTTATTTAAAAAATTAGAGTCGTTTAAGATAGATATCTTAAAAGTTATACCTCCTCCTGAGATTGCTTGGGAGATTAAGGATGACGACTTAGAGGAATTTATACTTCTTGGAACACTTGGAAACTTTTCTATGGTAAAAGGAAAAGCCAAAAGTAAAAAGTCATTTTTCATTAATTTGGCTATCTCTGCTGCAGTTGGCAAAGGGATACTTCAAAACAAAATTAGAAGCCCTCTAAAGGATGATTTCAATCAAGTCCTATACTTCGATACAGAACAGTCCGAATGGCACGTTCAGAAGGCTGTAAAGCGCGTATGCAAAGAAATAAAGGTCAGCGAACCAGCAAATCTAAATACATATAACTTAAGAAAGTTAAGTCCTTCAGAGCGACTAAAACTTATTGAATATGCAATTGAAAATACAGCCAACCTAGGCTTTGTAGTAATAGATGGTATACGGGATTTAATAACATCAATAAATGATGAGGCTGAGGCTTCAAATATCTCCTCAAAACTCCTAAAATGGACAGAGGAATACAACATACACATTGTCGTTGTTCTTCACGAAAATCCAGGCAGTGACAAGGCAAGGGGTCATATAGGAACAGAGCTAATGAATAAAGCCGAGACAGTAATTGCACTTCAGGTTGATAAATATGATGATAGTATTTCCATTGTAAGTCCAGGATTCTGCAGAAACAGATCATTTAAGCCATTCGCTTTCACGATTACAGATGAAGGTCTTCCACAGATAGTTGAGGGTTATTCTATTGAAATGACATCTAAAAAAAAAGTATTTGATGTTTTAAACTTAATCCCTGAGGATAAATTTCAAGTACTAAAAGAGGTATTTGAAGATAAAGAAGAATTTACAAACGGAGAGCTTATAAAGCAAATTCAAGTAGTTCTCAATAAAAAATACAGAGGTAGTAAAGGAAAAGGAGAGAATAAAATAAAACAACTAATCACTGAATCAAGAGAAGAAGGATGGTTAATCCAAGACGGGAATAGAAAACCCTATAGAATAGGAAAACTATCGATTTAGTTATTCATAGGTTTAGTGCCTATACATAGGCACTTAAACCGATAAACCGATGAACACTTAACCTTATGATAGACTACAAATACCATTTAGACAAAACAAGTAAGAAATTCAACTGTCCACAGTGTGATAAAAAACGCTTTGTTAAATACATTGAAAAACAAACAGGTAATTATGCTGGAAGCCAATATGGACGCTGCGATAGAGAAATAAATTGTGGATATCGTGCATATCCTAAAAACAACTATATAGAAAACTATAACTATGTAACACCTTCGACCCCTGTAAAACCATCTTATATTGATAAGGAATACCTACAAAAAACCTTAACTAAATATGAAATAAATCCCCTAATGACCTATCTATATAGTCATTATAGTGAAGGTGAGGTCAGAACGACTTTCGATAAATATCAAGTAGGCACATCTAAAATGTACAGCGGAGCTACTATATTTTGGCAAGTGGATACTACAGGAAAAATACGTTCAGGAAAAATAATGGCATATGACACCTCAACAGGAAATCGAATAAAAAATGATAATTTTTCTTCTATAACTTGGGTGCATTCTATATTAAAAAAAGAAGATTACAATTTGAAACAATGTCTATTTGGTCTTCATTTATTAAATCAAACAACAAATAAGATTGGAATTGTTGAAAGTGAAAAAACAGCTCTTATTATGAGCATAGAATTTCCTCAATTTACTTGGATGTCTACAGGTTCAATAAACGGATTTAAGCATGAATTCTTAGCTCCCTTGATAAAAAGAGATATAACAGCTTTTCCAGATAAAGGAGGTTACGAAAAATGGAAGAAGACAGCGGACATGTTAAATGATAAAGGATTTGAGATAACAATATCTAAATTACTTGAAAATAAAGAAAATGAAAATGGATGGGATTTAGTAGATATGCTGAACTATGAAAATAAATAACAATCTATACACTCAGATAGGCGTTAGTCCCTGCACAAAGATTTGCAGCCCTAAACAAAACATAGTCATTCCTTATAGTACGACCAACCTATTTACTTACTATCAACTCGGATTTAGGGTGTATAAAGTCAGGAGATAAAAGTTTTGTAAATTTAGCCTTCTAATATTCCTTAGAGACTAACAAATACTATCGATGAAAAATATACTCTATTTTCTACTGTTCATTTCCTCTGTTGGGTACAGTCAAACACCAATCACAGATAACAATTTTAAATCGGCTATAGCTAACTGTCTTTCTACTCATCCAGTCACTGGTCTTTGTGTAGACAGCGAATATGGTCCTATGCCTGACTGGGATGTGTCTAATGTGACTGATATGAATAGTGCATTTTATAATAGAACAGATTTTAATGCAGACATAAGTAGTTGGGATGTGAGCAGTGTGTACAATATGGGTTTTCCTAATTCAAATAACGACTGGAACGGGATGTTTTATAGAGCATCTTCTTTCAACCAGGATATCAGCGACTGGGATGTGTCTAATGTTATTTATATGACTGGGATGTTTACGCGTGCAACAAATTTTAATCAAAATATCGGAGACTGGAATGTTTCTAACGTGACTAATATGTTGCTAATGTTTGGCTATGCTACTTCTTTCAATCAAGATATAGGCAATTGGGATGTAAGTAATGTAAACGATATGTCAACTATGTTTGCTTCCTCGTCTTTTAACTACCCTATTGGGGATTGGGATGTCTCTAATGTGACTGATATGAATAGTATGTTTAATGGTAATTCAGCTTTCAATCAAGATATTGGGGCTTGGGATGTATCCAATGTGACCAATATGGCAGGTATGTTTACTGGTAATTCAGCTTTCAATCAAGATATAGGGGATTGGGATGTGTCTAGTGTCACTAATATGGCTTATATGTTTAATGATGCAACATCTTTTAACCAAGATATCGGGGATTGGGATGTATCTAATGTCACATTTATAGGTGTA
>CAJQRD010000112.1 GCA_905480605.1 uncultured Saprospiraceae bacterium | reverse complement strand
ATAAGGGAAGGTATGTGCACCACATTTATCACCCATTAATAAAGAATCACATTGCGAAAAGTTCTTAGCATTTTCTGCATTTTTTCCTACTTTAACCAAACCTCTGTAGGAGTTGTTACTTCGCCCTGCTGAGATACCTTTGGAAATAATAGTACTGCTGGTATTTTTACCAATATGAAACATTTTAGTGCCTGTATCAGCTTGTTGAAAATTATTAGTAACTGCTACAGAATAAAACTCTCCCGTTGAATAATCACCTTTTAAAATGCAACTTGGATACTTCCAAGTAACGGCAGAACCCGCTTCGACTTGTGTCCAACTGATTTTTGATCTGACGCCTGCGCATAATCCTCTTTTGGTTACGAAATTATAGATGCCCCCTATTCCGTCTTTATCTCCTGGATACCAGTTCTGTATTGTAGAATATTTTATTTCGGCATTATCCAATGCTATCAATTCTACTACTGCTGCGTGCAATTGGTTTTCATCTCGCATTGGAGCAGTACATCCTTCCAAATAACTGACATAGCTGCCTTCTTCCGCAACAATCAGCGTTCTTTCAAATTGACCTGTTCCGGCAGAATTGATGCGGAAATAGGTGGACAACTCCATTGGACAGCGTACACCTTTGGGAATATAACAGAAGGACCCATCTGTAAAGACAGCCGAATTAAGGGCCGCAAAGAAATTATCGGAAGATGGCACAACGGATCCCATATACTTTCTGATGAGTTCAGGATGTTCCTGAACCGCTTCGCCGAACGAACAGAAGATAATACCTAGCTCTGAAAGCTGTTCCTTAAAAGTGGTGACTACAGAAACGCTGTCAATGACTATGTCCATGGCAACTCCTGTTAATCGTTTTTGTTCTCCTATTGAAATACCTAATTTCTCATACGTTCTCAATAGTTCAGGATCTACTTCATCTAAGCTGTTGAGTGTTTTTTTCTGTTTTGGAGCAGCATAATAAATGATGTCCTGGTAATTTACTGGTGGATATTTTACATTCGGCCATTTGGGTTCTGTCAGGGTCTCCCAATGCCTAAATGCTTCTAAACGCCAATCAAGTAGCCATTGCGGCTCCTCCTTTTTAAAAGATATTAATCGAATAGTATCTTCATTTAAGCCTTTTGGGATAAGGTCAGTATCAATATTACTGGTAAATCCATATTTGTAATCACTCTTAGTATAATCTTCCAGCGTTTCTGTGGATGCTTCTTTGCTCATGATTTTCAGAATTTTTTGCGTGCTAAATTCAAACTTTCTGCTACAAAGATAAACGAAATTACTTAAAATGTACTAATAAGTATAGATTAATTTATACAAAATAGTATAATTAGGATGAAAAACTGAAAGTCTGAGTCTTTTTTAGACGACATACACTTAAAGACCTTACCCTTTATGAAGAAACCTATTACTGTAAAGGCGTAGAACTAGTGTGCAAAGTTATGCTAAGCACTCTTCGATCGAAAGGAGATATCAATAATTGGTGAATTATTCCAAAAATAGAAACGAAAGGCTAACAAGTGATATGAGATCAGACTTGCTATCGCTACGTCCGCTCCATATCACGAAACCGTTGCCAGTAATTTAAAAAAAACTAAAAATGAAAGAAAAGAAAACAGGAGTTTGCCGAAAAATTCCTAAATATATCCTTTTTGTCTTAATATCATTTAATTTGACATCTTGTTTTTTAGGGTTCAGTGATGATGATGACCCAATTATAGTTGGCACGGACAACACCTATCGAGGTATTGTCGTTGACACGAACGGAAATCCATTAGTTGGAAAAACTGTAATACTTAAAAGCAGTTACGACCAAATCATTGCCGAACTAATTACTGACGAAAATGGTCGTTTTGAGGGTCTTGGCGACATTTATGACACAGATCTGGAAGTTGAAATAAAAAATGATGAGGAAGACTTTCCTAATGTAGATATTAATTTTGTGAATTATAATCTTCGCTACACGGAATATCCATCGGAACAAATTATTGAAATTCAACCTTTAATATATAGACCAATTTCATCTTTTTCAATTGATATTACTGGTAATACCGGAGAAAATTATGTTGCTGAGTTCCAATTTACAGAAGGTTCTTGCCATAAAGGTTTCGAAGATGATATTGAAGTATATTCTTTGTGCTATGAGGATGAAAATCGAATTTTCAATCTTCCCTCTGCTACAGAACTATTTGTAAAAACTGTTTATGTAGTAAGAGGTTCAACTATTTTAGTCACTTTAACTAATGATGAAAGTACTTTAACTGAAACCTATCTTGTTGATGAAATTAATCAAGAAGAATCAGTTGTATTTGAATAGAACTTGAACGAGCTAAATTGAATTAAATAAAAACTACTGGCAACACCATGTATAATTAATTGCTTTGTAAGTGCTCATCTGGAATATTCTCAGGTTCGTGAAAGTTTACTAATTTAGTTGATTAACCACGCAACTAACCATACACATCAACGTTGGAAAACATTAAATCAAAAGACAGACATGAAAAAACTACTATTATCAATTATTATCATTTCAACATTAGTTGGATGCAGGACTGAAAAAAAAGAAATTGAAAAGGAGCCATCTCAACTAAACGATTATTTTCAAAACAGTACCCTGCCTGCTGCAATCATGGGGAACGTCGCTAGGGATGCAAAAATGGAATGGAGGGCTTTTGGCTCATCGGTTTGGAATGGAACGGACACTATAAGTGAAAACAATATTTTCAGGATTTTTTCTATGACAAAGGCCATTGCCTCTGTTGCCGCATTACAACTTGTTGAGCAAGGTCTCCTTGGTTTGGATGATCCTTTAAACGAATTAATGCCTGAAATGACTTCAATTCCAATCCTGACTGAAGATGGTGACCTTTATAATAGTGAAGCATCGATCACGCTCAGACATCTATTAACCCACACTTCGGGATTTGGCTATGATTTCATTTCTGCAAGGCTTAATAATTTTAAACCTGAAAGTTGGGAATATGAAGATAAACCAAGGCTTTTTGAACCCGGTGCACGATGGCATTATGGCACCAGCACAGACTGGGTAGGCAAGATAATTGAGAAAGTGAGTGAACAAGATTTAGAGACTTACTTAAGGGAGAATATTACTGGACCATTAGAAATGAATAGTACTTGGTTTAATGTCCCAGGTGATTTAACAGAGAAAATCGTTTCCTGGGGAACACGTGACTCAACTGGATTTAATGAATACGACCGCATCCCGCAACAGCCTGTGACTTCTTATAGTGCGGGTGGTGGATTGTTCTCATCGCCAAGAGATTATCTTACATTTCTTAAATGCTTATTAAATGATGGTAAATTTGACAATGGACAAATTTTAAAACCTGAGTCAGTAGAAATGATGTTCAAAAATCAACTCCCTTCCAATATGAGCATGGATCACAATCTTCCAGATGAGGGATTACCGGTTACTGCTGGGAAGTTTCCTGATGAATCTGATACATATGGATTGGCATGGGCTATTGAAAATAGTGAAGACGAAATAGTAAGATCCAGAGGATCTGCTTATTGGGCGGGAATTGCTAATTCTTATTATACGGTGGATAAGAAAAATGGAGTTGCAATTGTATACTTCACACAGTTTCTTCCATTTAATGATAAAGAGTCTTACGATTTCTATCGTCTTTTTGAAAATGAAGTTTTCTCAGAACTTAAAGCCAATTAACTATTTACCAACAATGTATAAAATGCATTTAAACGTATATTATACTAAACGTTGTGTGCCACGCAGGACGTACCTTGCTAAAGTAGGTTAGATTATCATTAAATCACTCCCTTTAATCGTGAAGGAAGTTTACGGACGTTATTTAAGTGTTATTGTTGAAGAATAATTCTCTGGGGTAACAACAATATTAGGAATTGTCTTCTGCATGACCTCACTATAGACATTTAAAGTATCTATTTGGGAAAAGGTCATCCAAAATGATGACAGAAATATTAAGCAGGAGAAAGTGAGTTTCTTATTGGGAATCATTTTATTCTCTTCAAATCTGCCAAAAAGTTAAGCTAATTCACTTGTTGAGAGAAATAAAATTTAAATTTCAGTTCCCCATTTTGTTTTACCAAATAAGCACTTTCTAACCACTCATAGTACAAATAAGTCTCTCCATCTGGTGTTGGTGATTCAAGTGTAAATTCACCGTTGCTTTCAAGAGAAACGTGTGCAGAGTTTTCATCTAAATTAATTCTTAGATTCTTAAACGTCCGGTTTGATTCAAATTTTCCAAAACCTTTTATAAATTCACGAAATTCATCAAGATTAAACTTTCTTCCAATCTCATAGATTAAAAAATCATCTGTTACATAGTTTTCAAAGCTATCAAGATCGTTATCGAGTGCATAAAACATGTCATTAAAAACATTCATCACTTCTTCTTCAGTAACTGTTTGATCTCCACTTTTAGTAAAATCACAACTGATTAGTACGATTGCACATATTAGGATAGTGTAAATTTTTCTCATGATTAAATTTTTTTTAAATTTATAATTATAAACTACCTAACACTTTTAATTATGAAAAAATTATTATTGCTAACATTAGTGCTTTCTATATTTAGTTGTACTAATAAAGAATCAGATGCATGTAATGAACTAAAAAATTCAAAAATATTATTATCCGACAATATGGAAAATTATAGATCTGCTTGGGAAAAGTCTTTTCTTGAGAGAGATATTAATGTATTAGATGAATACCTTCATGATAATGTTACCCATCTGAATGAAGATGGAGTTGTTAACGCTAAAGGTCCAGAAGAATTTAAAAATGCTTATGCAGGATATATTACAGGTTTTCCAGACTCTGAATTTTTAATTGTCAATTTATTTGGTGATGGTGATCAACTTATTAAGCACTGGAATTTTAAAGGGACTCATGCTGAAAGTGG
>CAJQRD010000111.1 GCA_905480605.1 uncultured Saprospiraceae bacterium | reverse complement strand
AAAAACTACTTTCTGAAAGTAAATTCAGCAAGTATCTGATTTATGCAATTGGAGAAATTGTTTTGGTAGTGATTGGAATTTTGATTGCTCTAGGTATTAACAATTGGAATGAAAACCGCAAAACAGAAGAAAAAACAAAGCAATTTCTAATTAGTTTAATATCTGATTTAAGAAATGACCTATATGAAATTACTGAGGTTACTGAAGATCAATTTTTGCGATCTAAATCGATAACAGATGCCATTGAATTAAGCAGTAGCCCTGATTTAAATATAATTATTTTAAAGGACAGCATAAAATCGTATGACGCTGGAAGGAATTTTACTTTCTTTCCTACAGTTGGCTCTTATAATGCAGCAAGTAATATCGGTTTAATTGATAAAATAAACAACGAAGCATTAAAACGAAGCATCCTAAACTTATATGAGCATTTATATGTACGTGTTGTCCACAACGGTGAAATTCTAGATGAAAGAACTGGGCAAATGGATTGGGAAAGTAGACGCTATATTGAAAATTCAAAACAAAGTTTATTTTTTGATAAGGAAGCCCTATTGAATGATGATTTTATTCACCAATTAAACTATGTAAACCGATTTATTGGTTTCTACATAACGAGATGTGACAATACGAAATCTGGTATAGAAGAGGTTTTATTTAACATTGGTAAATATCTTAATTCTGAAACTGCAAAGAATTAACTAAGCACAACAATGTGTATATGCTCATGTCATACAAAACCCAGCCAAGACTCATACACAAACCGTTACTAACACTTTGGAATAACCCCATCCCTCCATCTGAGAAGAGTTAGTAAATTGTTATATTTAGGAGGCAATGGATGGACGACGCGAGCATGAAGCTAGCTGGGTATCTAATTTAACGTTGTGCTTCATTATAACCAACCGCTAACCAATGATAAAATTCTTTAGAAAAATTAGACAAGATTTGCTTTCAAAAAGTAAAACTGGGAAGTATTTCAAATATGCTATTGGAGAAATTATCCTTGTAGTCATTGGTATTTTAATTGCGCTTCAGATTAATAATTGGAATGAGAATTCTAAAGAAAGAAATGTCGAGCAAGAATATCTAGTATCCCTGAATGAAGAATTCAATTACAATATTATTGAATTGGAAAAAATGATTAAGAGAAATGGTTTTAACCTTGACAATGCCATAGAGCTTTCAAATCTTATGGGACCAGATAATCCTAGCATTACAGAAAACGAATTTGCCGATTTGGTTATGGATATGACAAATATCGAGGTACAATATCGGCCAAATAAAGCTGTATTGGATGAAATAATTAGTTCTGGCAAACTCACTATTTTTAGTAATGAGAAATTAAAGTTTGGGTTGTCTGCTTACAACGGAAAATTGAGTAAAGTTAGATTTCAAGAAGAAGAACACGCAGTTACTCGGATGGAGATAATCGCTATGTTAAACGCCAGTGGAAATGCTAAAAAATTACTAGCGAACAAAAAGTGGAATACATTTGGGATAGGGGAAAGTAAATTTGACCTTGGGAATCTTCACTTATTAAAATCACAAGAATTAGAAAATGGCCTTGTAGATTTTATATTAACAGGTAGGTATCTTAATTCAGGATATTATTCCGAGTTAAAAAATGAAATCGATTTAATCTTAGAATTAATTAATGATGAAATTAAATAATACGAAAGCACAACAATGTATATAAGCCATTAAAGCGGCTCAGGTACTAACCGTTAGCAGCAATAAAACTAAACCATATGAGAGTAATTTACATCTTAATTATTTTAAGTTTTTTTTCATGTAAAAATGAAAACAAAGAAAGCGCAATTAACCATTCCGATTATACCGATCTTCAAGCAAAGTTAGATTCTTTATATGGTGCTCACTTTAATGAAAATAGTCCTGGAGCTGCGCTACTCATTTTGTATAATGGTGAAAAAATAATTAATAAAGGATATGGTTTGAGGGACTTGGAAAACAATAAGCCAATAACTCCTTCAACTAATATGAGATCAGGATCTATGACCAAACAGTTTACTTGTCTTGGAATATTAAAACTAATGGAGCAAGACAAACTTGCATTAACTGATACAATTTATAAATACTTCCCCTATCCGATATTCCAAAATGTGACTATAGAACAATTTATTTCACATACTTCTGGCATTGAAGACGGTGATTGGATAATTGAAAATAGTAAAAAGAACTCAAATGAATACGCTCGCAATGAAGATATCATGGAATGGTATGCGAACAATAATGTAATACGTTTCTCGCCCGGAACTGCATTTGAATATAATAATGGAACTTATGCAACTCTGGCTCAAATTATTGAAAAGGTTAGCGGAATGAGGTATGAGGATTATATTAAAAAGTATGTTTTCGATAAAGCTGGGATGATACATTCCCAATTCATTGATGATGCCGATTCTTCGAAAATTCCTGAATATGCTTATCGTTATGAGAAAGACAGCTTAGAACAATGGCAATCAGTTGAAGGGCATCCAATGGATGAAGTTGTTGGAGCCGGAGGTATTTATCTTAGTTTGCATGATTATGCTAAATATATTGAAGCTATTCGCCACAAAACCATTTTAAATAATCAATCACATGAATTAATTTTTAAGCCTTTATCGATGAATACTGAATTGGATTCAGAGGATTTGAAAATATTAACAGGTAAAGAGTCATCTTATGCTATGGGTTGGGAAGTAACAGACTCGCTAGCTCTTTCTGCTGGACTTTGGTTTGGGACAAATAATTTTGTGATTTATGAGCAAAAGCGTCCATTAACGATTGTAATGTTATCCAACAATGATGACTTTTTTAAGCATAGACTGGTAGACAAAACCTATTTAATAGTAAATGATTATTTTAAGAAAGCTGCTAACAATGTATATGACGATCATGCCCAGCAATAGCTGGACACACTGGATATACTAGACCATTAGGCACAATGAAGGAAAATGACCTTTTCTAAGCACTTTAAAAGTTGTAAATTATATAATAATAATGTATATTTGATATACAATACGTATAACATTGAAAATCTATAATTTAAAGGATAAAGAATACTTTCAAGTCAAGATAGTTAAAGCAACAAAAGACCAAATACCACTAAAGAAAAATGGGTGGGAGTTTAATTGGAAATTGGCGCTAAAAAAAGGACAAGTCTATCTACTGAAAACGAAATTTGATTCATTAGTTCAAGGTGCAATTCAAATAATAGTTGACGATGGAATGTTAACCATGGAAATCATTGAGTTAGCGCCTTGGAATATTGGTTCAAAAAAGAAATACGACTTTGTTGCAGGAATATTAATAGCTTTTTGCTGTAAAGAAGCGTTTAAACTTAAGTCAAGATATACTGGTTTTTTAACTTTTACATCAAAAACTAGTTTAGTTGAGCACTATAAATTAAAATTTGGTGCAATTCAAACAATTGGTCAAAGAATGTATATTGATCCAGAACAAGGAAGAAGATTAATGAAAAAATACTTGAAATAATAAACATGAGTAAGTCAGCAATCGATAATTTAAAGTCAGGAGTCTTATCAGAACCTATGGTTAGAAAAGGAGTCGAATATGAAGACTTTCGCTTACTAATCAGAAGCAAAGCATTAAATCTTAGTAAATCAGACCAAATAAAAATTAAGCTTACAACACTTAAAATTGAAATGGAAGAATATCTAGTTGAGGGGAAACGGTTTTTAGATATTGGAAAATTTATAAAACGCTTCATTGATTCTCTCGATATCTCACAGCGTAAATTTGCAAATTACTTAGAAATGAAACCATCTAATTTAGGAAAATTATTGAATGGTGAAAGAAAGTTAAATCTGGAAACTGCATTGATATTCGAAAAAATTTCTGGAATCGAAGCTTCCACTTGGTTAAGAGTTCAAACTAAAAATGAAATTAGGAAAATAAGCAAACTAAAGAAAAGTGAGTTCAAAAGATATAATCTTGACGAGTTAATAAAGTAACCAATGTGGGTAACAAAAAGATATCATGATCATTGGCGATTAGCTAATTTTGTAGAATATTCGGCTAAATTGATTATCTTGATTTAAGATGATTAACAGGAATCGGCCAACGCCAGATATGCTAACCGTTACATCCAACACTAGAAAACTTACACTTGTATTTCAACAAGAATGATAGAAGCTTGTAAAGATTATTAGTGTTAAAGCAATACGAGAAACTCTTTTACTAAAAATCTTTGAATCGTTGAACCAAAACCTTACATTGTACGTTATTACGTACAAATAATACATTATGAAAGCTATAACTGTTTCAAACCTTAGAGCTAATCTGAAGTCACATTTAAACGAAGTAAGTGAAAGCTCAGAGGTTATTCTTGTTCCAAGAAATAATAAAGAAGAAGATGCGATAGTAATTATGTCGATTCGAGAGTTTAATTCAATTAAAGAAACAGAGCATTTGATGTCTTCTAAAGCAAATTACAAAAGGTTGCTTAAAGGAATTTCACAAGCTAATAGTGGGAAAGCCAAAGAATTCGATGCAGAGACTTTAATAAATTAAATGAAAGTTACATTCACGCAAACAGGTTTTGACGATTTAAATTATTGGGCAGAAAACGATATTAAAACTGTTAAAAAAATAATTAGATTAATAAATTCTATAAAGAAGGACCCTTTTGTAGGTTTAGGAAAACCCGAGTCATTAAAATATGATTTTGCAGGTTATTGGTCAAGAAGAATTAACCTTGAGCATAGATTAATTTATAAGTTAGAAGGGTCAAAAGGTCAAAATCAAAAATGTACAATTATTCAATGTCGATACCACTATTGAAATAGAGTACTGGAAGTAACAATGTGTTATCTTGATCATAGACCTTCACGCTCAATTAGTAGAACTTTCCTCATAAATACTTATCTTCATTTTTAGATCATTACCGGATATCGGTCTACAACAGATATGCTAACGTTACTTGCCACCAAAAGAATGAAAGTTTAAATGTTGTTTAGCTTTGTGATCGCATATCTTCTGCAACCTATTAAGAATTGAATAAGACTCAGTTGCATTTAATAAAGGAAAGACAATAAAGTCAATCTCTTATTCATTTTTCTCTTCGTTTAATTCCCATTAGAAATAGTATTTTTGATAAAAAAATTAACTTAAAATTAGCATAATGAAAAAGCACTATTATATTTTCTTAGCCATACTATGTCCATTTCTTTTATATAGTCAAACTATAGAAATAACTTCAGGAGGAGATCTTCTATTAACAGGAACTAGCCAGATTCAGCATGTCGGTTCGGAGCCTTTCGTATTCAATGCAATCGATTCTGAGAATTTGTCCTTTCAAAATTGTGGATATGAAATAGCATTTATAGATGGTATTGGTCTCATGGCGGGTGGCGATGGTGTCACTGATCTAGGAAGTGCAGTTAACAGATGGAAAGACGTTTGGGCTTCAAACGGAACTATTCAAACTTCTGATGCGAGAACAAAGAATACTGTTAGGAATTCAGTGTATGGTCTTGACGCTGTACTAGGTTTGAGACCTGTGACTTTCTATTGGAATGATAATAGAGAACAAGGAAGAAAGGTCGGTCTGATAGCTCAAGAAGTGCAGGAAGTAGTTTCTGAAGTTGTATATGATAAAACAATTAGGATCGATGCAGAAGGCAATAAGACTGTAACTCCAACAGCGCTATTAGGACTTAACTATGCAGAGCTAGTACCTGTTTTAATCAAGGCTATTCAAGAGCAGCAAACTCAAATCGATGAGTTAAATAAAATGATTACTTTACTACAAGAACGAGGTAAGACCCAGTCTTCAAAGGGCATCGATTAAGGTCAAGCAGATGTGTTGGATTAGATCAGACCTAGCACAACTGATAGAACGCTCAAATAGATTATTACGTATCAGAATATGATGTAAAATCTGCTATATTTATTTATGACATTAGCGGAGGAATCCTAAGAACTGTAACTGAATATGCATTCGGATATGGAATTCTGAATGTAGACGTTGCTGAATTACGTTCAAGTGTTTATCCTTATTCTCTAGTATCAGAAGGTTAAGTAATTGTTACAAGAAAAATGACAAAAGCTAGATAATAGCTGTTAAATTTTATCTAAAAGATCGGATTTTGAGAAAAATATGCCTTATATCATATACATTTTATTCCACAATTGATTATAGAACCAATTTCATGTCCAGCAAATTATTGATCTGCATTGGAGAATTGTTCCGAGTAGAAGTACTGTCGAATAGTTGACCTATCTAACAAATAGTCGAAAAAAAAGAATTGTTACTGGAAGCAGGAAGGATATTTAGTCAAGCAATTGTATAGAGAATAGGTAGGCGGAAAGTAACAATGTGTAATCATGATCATAGACCTTCGCGCTCAATTAATAGAACTTTCCTCATAAATACTTATATTCACTTGTAGATCAATTACAGATATCGGTCTACAACATATATCCTAACCGTTATGCTTCATTATAACCAACCGCTAACCAATGATAAAATTCTTTAGAAAAATACGCTACGACCTTATGGAAAAAAATAAAACAGGAAAGTATTTTAAATATGCTATTGGAGAAATTGTACTTGTTGTAATTGGAATTTTAATTGCATTACAGATTAACAATTGGAATGAAAACAACATTACTACAAAAAAAACACTTACTTATTTAGGCACTCTTAATACAGAAATTGAATCTAATATTGATGCTTTAACAACCTACATAGAAACAGCTCATAATGATATAAAAGGATCAGCTAACACATTGTCAGAATTACATTCTAAAAATGCTGTTCATTATAATGACAGTCTGCTTAGGAATGTAATGTCTACGAGACCAATTTACAAACCCACGTTACAGGAATCAACTTTTACTGATTTAATTAATTCTGGAAACTTAGAATATTTGAAAGATCAAAACCTTAAAAATAGAATCCTATCAATAGAGGCTAATATGGACATTATTTACGAAAATTATAATCTTGCAAACAATGTTTGGAATGAATATCAACTTCCTTACGATATGAAATATGCTAACCCATCAGGAAACTGGGATTCCATAAGTTCTATAAAACTTAAAAAGTTACCTTACAAGAGAACATTAAGTGCTTTCGTAAATAATAACGAATATGCTAATATTCTGGTATTAAGAATGAGAATGATGGGGAATTTAGAAAGAACATTAATTGAAGGACAAAAGCGAAGTGTGGATTTATCTAATGACATTAAAAGCTATTTAAATAAAAAATAATGAAAGCACAATAAATAGGACTTCGTGTGGTCGGCACGACCAAACATGAAGTCTATGTGTGTGCCTGGCATGTGCCGCTATCCGAAAGATAGCAAAATTATTCTAGAGGGTGCAAGTCCCTTATATGCGAGACGAAGGTTTCGAAGTATTAGTAAGTCGTAAGGGTGTTAAGGGTGACCTTAAATCTGAAGGAAGCGAGACTACAAAAGTCGGTTCTAACGAACAGAAATTTGATACAGAGGCTATTAGAGTTGGGGTGAGCAAGCACATCATTGTTAAGCCCTAAGAATACCAAAAGGCTCTTTTAGTAGATCAAGTAGATATCGACGGAAAGAATAGGCACTTACCCAGGGAGGTCTCAGGAATAGTTGATATTTCTGAGAAGTCAGCCGAGGTCATAGTACTAGGAGCAATGAGCGAGGATTGCTAAACCCATACCCTCGAAGGTCTCACAACCTAGGAAGGACTGAACATTAAATCACGTCCTGATTCGCTACGGAATCATAAA
>CAJQRD010000110.1 GCA_905480605.1 uncultured Saprospiraceae bacterium | reverse complement strand
TGTAAGGTAAAAATCCAACTACAGGCTGTACATAAAAATTGCTAGCAAAGACATAAATAGAGGTCAAATGACCCAAAACTTGGATATCAACAGATTTTACCCCGATTTCTTCGTATGTCTCCCGGATAGCCGTTTCTGAATAATTATTATCCAAATGTTCCACTTGACCTCCAGGAAAACTGATTTGCCCTCCATGTTTATCATTTGGGTTATGACTCGTCCTTTTTATGTAAAACAGACTTAGGTCATTATCTTCATTAGGATGCAACAATAACATAACGCCTGCTTTTTTAGCATCAGAAGCCGTTTCTCTGTATTTCGCTGTTTTTATTGGAGACATTAATTTTTGAGCATCCCAACCCGGTAGATCCTGGAGTAATTTACTTTTTAATGACTCTATTAATGATAAATGCAATCTATTATTTTAAAATTATTTCAATAATAATTTAACCTCGCATTATAATAATAGTTTATTTAGTTTGAATATTAAATCAGTTAATTACTTTTGTCTTGCTTAATAAGCCCAAGTGCTGGAATTGGTAGACAGGCATGGTTGAGGGCCATGTGTTCGTATGAGCGTGGGGGTTCGACTCCCCCCTTGGGCACTTTAAAGAATAAGTTATCATAGTGTTGTGGTAGCTTATTTTTTTTTCATTCTTCGTTTTAGGTTTTATTTATTTTTAAACTGATTATTTTCGACCTTTTCATTTTCTATTATTGACAACCAACAATATAGATATCAAGCTCATTAATATTTCTATATTTGAAAGGGAAAGACAATAAGAGTGTAGTTGGACTTAAATAATACTTACTAAGGTTTTTTATATACAATGAAATTCAATAACCTCATAGCTAATGATTTTTTAAAAAAAAAGATATTCTTAATATTAGGATTAGTCATTTTATTAATTTCTCTACTTTACATACCCTATCTATCACCAAAGTTTACCGACTACCAAAAATGTCTTTCTATTTCCATTGCTCTCTCCATTTATGGAATTGTATTATTGGGACTTAAACGTAACTTACGTTTTACACTAGCTGATTGCGGCTGGATTGGACTCGTTATTTTAACATTTTTATCAGCATTCTGGTCCACTAATCCTTATTATGCCATTTTTGGAAGTTTTACTACTCTACTTACCTTCCTTTCTTTCAAACTTTTTGAGACTATAGAGTGGGATAATTCAGCAAAATACCTTTTGCGCATTTCTTTTTTCATCTGCCTCATATTTGCTTTAAGCATGATTTCTTATGCAGCATTCGTTCCCAAATCCCAAGTTTTTTTAATTAATATCTCTGGTTTAAACTATAATTTTTTCTGCTCATTAATCCTAGTATTAATGCCTTTCCTTTTTATTATAAAAAGAACAACTTATAACACAATATTTGTTTTTCTTTTAACTTTAGGAGTAGGTATAGTTGTCTATTCCGTTGGATCATTACAAGCTTTTTTGGGACTTTTTTTTATCGGTCCTTTTTTTTGGTTTTATAAAACCAAATCCTCTGTAAAAAAGATGACCCTTAATAGCAGTAAGGTAATTCTTATTGCAATGTTAGCAATTTTAGTAATTTCTTTTAACAAGGATATTTTCATAAATAAATTTAAACTATTTGAGGAATTCAATCAACAAAATGATAGGATAGAAATGTGGGAGAGTAGTTATAAGTTGTTTAAAAAATCACCTGTTATTGGAATTGGTAAAAACAATTGGAAAACAGAAATAGGACAATTTGGATTAAACAATTATACGCCTGACAGAAACAATAATTATAACCCAAGGGTTTACAACCAAGCTCATAGTTGGTTTTTTCAAACTCTATCAGAGCTTGGACTATTGGGCTTTACTTTTATGTTAATGATCTTAATCTCTTGTTTTCAAAGTCTTAGAAATAAGATAAACCTCGAAGGCATCGATTACGCTGCTATCTTTTCCATAACATCCTTTTTATGGGTAGGTTTGATGTATGGAATTGTTTATAACTTCTTTGAAAACTTTAATGGTTTAACAGTCTTAGTTGCCTTCTGTATTGCTGTTTTAAATAGAAATTCTAAAAGCATAATAACTATAAATTCAAGAACTTATGCAATACTTATCATAATTGCATCTGCTTTCAGCATGTTATTTTTTTATACTTCAAATCTTAGTAAAAAGAAGTATAATTTAGGAACTAAAAAAGTAAATATTCAGAAGGCAAATTCCATTTTAAGTTCGGCCCAACTTTCTTGGGATAAAAGTAAAATCTATATTCAACAAGCTAGGGTTAATTCAAAACTTGGAAATTTAGCTTTAGCTAATACCTATTATCAAAAGGGATTGAGTTATAATCCATATGATGTTTCATTATTACATAAGTATAGCCGTTTTTTATTTGACAATGGTAATTATAGTGAGGCTTATCACTATTCTAAAAAGGCTTATGAATTATGTAATAGGTATTTGGCAAACGAAGTATTGTTAATTGAGTGCCTTGATAAACTTGGAAAAACACCTAAAGCTATAAAGCGAGCTAAATTCCTTAAAGAATTATTAAACAAAAAAATAAATAAACTTAAAAGGTTGGACCCTGAAATAGAAAATAAAAAAGCATTGTTAAAAGAAAAAACTGTGCTTAGTAAAATGAACACTAAAATTTCTAAATTTATAAAAAAACATAAAAAATAGTTTATTCTTTACTTGCCTTTAATGGAAGTTAAATACTTAAACTTCTTCTCTTTTAAGAGATATTTTAAAAACTTAATAAGCGATCTTCCTCTAGCTGCATGATTATCATTCATGAGTAAATAGTAAAATAGTTTAAATTTATTTTCAGACCATTTTCCTACGTATTCTCCTGATTTAAATGCTTTGAGATATTGCTTGTAAAAATGCAATTTGGGTGTCTCAACAACGTCCAATTCTACGTTAAGAAGATCTCTACTCAGTTGTACACCATAATAAAAAGCCATTAACACGTTTGCCTTACTTAATTTTTCTTTCAGTTCAGAAACTTCATCGGAACTGAGTTCTTTTAAAGCAACTACGAGATCTACAAGGTGTCTTAATTGAAACCAATTGTCAACTAAGCCATGGTGAAGAATCATGAAATATGCATTATCGATTTTAGAAAAAAGCTGAATTTCCTCAGTAAGAACCCTTGTAGGTTTTGTTGCTTTTTTCAACTCCTTAAATTGGTCGGGTATAAAAAGTGCAGAATTAGTAGGTTGCCAATGAATTTCCGAATTACAAATAACTCTACCATTGTCTCCATATTTAACCCATGAGTAATCAATGTGATAAGACCGTGAGCGATTTGGTACCGAAAAATCACTTTCTTCCTTTAACTCTTCGTAACCCAATGACTTCATAACTTCAGCTGATTTTGATATGTTTTTTTCTTCTATCGCAAAATCAATATCATTAAAATCTCTTTGAGTGATGTCTTTATAAAAAAAAATTCCAATAGCAATACCTTTATAGGGTATTATATACATACCTCTTTCTTTATGTGCCTCTTGAATACTAGTCATTTCATTGATCAAAAATAACTTCTGCATTAGCATTCTGGTCTTTCGTTTATTTAACTTAGCTCGAAATGGCTTCGGTAGACCTAAATTAAACTTATTGTCAACTTCATAAACTATAGCCTGAACCTTGTGCTTTTGAATCGTTTTCCAAATATCTTCCAAGCTAATGTTTTCCGGAATAATTATATGAGATGGTTCATCAATAACAAAGCACCGACAAATACGTAGAACATAAGCCAATGCATGATCGACTTGTTTAATATTTTTTGACATTCACACGATGGTTAGAGTTATTAATATTAAATTTAGGTCAGTTTTTATTTTAAATAACAACTAGAGTAAATTTGCTCATCACAAGTTACAACGAATCGATATTTATATAAATGTATTCAAATTATATTACACGCAGTTTAAGGTTCGTTTGGGATTCCAGTAAAAAATGGACAATCCTTTTGTTAATATGTCAATTTACACAAGCTATTCTTCCTCTATTCACCCTTTATTTGACTAAACTGCTTATTGACAGTATCGCATTGTCAAAAAACAATATTGAATTCAAAGAAGTTCTCGTTTATGTTTTGTTGATTGGTTTTATACAGTTTGTTCAAGCAATGGTAGGTAACTATCAAATGATGATAAGCGAAACTCAAAAGCAACTGGTTTCAGATCATATGTCTTCTATTATAATAGATAAAGCCCTTAGTTTAGACTTAAGCTATTATGAAAATCCTGAATTTCACAATACTTTTCATCAAGCCCAACGACAAGCCTTGTATCGCCCAACTCTAATCTTAACCAAGCTGACAGAGTTTTTAAAAAGTTCTTTTCTTTTAGTTTCCATTGCTGGTTTACTGTTATTTATGCATTGGTCTATTGCAATTATTCTAATCACATTTGCGCTACCCATTGCATTTGTAAAATGGCATTATTCAAAAAAACTATATAGTTGGGAAAAGAAAAGAACAAGCCTTGAACGAGAAGCTTCATACATAAACAAAGTACTTACTGCTGATACTTATGTTAAAGAAGTCAGGATTTTTAATATTGGTGAAAGCCTTAAAGAAAGATTTATAAAAATTAGAAAACAGCTTTTTACAGAAAAATTTAAAATTTTTAATGCTCGGGCACGTTCAAGTATTTACGCCAAATCGGTTGAGATTATTGCTTCTGTATTAACTTATTCATTTATCGTATTTAATGCTGTTGACGGTAGTATAACGGTAGGAGATCTGGTTATGTATTTTCAAGCATTCCAGAAAGGTCAAGTTGCAATCCAGTCTTCTCTTAATTCTCTTGTTGGAATAAATGACAACAGATTATTCCTTAATTATATTTTTAATTTTTTAGCACTAGAACCTAAGATAAAGGCACCTGAAATACCGATAAATCTAACGCTACCAATAGAGTCTGTTGAATTTGATAATATAAGTTTTAAATATCCTGATAACAAATCGGATACCATTTCTGATTTATCTTTAAAGTTCAACAAAGGACAAGTTATTGCTATTGTCGGTGAAAATGGTTCAGGAAAAACAACACTTATAAAATTACTAAGTAGACTTTATGACCCTTATTCAGGTACAATAAAATATAACGGAATTGACATTAAGAATATAGATCCAATTCAAGTTAGAAAATCTATTTCCGTAATCTATCAAGACTTTGCCAAATACCAATTAACTACAAAAGAAAACATTGAGATAGCTGATATTAAAAACAAAGGATCTGAAGATAAATTGATAACATCAGCTAAAAAATCAACTGCTCTAGAATTCATTAATTCTCTGGAACATAAGTTTGAACAACAGTTAGGAAAAAGATTCACAAATGGTCACGAACTAAGCACTGGTCAATGGCAAAAAATTGCTTTAACAAGGGCTTTTTATAAAGATGCGGAAATTATTATTCTAGATGAGCCAAGCAGCTCAATAGATCCTTTATCAGAAGCAAAAATATTTGAAGAGTTAAAATCCATTGCAAAAAATAAAATTCTTATTCTCATTTCTCATAGAATTTATAATCTAAGCCTGGCTGACCAAATAATAGTTTTAGATAAAGGAATAGTAAAAGAAAAAGGATCACATGAAGAACTATTAAGTAAGGGTGGTATATATAAAGAGATGTTTTCAAAGCAATCTATAAACAATATCTAATAAATCAATCTTTTTAACAATCTAGAAAATTTTGCTTTAAGTGTATTTTCAAATTCATACGAATATTTTGAATGAAATTCATTCAATACGTAAAGCAACTTTTGTGCTTTATAAACCAACATCGTATTTAAGACTAAATCCGAAAGTGGTTTATTCTTAATATCTATTTCTGATTCTTTTACTGGAACGCCAAAGCTATATTCTAATAATTCTATATCCAATTGGTAACGCTTCTCTACCAATTCAATTAATTCTTTTGTGTAATATTCTACATATGAATCATGAGATGTTTTATTATAATGATCGAGTTTTTCTATTGGCAAGTTGTAAGTTCTACACATCGCCTCATAATCTCTTTTTAAAAACTCAAATCTTCCTAAAAAATCAACAATGCAAATGGCTTTGTGATCAAAAAGATAGGTCCACTGAGAGCGAAAGTGTCTATCAGATAGGTGTTCTGGTGTCTTACAAATATGTTTTACAAAATCTTCAAAAGATATATCTGCTGACATATTGTTTTTATCAAAAAAGTGAGTATACGTGCTGTTCTTTTTCTCTATATAACAAGACAGCAAACGATCCCATGGGTTTCTTATAAATCCAACTTTTCTAACATCACTATAATTATTTAAGATTCTAGATGAAATAAATGGAAGATTTACCTCCCTTACTGTTACTCCTTCTAAGTTTAACAACTTTGATGCGATCATCCATAACGTTGAGCTTGCCACTTTTGGTATTTTATATGTGGGAAGATAGATATTTCTATTTTCTTCGTATTGGTAAGGAAGACCTTGTCGTCTATACTTTTTTCTTTTCTTTAATCCCCACAAAGGTTTCTTATTCTCCCATCTATAATTTTGGTGAATGTTATTCAATGCCCATAAGATTTTTTCATTTTTATATTTTACAATTTTATTTTGATCCGCAACCAATAGTACTGGCAATTGATTCTGGTCTGTTCTATTACTTTCTTTTTGGTGAAAAGTGTAGCCAAGTAATTTTATATCTAACTTATATCGATCTTCAACCATTTCAGCAAGTTCTTTTGTGTAAAACTCTTTTGATCTCATGTGGGTTGTTTTGTTTTCATGAGGTAAATGGACTTCAGGTAGGTTTATTTTATTACACAACGATCTGAAGTCAGCATCTAGGTTTTCAAAGTATCCTAAATAATCTACAAGAGGTTCACCTATGTTGTTAAATAAAAATGTCCACTGAGAACGGAAATGTCGGTCAGCTTGATGTTCTGGAATTTTGCATATTAGATTTACAAATTTTTCAAAAGTTGCATCAATTGGAATATTATTTCTTTCAAAAAATGAAAGTTTATTCTTCTGGTTTTTTTGAAGATAACATGATAGTAATCTATCCCATGGGTTACGCACAAAAGCTGCTGTAAATAACTCCTTGTAATTATCAAGTAGTCTTGTAGGTATCCCAGAGTTTTTGCTCGAAAAATTTTCAAACGCGACCTTCAAAGAGGTACTAGCAACTTTAGGAATTTTTATAAATGCAAAGTTATACTCCGAAAGATACAAGTTTCTGTTGTCCTCATAAGAGTGATGAAGATCATGTAAACTATTGCTAAATACTTTTCTTGCCATACTGCACTAAAGTTTGCTTCTTAAATGAAACATCAATAAATTATAAAAATCAGAATTAATAA
>CAJQRD010000109.1 GCA_905480605.1 uncultured Saprospiraceae bacterium | reverse complement strand
ATAGCATCTAATGCAGCAATTGTGGATTCTCCACCTTCAAGTGAAAACCTCTTTTGTCCAATATACTTGGTATGTAAAAATTTTTCAAAGATAACAGCACCATTCAATTTGTCTAGGATGCGTTTTTTTGTGTTAATATCTAGACCATAAGAACCTGAGAGGTCTCTGTTCTCAATTTTGTCTCTTAACCATACACGCTTCTCTCTATTTTCAATGTGTCCACACTCAAAACCGATATTGCCAGCATAAATTTTCTTACACCTGTCGATTATTTCTGCTAAAGTGGCATTAGGAATACCAATTGTGGCACCAGCCGAAAACTTAAGGTTAAGGTCATCATCAGATAAATTATAATCTGAAAGAGCTAGGTGTGGTTTTCTATCCAATCTTTCACGAATAGGATTTGTTGTAGATAATAAATGTCCTCTGCTTCTAAAACCCTGAATTATTGATAAGACACCAAATTCTTTTGTTGAATTTTCAAGAATTTCGTTTTTAACAGCTGACGCAGTCGCACTTGGTGCTCCATTTGAGACGTCACTAACATTTCCGAACTCAAATCCTTCAAAAAATAATCTCCACCCATCGTCTACTGAAGTCGGATCATTCGCATATTTACTATACATTTCATCAATAAAAGTTGGATGTGCGTTAAAAACGTATGAATAATCTTTCATTCTTTTTTATTTTTCAGTGTCTACTTTAATTCCTCCGAGGCAAGGTAGTTCTTTTATATATTATATTTTCGTAATATGTATTTACTTATAAATCATTTATGAACAAAGTAATCTTTATATTTTACTTGTATCAATATATTTACAAATACTATTAATTAGTCATATGATGCAAATCTTATGCCTACTTGATCATGTAAATATTATATGAAATTATGACTTTTTTATGTTTGATAACAGAAAAAACACTACTTTTGCAATCCAAAATTAAAAAGAGATAATGGCACAGCACGCATCATCTAAAAAGAGAATAAGACAAGACGCTAAGAAAAGACTTCAAAACAGATATTATAAGAAGTCTGCAAGAACAGCGATTGCTAAATTGAGAGAAATGACTGAAAACTCAGAAGCTTCTGCGTTTTTACCTAAAGTTGTTGGAATGATTGATAGATTAGCAAAAAGCGGTAATTGGCATAAGAACAAATCTGCAAACTTAAAGAGTAAATTAACGAGATTCGTTAATTCTTTAGCGTAAGTAGTTTTAATATAAACCAAAAGGATAAAAATGATCATGCGAGTTTTCGCATGGTCTTTTTTTATATATATAGCAATAATTTTATCTCTAGATCCGAGCGCTGAAAGAGAGGAGCTTTGTTAAAGCTCGACATCCCAATGCATTATATCAGTATATAAACAAATTTGCAACCATTTAAGTTATAGATAATAACTTATTAATTATAGTTTTGTAGCCTTATGAAAAGAGAGATTCGCATAGCCCTGTTGGCACTTGTTACTTTAGCCGTGAGTATTTGGGGCTTTAAATTTATTTCTGGAAAGAATATGTTCAGTGGGGACAAAACTTTCTTTGCAATTTATGAAAATGTCCAAGATGTTAATACCGCAACCCCCGTTCAAATAAATGGGTTTGAGGTAGGAACTGTAATCTCTATTTTACCCGAACCTGATGATATCAAGCAAATTAGAGTTGGATTTACTGTAAGTGATAAGGTTGAAATTCCTGATTATACAATTGCTCAACTGATGTCTATAAGTCCTCTAGGGGGGAAAAGAATTGAATTGGTTTTTGATAAGATGTGCGATGGTAGTAATTGTGCTGATAATAAATCAGTTTTAAAGTCGAAAAATGTTGGCCTTTTTGGTTCTATAATCTCCGAAGACGAACTGGATCAAAATATTGAAAAAATAACTGGCACTATTGATAAAACAATCGCTGGATTAGGAGATCCCAATTCAAACGATGCTGTGGATGTTTCGATTAGAAACCTTTCTGTTACCTTGGAAAACTTTGCTTCTATCTCTGAAAAACTAGAGACTTTGATGTCTAGGTCTTCTAGAAATATGGAAAAAACGGTTTCCAATATTTCTACATTAACGGAATCTTTGGTTGTTAGCAATCAAAAGGTAGATGTGATGCTGGATAATTTAGCGACTATTACAAACGATTTAAGTAAGGTCAAGTTGTCAGAAACCATTTCAAAGACTGAGGGTACAATTACACAAGCGGAATCAAGTTTAAAATCTGTTGAAACAACAATGGATCAAGCCACTACCACATTGTCTGAATTGAAAGATATTATGAAATCAATGAACAGCCAAGAAAGTACAATGGGTATGTTGCTTAACGATAAATCATTGTACATGAATATCGAGTCTTCCTCTAAAAATCTCAATCTTTTGCTTCAAGACATCAGATTGAATCCAAGACGTTACTTTAAGGTTTTTGGCAAAAATGTTCCTGCTTATGAATACCCTAATGGTGATCCAGCAGCTGGTAAATAATTCTTAAGAAAGAGACACTTAGTTATATAAATCATGAAGTTCCAGGATTAGAAACACTTCTGTAATTGCTCAATTCATACTTAACATGTTTTTCTTTCGTTAAATCATTGACTTTACTTTGATGAAATGACATATACAATTATGTTTATAATCTAAATGTCACTGAAAACTCTATACTATTTTTAAGTACTTGGTCATATTGGTAATTATTATGTTTGCTTCATCAAGCGTTGTTGCACAAACAGATTCTCTTTATACCACCAATTCACCCATAATAAAAACAGTCAAGGATACAACACCTGTAGTTAACAAACGTACAGTGGAGTTTGCTGATAATGGATTCGAAACAAAAGTTAATTACAGTTCCCTAGATTCTCAACGGTATGATCATAAAACAAGTGAAATGCACTTGTATGGGAATGCTAAAGTGACCTACGAAAACAAAGAGCTGAAAGCTGACTATATAATTTTACAAATGGAATCAAATATTGCGGAGGCAATGATTTCTAAGGTAAAAAAGAATACAATCAAACCTACATTTAAAGACGGTGATAAAGAATACAAATACAACAGGTTAAAATACAACTTTGAAACCGAAAAGGGCCTTGTAATTGATGCTATAACTCAAGAAGGGGAGTTTACTATTCATGGGCAAACCACGAAATTTGTAAGCGCTAAAAATGATACAATATTTAATTCCGACGTGATCTATAACGCCAATTCTGTGATAACCACATGTCAACATGATCATCCTCATTTTGGATTTAGAGGTAAAAAACTTAAGGTCATTGCCAATAAAGTCGCTGTATTTGGTCCATCTAACCTAGAACTGGGTGGAGTGCCCACGCCAATTTGGTTGCCTTTTGGGTTCTATCCACTGGTTCAAGGAACAAGTTCTGGATTAATATTTCCCCAAAACTTTGAATTCAATTCCAGAGCCTTAGGTTTTGGATTGCAAGGTTTTGGATGGTACTTTCCTATCAACGATTATATTCATACCCGTTTGACAGCCGATTATTACACAAGAGGATCGTTTGGGTTGTATGCAAATACAACCTACAAGAAAAAATACAAATTCAGTGGCAGTGTTAATTTAAAATTTAACAACAGAATTACAGAAACTGTGGATTCTTCTGAACCACTATCTGCAAAAGGATTTGGAATACGAATTTCTCATAATCAAGATTCTAAAGCGCATCCTTTTGTAAATATTGGTGGCTCTATTAATATAATTGGTAACAACAATGAAAACAGAATCAACGATGATGTAGAATCTGTTTTAACAAGTACTTATACCTCCAATTTTTTCTACAGACACAGTATGCCAAGATCCCCTTTCTCATTTAGCCTTGGACTAAATCATAGTCAAAACACAAGAACAGGGGTCATCAACTTAACATTGCCAGACGCAAAGTTAAATATGAATACTATTTATCCTTTTGTTAAAAAGAATAGAGGTGGAAATGATGAGGCATGGTATGAAAAAATATCATTTGATTACGATGCTAAGCTGAAAAGTTTTGTTCAAGCAACGGACAGTACTTTTTTTACAAAAGAAATGTATGATGATGTCAAAACTGGATTGAATCAAGATATATCCTTAGGTTTTTCTAATCGTGTGTTCAATCACTTTAGTTTTGTGGTAAATGCTGATTATGAAGAAACTTCAGTTTTGAATACCATTGAAAAAGAAATCAACAAGGCAGTAGACAATTTTACAGATACACTTGTTACCAATACTTTAAGTGGTTTTGATAGTTACAGGACCTACAGCGCTGGTGCCAGTTTGAATACACAATTATTTGCTACGCTTACGTCAAGTAAAGGATGGTTGAGAGGAATTCGACATACATTAAAACCTTCAGTCGGATTTCGATATGCGCCAAATACCAGAGAAACATACAGCGATACTTTATACTATTCTGATGATGAAAGAGCTCCAGTCGTTTACACTCGATTCAATGAAGGACCGTTTAACAATCCTTCTTTTAGTGAACTTCAATCTCAAGTTACGTATGGGTTCAATAATGTTCTTGAGGTAAAACACTTTTCAAAAAAAGATTCTACAGAAAAGAAATTTAAAGTTTTCGATAATGTAAATGTCTCTGGGAATTACAACTTTGCTGCGGATTCGTTGCAATGGAGTAGGGTATCAATAAGCAGTACGACAAGATTGTTTAAGGGGATAACCCAACTGACTACGCGATGGTCGTTCGATCCTTATATTGAAATTGATAATAGGTCTGTGAATAAAACAACTTGGTCAGAGGAAGGGAAGCTTTTTAGATTGGAAACTGGACAAATTAGACTTTCGAATAAATTGACATTCAAAAAAATAAGGGAAGCTTTTTTTGGAAAAAAGAAGGATGAAATTAAAACTCCAATTTCAGACTCTAAGGGCAATGAACAAAATCAAAGGTTTGACAGAAATTTAGAAGACTTTGAAAAGTTCGATGGTCCAAAAGACAATAAGTCAGATCAAGAAAAAGGATTGGTCACTTTAGAATCAATCATTGATAATATAAGTATAGATCATAATTTTGTTTATACATTCACAGGGGTAGATGATGTTATAGAAAGAAAATTACAAACCCATACCCTTGGGATTTCTGGTAGAATTCCTTTGACAGAGAATTGGGATTTTAGCATTGGAAACTTGAGTTATGATTTTGTAACAAGCAATCTCGGATATACACGTTTTACTTTTACAAGAAAATTACATTGTTGGAATATGAATTTTTCTTGGTCACCTAGTAGAAATACGTACTCATTTTCTATCGGAGTAAATTCAAGTGCGCTCAACTTCTTAAAGTACGATTATGGTCAGAATAATGTTGATGGCCTCTTTAGATAATTAAGCTTGTTAATTCTTTTTTGCTTATTCTCTAAAACAATTAGACTTTAAATATGTCGTTTATATTTATCTCTCAAATTATAAGGACATTTTAGGATGCAGAGATTTAAGTATTAACTTCATGCAATGAGTTTAAAAAAGGATTAGCAAGATATTTTTAATCATTTCACAACTACTGTAAAGTAAACCAAGCAATCTTATATATTCAATAATCACTTAATCAAAATAAATGAAGAATTTATTTACACTTTTATTTTTACTTTTTTCTGTTTTTTCATTTTCTCAAGAGTGGAGTCAAGTAGCTTCTCTACCTAATAATCACGGGACTGATCATGGCTTTGGTTTTGCTCTGGACGGGACTGGGTATATTGTAGGTGGAACTACGCCAAATGGAGTTTCTAAGGCGTTTTATTCATACGATCCTATTGCTGATGCATGGACTCAAAAACAAGATTTCCCTGGTTTGGCTAGAGGTTTTGCGATTGGTGAAGTTTGGAATGGAAAAGCTTATTTCGGTTTCGGAGCAAATGGTAACAGTTTATTAAAAGATTTTTGGGAATATGACCCCCAAACCGATGTCTGGACACGATTGGCTGATTGTGGATGTGATGGAAGAACTCATCCGGCAATGGTTGCACTAAACGGTGAAATCTACATGGGGTTAGGTGGTACGGTTAACGGTAATGATAATGATTGGTGGGTTTATAATATAGAAAATGATGCATGGGAAGAAAGAACAACTTATCCTGCTGCGCCTAGACATCATCCTTACCAATTCACAGATGGTAGATACGTTTATGTAGCATTTGGTCATGGAAATGGCTTTATTTCAAATCAGGTGTACAGATATGATCCTACTGATGATTCTTGGATTGAAGTTAAAACTTTGCCATCTGAAGGAAGAGTCGCAGGCACTCAGATGTCGTATGATGGTGTTGGATTGATATTGAGTGGAGATGGTGATGATCATGGACAGATGCAGACTGGAGAATTCTGGATGTACGAGCCAGCTATTGATGACTGGACTCTATTAACTCCACACCCAGGTCTTTCTAGATGGGCACCAACTTCTTTTATTTTAAATGAGGAAGTATATCTGATCAATGGAGAAAGGAACGGCAGTTATCTTATGGAAAATTACAAGTTTGATATAAGTGGTTTAACGAAACCAAACTTGACACTTACATCTGATGATGATGTATTAGACTTTCAAGTAAATAATGATAACTGTAATGCAAGCGCTATAAAAAGATTTGGTGTGCAGACAACTAAGCCATTCGATGAAGATGCGAATGTTACGGTCGTTGTCGATCCATCAAGTACTGCTGTTGAAGGATTAGATTATATATTTGAAAACAAAAAGTTTATACTTGAAAAAGGCCAGCTTTCTTTTGATTTTGAAATCACAGTATTTGATGATGCAATTGTTAAAGGTGATAAAACAATAATTCTAAACTTGGATACCGATGTTGACTTTTCTGATAAGAACGTAGAGTTTGTAATAGAAGAGAATGATCAAGAATTTGGCGTTGATGGTATAGTTTTAGAAACATTAATTGGGAGTGGCAATGCATCATTTGAGGCTCCTTTTACAGGGTTTTATGAAGATGCAAGAACTCAATTTTTGTATAGAAAAGCACTTTTAGAAAATGCTGGCCTTAACGAGGGGCCGATTCGTTCAATTTCTTTTAATGTTGAAACCAATAATGCTGCAGGTTATAGTGATTTTACCATTAGTATAGCACACACCAATTTATCATCTTTATTTGGTGCGCCCAGTAACACACTTGCTCTTGTAGAAGTTTTCAAAGCAAGTTTCAACCCTGAACCTGGTATCAATGAAATTGTTTTTAATACACCCTTTGATTATGATGGAGAAAGTAATTTAGTGATCCAAATTTGTTTTGACAACCAAGCTTACAGTACGAATGATATGGTAACGGCCACAGATGTTGGATACAATAGTACAGCAGGTACGCTTTCTTTTGCGACAGGCTGCCCAATCTCTGGTGAGGAATCTATAAATTCAAGTTTGCTACCAAATATTATTTTTGGGAAAGATGGGTTTTACACTCCGTTCACACAAATTGATGTAGATTTTCAGTCTGAAATTTTGGATGGGGAGACAATTTATTTTACTTCTGGCGATAGTATATTTGCTGAAATTATAAATGTTTCTTCTGTAGAAGCAAATTGCTTTACAAGTCAATTAACTTCTGTGACAAACGATGTTGTTACCTCAGGTAATTTTGATTGGGTAGATAGAGTATATAGTTTTGAAAACGAAAATAATTCTACCTCCGATTATTTATTAACATTGGTCCTTCCAAATGTTCCTAATGTTGATTGGAATTCAAACAAATTGGTTGGTCTCTATTCTGACAATGAACCAACAGGTGAAACGACAGAATGGACTCCTATTGATTTAACATCTGTGAAGCTCAATGAAAAATATGTATTGGTTTCTTTTCCTTATCAAGGCAATGGTTATTATGCTTCAGGTGGAGAGGGGATTAGTACAAGTACATTTGAAAATGAACTTGATTTGGTATATGATAATGTAATCATTTATAATGTTTCAGGAATAGCTGTAGCATCTGGAAAGTCGGACATAAATATTGAACCAAAATGGAATGGAATTTACTTCAAAGTGTATACTCAAAAAGGTAAAATTGTGAAATCTGAGAAAATATTTAGATAATTGCTTGGTTTCTAAGCTTATAATTAAACATTCAGTTTAATAAAAAGGGATTAAATTTGGATTTTAACCTCTTTTTACTTGGTTTTAAACGACTTTTACTTATAAATCATTATAAAACAAGCCCTTTTTACTTTTTACTTTTTTGTTAATGAATTAATATTATCTTTGCGGCTGCTAAAACACGATTTCCGTAATCCTTTTTGGTTAAAACATTAAAAAAAATGGCAGAATACTTAAGTAAAGAGAAGAAAGAAGAAATATTTGCAGAGCACGGTGGTGACGCAAATAATTCAGGATCTGTAGAAGGTCAAATTGCATTGTTCACATTCAGAATTGCTGGATTGACAGGGCACCTAAAGGACAACAAAAAAGATCACTCTTCAAAAAGAGCATTGTTAACTCTAGTTGGTAAAAGAAAACGATTACTGACTTACCTTAACAAAAAAGACATTACTAGATATAGAGCAATTATCGATAAATTAGAGATAAGAAAGTCTTCTATAACAAACGCGGGTAATTACTAAGAAAAATCTTTCCAACAGGGCACGTTTTAACGTGCCCTTTTTTTAAGTTGTGGATATTGATACTGTAAATCCCAAATTACAAGTTGATAGATCAGATAAAAAAGTTATCTGCCCACTTCTATAATTGAACACAAATTAAAAAGACATATGGGTTTACAAACACCTACTACTACCTCTTTTAATTTACCTAATGGCGAAGTAGTTACGCTTGAGACAGGTAAATTAGCAACACAAGCACATGGTTCATGTGTTGTGAAAATCGGAAATACAATGTTATTTTGTTCTGTGGTTTCAGCATCGAAACCAAGAGAAGGACAAGGATTTTTTCCGTTATCCGTTGATTATCAAGAAAAATTTGCCGCAGTTGGACGTATCCCAGGTAACTTCTTTAAAAGAGAAGCAAGATTATCTGATTATGAGATATTAACATCTCGTCTTGTTGATAGAGCGATAAGACCTCTATTTCCTAATGGATATATGAATGATACACAAGTTGTAATCAACTTAATCTCAGGAGAATTGGACAGACTACCAGATGCCTATACTGCATTAGCTGCATCTACAGCTTTGTCTGTTTCAAATATTCCTTGGGCTGGTCCCTTATCTGAAGTACGAGTTGCTAAAATTGATGGAGAATATGTTGTGAATCCTGCAAAATCTGCTTTAGAGAACGCTACACTTGAAATTATAGTTGCAGCTACTCTTGAGAATGTAATGATGGTTGAAGGAGAAGCAAAAGAATGCCAGGAAGATGAATTAATTGAAGCAATCAAAGTCGGACACGAGGCAATTAAAGTTCAGTGTGAAGCTCAATTGACTTTGGCTAAATTAGTCGGTGACAAAGCGTTGGTTAAAAGAGATATTGAAGTTGAGGAAATCGATGAAGATTTATACAACTACGTTAAAGATTTAGCAGTTGATCCGATTCTTAAAGTAGCGAGAGCTGCGTTAAATAAAGAAGAAAGAAAGAAACAATTTTCTGAAGTTTCAGAAATGTTGGGTGCTAAGCTTTTAGAAGATAAAGGTGAAGAATACCATACTGAAAATGCTGGTTTGGCATCTAAGTATTTAGGAAAAATCCAAAAGGCAACTATTCGCCAAATGGTTTTAGACGAAAAGGTTAGACTTGATGGAAGAGCATTCAATCAAGTAAGACCAATCTGGACTGAAGTAGATTATTTACCATCAGCTCACGGTTCTGCTATTTTCAACAGAGGAGAAACTCAAGCTTTGACTTCGTTGACTTTGGGAACAAAGTTGGACAAGCAAATGATCGATACGGCTTTAGAAAATTACTATTCTAAGTTTATTCTTCATTATAACTTCCCAGCATTTTCAGTTGGCGAAACCAAGCCAATGAGAGGTCCTGGCCGTAGAGAAGTTGGACATGCGAACTTGGCTGCGAGAGCTTTGATGCAGGTTTTACCAGAAGATACACCTTACACAATAAGATTGGTTTCTGATATTTTAGAATCTAACGGATCTTCTTCAATGGCTACTGTTTGTGCGGGTTCACTTGCATTAATGGATGGTGGGATCAAACTAAAAGCTCCAGTTTCTGGTATAGCAATGGGTATGATTGCTGAGGGCGATAAAATTGCTATCTTATCCGATATCTTAGGAGATGAAGATGCTTTAGGTGACATGGATTTTAAAGTAACAGGTACTGAAAAAGGTATTACAGCTTGTCAAATGGATATTAAAATTGACGGACTTCCTTATTCAACAATGGAATCAGCTTTAATCCAAGCTAAAGAAGGGCGAATTCATATTTTGGGAGAAATGGCGAAGTCATTAACTACTGCCAATAGTGATCTTAAGCCTCACGCACCAAGAATTGAGGAAATTAGAATTGCTAAGAGCTATATCGGTGCAGTTATAGGACCTGGTGGAAAAGTAATTCAAGATATTCAAGCGAGATCTGGTGCTGTTATCAATATTGAAGAGGATGGCGATCATGGCATAGTTTCAATTTCTTCAAATGATGCAGATTCATTAAATATGGCAAAAGCTGCTGTATTGGATATCGCCTTTGAACCTTCAGTAGGTGATGAGTATGAAGCAGTTGTTGCTTCAGTTCAAACGTACGGTGTGTTTGTTGATTTTAAAGGAAAGAGTGGATTGCTTCACGTATCTGAAATTTCTCATACAAGAATTAATGATGTAAGTGAAGTTTACAAAGTAGGAGATCCTGTTAAAGTTAAATTGATAGGTATCGATCCTAAATCTGGTAAATTTAAATTGTCAAGAAAAGTTTTAATTCCTAGGGATAAAGCTTAATATATTAATATAAAAGAATTCTAAATTGACCTTCTCGGTGTTAAACCTTGAAGGTCTTTTTTTTATTTTATTCTGAGATGTAAGTGTTTTATTTGAAATTCCTAAGGTAATTTATATCAAAGAAGAGGTAAATTGAGACTTATAAATTATTTTGAGTCTTTATTATCAAATAATACATCTAAGATTGTTTTTTTGTAAAATCCTTTTATAATTTTGTGGTAACCTACCTAGAAATTTTCAAACGAAATATAATAATGTCAATTAGTAAGATTTTTTACTAAACGGTGAACTTATTTGGTGCAATACTTGTAATAAATGGTACAGGCTTAAACAAAAAAAACCAAAAAGTCAAGACTTAGACTAAAATTAGTAACAATTAAGGCGGATGAGACAGTTAAAGATTACAAATAAAATAACGAGTAGGGAGAGTTTAGCACTCGATAAATATCTTAATGATATTTCAAAAATCGAAATGTTAGCTCCAGAAGAAGAGGCAGAAATGGCTAGACGTATCCGTGAAGGAGACGAATGGGCACTAGAAAGATTGACGCAAGCCAATCTAAGATTCGTAGTTTCTGTATCTAAGCAATATCAAAATCAAGGATTAGCTTTGAGTGATTTGATCAATGAAGGAAACATGGGATTAATGAAAGCTGCGCGGAGATTTGATGAAACGCGTGGATTTAAATTTATCTCATACGCTGTTTGGTGGATTAGACAATCAATCTTGCAAGCAATTGTTGAGAATGCAAGAATGGTTAGATTACCCCTAAATAAAGTAAGCTCTTATTCTAAAGTCAATGAAGCTTTCGTTTCATTTGTTCAGGAATTTGAACGTAACCCAACTCATGAAGAATTGGCAGAGTTGTTGGAAATGAAAATTGCAGATATCAGAAATGTACTGCAAGGTGGTGGACGTCATTTATCTATGGATGCTCCAGTAGGAGGTGAAGAAGGTGAAGCGACAATGTTAGATTTGTTTTCTGCGCACGATCAAGTTGCCCCAGATTTGGGTTTGATGGAAGAGTCCTTGAAAGAGGAAGTTAAATTTGGATTATCGTTGTTGTCATCTAGAGAAATAGAAGTATTATGTGCTTATTATGGGTTGAACGGACATAAGTCATTGACTCTTGAAGAAATAGGTGAATTGTATGGTTTGACTAGAGAACGTGTAAGACAAATAAAAGAACGTGCATTGAGGAGATTGAGGAAGTCAGTTAATAAAAATGCGCTTAAGTCTTATTTAGGTTAAGCTTTGTATATAAAAAGTACGCTTCTGAAGAAATATATTTATTATGGTCTAAAGGTTTTTCCTTTGGACCATTTTTTTATATGGTTAAAATACAACAATTTTATTCTAGGGATATTAACTTCTTAATATGAAAAAACGAAAACTATTATCTAGAAAATTAGTTTAACTGTTGATCATTGAATTTAAATAAATAACAATGCAGTCATTTATAATTGCTCTAATATTCTTCTCAGTTGTACTTTATATTTTAATGCAGGTGTTTTCTTTTTTTATGGGCACCAAATCTGGACGAAGACAAATGCAACGTGATCTAAATCAATTAGATAAATTGATGGGAGAATTCAAAGACGGTCTCATCCCATTCGAAGAAGATGAGTTTAAATTGTTGTCATCTAATCCTGTAGTAAAGCAAAATAAAAAGTCTAATTCAGTTTTTTCTCGCGGTGTTTTATCTACAATATACCAAGAGCCTCTATTAGCATTTTCATTGAAAGAAAATAAGAGAGATAATAACATTTTACTTCTTGCTCATTCAGATAAGAATAAATATCAACTCAACTATAAGGAAGGTGAAACAGATGTATTTATTAATGAAGAACACGTTGGTTATATTACGAAAAACCATGAATTTATTGATGGCTCAAATAAAGTGGTAGCTAGAATAGATCAAGAGACAGGTGAGCAATATGCTAAGATATTACTGCATGATACAGATACGGCACATATAAATGTAAAAGGAAGCCAAGGAGTGGGCGATAATGAAAGAGTTTTTTCTTTATTTCACGATTTCAAACATGAAGATTCAGAGGAAATGGTTTTGTTAACGCTTTATTATTTATTTATAGAAAATAGTGCAGCATAGTGATACGTTAGTTAATGAAGTGATATTAGTATTAGGGTAAATTGATTGAGTTCATTATATTGGGAAATATTAAGATATAAAATATGAAAAAGTTTTTAAGTTTATTGGTAGTTATTTTTTTAGTTTCATCTTCTTATGCTCAGCAGACTAAGCCAAAGCAAGAGATGTTAGATTCTGAAAAAATGAATAAGGCGATGGAAGATGCTATGAAACAATTAGAAGTTGTTATGGACAGCGTAGACATCAGCCAATTGTTTTCAAATGAAATGTTTCAGTTGGATAACCTTTTAGACAGTTCTCAAATGCAAATGCTTATGGGGGGTGATCTTAATGATCTCTTTTCCAATCTATTCCCAGAAGGCCTTGAATCTGAAGATCTGGAAGGTATGATGCAACAGGGTATGAGGATGTTTCAAAACATGGATATAAAAGAGTTAGAGTCTCTTATGGAGGGCATAGATCAAGATGAACTGAATAAAATGTTTGAAGGTTTGGACTTTTCTGAGTTGGAGAAAATGTTTGAATCCACACAGCCTAAAAAAGGGGATGATAAAAAACGTATGAAACGTATTTAGTTATTTCATAAACATTATTCCATAAATTTTCGTTTGAATGTAGTACTTTGCAAACTTATACGAAAATATAATAATGAGTGTATTAGATACTACAAGGTTAATAATTTATAGGTGTCACCAAAAGGGGCTCGAAATACTATTAATTAACAATGACCTTGATGGAGATCCTGAAATTTGGAAAATCCCAAATTTAGATATCAGGTCTACCAATTCAAACCAAATTATACAATTGGAGAATACTCTTAATGAGGATGGTCAATCTGTTCAAACAATCGCAATTGAAGGCGATTGGCACGACATTCCTTCAATAAGGGGAATTATCAAACATGATGTGGAAAGAGTCAAAATGAAAATAAAATCATTTGTTCCTACTTTGGAACAAGGTTCTTATTTTACTATAAAAGAGGCTTTTAGAAAAGTATTGCCAAATGAATACCAGGCACTTAAAGAGCTGAAAGATATTATTCTTGATAAGAATTTATCAACGTATTAGAAAAAAGGCAAAAGCGTAGCTTTTGCCTTTTTTCTTTAATTTCATCTCATAGGTTTTTAGCAAGCTACCTATGACTTCCATCACAAAACACAGGATTCTTTGTACTTTTACAAGTACAAAAAAACACATCCTTAGATTCTTCAGCAATAAATTTTACCGGCGCAAAATCAGTTCCTTTATGTGCCCCATCACAATATGGTTGATTCTCACTCAATCCACAGCTACACCAAGAATATCTCTTTCCCTCTTCTAACGTTACTTTTATTGGCGAATCGCCTGCTCTCTTTGGTAAATCCATAACATTTCTTTTTTAGAATCCAATTATAGTGAAAAGTTTTGGAATTCTCCAAGAGTATTAACATTATTAAAGTTATGATTTGATATCTTTTCTAATCATTTATTCTACGATTAAGATCTCTTTTTCTTGTAATGCTTGTTTTATCTTATTGAAAGTTCAAATGGCGATAGTCATATCAATTTTAATTTTTGCTTTCCAAATTTCTTCAGAATTATTACTTTGAGAGATGTTGTTTAGTGATACGTTTAATTTATCAAAGCTTTAGTGGCTTTCTTCCCATTAAAGTAACTCATGGCTTCATCTTCATTTATAACTGCTGAAATGAATTAGTAGTTTTTATGTTTTTTTAATTGTTTGGCATATGAAGCAATTGGAATATTAACTTCCTTTTTATCATTGCTCTTTTCATAACAGTTACCACTATAAAGAAATACAATAATACATTTGAAGTGCAATATTTTACTTGGTTTGACGGATTCATTTTTTCACGATGGACAACAATGTCATATAAGATTCGTAATTGGCATCTTGATGTAATCTCAAGGATATAATTGGTTTCTTTATTTTTTCCAGAATTGATTTGAGTTCATCGATTACCAATGCAGAATAATTTGTAATATCGCTTTCATGACCTTCAATTAGAATATCATTGGTTGAATTGATCTAAATTGCCAATAATTTGGAGTGAGAGGCTCCACCAATAGGTCCATCATACGCAGAAAGGAGTTTCATAGGAATGGATTTTTCCTCTTGTAAACTCGTCGTTGCAACCAGTAAGAAAATAAGTAAAAGAAAAGCAATGTAAGCCATGGAGCCCGAATTGCTAGTTTTGGATATTTTTTCACTTCGTTTCATAAGCCATTTTATTTCTAAGATGACTTATAAGCAAATTTAGTTGTGTAGCATCTAATGAGAGTGACTTCCTACCAAGTCATATCTTCATCACTTGATGGTTCTTCATTTTCAGTACTAGAAGGTTCTTCAGAGGCAACAGCTTCATCATTATGGACCGCTTCTTCCGATGCTGGTTTGTTATAAGCTGCTTCTCCTTCAAGAGCTAGTTTTTCTTCCCATTCTTTTTGTCTTCTTTCGTATAATTCATAATCGAAATCAGGCATAAGATCATTTTTTACATGATCTACCGTGTCATTAAGACAATTCATGAAGCGATTAAAATCTTCTTTATACAGAAAGATTTTATGTCTTTCATATCCATTGCCATCAAATCTCTTTGTGCTTTCTGTAATTGTGATGTAATAATCGTCACCTTTAGTTTGTCTTACATCGAAGAAATAGGTTCTTCTTTTCCCCGCTCTTACCTTAGAGGAATAAACACTTTCAAACTTATTATCGTTTTCCACTTTGCTATATTTTTGAACTAAAAATAGTTTTATCCGTAAAAATTCAAATAAATATAACAATTAACATTAACTATCTAGTTCTTTCTTCGGTAGATTCAAATTGTTTTTTTATGATCTGGCTATAATATCCATTTTTTGACATCAGGTTGTCATGAGTACCTTCTTCTATTATTTGGCCTTCGTCTAATACTATTATCTTATCAAATTGCATTAAAGTAGATACTCTATGGGTTATTATAATAGCTGTTTTATCTGCCAATGTTTCATCTAGATATTTAAGGATTTTATGCTCTGTATTGGCATCAAGAGCAGAAAGGCAATCATCTAATATAATAATATCAGGATTTTTTATTAGTGCCCTAGCAATAGATAATCTTTGCTTTTGACCCCCAGATAATGTTACTCCTCGTTCTCCAATAACGGTTTTGAAACCGTCTTGTAATTCTTCAATATCAGCTTTAACTGCAGCTCTTTCAGCACTAATTATGACCTCTTCTTGACTGGCTTCCAATTTGCCAAATTTGATGTTATTTTCAATGGAATCAGAAAATAAAAACACATTCTGCGGTACATACCCAATTTTACTTCTCAAATTGTATAAATCCAATTCTTTTATATCAATTCCGTCAATTAGAATGCGTCCTTTAGTAACATCATAAAAACGCAATAATAAATCAGCAAATGTGCTTTTTCCTGAAGCCGTACGTCCCAGAATAGCTAACTTTTCACCCTTGTTAATTTTGAAGGAAACGTTTTTTATAGCTTCAATTCCTGTGTCAGGATAGGTAAAACTGACATTTTCAAACTCAATCGTGCCTTCAAGTTTTATTGGGGCTTCTAAAGTATTTGTAATTTCTGGTTCGGTATTTAACATGGTATTTATTCTGCCTTGTGATGCCTCTGCTTGTTGAACAATCGATGCGATCCAGCCAATTGAAGTGATAGGCCAAGTCAAATAGTTGATATAGATTATAAATTCGGCAATATTTCCTGTTGTTATTTCACCTTTAATCACTAAAGTACCACCGATGTAAATAGTCAGTAGAGTACTTAATGACACCAAAAGGATCATCAAAGGAAAAAACAATGCATTCACTCTGGCCAGTGAAAGTGCTTTTGTTTTATATTCTTCACTTTGATCATCAAAATGAGCCTGGAATTTGCTTTCCTTGACATAAGATTTTACAACTCTTATGCCTGAATAAACTTCTTGAGATATACTGTTTAGTTTTGATATTTGCTTTTGAATCAGGTCACTTCTTTTATGAATTATGCTGCTTACATAGTATATCGATAATGATAAAAATGGCAACGGCAATAAAGTGTAAAAGGAAAGTTTAACATTTACTTGGAACATTGAGTAAATCACAAATGAAAATAAAAGGGCAACTCTAATACCATACATAATTCCTGGCCCTAAGTACATTCTGACCTTCGATACATCTTCAGAAACACGAGACATCAAATCCCCTGTTTTGTTTCTCTTATAAAAAGCAAAATCCAATGTTTGATAATGTTCATAAATTTCCTTTCGCATATCGTACTCAATTAGTCTTGACATGACTATCAATGTCTTTCTAGTCAAGTATAAAAACAGCCCCATTACGGCAGTTAATCCAAAAACCAATCCTGAAAACTTAATTATGTCCATGCCAAAAGCATCCATAAACTCAACTTGGTTTTCTGCTACATTATAGCTTTCAGTTTTTGAAATTATAAAATCCAAAGACTTACGCACTTGTCTAGGTACAAGTACCATGAAAAAGTTAGACAACGCGAGGAATATAGTACCAAGAATAAGATACCATTTGTATTTTAGAAAGTAAAGATTAAGCCTTTTTAGATTCTTCAATTATGATTTATTTTCAAGCAGTAAAGCTAACATTAATATTATTAACAATTCAAACATGATTTTGTTAAGGCAATACTGTAATATATGGTTTGATTTTCTCAAAATCAGAAGCAGAGATTGATTTTATTTTCTTCAAATCATCAACTTTAGTAATTGGCCCATGTTGATATCTATAATTGATTATGGCTTTTGCCAATTTGTAATCAAAGTAGAAATGAAAAGCCAATGAATCCTTAGAAATGGCGTTGATGTCAATTTTTCTTAAATCACCAGTGGCTTTTAATCTTTTTCGGTTTTGCTCAACTACTTCAGGTTTCAAACCATAGATTTCTGTCAATTGATCAATACTATGAAATCCACCAATGTTTTTCCTGTATTTGACAATGCGTGAAGATAGTTTCGTTCCTATTCCGTTTAGTGTTTTGAGTTGAGTTGTATCAGCTTTATTTATGTCAATGGGAAGCAGGTTCTCTTTTTTTATTTTAGTGTAAACTTCTTTAGAATTGGAGCTGAATTGCTTTTCAATTTTGCAATAGGGTAGTAAGGTGTTTAAAGTTTCTTTATGCAGCCCATATATTTTTCCAAGGTCTTCTTTAGTTTTAAATGTGCCTCCTTTGTTCCTATATTTTATTATAGTTTTAACTGTCCAATGTTTGACTCCTAAATTGATCCAAGCCATACTGTCAATTGTATTTGGATCGAAATGGAAGAGGACCGGTTTTATATTATTTGAAGTTGACATTTTTTTTGCCTGCCTGTTGTTGTTGTGTATACTTTTTACAGATGTTTCATTTTTCTTTTTATAA
>CAJQRD010000108.1 GCA_905480605.1 uncultured Saprospiraceae bacterium | reverse complement strand
ATTTTTAGTGTTTATATATGGCATTACAATTGTGTCTTTTGCTTTGTGGGGCGATTTACCATTAACCTCAAATTCAGCTTCTGAACATGGTCCTGAAATTGATCGTTTAATGATCATTTCAATGGTGGTTATCTTTATCGTGCAAACCATTACACAGTTTTTGCTACACTATTTTGCGTTTAAATATAAAGGTGAAAAAGGACGTAAAGCCTTATTTTATGCCGATAATGACAAACTAGAATTTATCTGGACCGTTATTCCAGTGATTGTTTTAGCAGGACTTATCATGTATGGCTTATTCACTTGGACAGACATCATGACTATTGATGAAGATGAGGATCCTATTGTAGTTGAGCTGTATGCACAACAATTCAACTGGAAAGCACGCTATGCAGGGGAGGACAATGTATTAGGAAAAGCAAACGTGCGTTTGATCAACCTCGATAATGCAAATATTTTAGGTTTAGATGAATCCGACCCTAATGCACAAGATGATATTATTACCACAGAACTACACTTACCTGTTGGTCAACCCATACTATTCAAAATGCGTTCTCAGGACGTTTTGCACTCGGCTTATATGCCTCATTTTAGAGCGCAAATGAATTGTGTCCCAGGAATGATAACTCAATTCGCTTTCACACCAACGGTGACCACTGAAGAAATGCGCTTGAATCCAGACATTTATGAAAAAGTAAGAAACATTAATAAAATCAGAGTTCAAAAAAGTAAAAAATTACAAGCCAAAGGCGAAGAGCCTCTAGATAGCTATGAATTTGATTACCTATTGCTTTGTAATAAAATATGTGGAAAATCGCACTATAACATGCAAATGAAAATTATTGTAGAATCGGAAGAGGATTACAAAGCATGGTTAAAAGAACAAAAATTATTCAAGAACTCTTTAGTTCAAAATTAAAAATATAACACCATTAGATTATGTCAGCACAGGTAGACACTCACGCACATCAAGACGATCATGGCCATCATCCTAAAGAAACATTTATAACAAAATACATCTTTTGTCAAGATCATAAAATGATAGCCAAACAGTATTTGATTACTGGGATTATCATGGGAGTGGTCGGGATTTTAATGTCTTTGTTAATGCGTATGCAAATTGCATGGCCTTCGCAACCCAACCCAATTTTTGAAGCCCTTTTAGGAAAGTGGGCTCCAGGAGGTGTCATGGATGCGGATATCTATCTAGCCTTAGTAACTATACATGGTACTATTATGGTATTCTTTGTATTAACCGCAGGTTTGAGTGGAACGTTTAGTAACTTATTAATTCCGTTGCAAATTGGTGCACGAGATATGGCTTCTGGATTCCTTAATATGGTGTCCTACTGGTTATTCTTCTTATCAAGTGTGATTATGGTAGCGTCCTTTTTTGTGGAAGCAGGACCCGCTGCTGCTGGATGGACAATCTATCCTCCATTAAGTGCATTACCATTAGCACAAGGCGGATCAGGAGCAGGAATGACGCTATGGTTAGTTTCAATGGCAATCTTTATCGCCTCCTCTTTATTAGGATCTTTGAACTACATCGTAACCGTTTTGAACCTTCGAACAAAAGGGATGGCAATGACAAGACTCCCATTAACAATATGGGCATTTTTCATTACAGCAGTAATTGGAGTGGTTTCATTCCCGGTACTATTATCAGCAGCTTTGTTGTTAATCATGGACCGTAGTTTTGGAACATCTTTCTTCCTATCAGATATTTTTATCCAAGGCGAAGTATTGCATTACCAAGGCGGATCGCCAGTACTGTTCGAGCATTTGTTCTGGTTTCTAGGCCATCCAGAAGTATACATTGTATTACTTCCAGCCTTAGGAATTACGTCTGAAGTGATCGCTACAAACTCACGTAAACCAATTTTTGGTTACCGTGCAATGGTAGCGTCTATCTTAGCAATTGCATTCTTATCAACTATAGTTTGGGGTCACCATATGTTTATTTCAGGAATGAATCCATTCTTAGGATCTGTATTTACATTTACAACCTTACTAATTGCTATCCCATCTGCGGTGAAAGCCTTTAACTATATCACTACATTGTGGAAAGGAAACCTACAATTGAATCCAGCCATGCTGTTTTCGATAGGCTTAGTTTCCACGTTTATAACTGGAGGTCTAACAGGGATTATCCTTGGCGATAGTGCTTTAGACATCAATGTTCACGACACCTATTTTGTAGTGGCACACTTCCATTTAGTAATGGGAATTTCTGCACTTTACGGGCTGTTTGCCGGCGTTTACCATTGGTTCCCAAAAATGTTTGGACGTATGCTTAATAAAAACTTAGGATACATTCACTTCTGGGTTACTGCAATATGTGCTTACGGCGTATTTTTCCCAATGCACTTTATTGGTATGGCGGGATTACCACGACGATACTATACAAACAGTAACTTCCCCTTATTTGACGATACATCAAATGTTCAAATCCTGATCACAGTATTTGCTCTTGTTGGAGGCGTATTTCAATTGGTATTCTTATGGAACTTTTTTCACAGTATTTTTTATGGCAAAAAAGCGGAACAAAACCCTTGGAGATCTAACACTTTGGAATGGACCACACCTGTTGAGCATATGCACGGCAACTGGCCAGGAGAAATACCTCATGTAGAACGTTGGGCTTATGACTATAGCAAACCAGGACATGATGATGATTTTGTCCCTCAAAACGTTCCTCTAAAAGAAGGAGAAGAAGAACTACAACACTAGAGACTCATAACTTAATAGTATATTTAAAAGCCTTTCTTAAAACAAGAAAGGCTTTTTCTTTATATTTGTGTATATGAATGAAAATCTAGATCCAACCGACGAGCATTTCTCAGCAGAGGAACACGATATAGAAAAGGTATTACGACCCCTTTCATTCGACGATTTTGCAGGTCAAGATCAGGTCCTTGAAAACCTACAAATATTTGTTCAAGCCGCTGTAGAACGCGATGAAGCTTTGGATCATACCTTGTTTCACGGTCCTCCTGGACTTGGTAAAACAACACTTGCACACATCCTTTCTAATGAGCTAGGCGTAGGGATAAAAGTTACTTCTGGTCCTGTATTGGATAAGCCAGGAGATTTAGCCGGACTGCTAACCAACTTAGAAGATCGGGATGTTTTATTTATTGATGAAATCCATCGACTGAGTCCAATAGTAGAAGAGTACTTATATTCTGCAATGGAGGATTATAAAATTGATATTATGATAGAATCGGGGCCCAATGCACGCACCGTTCAAATCAACCTAAATCCATTTACACTCGTTGGTGCTACTACTAGATCAGGACTGTTAACCGCTCCGATGCGTGCTCGATTTGGCATCAGCAGCCGATTGCAGTATTACTCAACAGAACTCCTGTCTACAATTATTCAAAGAAGCTCAGATATATTACAAGTTCCAATTACTTTAGAAGCAGCCATTGAAATTGCGGGGCGAAGCCGTGGCACCCCTCGTATTGCCAATGCATTATTACGTCGTGTTAGAGATTTTGCACAAATTAAAGGCAATGGCAAAATTGATATTGAAATTGCAAAATTTGGTCTAAAGGCATTGAATGTAGATGCGCATGGATTGGATGAAATGGATAATAAAATCTTGACCACCATTATTGATAAATTTAAAGGCGGTCCTGTTGGTGTCACCACAATAGCAACCGCAGTTAGCGAAAGCCCAGAAACTATTGAAGAAGTTTATGAACCGTTTTTAATTCAACAAGGCTTTATTATGCGTACCCCTAGAGGACGCGAAGTTACTGAACTGGCCTATAAACATTTAGGACGTATCAAAGGGGATATGCAAGGAGGATTGTTTTAGAAAAATTTTATAATGATGTCAGGCTGAGCGCAGTCGAAGCCCTTAAAAACGTTAATCATGTATTTTTATTATGTATACATTATTAAATGCTCTGACGAATCTTATTATACAGGAATAACAAACAATTTAGAGAGAAGGTTTAAGCAGCACCAGTTTGGATTTAATAAAGATTCGTATCTCTATAATAGACGACCATTGACGTTAGAGTTTCACCAAGAATTTAACGATGTTTTACAAGCTATTTATTTTGAAAAGAAAATTAAAGGATGGACGCGATTAAAAAAACAAGCTTTGATAAAAGGGGATTTTGATATGTTGCAAATTCTTTCAGAATGTAGGAATGCAACACATTATAAATATAAGAATTAGTTGGTTTAGCACTTCGACTGCGCTCAGTGTGACATCCAGATTTAATATAAGAATTAGTTGGTTTAGCACTTCGACTGCGCTCAGTGTGACATCCAGATTTAATAAAAAAATTAGTTAATTTAGCA
>CAJQRD010000107.1 GCA_905480605.1 uncultured Saprospiraceae bacterium | reverse complement strand
CTTGTGTACTAAAAAGGATATTTTACCTCCCACCCGATTTTGATAAATCGGTTTTCTCACTTGCAATTGACATTTAGTCAATTGAATTGCTATGCAACCGTTCCTTCATCTTGACAGGGCAGAGGTCGTGGGTTCGAATCCTTCTACTCTCACTTTTTATTCTAAGACATTCTAATCGTGGTCTTATTTTGATAGTCATCCCACCCGATTTTGATAAATCGGTTCCCTCACTTGCAATTGACATTTAGTCAATTGAATTGCAAAGCAAACGATCGTTCATCTCTAGTCTCACTTAATAGTATTTATTTTATTGGTGCTTTTTTTATAAATTTACCCATGGAAAAAATTGGATTCGGAGGAGGTTGTCATTGGTGTACAGAAGCTGTATTTCAATCGTTGCCGAATGTTGAAAAAGTAGATCAAGGTTGGATTTCATCAACAGGTGAGTATGCTCTTTTTTCGGAGGCCGTTATCGTGCACTATTTTAGCAGCAGCATCAGTTTGACTGAACTTATTCAAATACACCTTTTGACACATAGTTGTACTTCAGATCATCCCATGCGAAAGAAATATAGATCTGCTATTTATACTTTTAATGATGAACAGCAAGATATAATTAGCGAGATAATTGATAAAATTCAACTGGAATTTACAAAACCAATAATTACTCAGATATTGCCTTTTAAAGAATTCAAGGAAAATGAAGAACAATATCAAGACTATTATTTGAAAAATAAGGGAAACCAGTTTTGTCAAACCTATATTGATCCAAAGTTGAAATTGATTAAAGAGAGACTCTAAGCTTTTTCTTTAAAATTATGTAACTTAACGCCCTGCTTAATTTAATATTTAAACCAGGAATAACATATGAACAAACAATTGTTGTTAAAAAAGAGACCAGTCGGTTTGCCAGAAGAAGATACTTGGGCTTTGGTTTCCAATGAGATACCAGAACCAAAAGAAGGAGAGGTTCTTGTTCAAACACATTATATATCATTAGACCCAGCCATGAGAGGGTGGATAAATGAGGGAAAGTCATATATTGAACCCGTAGCTCTTGACGATGTGATGAGAGCGGGAACAATCGGAACAATAATCAAATCAAACAATCACCCTAAGTTCAAGGATGGGGATGTTATTACAGGATGGGGTGGAGTACAACAATATTTTACGACAACTGGTGATGGACATTTTAAAGTAGATACCAGTATGGTTCCAATGACCAAATATATTGGTGCACTTGGAATGCCTGGTATGACAGCATATTTTGGAATACTCGAAGTAGGTAAAATAAAAGAAGGTGACGTTGTTCTGATTTCTGGAGCAGCAGGAGCTGTAGGTAGTGTGGCTGGGCAAATAGCTAAGATAAAAGGATGTAAAGTTGTTGGGATTGCTGGAGGTCCTGATAAGTGTGCATATGTTGTCAATGAGTTAGGTTTCGATGCATGTATTGATTATAAGAATGAGAATATATATTCTGGATTAAAAGAACACTGTCCAAAAGGCCTAGATGTTTATTTTGATAATGTAGGTGGTGAAATTTTAGATGCTGCGCTTTCTAGATTAAGAATGCATGCACGCATAATAATTTGCGGAGCTATTTCTCAATATAACAGTACTTCAATTCAAGGCCCTAAGAATTATTTGTCATTGTTGGTTAATAGAGCCACTATGCAAGGAATGGTGGTATTTGATTATGTGGACAGGTATAAGGAGGCAGGCATGCAAATGGGTATGTGGATGATGCAAGGAAAATTGAAAGCAGAAGAAGATGTGTACGAGGGTATCGAAAATTTCTATGATACATTTACGAAATTATTTTCTGGTGATAAAAGAGGTAAACTGGTTTTAAAGATTATTGAAGATTAATATATGAAAGCTATTTTATGTGTTAAACATGGTTTACCTTCTGATTTGATATTTGAAGAAATCAGTAGCCCAATTGCTAAAGAGGATGAAGTTGTAGTTTCTGTAAAAGCATGTTCTGTAAACTTTCCTGACACACTTATAATTCAAGGAAAATATCAGTTCAAACCTGATTTACCGTTTTCACCTGGAAGTGATATTGCAGGCGTAGTGAAAGGTATAGGTGCAAACGTCAAGAATTTGAAAGTCGGTGATGAAGTATTCGGTTTTGTGAATTATGGTGGTTTTGCTGAAGAAGTCGTAGTTCATAAAAGGCAGGTATTTCCAAAGATGCCGAACATGAGTTTTGAATTGGCTTCATCTTTTATGTTGGCATATGGTACGTCATATCATGCTCTAAAGGACAGAGCTAAATTGCTGGAAGGAGAGACATTATTGATTCTCGGTGCATCTGGTGGTGTTGGATTGGCCGCTGTAGAATTGGGTAAGTTAATGGGGGCAAAAGTAATAGCTGCCGCATCTAATCAAGAAAAGTTGGATCTTTGTAAAAAATATGGCGCAGATGAAACAATTAATTATTCATCTGAGGATTTGAAAACCAGAATTAAAGAATTAACGGAAGGCAAAGGCGCTGATGTTGTTTATGATCCAGTTGGAGGTAAATACACTGAACAGGCTTTAAGAGCTACAGCTTGGGAAGGAAGATATCTTGTTGTAGGCTTTGCAGCTGGAGATATTCCTAAGGTACCACTTAATTTACCTCTTCTAAAAGGATGTCAAATTGTAGGTGTTTTCTGGGGGAATTTTATGATGAAGAATCCAAGCGATGGTATGCGCAACAGTATTGAGTTGATGCAATACTTCTCTGAAAAAAAGATCAATCCATATATTCAGAAAACGTATAAATTAGAAGATGCACCCAAAGCATTAGAAGATATGATGTCAAGAAAAGTCATGGGTAAAATAGTAATTACAACATAGAAAATATTTTTTGAAATAACTATTATTAAATAGCTTTTCTTCTCTGCTTAATTTCGTTTTTTTAATCATTAATCATTAATCATTAATCATTAATCAAATACATGAAGTCTAAACTCTGAGATCTGGCACCTAAATTCTAAATTCTAAAATCTGACACCTGAAATCTAAACTCTGAAATCTAAAATCTGAAGCCCGATTTAATAATTCATAATCACATAATTTATAATTCATAATTAAGCTTAAGATAACTCTTTACAGTATTTCTTCCCAATTGGTACATGTGTACTTCATCTGGCCCATCTGCTATTCTAATTATTCTTCCATAAATCCAAAATCCAGCAAGTGGTGTATCTTGGCAAACGCCCATTCCACCAAAAGCTTGAATCGCTCGGTCAACAACACGACATGTCATTTGCGGGCAAACAATTTTTATCATAGATATCAGCTCTTTGGCCTGTTTAATTCCAAATTTATCAATTTTATCAGCAGCTGAAAGTGTCAACAATCTTGCTTGTTCAATATCACATCTTGATTTAGCAACATCCTGACGAATACTGCTGTAGTCCATTACTTTCTTTCCAAAAGTTTCTCGCTCTGCCACCCTGTGACACATGAGTTCCAACGCACGTTGTGCAGCACCAATCAATCGCATGCAATGATGAATTCTTCCTGGCCCTAGTCTGCCTTGTGCAATTTCAAATCCTCGGCCTTCACCGAGTAAGATATTTTCTTTGGGTACTCTGACATTTTTTAATTCGATTTCAGCATGACCTTCAGGTGAGTCTAAATTTCCAAAAACCTGCAATGGCCTAACTATATTAACTCCAGGTGTATTTGCAGGAATGAGTATCATACTTTGCTGGACATGTGACTCCGCATCTGGATCTGTTTTCCCCATGACAATATAGACTTTACAGTTAGGGTTCATAGCTCCTGATGACCACCATTTTCTTCCATTGATGATGTACTCATTTCCTTCCAGCTTGATTGAGGTTTGGATATTTCTTGCATCTGAGGATGCCACATCAGGCTCGGTCATTAAGAATGCAGAGCGAATCTCACCATTCATTAAAGGTGTTAACCATTTATCCTTTTGCGCTTGTGTTCCATATTTTGCAAGCACTTCCATATTGCCAGTGTCAGGTGCTGAGCAATTAAAAATTTCAGATGCCCAACTGACTCTTCCCATGAGTTCTGCCAAAGGTGCATACTCTAAGTTTGTCAACCCTGTACTTAATTCACCATAACTGTTGGGTAGAAATAAATTCCACAACCCTTGTTTTCTGGCTTCTGATTTTAATTTTTCAAATTCAGGATGATGTTTCCAATTGTTATCCTTTGAATACTTTGTAAATTCTTTTTCTAGTGGATAAATGTGTTGCTTCATGAAGCTATCAACACGTTCTTGCAGTTCCTTAGATTTTTGAGAATATTCGAAATTCATATATTTTATTTAAATCACCTCATTTTAAATTAGTCTTTAAAATTAACTTAAAATGAAAGTTTATTACAAGGATGACTAAATTAATTATTTCTACCTTTGGCAAAACTTAAATAATGAAAATTGTATCTTGGAATGTCAACGGTATCAGGGCAGCAGTGAAGAAGAATTTTATAAATGAGGTAATGAAAAGCAAGGCTGATATTTACTGCGTACAAGAAACAAAGGCACAAGATGATCAAGTACATGAAGCGCTTGCTGATTTGAAAGGCTATCATATATACTGTCATTCAGCTGTTAAGAAAGGATATTCAGGAGTTGGAATTTTTAGTAAAGTTGAAGCAAAAAAAGTCATACGAGGTATTGGTATTGAAGAACATGATCAAGAGGGGAGAGTTATATCAGTAGAGTTTGAGGCTTTTATAATGGTAAATGTTTATGTACCCAACAGTGGTTCTGGAATGAAAAGATTGGACTATAGGTCTACTTGGGATATTGCATTTGGTGATTATTTAAAAAAACTAAGAAAGAAGAAACCAGTTATCGTAACTGGTGATTTTAATGTTGCACATACACCAATCGATTTGGCACGACCTAAGCCAAACTACAACAAAACATCAGGATACACTCAAGTAGAAATTGATGGATTGGATTATATTCACAAAGCTGGTTTTGTCGATGCATTTAGAACTTTGTACCCAAATGAAGTTAAGTATACTTTTTGGTCCGTTATGTTTGGCGCTAGAGCAAAAAATGTAGGATGGAGAATAGATTATTTTTTGGTTGATAAGCGAATAAAAGATCAAATTAAGGATTCATCAATTGACAACGACATAATGGGTAGCGATCACTGTCCTTTAAATTTAGTAATCAATTTAGACTAAACTATTATAAGCAGAAGTTATTAGCTAAAGAATATTTCTTTGATAAATATATAAGCACTCATAGATATAACAAACCATCCAAATGCTGTTTTTAAACTAGCTCCTCGTATATATTTATTTGAGTATATGCCAATAAAAATTCCAATTATAGCAAGACATGTAAACGATAATAAGAATTGCCATTCGATAGCTTGTTGATTGAGATCGCCTAAAAATCCAAACAATGATTTACATGCGATGATCATTAAAGAAGTAGCTACAGCTATTTTCATCGGTTGTTTGGCAAGAATCACCAATGCAGGTATTATTAAGAATCCTCCACCGGCACCTACAATCCCCGTTAACACGCCTACCACGGCTCACTCTATGAATACTAAAAAGTAATTAAGTTTAAAATTTTAAACTTGTTCGCCTTTGTATTTACTTTTTCTAATCATTGAAATTGCTGCAAATAACATCAAAATGGCAAAAAATACCATTATTGACTTTTCCTTTGTAAATGAATATCCGGCAACAGTGATAAAATCAGGCAATGCGGGTATTAAAAATCTTCGGGTTAGATATACTGCTAATAACGAAGGGAGTGCAAATGTAAATCCAAGCTTAAAATTGATCAAGCCTTTTCGGAAATTTTGAAAACTGCCAACCAAAGCTGTTGATCCAACAATGAATAAGGAATAAGCAGTTGCTGTTATAGGATTTAAACCTAAAGTATATACCAAAACGGGAACACTCAAAATTGATCCACCACCTCCCAAAAGTCCCATGATGATTCCAATTATAACTGCAGCAATATATCCAAAAATGTACTCCATTATATTGTTTTTTTTAATTACTGGTATAGAATACTTAGGAAAAAGGCTTCTAAGAGCTGGCAAAAGTAATAATATAAGGTAAGTGTTCAGAATTTATGATGGAATCTCTTTTTTATCAATTTTATTTTTATTAAGACCGCAATATTTAATTCTTAAAATGGGCATTATTCATTAGATTCAAAATATAATTGCATTGTGTTTTATTTTAATACAGAATTTAAAATTGTTTTAGGGGTTTAAATATTGTATAAATTATTTTTTATGGTTAAAAATTGCTTTATAATTTGGTTAACCAATTTAATTGACTAATTTTGGTCAACCAATTATTGGTCAACCAATTTTAGATATTTCTCTTTATGCTAGACAATTTACATAAAATAACAATTGAAAAGCCCGTTGATAAAATCATAAGTCAAATAAGGGCTTTGATTACTTCTGGAGATATAGAGCCTGGAGATAAATTGCCACCAGAACGTAAATTGGCTGAGCACCTAGGTGTCAGTAGAGCCAATGTCAGGGAAGCTATTCAGAAATTAGAATTCTATGGAATATTAAAAACATTGCCTCAAAGTGGGACAATCGTTGCCGGTATTGGTATTGTTGCGCTAGAAGGTCTTATAACGGATGTACTTAAAATTGAAAGTACTGATTTCCGATCATTGGTTGAAACAAGAGTAATTCTTGAAAAACAATCCGCTTATTTAGCAGCTCAACGAAGATCTGCTGATGATATTACCCAAATTTCACTGGCTCTGAAAGCATATGAGTCGAAAATCCGAAAAGGTTTACCTGCTATTGAAGAGGATTTACTTTTTCATATTAAAATCGCCGAAGCCAGTAAAAATAATGTACTCAAATCTTTGATGATGATAATCACACCTGATATTGTCAGCAGTTATATCAATTTGAAGGTTTGCGAAAAAACGAATGAAAATACAACATTGGCTGAGCACGAGCTGATTTTTGATTGCATAATAAACCAAAACGATAATGAAGCATCCAATGCCATGGGGTCACACCTTGAGGATGTTTCTCAATTTTCTATCAATATGAAATAACTAATGAAACAATACAAAATGAAAAACTCTACTTAACTGCAAGCACTTTGATTTTAGTGCACAAAAAAGATGAGAGGCAGCAAATGCTACCCCTCATGGCTGAAGTATCAGCCGTTAGCGATTTCTGCGCAAACATGTCATCGCTTCCAACTTCTACAAATATTATTAACCACCTTAAAAAAAAGGTAATTATTATGAAAAGTAAAAATAAGAATAATCGAAAACATCCCCTCACTGGGAAGCCCATGTTTAGATGGATTTATTCTTCTATAATGGTATTAACACTATTCTCATTTAGTTTAAGTGTTAACGCTCAGACAGTTACAGGTACTGTAATTGATTCCGATAATATTCCATTAATTGGAGTAAATGTCTTGATAAAAGGTACAACCATAGGTACAATAACCGATATCGATGGTTTTTACTCTATTGAAGCTACACCAGATCAATCTTTGGTGTTTAGTTATGTCGGCTACGATCTTAGAGAAGTAGCTGTTGGTGATCAAAAAAATATTTCAGTTGTCATGGAACTTGATTCTAAGACTTTGGATGAAATAGTAGTGATTGGCTACGGTACTTCTAAGAAATCTCATCTGACTGGTGCAATTTCTAAAGTCGATAATGACAATTTGGATAAAATACCAGTATCTAGAGTAGATGATGCCCTTGTTGGTCAGGTTTCTGGTGTTAATATATCTGCCACAGAAGGTGAAGCCGGTTCTGCACCGACAATAAGAATAAGAGGTACAGGATCTATGACAGCAAGTGCAAATCCTCTGATAGTAGTTGATGGACTTATTGTGGATAATGATTTTCTAGGATCAATTGATATGAATGATGTAGCGTCATTTGAGATTCTTAAAGATGCGGCTTCTTGTGCGATTTATGGTTCTAGAGGAGCAAACGGAGTTATACTTATTTCAACTAAAGACGGAGTTGAAGGAAAAACTAAGTTTTCTTACAATGGTTTTACAGGCTTCAAAGATGCCTTACAGAGTGACTCTTATTACTTCAGTATCGCAGAAACTGCAGCAGCAGAAATGGCAGCCAATGGCAGCATTTCAGACAGAACAAAATATAAGCAACTGATCGGAATCGATAGAGATTGGCAAGATGTGATCTTTGATGGTGGTAACATCAGTAGTCACTCATTGAGTGCTAGAGGTGGAAATAAAAATACCAATTTCAGTGCAACTTTTGGTTACGTACATGATGAAGGAGTTTTACTAACTGATGACTTTAAGAAGTATAACATGAACTTCAAAGTGAAAACGAAGATCAATGATAGACTTTCTTTTGGTGCAAGTATAGCTCCTTCTTATACAAACAGAAGAAGATTCGATGGTTCAACGCATGATATCCTGAGACAAACACCTTGGTTACCTGTATACCATGATGAAAATACCATTCAATTTGTAGATAGAAATGTATATCCTGATGTACAGGTTGGAGATTATGCAGTACAAAGACATTTTGATAATTATGATATTAATGGAGACGGAAGTAATCTTCAAGATATAAGTAATACATCAAATACAAACCCTGCAGCAAAAGTATTAGAAAGGGAAAGGTTTGATTACAAATTTAAAATGTTTGGAAGCACTTACCTCCAGTATAAAATTACAGATGATATTAAATTCAAAACTGTACTTGCTGGGGATTATCAAAATACAGATAGATCAAGGTGGCAAGGCTTACTAGCAAATAGAAATGGTGCTTCTGCTATAAGATTAGATATATCGAATTATAACAGTATTCACTTAGTTTCAGAAAACTACTTAACATATAGCAAAGAATTTGGAGAACATGAGCTTAATGCGGTATTAGGTATTTCTGCTGAAAAATGGGATTTCAGAGAAAGCTTTGCTATTGCTTCAGGGTACGAAAATGACTTGATCAAAACAATTTCGGCAGGTACTACTAGTCTTGGACAGGGTTCAGAACAATACCAAGATAGATTCTTATCTCAATTTGGTAGAGTTAATTACGCATATGGTTATAAATACTTAGCATCTGTAAGTTTCAGACGTGATGGAAGTTCAAGATTCGGTCCAGATTCTAAATATGGAATATTTCCAGCTGTATCGGCAGGATGGGTTATCAGTGAAGAAGATTTCCTTGCAAATAGCGATATCGTGAATTTCTTAAAGTTTAGAGTTAGTTATGGTCTTACAGGTAATAATGCTGTAGATGATTACTATCCTTCAATTGCATTACTAGGACCAACGACTACGATAGTAGATGGTACAGTCACTGGTGGTATTGGAGCATTAAATATTGCAAATAAAGAATTAGGATGGGAGAGTTCTAAAGAGATTAATCCAGGTTTAGATTTTGAGTTATTCAATGGCTTTTTATCAGGATCATTAGATTATTATAATAGAACAAGTGATCAGTTGCTTTTGAATAATCCAATTTCATACACGACTGGATTCTCTGAAGCATTGGTAAATTTAGGAAAAGTTGAGAATAAAGGATTTGAGATTGAATTGAGAACTAATAACATCTCTGATGGGGAATTAAGGTGGAATACAACTTTCCTAGCTTCTAGAAATAAGAATACACTTTTAGATTTCGCAGATTCTGATGGTCAAATACAAAATGTAGATAGTAAAAGAGCAGCAGAATGGATTAATCTGGAAGGTAACCCTATATCATCTTTCTATGGATGGGTAGTCGATAGAGATATTCCTACTGAATTCCTTAAAGAACCGTTTCACCCCGTTGGAGGTCAAGCACAAGATGTATATGTGAAAGATCTAAATGGTGATGGTTTAATTGATGATGATGATAAAACTATTTTAGGAAATCCATATCCAGATTTAGTGTGGTCAGTAGGAAACAATTTTAGTTATAAAGGACTTGATTTAAGTCTCATGTTCCAAGGAAGTCATGGTGCTGAAGTTAGAAATATGGGAGACCAGTATATTTTTAATCAATTTAATAGTGGTCAGGATTTTACATCTGAGACTCCTAATCAAGAATTCATTAAGCAAAAAATATTCACTAACGATATTATTCAAGACGCTTCATATGTGTCGCTTAGAAACATAACAATTGGTTATAACTTTAGTGGTGATTTACTTGCTAAGACTAAAGCGTTTTCAAAAGCAAGAATATATGTTGCGGGACAAAATGTTTGGTACTCGACAGCTGCTGATTATACAGGTTTCAATCCAGAATCAGTTAATAATACGAGTCCTACAACTTGGGGATATCAGAGAGCAGGTTCTCCTATTCAACAGACATATACTGTAGGTTTGAATTTAGAATTTTAATCACAGTGCATTTAGCAATACTTAATAAGAAAAAATGAATAAATTATATAACATAGCGATTTTAGCCATATCAATGGCACTTATATCTTGCGGTGATGATTATCTAAACCCAAGTCCTACTTCTGCCATTAGTGAGGCAGGATACTTTGAAACTCAATCCCAATTGGAATCTGGCGTCATCAACATGTATGACGGAATCCAAGGCGTAAATTCTACTGGTACAAATAATAATCGTGCAGTTCAGATAGAATTTTATATGGCTGAGATGCTCAGTGATAATACCAGAACTAAAAGTTTTGAAGGAGAAGCAGCACAGTTTGAAAGCTATGATGTGAAATCTACTAACGGTATAATTACTGACTACTATAGAAGTATGTATGATATTATTTTTAGAGCAAATACTGTTTTGGCAAATCTCGAAGTTGCAACTACTAAAAAAGCACAATTTGAAGGTGAAGCTAAGTTCGTGAGAGCTTATGCATACTTCAATTTAGTAAGGCTATTTGGTGATGTTCCTCTTCTAGATAGAGTTGTTGACCCTTTAGAAACGGATTTACAATTTACTAGAGTAGGGACAAGTCAAGTTTATGATCTTATCATAAGCGATCTTACCACTGCAGCTGCAAACCTTGATAATTCTTACAAGACAAGAGCTTCTCAAGCAGGCGCGCAGGCGATGCTTGCAAAAGTACACCTTACCTTAGGCAATTATAACGAGGCAAGGTCACTATGTGAGTCTGTAGTAGGAGCTGGTTTTGCTTTAGAACCTAACTTTAAAGATGTCTTTTACAATGAGGGTAATGATGAAGTAATTTTCTCAATAGGATATTTGTCTGATGATACTGATGACAGTCAAAACTTTTCTTCTGAATGGTTAAATGCAGTAGGTAGAACGTCTGGAGTAAATTATGTAACAGATGAGGCTGTAACAGCATTGGATGCGCTGGGTGGTGATAGAACTGCTTATTCATACAGAGTAGATGCAATTCAAAACGAACAACACCAAGTCGTGAAGTATTTACCAAATGGAGATGATGCATTAGGTATTGACGCGGTTTCTAGTAATCCAGTTTTAGCAGGAAATGACTGGATAGTTATCCGATATGCAGATGTACTTTTGATGCACGTGGAAGCGATTATGGCAGGTGGTATAAACACAGTTGATGGGGCCGCAATTGCTTCTTTTCAGGCGGTTAGAGATAGAGCTGGTCTTACCACTGTTGTTTCAGAAGTTACAAAACAACAATTACTTGATGAAAGAAGAGTGGAATTAGCATTTGAAAATCACAGATTTTTTGACTTAGTCAGAATGGGAGCAGCAATTGAAGTACTGAGTGAGTATTCTACTAATAATGGGTACAACTTCAGTGGGACTGACTTGATTCTTCCTATTCCACAAAGAGAGATTAATTTAAGCAATGGAGTTTTGACGCAAAACCCTGGATATTAAAATTAAATTAGAAAATAATAAAATATAAAAAATATCATGAAATTAATTACACATAAATTTGGAATGCTATTTTCTTTTCTTTTCGTTCTGTGTCTCACAATCACTTCTTGTGATTTTGAGTTCGACTTACCAGAAGAAGGATCAATAGCAGATAACACACTTCCAACTGCAGCTTTTAGTGCTTCTCAGACAGATGCAGAAGATTTTAGAATAGTTACTTTTACCAATCAATCTGCTAGTGCTACTAGTTATAATTGGGATTTTGGAACAGGAGACACATCAGAAGAAAAGGATCCTTCATATTCATTTGCTGGCGAAGGTGTTTATACTGTAACCTTGGATATTAGTGATGGAAATGGGGTGACGGCTTCAGTTACAAATGAAATAAATGTAATAGAACCTGAAGAGCCTGACGATATTGTTCCTACAGTTCTTAATGGAGATTTTGATGGTGGACAAGATGACTGGAAAATTGAAAGTTTTACAGATGGTACAACAAGTCCGTTCAATTCATCTAGTGATGGTTCTCCAGTTGATTACGATGGTAATGACACTGGTGCTAAGACAGCTGGAGCGAAATGGACAATGGGCACTTCTGCAGCACATCTATTAAGTGGAAATTCTAGATTTGCTTATCAAGCATTTACTGTATCGCCAAATAAAACTTACGTTGTTGAGTGGGAGTATGCCATTAAAAATGACGCTACCGATGTTACTGGTGGAGATAGACTTGTTCTTCAGATTTTAGATGGACATTATAGCGATGGTAAAGATGCGCTCACTGCACCTGTTTTAAGTGAAACTGTTGGTGATGATGCTCTTGGAAAAGGAAATTTCACTGTCTTAAAAACTGAATTTGAGACCAACGATTCTGGAAAAATTGCAATTTGGATGTTTGGAGTGACCTCTGAAGATGCATATGCGGATAACATAAAATTATATCCAAAAGGATAGGTTATATATCTTTTGAATGTCATTAGATTAGATGATTTTAAATTTTTTCAATAAGATAACATGACAAGAATTTTTGGCAGCATAATTTTAGGCTTTGGAATGATGTTTATCATTTCATGTGGGAAAAAAGAAACAACCCCACCTCCTCTTATAATAATTGAGGAAGAAGAAGAGGAATTGGTGGAAGGTGTTGACTATTTTTTACCTAACATAGATTTAAATAATTGGAAAGTGACTTTGCCTATTGGCAATCCTTTGGAGATTAAACCACCAGCTATTTTGGATTATGCAACAAACGAAATTCTTCAAGATTTTATGTTTAATGATTCAATAAATGGTTCGTTAGATTTCTATACTTATCCTGGAGCTTCAACTGCTAATTCTAGTTATTCTAGGACGGAACTTCGAGAGCAAATGGTCCCAGGTAGCAATACGACCAATTGGACTTTTGCTCAAGGTGGTAGAATGAAAGGTAAGTTAGCGATGGGCGAAATGTCAAAGGATGAAAATGGAAAGTATCATCGAACGATGGTGATGCAGATTCACGGAAGACTGACCAATGAACAAAGAGATTTGATAGGTGAAGATGATAACAATGCACCACCTGTTTTAAAGATCTACTGGTTTGAAGGTTCTGTATATGTCAGAACCAAGAAACTGGAAAATGTCAATGTTTCAGATATTGATATTTTATACACAAGTGCTTGGGAAGATGATAATGGATATACTTTCTCTGAAAAAGTTGACTTCAACAAATTTGAGCTTGAGGTTATTGTTTCAGATGGAAGAATGGAAGTTATCATGAATGGCGAATCAAAAGTTTATGAAGATATCCACATGAAGAAATGGGGCATTTTTGAAAACTATTTTAAAGCTGGAAATTATCTACAAACCAAGGATGAAAATGCTTCCGCACTTATCAAGTATTACGAATTAGTAGTATCACATTAGAAATAAAATAGAATTTTTTCATACTGGTTTAAAGAAGTGCAACTTTTAATTTTCAAATGAAAAAGTTGCCTTCTTTTTTTCCTAAAAAATAACCGTTGAGTTCAAAGAAAAATATACTAAATAAATGGCTGGACTTGTTTTTAAAAATAGGTCCAGGAATTTTTGCAATTGGATATACTATAGGAACTGGAAGTGTAACTTCATTAATAGTTGCAGGTAGTCAATTTGGTATGCAATTGCTTTGGGTTCTATTTTTAAGTTGTTTGTTTTCATGGGTATTGATGGAAGCCTATGGAAGATATGCTATTGTAACTGGAAGTACAGCCTTGTACGGATTTAAAAAACATTTAAAATTTGGTAATACTATTGCAATACTTATTATCATAGGTATCACATTCGGGCAATGGAATTCATTAATTGGAATATTGGGAATAACAGCGAATGCTTTTTATGAAACATTATCTATGTTCATTCCAGTTTTAGCTGGTTATGAATATTTGTCTGTTTTGTCTATTGCTATAATTATAATAGGTTTGATGTACTTAATTTTATGGAAGGGAAAATTTTCATTATTCGAAAGGATTCTTCTGTTTTTTGTATCATTAATGGGACTTTCTTTTTTAGTGTCTTTGTTTATTACTTCACCAAATATTAATGAAGTTGTTTCTGGTTTTATACCGAGTGTACCAGATGTTCCTGGTGGGAAAATGCTTGTCGCAGCCTTTGTAGGAACAACAATGGCATCTGCTACTTTTATCTCTAGGCCATTATTTATAAAAGGTAAAAAATGGGGAATGGAGCAAATGAAAAACCAACAAAAGGATGCTTTATGGGCGGCGTTATTAATTTTTGCAATCAGCACAGCCATTATGGCTGTAGCTAGTGGGGCAATGTTTGGGAGTGGGCAGTCAATTTCAAAAGTTTTAGATATGGTGTATGTTTTAGAACCAACGGCTGGAAAATTTGCAGTGTCAATATTTTTTGTTGGAACTATGGCTGCTGGATTATCATCTGTTTTTCCAATTTTAATGATTGCACCCATCATGATCGCTGATTATAAAAATGGAGAACTAGATATAAAATCAAAACAGTTTAAATTGATTGCTTTTGTGACTTGTATTATAGGATTAAGCGTGCCATTATTAGGTAGTAATCCTATCAAAGCTCAAATATTAACACAAGTGCTTAACGTTTTTGTTTTGCCTTTGGTTATTTTATCAATAAGCATACTAATTAATAAAAAAGAAATAATGGGTAAGTATAAAGCAGGCTGGAAACTCAATACTGGCTTAATTGCTGCATTCATTTTTGCATGCATTATTTCATTCAATGGCGCAATTGCTATTGGAGAAAATTTATAATCTTATGAAAGATCTAAAAATGAAATTAACGAGTATTACAAAGGGAATAGGCATTTTATTTACCCTTTTCTTTTGTGTTCTTATTCTAAAATCTTGTCAAAATAATTCCGGATTAATAGCTTCTGTTGAAGAATTTAATAAGGCTACGGCAGATGTTAAACCGGGCGATAAATTTATACTGGCAAATGGTATTTGGAAAAATGCTGAATTAAAGCTGAAAGGTGATGGTACCCCAGATCAACCCATAATTTTATCAGTTGAAACTAAAGGAGGTGTAACACTTGAAGGTCAATCTAGTATTTCTATTTCTGGTAAGCACATTGTATTAGAAGGCCTAGTTTTTAAAAATGGCTATACCCCGTCTAGTGAAGTTATTTCTTTCCGGACAAGTAAAAAAGATCTTTGTAATAATTGCAGAGTGACAGAATGCGTTATTGATAATTATAATAATCCAGAAAGATTTGAATCAGATTATTGGGTAGGAATTTATGGCAAGGATAACAGATTTGATCATAATTATTTGACAGGAAAAAGAAATCAAGGCGTAACGCTTGCCGTTAGAATGAATACAGAAGCCAGTCGTGAAAATAATAATAGAATTGATCATAACTATTTTGGACACCGTCCTGTTTTAGGTTCTAATGGTGGTGAAACCTTACGCATAGGAACAAGTCATTACTCAATGTCTAATTCAAACACTTTGGTTGAAGTAAATTACTTTGACAGATGTAACGGAGAACATGAAATAATATCAAATAAAGCATGTCAAAGTGTATTTAGAAATAATACCTTTTTTGAGTGTCAAGGTACGCTAACAATGAGACATGGAAATGAAACATTAGTTGAGAATAATTACTTTTTCGGCAATAGAAAAGCCAATACTGGAGGTGTTAGAATAATTAACGAGACACAAACTGTTATGAATAATTATTGTGAAGGATTGACAGGATATAGATTTAGAGGCGCCTTGGTAATTATGAATGGTGTACCTAATTCACCTCTAAACAGATATTTTCAAGTGATAGATTCAGAAGCATCTAATAACACATTTATTGATTGTGATCATATTCAATTATGTGCAGGTAGTGATTCAGAAAGAAGCGCTACTCCTCAAAATACTAAAGTTTTTAATAATCTTTTTTATAGTAAAAACAAAAAAAATGTATTTACTGTCTATGATGATATAAGCGGAATAGAATTTAAGAATAATGTTTTAAGTGAAAATATGGAGCCATTCCAAAAGAATGGTTTCTTAAAAGAATATATTGATTTAGTTAGAAATGAAAATGGTTTGCTTTTACCTAAATCCCTCGAAACAAAAGATATTGGGATGACCGTTGTAGGTGAAATTGCAACACCTAAGAATACAGGTGTCAATTGGTATCCTCGAAATGAAGAAACAATAGTTTTTAATAGTGGAAAAATAATTAAAGTTGAGCCAGGTGTTAATACATTAGGCAAGGCTGTAAACACTTCAAAGGCTGGTGATATAATTGAATTACAAGCAGGAGGTCAATACATTTCTTCAAAGGCCATTGATGTTACTCATCCTTTGACGATTAAAGCAGATGGGAAAAATAAACCTGTAATGAAATTTAGAAGGACTTCTTTATTTAATATTGAAAATGGGGGCTCTTTAAATTTAAGTAACTTGACATTTGAAGGCGAAGAATGTGATGATAAGCCAAATAATACGGTTATTAGAACTAGTCGTTATTCAATGTCTAGAAATTATAAGTTATTAATAGATAATTGTGATGTTAATAATTTAGATGTCAATCATAGTTTTTCATTTTTAAAGATTTATAAAAATACTTTCGCAGATTCAATTTCAATTACCAATACTTCTTTTAACAATGTAACTGGTCATATTTTATCACTTGATAAAGAAACAGATGATATAGGAATTTACAACGTCGAAAATGTTGTGCTTAATAATTGTTCTTTTAAAGATATAGGTGGTACAGTTTTAAATTTACATAGGGGAGGTCGAGATGAAAGTACATTTGGTCCTATATTGGAAATGAATAAGTGTAGACTTATCAATGTAGGAAAGGATAAGCGTAATAAATCTAGGTCATCAGTGAACCTGCATGGAGTTCAATATGCTGAAATTATGGATTGTGATTTTGGAAACAGCCGACCATTAAAAATTCATTTAGTGGTAGGTGAACCTGTTACAAAGATGAAAAATTGTAAGTTTGAAAAAACAGAAAAAATTGTTACGAACGATGGGTCTTATGATAAAGACATTATTCAATATTTAAATTAAATTGCTTTTGAAATTAGTTAAGTACATATTACTAAATCTAGGATTTTTACTGTTGACGTTTAATCTTTCATGTCAATCTCATCCTTGTTTAATTTTAACGCATCAAGGTGTTGATGCTATTAAGAAAGATATGGGCAACGTACCATTGTTCGATATTACAGTAGCTAAAGCGATTAAAGATGTTGAAGCATTAATGGCAGATGGCGTTTTGGTGCCATTGCCAAAGGATCTAGCTGGCGGATATTCGCATGAGGTTCATAAGCGAAACTTCTTAGAGCTGTACAAGGCAGGTGTACTTTATCAAATATTACAAGATGATAAATATGCAAAGTTCACCAAAGATGTGTTGATGGCTTATGCTGACTTATATCCAACCCTGGATAGACACCCATCTGATAAATCTTATGCTCCCGGAAAAATATTTTGGCAGTGTCTTAATGATGCCAATTGGTTGGTATATATGAGTCAAGCTTATGATTGTATCTACAATTATTTAAATACGCAAGAAAGGAAAAAGTTGGAGAACCAACTCTTTCGCCCTTTTGCAGATTATATTTCTAAGGGAAACCCAAAATTTTATAACCGTATTCATAACCATAGTACATGGGGCAATGCTGCCGTTGGTATGATTGCTCTTGTAATGAATGATGATGAACTATTACAACGTGCACTCTTTGGATTAGAGGAATATGCAAAATCAGGAAAAAGTGAGTTTGACAATGATGGTGGGTTGATTAACATTAATGATCAAAGTGAAGCAGGTTTTTATGCGCAACTAAATCATTCATTTTCTCCGGATGGATATTACACTGAAGGACCTTATTATCAAAGATACGCCATGTCGCCGTTTATCTTTTTCGCTCAGGCTCTTAACAATGTTAAGCCAGAATTGAAAATATTTAATCATAAAGATGGCATATTAAGCAAAGCCGTTTATGCTTTGTTGAATTTATCTGACGGTTCTGGACAATTTTACCCAATCAATGATGCTCAAAAACGGATGTCTTATAAGTCGAGAGAGTTGATAGCTTCAGTAGATATTGTATACAGTCTTAATCAAAGCAAGAGCTTACTATCTGTTGTCAAAGACCAAGGAATAGTGCAGTTAGATCAAACTGGATTATTTGCGGCGAAAGGCGTAAAAGAGTGTGATTTAGAGCCATTTTTAAAACCTTCTAAAGTATTTAGCGATGGAGCTAACGGTGAACGTGGTGGATTAACGATCCTTCGTACTGAATATGAAGGCAACGACTTAAGTTGTTTGTTTAAATATTCAGCACAAGGAATGGGTCATGGCCACTTTGACAGACTGTCTTATGCATTTTACAATAACGACAATGAAGTATTGCAAGATTATGGAGCAGCACGTTGGGTGAATATAGATCAAAAGGCAGGAGGTCGATATTTAAAAGAAAATAAAACTTGGGCTAAGCAATCTATTGCTCACAATACGATTGTGATAGATGAGATTTCTCATTTCAATGGAAATACTCAAAAAGGTGAAGAGTCAACATCTGTAGCGTATTTTAATAGTTTGGATGACCCTCGATTTTTAATTACTAGTGCAAAGGATTTAAATGCATATGAGAATACAGAGTTGCATAGAACTCTATGCTTGATTAATGACCAATCTCTTTATCCAAATCCAATTATGCTCGACATATTTAAAGTTAATGGAAGTGGTGAACATCAATATGATATGCCATTTCATTTTAAGAATCATTTTATGAGATCAAGCTTTGATTTTGATACCAATTTGACTTCACTTAAACCATTAGGTGATGACTTTGGGTATCAACATGTTTGGCACGAAGCTACAGCATCTCTTTCAATTGGGCAGTATGATTTTTCTTGGTTAACTGATGATAAATTTTACACATTGCATGCACTATCCTCTGATAATGATCAAATGATTTTTGGAAGAATTGGTGCAAATGATCCGAACTTTAATCTTAGGCACGATGCTTTTTTAGTGCAACGTAGAAAAAATGCTACGAGTCCTATATTTATCTCTGTAGTTAATGCTCATGGTTCGTATAGTGCGATTTCAGAAATTCCTAAAACACCATATGCTAAGAACATAAGCATTGAAAAGAGTCTTGATGATGGTGATTATACTGTCGTTAAATTATCTTTTGAAAATGGGAAGAATGCAATGCTTTTTCAAAGCAATAAAAATAATGAAGCTTCTAAAGTTCATAGAGTAGATATTGATGGCAAGATTTATCTTTGGGAAGGAGCAATTGAATTAAAAATACTAAACAATAAATAAACTGATGGATAAGCTAAAACCTAGCAAGGAGTTTTTATTTGGATCTGAAATAGAGTGGGAAGAAGTAGGACCAGGACTTAGAAGGCAAATCATGGGTTATGATGATAAAATAATGTTGGTTAAAGTTGACTTTAAAGTGGGTGCTGTTGGCAGTATGCATAAGCATTATCACTCCCAAGTAACATACGTTGAATCTGGCGAATTTGAAATGACAATCGGCGATGAAGTAAAGATTATCAAAAGTGGAGATTCTTATTACATTCCTCCTCATGTAATGCATGGATGTGTTTGTAAAAAAGATGGTGTTTTAATTGATGTATTTAGTCCTCACCGGGAAGACTTTTTTGGAAATCAAATGCAAGAACGATAATGAAAAAAATAAGCGGATTACGTTGGTGGGTCGTAGGGCTAATAGCTTTGGCAACAGTTATAAATTATATTGACCGGCAATCACTCAGTGTATTATGGCCTGATATTGTTGACGATTTATTTCCTGATGAGACAGCAGACGCACGAAAGGCGATATATGCCAAGATATCAGTAGTTTTTGTTTTTTCGTATGCTTTTGGACAAGCTATATTTGGGAAGATCTTTGACAAAATTGGAACACGTATGGGCTTTGTTCTTTCAATTGGTGTTTGGTCTGTAGCTACAGCTCTCCATGCATTTGCAAAAGGAATAGTAAGTTTCTCCATTTTCCGTTCAATCTTAGGAATAGCAGAAGCAGGTAACTGGCCAGGAGCCACTAAAGGAAATGCAGAATGGTTTCCAACAAAAGAAAGGGCTCTTGCGCAAGGTATATTTAATTCAGGTGCTGCTATTGGCGGTATAATTGCATTTCCGGTTATTGCATTTCTCACGGTTTATTTTAGTTGGAAAATGATATTTGTAGTTGTAGGTGTAATCGGTCTTTTATGGTTGATTCCTTGGATTTATATTGTAAAATCTCCTCCTGGTAAACATCCTTGGATATCTGAAGAGGAACGCAATTATATATTATCTGGGCAAGAAAATCAAGATCTAGACGAAGATGGAGTAAATGACGAAGGTTACGCTCCAAATACAGGAGAGTTACTTTCACATAAAGAAAGTTGGGGCGTTATCTTGGCTTCTGCAGCTATAGATCCTATATGGTGGCTTTTTGTTTTTTGGATACCAATTTATCTAAACGGAGTATACGGGATGGATGTCAAAGCAATTGGTATCTACGGATGGGTACCTTATGTTGGAGCGATGTTCGGTGCTTGGTTTGGAGGGCTTCTAGCCAAGAACAGATTAAGTGCAGGCTGGTCTATAAATAAAACCAGAAAAATGGTTATTACTTTAGGGTGTTTTATTATGTTGCCTTCTTTGCTTTTAATGGCTAATCCGGGAGGACCTACGACAGCTGTTTTGATTATGGCTGTTATTTTATTTGGATTCCAAACTGCGATTGGAAATGTACAAACATTGCCAAGTGATTTTTTTAGTGGGAAGACTGTAGGTACTCTAGCAGGTTTTGCAGGAATGGCTGCAAAACTAGCTGCAGCAGGGTTGACATATTTAGTACCTTGGTTGACTGCGGGTGAAAATTATACACCTGCATTTATAATTGGTGCGGCATTGGCAATGATAGCCTTAGCTTCAGTTTGGTTGCTTTGCCCTAAAATTGAAGCATTAAAACCAGCAAAAAAACTTACTCACACATTTTAAGAATAATAAAAGCAAAAAATATATAATATGATTGAATTAAATGGAAAAGTTGCTATCGTTACTGGAGCAACAGGAGGAATTGGATTCGAAGTAGCTAAAAGGTTAGGTAAAGATGGATATACCGTTGCATTTAATGGTATTAATGATGAAGCCGGAGCTAAAAAACTGGAAGAATTGACAGCAGAAGGAATTACTGCTGAATATTATGGATTCGATGTTACAAACGAAGAAGCTGTAAATACCAACATCACTAAAATTGGCGAAAAATATGGTAGAATTGACACTCTTGTAAACAATGCAGGTGGATTAGGCGGTAGATCAAGATTCGAAGTAATGACAACAGAATTTTACAGATCTGTTATGGCATTAAACTTGGATTCTGTATTTTTTACTTCAAGAGCTGCGATACCTTTCCTTAAAAAAGGGGAGTATCCTTCAATAATTAATTATACGTCAAATGCAGCATGGAATGCAGGAGGACCCGGAGCTGGAATTTATGGAACATCGAAAGCTGGAGTTCATGCAATTACAAGAGCACTTGCAAAAGACTTGGCTGAATATGGTATCAGAGTGAATGCAGTATCTCCGGGTACGATTGACACACCATTCCATAAGCAAATCAAATCAACTAAGCCAGAAGTTTTTGCTTCTTGGGCAAATAATATCATGCTAGGAAGATTGGGGCAACCTGAAGATGTAGCAGGTGTTATTTCTTTCTTAGCGAGTAAAGATGCATCATTCATTACTGCTGAAACTATTCAAATTGGTGGTGGGCAAGCTTTAGGAATATAACAAGAAAAATAATTTTTAGATGAAAAAAGTAGTAACCTTCGGAGAAATAATGCTTCGTTTGGCACCCTCAGGATATCTTAGATTTTCTCAGGCCAATAATTTTGATGTTGTATATGGTGGTGGAGAATCGAATGTAGCTGTTTCTTTAGCTAATTATGGTGTACCCGTAGATTTCGTAA
>CAJQRD010000106.1 GCA_905480605.1 uncultured Saprospiraceae bacterium | reverse complement strand
AGGAGATGTAAATGGCAGTGTGATTGCGAATGCACAAAGTACAGGCATCGTATCAAGAAGCAACAACATCGAAATCAACTATGAAGACAAAGTAGTAGAAGCAGGTGAGATTGTAGAATTGACAATGACAACAGACAGATCAGATGTATATGGTTACCAGTTTACATTGAACACACCAGGTTTAGAATTAACTGAAGTAGTTGGAGATGTAATATCAAACAACATAGGAGTATTCAATAACAGGTTGACTGTAAGTTACAATGCAAATCAAGTATTATCATCAGATAATTTATTGACATTGAGAATGAAAGTTACACAATCTGGAACATTGAGTGAGATGTTGACAATGGGAAGTGAAGTGACGAGAGCAGAGGCTTATGTAGGCACAGACTTAGAAGTTGTAAGTATTAACTTAACAAACAATGCAGCATCAACATTTAAATTGTACCAAAACGAACCTAATCCATTCAATGAGTATACAGTGATAGGATTTAACATGCCAAAGTCAGGAGAAGCTACATTGACAATGTACGATGTAACCGGAAAGACATTGAAAGTAATAGAAGGTAACTATGCACAAGGTTATAACTCAATAAGCATCAGCAGTGATGACTTAGGAGTTGCAGGCATGGTATACTACAAGTTACAGACAGGAGAATTCACAGCTACTAAACACATGGTGGTTATACGATAAGAAATAGAATACTCGAGATAGAGTAATCATTTTGGTTTATGTAAGATAGAGCCTTGGAGTGAGACCCAGGGCTCTATTTTTGTATTCGATTTAATTAGAGTGTAAACCAAACGAGCAAAATTCATGCAATAAATATCAAAGCTACAACCAGATGAAAGGTTAAGGTTTTTAAAATAGCTTTATATTCAAAGAAGGCATTTCTGTAACCGCATTGGCAGCACCAATAATTCCTGGTTTAAATGATAATGAAATAATGCTTTTATTTAAAAAATATAGTGAATTGGGAGTTTCCAATATCGGACACATTGTAGTTAGGCTAAACGGAGATATTCCTGAAATACTCAAAGAATGGTTGTTAAGGTGTTATCCAAATAAAAATCAAAAAGTTTTAAATCAAACTTAATTGTTACATGCCTGATAATTAATTGATTCAAGATTTGGAAACGAAGGCAATGTGAAGGAAATATTGCCGGGATAATCCATCAGCAATTCGCTCTTGCCAAACGAAATTACTTGATTCCAAATCAAATTAAGTATAGCACCCAACTCTATAAAAAATACAAGAGACCACAACTAAGCTTATTCTAAAAAGTTATACAGTAACCTCTTATTTTACGAGTTTTGGGCGTTCATTAGATCATTGAATCATTGTTAATTAAAAAAGATTAAATTTAATGTTCAAATCAAATAGAGATAATATAATGATGCTAAACAAGCAACAAAAGAGAGAATTGCGTTCTGTCTTATTCAGGCATCTTGATGGAATAGCAGTAGCACCTGCCGCATATACCTTATATGAAAAAGGAGTTTTGAAATTCATTTTAGAAAATAAGGAAGTGACTCTGCCGCAACTTTGCTCAAAATTTAATGCCAATGAAGGTTATTTAAATGTTGCATTGCGCTTGCTATGCTCGCAAGGGTGGTTGCTTCAAGAATTGGATAATGCAACAGATTCTATTTCTTATAAGTGTAATTCAAAATCAGAAAGAGCATTTGAGTTATGTAAATACTATAAGGACGTGAATAATCTTCTCAAATTTTCGGAATACTATCACAAACGAAAATTTCAAAAGGAACCCTTTATTGTATTAAGCAGAATTATGAACGATTATACTCAAAAGTATGGTCTTGCAAAGACGGATGATCCTACCTCACTTGAGTATCAAGTCTTAAAAAATATTGAAGGAATAATAGTGGGACCAACGACTGTCTCATTGGGAATGGGTGGTATGTTTCATAAATATTTTATGATGTCCTCATTTAGAGCAGAGGAATTTCATAGTGATTCAGACAGTTTTACTAAAATATTGGATTTTTTCACTTGGCTGGGATGGTTTGAAAAGAAAAAAGAGACTTATCGCTTTACTGAAAAAGGACTTTTCTTTGCCAAAAGGGCATCTGCTTACGGTGTTACTGTATCTTATATTCCAACTTTTAGGCATTTGGATGAATTAATTTTTGGTAATGCTTCATTCTTGAGAGAAATTGGAGATGGCGAAGATGAATTACATGTAGATAGAGAAATGAATGTGTGGGGTAGTGGTGGAGCGCATGCAGCATATTTTAAGAAAATGGATGAAGTCATTATTGATATTTTTAATAAGCCTATTGAAGAACAGCCTAAGGGTATTTTGGATATGGGATGTGGTAATGGCGCTTTCTTAATACATGCTTACGAAGTGATTGAAAGACAAACGATGCGTGGACAAATGCTGGACGAACATCCTTTGTTTTTGGTTGGCGCTGATTATAACCAAGCTGCTCAACGTGTCACAAGAGCAAATTTAATTCAAGCTGATATTTGGGCGAAAGTTATCTGGGGTGACATTGGACGGCCAGACAAATTGGCTAATTGCTTGAAAGATGATTACAATATAGAATTGAGTGATCTTTTAAATGTAAGAACATTTTTAGATCATAATCGTATTTGGGAAAAAGCAGAAGTCAAGGTTAACAAACGGGTGAGTACTTCAACTGGAGCATTTGCACATAGAGGCATCCGTATTTCAAACAATGATGTGGAAGATAACTTGAGGGAGCATTTTTCCAAATGGATGCCTTATGTCAAAAAGCATGGATTGCTAATGGTTGAGCTACATTCTGTAGATCCAAAAATAGTCTCTCAGAATTTAGGATTAACTGCGGCTACAGCTTATGATGGAACACATGGTTTTTCGGATCAATACATCGTTGAGTTAGGTGTGTTATATAAAGTAGCAGAAGAGGTAGGACTAAAGCCAGTTGATAAATACACATACCGATTTCCTGATTCTGAATTGGTAACTGTGAGCATTAATTTATTGAAAGAAATTAAGTAGTTATGGAAAGTGGAATTAAATTCTCTTCGGTAATAGCTGGGTGTATGCGCCTAGGGGAATGGGGAGCAAAATATGATACAGATGGTTATGAAAAATTTATAGACGGTTGTTTGGATTTGGGAGTTGATAATTTTGATCATGCTGATATATATGGTGGATTTTCAACTGAGCAAGAATTTGGTGCTGTCATTAAAAGACGTCCAGATTTAAAATCGAAAGTAAAAATTACAACTAAGTGCAGTATCAAATTCCCTTGTGATAATAGACCGAATTATAAATCCAAATTTTATGATTCTACACCTGAGGATATAATCAAATCTGTGGACAATTCCTTGTCATATCTTAATGTAGATTCTATAGAGTTATTGCTTTTACACAGACCAGATCTATTACTAGATGCAAGAGCTGTTGCGGATACTTTTGTTGAATTAAACAAACAAGGAAAGGTAAAGTATTTTGGAGTAAGCAATTATACAACTGATCAGTTTGATTTGCTCAATAGTTTTTATCCTCTTATAAATAACCAATTAGAAGTTTCTCTTCTACACTTAGATGCGTTTTACAATGGTACACTAAATCAATGTCAAAAGTTAGATATAACACCAACTGCTTGGTCTCCTTTAGGAGGAGGAACAATTTTTAAAGATACTCAAGACGAAAAAGCACTGCGAATTAAGGAAGCTGCTAAGGACTTAATGGTAACTTATAATTGTAATCTTTCTCAATTGTTATTGGCTTGGTTGGCTCAGCATCCAACAGGTATAAGGCCATTGCTTGGTACTTCAAAAGTATCAAGAGTCGAAGAAGCTGTTAAGGCTGTTAATATTAAAATGACACGAGCTGATTGGTATTTGATGTTGGAAGCCTCTAGAGGGCATGAGATTGCTTAGAAAAAGTTAGCATACATGAGTAAAGAATAATGATTACAGATATTCTGTATTGAAGGCTACTTTTTAGTTTTTGCTTTTTTCTTCTTTGTTTTTTTAGCATCAACCTTTTCAGTAACAACTTTTTCATCCATTTCTGAAATCTCTTCAATACCTTCTAGTGAAGCTTCAAATACAGTTTTTTGAGATGAAATCTTATTGGCTTCACCCCGTGTCATTTTGACCATATAAAAGCGATCTTCTGTTTCAAAAGGCAAAGCACTGATTAAATGTTTTTTATGGTTTTTGAAAGTAATTAAATGTCTTTCGAATCCATAAGGATATAATTCGTAGATAGCTTGTTTAACAGCATCGTCCAATGCACCAAATTCTTTGATAACTTTAGGTTTTGACATACTATTAACAATTTAATATTTTGATTAATGATTAATTGACTAAATGATTTTTTTTAAAACCATTGTGGAAAAACTATTGTGTTCCAAATAAATTAAAGAATTTCATCATATCATAAGTTTTTGGTGTTTTTTTTTGATTTAGTGAATATTTATTTTCAAATGTTAAATCTATTTGTTAATATCAAAACGTAAAATAGCGTTTTTAAATCTAGAGGAATAATACTTTATATGAGAATATCATACATTTACAAAATGGAAAATTTTAAAATATCTAATGCAGCAGAAGCTTTCTTAAAAAAGGAACAACACGATTTTTTTATCAATAACAAATGGGTAAGAACTGATTCCCCCAAAACAATTGATATAGTTAATCCTGCTAATGATTCAATTGTTGGCAAAATTAGCGTGGCTACTGCTGAGGATGTTAAAAATGCGATAACATCAGGTAAAAGAGCGTTTCAAAATAAAGTTTGGAGAGATATGTCTCCAATTAAACGTGAACAACTTTTACATAACTTAGCTGATTTGATGCAAGATCATTTAATTCCTATGGCTGAAATTTTGACCATTGAAAATGGAAAACTTTTAAGTCACGCAAAATCTGAAATTCAAGGAGCGATTAATACTTTCAGGTATTATGCGGGATGGGCTACAAAAATTGAAGGACAAACCATTGATTTATCATTGAGGCAAAAGCCAGGTTTTAAAAATTTTGCTTTTATAAAGAAGGAACCCATTGGTTTGGTTGCCGTGATTGTCCCATGGAACTTTCCCATTTCAATTGCTACATGGAAGTTGGCACCTTTACTGGCTGCTGGATGTACTGCTGTATTGAAGCCTTCTGAAGTTACACCTCTTTCAACGTTGTATTTGGCTCAACTTTTTGAATTGGCAGGTTTTCCTCCTGGTGTTGTAAATGTAATTACTGGTGATGGTGAATCGGGGGCAGCTTTGACCTCTAATCCGCAGGTTGATAAAATTACCTTTACTGGATCAACTCAAGTAGGAAAAATAATTGGTCAAGCAGCTATGCAAAATTTGACCCCTATTTCACTTGAACTTGGGGGGAAATCTCCAGCGATTGTTTTTGACGATGCTGATTTAACAGCTGCCGCGAAAGGGGTGGCCCTAGGCATATTTAGAAATGGTGGTCAAGTCTGTGTGGCGGGTTCTCGTGTATATATCCAGAAGAAAGTCTATGATAATGTTTTGGCAGATATAATAAGTGAAGGCAAGAAAATGAATATGTCAGACGGCTTTGATGAAAAGGCAGATTTAGGCCCACTGGTCTCTAAAAAACATTTGGAAAGTGTATCTGCTTATATTGCGAAAGGTCAAGAGGGTGGAGCTCAATTGGTCTCAGGAGGGAGTAGCCCAAATCGCCAAGGTTGTTTTTTAGAACCTACAGTATTTAGCACTACCGATAACAATCATTTGATCGTACAAGAAGAAGTTTTTGGACCTGTACTTGTAGCGATCCCATTTGATAATAAAGAAGATGCTTTAAGAATGGCAAATGATTCTCGTTACGGCCTCGCTTCATCGGTTTGGACTAAAGATATTTCGAAAGCATTGCAATGCGTAGACGCTCTTGATGCAGGATGGGTCTTTGTCAATTCTCCATCGAGATCAGATCCTAACTTACCTTTAGGAGGAAATAAAAATTCTGGAATTGGGCGTGAATTGGGCAAAGAAGGACTTTATACATATCTGAAAACAAAAGGAGTAAACATCGTCTATTAGTATCAAAAAAGTTTATGTAAAATAAGATTTACCCCTAAAGCTTAAGTTGAAGAAAGTAAAAAAATGATGTCTTAAACAGATTATTATTTATCAGGTAGTCAAAAACAAAACATATAATATTATTCCAGCAAATACCAACCCAATAAAACTAATAATACTCAAAGATGGCAAAACGAGTTTGCCTTGAAATAAATTAGGTAGCACATTAAAGAAGAAGCCAAATAAAAAGATTTGAACAGAGGAAAATATAAACACATAAATTGCAAACACAAACCAAGCTCCTGGTTCAAGCATCCAAGCTAAACTGTAATAACCTTCATCAATAAAAAAAAGAATTAACGTAAGCAAAGTAGATGTAATCAAAGGCACAGATATCAATGGATTACTGATTGATACTGCGTTGAAATCATATTTTAAGCTTTTGGCCATTATATTTTATTAACTATTCAATTTAAATTCTTTGCTAAAACGAGAGTTTTATAATTATCTTGAATGAAAGTAAAATTATTTGATTTGTATCTAATTCTTTAGAAGTCAGATTACTTTAATACAAAACTGCCAGCTAAGTTATCCATCAACTGATTGATTTTATCAATTTGGCTTAAACTGTGGATGTTTGGCGTTTCTGCAATGTCATAAAGTGTTCCTGTGTTAAAAACCTTCTCCACATCAACAGACAATTCAATATTTCTATCATTGTCTAAATTGTTAAAAGACAAACTTCTCATCGCTTCATCTGAACCTAAATGAAGTGCAAATGCTTCTTTTATACCATCACCATCTCTATCCAGTCTGCCTTCTAATTTAACGAAAACATAACTGTTCCAATTTGACCAATACTCCCCAGTTCTAGATAAGTCACTTGAAGATGGGTAGTCAGAAGGTAATGATGCATTAAGCGTAGGATTTAATCCTAAATTAAATGAAAATGATTGGATGTTATCCTCTTTGACGTCACTTATATTAATATTCAACCCTTTGTTAGATGATTCTAAACTTGAGTGTGATGTTGTCAAATCAACATATATTTCTCCTCCATTATATGATGCACCATCAGTTGTCAATTCTATATCAGATATGTAGAAACTAATTCGTGAAAACTCTATTTTATTGCCATCAGGATAATCAAACTCCTGAAACATCACCAAAGGTTCTCCAGCATATTCCAATTTTAAATTTATAACTGCAGTATTGTCATCATCACCTCCGCAAGAGATTAAAAAAATAGACATTGATAAAAAAGTAAGTAATATTTTCATTGTTCTGTGTTTTTGAATAACTGTATTTATAACGCATACAATAAGAATTTGATTTCTGAAAAGCATAGAAAAGACAAATGATGTACTGTTTACGACTAAAACATGATTATCAGAGTAAACAATGATTACAATCATATCATTTTATACTCCAATTTGCTTAGAAAAACACAGAAATTGGCAATATACTTTTTGTCCAACTATTTTATCACTTTTACGCATGCCTAGATTTGCGCATTTATTATTAATTTGTGAGAATCAACAAAAAGAAATCAAGTGGCTATTAATATTTTTAAAGAATCTTTATTGCCTAAGACCAAGTCAGCTTATAAAGGTGGAAAGGGAAAAGCAGAAGTAGCAAAGCTCTTAAATGGTCAAAAGCTGTATAAACTATCTTCTAACGAAAATATTTTAGGCAGTTCCCCAAAGGCATTGCAAGCAATTTCAGATAATGTAAATAACCTCTCAGAATATTGCGATAGGACCGATGTGAGATTGAGAGATAAATTATCATCTTTTTACAAAGATGAATTAAGTGCAGCTCATTTTTTTACTGACAATAGCGGTGTTTCTCTTTTAAATTTAATTGAAAGAGCTTTCTTAGAGCCAGGTAATGAAATTATCATTAGCAATCCAGCTTTTAAGCCATATGCTATGTTTGCACAGAAATTAGGAGCAAGGGTTATTGATGTTCCACTTATAGGTGACAATTTTGATCTTGATATAAATAGCATGTTGGAAAGTATTAATGATAACACAAGATTGATGTTTGTAACAAGTCCTAACAATCCTACTGGAACGCATATTCCAAAAGCACAGTTGGATAAATTGGTAAACAATCTACCAGAACATGTTGTCTTGGTTTATGATGAAGTATATTACCAATATGTGGATGCTCCAGATTATGTTAGAGCATATGAGTATGTCAAACAAGGCAAAAATATAATTGGTGTAAATAGCTTTTCTAAAGCTTATGGACTCGCAGGCTTAAGGATTGGTTATGGTTATTCAACTGAAAAGATAGCCAGATACGTTGCTCAAGCATGCACACCATTTATGATAAATACTTTGGCTCTTGAAGCTGCAATTGCTGCTTTAGATGATGATGCGTTTATCAATAAAACTGTTTCACTTATTGCAAAAGAAAAGTTATTTATTTATGAAGAGTTGGATAAACTAGGAATCAAATATTGGAAAACTCAAGCCAATTTTATAACGATCAAACCCAAAATGAACGACAAGGAATTTGAGGCTGCAATGTTGATGGAAGGTGTTATGGTAAGACCCGTTGCTAACTTTGGAGCCCCAGGATGTATACGTGTGACAATAGGCGATAGAGAAGCAAATGTCGCATATCTAGAGGCAATAAAAAAAGTAATAAATAAATAATTGAGACAATAAGTCATTGAAATATAAAAAAGAAATACATTGAAAAACCTAACAGGAGGACAAGCAGTAGTAAGATCATTAATAAACTCGGGAGTAAAACAATTGTACGGTTTACCAGGTGTACAAAATGATTGGCTTTACAATGCATTGTATGATTATCAAGATGAGATTAAAGTCATTCATACCAGACATGAACAAGGTGCAGGTTACATGGCATTGGGACATTATCTGGCAACAGGTGAAAGATCCGTTTACAATATTGTTCCGGGTCCTGGGTTTTTAAATAGTTGTGGAGCATTGTCTACAATTTGGGGACTAAACGCTAAGACTATGTGTTTGGTTGGACAGATTCCTCAGAAAGTTCAAGGAAAAGGATATGGTGTTTTGCATGAAATTCCAGATCAAATGGGCATCTTGAAATCATTAACTAAATGGGCTCAAAAAATTGACTCCCCATCCAATGCACCAGGAGTTATTGCTGAAGCATTCTCTCAATTAGAATCAGGAAGACCAAGACCGGTAGGTGTTGAAGTCTCAATGGATGTATTATCTTCATCAGGAGATGTAGATTTCGATGGTTTTAAAATCGAAAGCAGAATGCCTCTTATAAGTGAGGAAAACCTTGATAACGCAATTGAACTTATTAAATCAGCCAAAAATCCATTGGTTTTTGTAGCTGGTGGAGCAATGCATGCATCAAAAGAGGTACTCGCTTTTGTAGAACACATACAAGCACCTGTTTTTGCTTATAGAACAGGAAAGGGAATTGTACCTAGTTCACACTACTTAAGTTATCCAGTACCAGCGGCACATATGTTATGGAAAGATTGTGATTTGTGTATAGCCATTGGGTCGCATGCTAGGATGCCGTTAATGAAGTGGGGAAAAGGCAATGACCTTAAGTTTTTAAGTATAAATGTAGATGCAGATGCACATGATAGAATGCATAAGTCAACAGTAAAAATTACTGCCGATTCAAAGCAAGCTTTAGAAGCAATCAATTCAAGAATGTTGTCAGAAGTAGACAGAAGAGATTCAAGAGAGGAAGAAATGAAAAGCTTTGCAAAAGCCTGGCAAGAACAAACTGCGTATCTAGAGCCGCAAAGTACTTACCTGAATCTTATTAGAGAAGAATTACCAGAGGATGGAATCTTTGTTGATGAGTTAACACAAGTTGGTTTTGCAAGTAGAATTGCTTGGAATACAGACTTGCCAAGAACCTACCTTTGTACTGGACATATGGGAACATTAGGTTGGGGATTTCAAACAGCCTTAGGTGCAAAAGCTGCGCGACCTGATGCAACAGTAATTTCGGTTGCTGGTGATGGCGGTTTTATGTTTGGGGTACAAGAATTGGCTACAGCAGTTCAGCACAAATTGGGTGTTATCGTATTGTTATTTAACAACAATCTTTTTGGAAATGTAAGATCCATGCAAGAGAATTTGTATGACAATAGAGTGATTGCGACAGATTTACATAATCCCGATTTTGTAAAGATGGCACATGCTTTTGGAGCCAACAGTACCAGAGTAAATGATATGGACGGATTGCGCAAAGCAATTAGAGATGCTAAAGGAGAGACATTGCCAACTGTCATAGAAATACCCGTAGGTAACGATTGGCCAAGCACTAACAGATTTAAAGCTCTGCCTAAATTGAGATAATTTACTTAGAGATTAAGGGTGAAAGATTTAGGATTACGAATTAAAGAATTAATCTTAGTCAGAACCAAAGACGAACAAAATATTGTTGACATTGTTAGCATTAAATCTTTCACCTTTGCTAAAGTTACAGTGAACAAAGTTGTAGACATTGATAAAAATAAAAAATGAAAGTAGCCATAATATCAGATATACACGAAAATTTTCACAACTTGATATTGACACTTCAAGAGGTTGAAAAGCATGATATAGATCTGATGATTTGTTTGGGAGATTTGATGAACACAGGAGTTGCAAAAATATTAACTGTTCAGGATTATCCTGTACATATGATTTGGGGTAACAATGACGGTGAAAAAGTTGAGATTGTTACTGCAGCGAATAGGGAAGAAAGCCAATTAACCTATAGTGTTTCCACATATGATTTTATGGAAATTGACGAAAGAGATGTGTTTATTACGCACTATGATGATTTGGCATACCCAATGGCTCAGAGTGGAAAATACGATGCTGTTTTTTATGGCCACAACCATTTGGTTAAAAAGGAAAAAGTTGATGAAACATGGATAGTAAATCCTGGAGAATTGTCAGCACAAAAAACAGGCCGAGCTACTTTTGCTTTATATGATACAGTGACCAATAATGTTGAAATTATTGAACTGGAAAACAGTGTAACATTAAAGACCGATTTGACTGTTAAATATTTTAACGAAAATATTGAAAAATTAGGTTTTAGATCAAAGGATGCCTTTCAATTAAAACCTCTAAATAAGTAGTTTTTTATGCAAAATATTATTCCTCAAACATCTGAGATTTATAAAGAATTACAAGAAATAGCGAATAACAATAAACTGGTAGTTTTTTCGGGTTTACCAGGTGTTGGTAAAAGTTTATACATTCAGGAATTTCAAAAGATTGTAAGAGAACAAGGAAAAGAAATCGATGTAATTCAATGGGATGTCGCTAGAAAAAGTTTTGAATCTGATGAGATTGCAAAACATTTTCCTATGGGCAACGGCACTGTTCATGATGGTGTAAAAATCATGTCAGGATTGTGGTTAATAGATACATTAGAAGAATGGATTTTGAAGAATAATGACAATGATCGAATTCTTTTAATAGAAGCGCCTTTGGTTGGACATAGATTTGTTGAGTTGATTCATCCTTCTGAAAATGAAACGATTGAAGCGTTTTTATCTTCGGAAAAGACAGTTGTCGTGATGCCAATTCCTACCAAACAAGTTAGAAGAAAAATAGAAGAAGAACGCGAGCGTCAAGTCAGCGAAGATGCTAAAGTATGGTCTGGTGCAAAACCATCCGTTATGTTGATGTTGTGGAAAATGACATGCGGTATCGCCAATGAATTTGGAATGGATATAAATATGGAAGGACAACCACCTTACAGTCCAGGAATCTACGAATATGTTTTTGCTGAAATACTAAAACATCGTAATTTTGAACCATTAATTATAGATGAAATATTTGAAGTTCCAGATCAAGAAGAATCAGAATTACACAGTAATTTTGGTTTAAAAGCAGATAATGAAACCGCTGAAAAATATGCTCAGCTGGTGAAAGAAAATTACTCTGATGAAAGAATTGAAACTATTGTTTCGAAGTGGTATTTGACTTAGGTGACCAGATCATTTTACAAATTGAGATAAGTTATGAATTTATTTATTTCCAGTGTTAAAAGGTGTTTGATATTTGTTTTTATTGCAATGGGTTTACAAATAGTCCAAGCAGACGAATATAACTTTGAATTCTTTGTGAAACAACTTGTTATATTTTTTATCACCTTAACAATTCTAAGTTCAGCCTTAACGTTATTTGAAGTTGTAAGAGCTAAAATAGAAAAGAATAAAAATATAAAACATGAATCTTAAAAATTTCGCATTGTATCAAACACAATCATATGTCAATGGACAATGGATTGATAGTGAAAGTAATGATACTTTTGAAGTTGTAAATCCATATAACGGCAAGAAAGTATCAGATGTGGTAAACTGCAATGGAAAAGATGTTGAACTGGCAATTAAAGCTGCATCAGAAGCATTTAAGATTTGGAAAAAATTTACGGCTGGAAAGCGATCAAAAATACTTAAAAACTGGTATCAATTGCAAGTTGATAATGCTGATGATTTGGCAAGACTTCTAACGATTGAACAAGGAAAGCCTCTGGCAGAAGCGAAGGGAGAGATTCTTTATGGCGCATCATATGTGGAATGGTTTGCTGAGGAAGCCAAACGAAATTATGGAGATACAATACCCGGACACCAAGCTGATAAACGTATTGTCACAATCAAACAACCTGTTGGTGTTGTAGGAGCCATCACGCCATGGAATTTTCCAAGTGCAATGATTACTAGAAAAGTTGCTCCTGCATTGGCTGCTGGGTGTACAGTGGTGATTAAACCTTCAGAACTGACACCGCTGTCTGCATTGGCATTGGCTGAATTGGCTGATCAAGCTGGATTTCCTCCAGGTGTTATAAATATTATAACAAGTAATAGAGCCGCTGAAATTGGAGAAGTATTGTGTGCAAGCTCAAAAGTAAGAAAGATATCATTTACAGGATCAACAAGAGTGGGTAAGATACTGCTTAAGCAATGTGCTGACACTGTCAAAAAAGTCTCTCTTGAATTAGGTGGTAATGCGCCCTTCATTGTTTTTGATGATGCCGATATCGATTCAGCAGTTGAAGGTGCAGTAGCTTCTAAATATAGAAATGCCGGTCAAACATGTATCTGTTCAAATAGAATATTTGTTCAAGATAAAATATATGATACGTTTATAGAGAAATACTCTGAAGCTGTCAAATCTCAGAAGTTAGGAAGCGGTTTGGAAAAAGGTGTTATTGTCGGTCCTATGATTGAAGAAAAAGCTATTGCCTCAGTTGAAGATGTTGTAGCTGATGCACTATCCAAAGGCGCAAGTATAACAACTGGAGGAAAAAGATCTGAACCAGGAAGTCTCTTCTATGAACCTACAGTTTTAAAAAATGCCAAACCAGACATGAAGGTATTTAGTCAAGAGATTTTTGGTCCTGTGGCTCCTGTATTTCGATTTAAAACGGAGGAAGAGGTGATTGCTCTTGCCAATGATACACCATATGGGTTAGCTTCATATTTTTATGGCAGAGATTACGCTCTGATATGGAGAGTCGCTGAGGCTCTTGAATATGGAATGGTAGGTATTAATACAGGAATGATTTCTACAGCTGTTGCGCCATTTGGAGGTATTAAAGAAAGTGGTACTGGACGGGAAGGATCAAAATATGGTATGAATGATTATTTAGAAATCAAGTACATGTGTTGGGGTGGGGTAGAATAATTGTTCATATCAAAGTAGAGGCATTATAAAAAATATAAATACCAACATCAGGATAAAACTAATAATTGTTGTTGCAAACATTTTGATCAATGCCAATCCACTAAACTCTCCTTCTTTCCATTGATAGGATATCAATTTTATTATTGTTTTAAGAAGTGAGATGATTATGAGGCATCCAAAAAATAAAAACGCAAAGGCTATTATATCTTCTTTAGTCCAATTTCCCATTTTGATTTTTTTATTCCTAAAATTGTAATTTAATTACTTTTATTTTGTAAAGGAAATTTATTTCATTTTTGAAAAAGAAAAAAGTCATACCACAACAAGATATTATCGGTGGGTCTAATTTTGTAATTAAGCCTTTAAAGCTATTTATAAGTCAAAAAGAAATAAATGAAAAGCCTCACAAGCATAATTTTCAAGAAATTATATTTATTGAATCTGGGGAGGGGAAGCATAGAATAGATGATAAAGTATATATACTCAATACCGATACTTTTTACCTAATAGGCAAGGGCCAAGTTCATGAATTTATTGAAGGCAATAATTTGAAGGGATACCTGCTGCGGTTTGAAGACAATTTCATTCCACCTTCTGCACTCAACTCTAACAATGCTTTCAACAGCACTTTGTTGAATAGTATAATTAGTGCCAATGAGTTAAAAATTCCTCAACCTCAAATAAGGTATTACAAAAGCATCTTGGATAATTTGTTTTATGAATTTCAAGAAAACAATAGAGATTATGCCAAAACACAAATAATACAGCACTTGCTTTTGGCTCTATTGTCTAAATTGGAAAGGCGGGTCCGAAGTTTATCAAAAGAGATTATAATAAAAACAGCTGACCGAGAAACAAAAATGTTTCATTCTTTTTTATTGCTTCTTGAAGAGAATTATAAAGTTCATCATGATATCAATTTTTATGTAAATGAATTACTGGCTGATAAGCGAAAGCTTGCTGCTATATGTAAGACATTTAGCGAAAAGACTCCAAAGCAAATCTTAAATGAACGGCTGATGGTTGAAGCCAAGCGGATGTTATTATATACGTCTAACTCATCAAAGGAGATAGCATATGGTCTTGGGTATGAAGATCCTGCTTACTTCTCAAGGTTTTTCAGGAATTACTATGATATATCACCCCGTAATTTTCGAGATGGACAAGGACATTTTAAATAAATAAAGGATAGTAACATTTTTTCTTTACGATACTTTCAAAGGATTGAGCTTTGTACATTTTCTATCAATCATATTTTTTCGTAGTCATTAGAGGAATAGTCGAATTGAGGGTTATCTCATGATTTTAGATTCGATATTTACTTATTTCATAAAAATATAACTGATTACCCCCTGAAAGTTGATAAAAATGAATTAATCGTTGGTAATAAGTATTTTAATTGTTATTTTTCAATCAAAAGGTCGAGAGATCATTTTGTAGTTTTTTCATAACTGATTCAACCCTTGCCCTTTTGGCGAGGGTTTTTTTTATTTTTTAACATATTTTTTTGAATTAATTGGTTAATTGTTTAGAAAAAAAATGCATTAATAGCTGATTATCTGCATAATACTTATTGCTATAATTTATAATGTGTTTTTTAACATTAAGATGTAGGCTTATTATGCTTGATTATGTGGGGAATTTGATAATTTTACGTCATATTATGTATAGAAAAAAAAATAAAATGACTAAACAGTTACTTATATGTTTATTAATGGTTGTAGGATTGAGTACCTCATCTTACAGTCAGTCATCAGTTTCTCCGTGGGCTATCGGTGGTGGTCTTTCAAAGATGGAATATGATGGTATTAGAGGAAGCAACGGGCCATTTGGTTCACCTGCACAATTAGGTTGGGCCGGTAGAGTAACCAAATATCTAAGTCCTTCTTGGGATGTAGCAATTGGTGCTACAGGAGGAAGACATGGATTATTTGATGCAGATGATGCAACAAATGCAACAAATTTTGAAGGTAAAGTATGGCAAGCGAATATAGCTGGTCACTGGAAATTCTTAAAAGGCGAAAAATTCAATCCGTTTTTATCAGCAGGTTTGGGATATTTAAGTTTCAAAGACGATTCTGCTGCAGCGGCTGTTAATGCAATTGATGGTTCGGGCTTAGCTGTTCCTTTAGGATTAGGTATCAAATATAACATTACAGACGGATTTGGTATTTACTGGCATTCTCAATATGGTTTATACCTTGGAGATAGTTATAATGGAGTAAATTCAGATGAGACTGATACACACTTTGTTCATGAGTTGGGTATTGGTGTTTTCTTAGGTAAACAAGATAGAGACGGTGATAAAGTTGCCGATAAAAAAGATGAGTGTCCTGATACACCTGGATTAAAAACATTAGCAGGTTGTCCAGATGCTGACCTTGATGGAATTAGAGATAGTGAAGATGCATGTCCTAATTTGCCTGGTCCAGCTGAGTACAACGGTTGCCCAGATCAAGATGGTGACGGTGTTATCGATCCTGATGATAAATGTCCAGAAGTAAAAGGAGAGGCAAGATTTAATGGTTGTCCAGATACAGATGGAGATGAGATTGGTGATGATGTTGATGAATGTATTAATGAATCAGGTCTTGCAAGATACAATGGATGTCCAATTCCTGATACAGATGGTGATGGCTTCAATGATGAAGACGATGAGTGTGTTAATGTAAAAGGTGACCTAAGAGGTTGTCCTGATTCAGATGATGATGGCTTCCATGATATGGAAGATGATTGTAAAGACGTAGTCGGTACAGTTAACGGTTGCCCAGATGGTGATAATGATGGAATAGCTGATAAAGATGATAAATGTCCAGACGAAGCAGGTGTTCCTGAAAAAGATGGTTGTCCATTGGTAAGAAAGCCAACAAGATCAGAAATTATCAACAGTTGGAATAGTCCTGATGTGAATTTTGTAAGTGGAACTAGAGGAGATGAAGATTATGATGCTGATGTTACTGCTATCGTTGATTTCCATAAGCAATATCCTGATGCATTCTTGCATGTTTCTGGTTATTCTGATTCTCAAGGAAGTGAAGCTTCTAATATGAGAATTTCTAAGAGAAGAGCTAAGAAAGTTTATCAAGCATTAATCAAAGCTGGAGTGCCTGCAGAGCAATTATCTTACGAGGGATATGGTGAAGCAAATCCAATAGCTGATAACAGTACAAGAGAAGGTAGATTACTTAACAGAAGAGTTTCTGTTTCTGCTAGTACAGTTAAACGTGTAATAGAAACGGTAGGAACTAAGAGATAAGATTCTTGGTTATATATCTATAAAATAATTGATCCCGATGTGAAAACATCGGGATCTTTTTTTAGAGGGCATATGAATAATCAAGATGGCTTGAAAAATTAGTGATTTTTCTCAGTTTTTTTGCTGCTTAGCTACTACTACTACTACCTACTTGACAACATGGTAAATCGCAAAATGCCGAAAGTAGCGCTCCTCCAAAAAGGATGACTGTAACTAAATACTTTGTAAGTATAATTGTATATTGAATAAATAAATCATCACATCGAAATATTTTGATGTGATATGACAAAAAAATATCAACAACATTTTTGGTTGATATTTAAAAATAAGTTGATTCTTTTTTAAAAAAGGCAATTACTTCAGAGTTGAGGTAATAGCATCGTTAAGCTCCATCGATTTCTCATTTTATAATCCCAACAGATTTTAGTGCTTTTAATAGCTTGGCAAAGGATTCTAAGTCCAACAATCGCAACCTTTATCCATATTGTTAGTTGTACAATGCATACATTTGTATCAAATTAGAATATTTGAAAACGGAAAGACCCATATCAGATTGGCTTCCAATCACAAAAAAAGAACTCGAGCAACGTGATTGGTCAGAATTAGATGTCATTTTGATATCTGGGGATGCCTATGTTGATCACCCAGCCTTTGGAACTGCTGTCATAGGAAGAATATTTGAAGATATGGGCCTTAGAGTGGCAATCGTCGCTCAACCCAATTGGAAAGATGATTTACGAGATTTCAAGAAATTTGGAAAACCTAGATTGTTTTTTGGTGTCACTTCTGGTTGTATGGATACTATGGTGAACCATTATACAGCATCAAGACGAAGACGTTCGACAGATGCTTATACGCCAGGAGGTCAGGCTGGGTTTAGGCCAGATTATGCTGCTGTAAAATACACCGAGATTCTAAAATCAATATATCCGGACGTACCTGTTCTCATTGGTGGTATCGAAGCTTCTTTGCGTAGAGTAACACATTATGATTATTGGGAAGACAAGTTATGGCCTAATATTCTAACAAAGAGTGGAGCTGATATGTTGATTTACGGTATGGGTGAAATGCCGTTGAGAGAATTGGTTCGATTACTTGAAAAAGGCGTGCCATTCAACTCGGTTAAAACATTACCACAAAGTGCGGTTTTGCATCCTAGAGATGAGAAATTACCCAAAAATAAAGAATGGGAAGATTTGGAATTGTCATCGCATGAAAAATGCTTAAGAGACAAAACAGCTTTTGCTGCCAATTTTAAACATATTGAGCAGGAATCTAATAAGGTACACGCTAGAAGATTAATTCAAGGGGTTGGAGATCACAATTTGATAATCAATCCGCCTTATCCTCCAATGACTGAAGATCAAATTGATACTTCTTTTGATCTACCTTATACCAGATTGCCCCATCCTAAATACAACAAACGTGGATCAATTCCTGCTTATGAAATGATCCGTTTTTCTATAAATATGCATAGAGGTTGTTTTGGTGGATGTAGCTTTTGTACAATTTCAGCTCATCAAGGGAAGTTTGTTGCAAGTAGATCCGAGGAATCAATATTGAAAGAAGTTGAAGTCGTGACAGAAATGCCAGACTTTAAAGGATATATCAGTGATTTGGGTGGACCTTCCGCCAATATGTACCGAATGAAGGGAAAAATTCAGTCTATTTGTGATAAATGTGTTGCGCCTTCTTGCATACATCCTGTCATCTGTAGTAATTTGGATACAAGCCATAAACCTTTAACACAGATTTATAAAAAAGTTGATGCTAACCCAAAGGTGAAGAAAGCTTTTGTAGGTTCTGGAATCCGATATGACCTTTTGGTTGATAGCTACAATAAAAACAATGATGGTAGTTTGGAAGAATACATGGATCAATTGGTTTCTAAGCATGTGTGTGGAAGATTAAAAGTTGCACCTGAACATACTTCAGATGCAACATTACGCATTATGCGTAAACCATCTTTTAAACACTTCCATGAGTTTAAAAAGAACTATGAAAGGCTGAATAAAAAGCATGGTCTCAATCAACCATTGATTCCATATTTTATTTCAAGTCACCCAGGTTCTACTGAGGAAGAAATGGCGAACTTAGCAGCTGAAACCAAAGAAATGGGTTTCAGATTGGAGCAGGTTCAAGATTTTACGCCTACACCAATGACTGTCGCTACAATAATATACTATACAGGCTTACATCCATATACTTTGCGTCCAGTTTATACGGCTAAATCTCCAAAGCAAAAGAAAAATCAACACTTGTTCTTTTTCTGGTACAAGCGTGATAACTATAGGCAAATCAGAGATAAATTAACAGGAATGGGCCGTGAAGATCTTGTCGAAAAGTTGCTTTCAGATAAGAAAAAACACCAAAAACAAACAATAATCAAGGCAAAAGCCAAGTCCAATTCAAAGAAAAAAAGTAGAAGGTTGTAGTCACTCAGACCTAAGATTATATCTCCTTAGCACCACTTTTTTGTTAATTCTCTTTAAAATAGTTGTTATTTAAGAAACAATGAGACTTTTTTCTATGTTTAGACGTTTATATTGTATAATGTAAATGTGTATAACCTTGTAAATTAATTGGTTATGAATATCAAACCTAGATTCAATCGCGCTGAAATGTTGCCCCTTGTGAATAACTTAATTCAAGCACATCGTAAATTTCAAGAATTCCTTGATGTTGCTACAGCTAGTAACAATGATGTTGTAAATGTTGAGTCATTAATTGAGATCAGGCAATTTAACATAGAGTGTATATCTAAATACACTGATATTGTGTCAGATTCTGCTTTAAATATCCTTCCAATGAATATCCGAAAGGGGATTAGCTTTGAAAATGTTGCTAAAAGCGAACTCATGTGGGAAATAAACACTCATCTATCAAGATTACTTCCCGTTTATTCGCAAGTCCATAAGAGCAAATGTTTGAATAGTTTAACACGACTTATTGTGGCTAGAAATATTGAACGCATTATTAATCTTAAGGATAACTTACTGCATCCAATTCAATATGAGTTGTTTACTACAATGAGTTAACTTTCTAGCCGGTTGCTCTTGCTTTATGTTTATTCCATGAAGAACTAATTGTATTTTATATTTTAATGGGCTTTCTATGATTTAAATGATAGGGATATTTTTATTCAATTTCAAAACAATAGAAGGTAAAATCAAAGCCTGTCAATTTGTAAGTCAAGCATACTTTTCTTTAGGGCCTTGCAAATGTTACAGCATTGTTAAAATTCCCATCAAATGTCGTTTTAGGACATATTTCGTATAAAACAGTCGATTAATGCATCAATAATTATAGTATGTGCAATATTTATGATAGCTTTACTATTATATAAGCGTATCGTACTATTATACGATGAGTTTGTCACTATTAAATATAAAAAACATACTATTATGGTTATTCAAGATCAAATACCTTTCTTATATAAAATAGCTTATAAGTATACTAACGAGACTGAAATAGCGGATGACTTAGTACAAGAAACGCTATTTAAAGCGTTAAAAAATGAAGCCAGTTTTAAAAAGGGGACCAATTTAAGAGCGTGGTTGTCAATTATTTTACGGAATAACTTTATCAATGAGTACCGTAAAAAGTCTAGGTATACAAATACTGATGATGTGACTACTTATATAAAGGATAATGAGAATTACAAAGCTAAAAATGCTGGGATTTCTTCAATGCATTTAGAGTATATAAATGATGCAATAACAAAATTGCCTGAAAATTTGAAACAACCGTTTTTATATTACTTCGATGGTTATTCATACGAAGAAATATCTAACATGTTTGAAGTTCCTTTGGGGACTGTTAAAAGCAGAATACATCACGCCAGAAAAAAATTGAAAAAACAATTACAGCATTTAAGAGCAGCCTAGATAAAAATCATTCAATAAAAATTGAACATTTTTATGCTTTGGCTCTTTATGTCTAGTATAGTTTACATTTCCATTTTACTTATATAATTAACTGGTTAAAATATTTATGGCAAGATCTATTACCATTTCAGTAAGTGCTGATACCTATTTGAGGAATCCTTTGGAAACCGAATTGGGAAGAAATATAATTAGCCATGGAATAGACTTAATGTCTGAAACTGGTTTCCAATGTTTTAATTTCAAACAATTGGCTACTAGTATGAAATCTACAGAGGCATCTGTATATAGATATTTTGAAAATAAGCATATGCTTTTGGTTTATCTTACTTCTTGGTATTGGGAGTATTTAGATTATTTGATAATGCTTAATACCCGTAATATTGATGATCCCAAAAAAAGATTACGCATTGCGATTAAGACCATTGTTAATGGAGCCGATGACAACAAGCAAGTTGACTATATTGACATAAAAAGGTTACATAAAATAATAGTAGAGCAATCTGCAAAAGTTACACATTCCAAGAAAGTGCTTAACTGTAATAAATCAAATTTGTTTGCTAATTTTAAACACCTCAATGGTAATTTATCAAAAATGATATTGAGTTGTGATCCTGATTTTAAATATCCGTCTGCGCTTGCAACCAACTTGCTAAAGATGGCGATAGACCATACTTACTATGCAGAGCATTTTTGCACGGTTACAGAAATTACAAATTGTTTTGACACTAAGAAAAGTCAACTAGAGGAAATGCTTCTCTATTTTGTGAATAAATTATTGTGCTAATCATTTTGCATAAATTTTATTCTTTAGTTCTAAACAGAATGATTTAATGTATTCATCTCTTTTGTAGAATTCATGACCCACTCCAGCAATTATTTTAGTTTCTAATCTACTTAACAATTTCCAATTTTGATTAGGCCGATGATTGTCCTTTTTACCATAGTATACATCGATTATACAATTTGGCTTTTGAGTTTCTTTTCTTAACCTTGTAGACGAAATACAGATCAACCTTCTAACACTTAAGTTTTGTAAACAAGCTTGCCAAGCAACTGTGCCCCCAATACTAAATCCTATAAGAAAATCTATACTGCCTGTATATTGCTTCTGTAAGTTTTTAACAGATTTAGTTAATCCTCCTTCATTTATAAACGCGGAATGATTTGGATCAATTTCTTTTGAGTTATGAATTTCTGCCAATTTACATACATCAACTTTGGAGACTGCAAATCTAGATTCCAATAAAGATTCGTATTTCAGTAAGTAGTCGGCATTTGAATTGCCTAATAAATCAGATATAAGCAAAAGGGTAGGCTTATTCATTTTATTATTTATGACTCCAATTATCTGGGTCATCACTTTTATTTGGTGATAATCCCAATACATCGCCATTATGATTAACACCCAATCCTAAAACGGATCTGTTGACATAATTAAAGTAACTGGTTACTTGATTGATCTCAAGAATCTCACCATCTGTAAAACCTAAATGCTTAAGTTTTTCAACATCGTCTTGTATGATATTTGGTAATTCTAGAGTTAATTTCCTAGCATATTCTGCTCCTGCAATATATTGATCTGTGAGAGAATTTGAAAAATTACCTTTTTGCACAGATGTGTATATTTTTTCAGATTGTACATCATCATTTAATAATCTTTTGAGTCCAGCGAAATGATGGAGTACACAGTATTGGCAATTATTCAAATGACTAACATATACACCTAGAACTTCCAAGTACCACTTTGGCAATGTGTTGCTTGAGTTATGAAGTACATTCTTATAGATTGCCATGTGGCCAACCAATGAGTGCGGACGCAAACTATGAACCATTAGGACATTGTCAACATTGTTATTGGGCCCTTTTACTTTATCGTATAGCCTTCTAAGTTTTCCTTCAGAGGCGTTATAAGGAATAGTTGTTATCCAACTCATAAGTTTAAATTATATGAATTCTGACTTTTTTCTTTTTTAATCTTTGGTTGTCAACAAGATTTAAGGCTTTACCAATTTTTGATCTTTTAACAGCGGCAAATGCGCAATCCTGTTTTAATTCGATAATTCCAAGATCTTCTTTTTTTAATTCGCCTTGTTTCAAGAATAGTCCAGCAACATCACCTTTTGAAATCTTATCTTTTCTACCTCCAGATATAAAAACTGTTTCCCATTCTGATGGAGTTGGGGTAGGTGCTTCAGTAATAATTTCTTCTACTGGTTCAGTGATAAATTCAGGGAGAACTTCATCCTTCCATTTAAGAACATAGGCTGTACCATCTGCGTGCATTCTTGCTGTTCGGCCATTCCTATGTGTAAACTCTTGTGACCTTAACGGCAGGTGATAGTGGATTATAAATTTGATTTCTGGAATATCTAATCCTCTAGCAGCAAGATCGGTTGCAATAATAATTTTATGTGTACCGTTTCTGAATTTAATCAAAGATCGTTCTCTGTCTTTTTGTTCAAGTCCTCCATAGAAACAGCCATGTCCAATTCCATTCTCTTCTAAATATTCACTAACACGTTGTATGCTATCCTTGAAGTTGCAAAATATTATACCGGGCTGATCTCCTAAATGGCAAAGTGCTTTAACGAGAGTATCTAGTTTATCTTTCTCAGGTGAAATAAAGCTTTTTATAGTTAATTCCTTGACCCCATCTTTTGAGTAATCTAAGTAATGTGGATCATCAAGATTTACAAAATCAGGAATCTCAACTTCGTTAGTAGCAGAAGTCAGTATTTTTTTCTTCAGGTTTTTAAGATCGTACATGATATCACCCATGTCTTCTTCAAACCCAATTTCCAATGACTTATCGAATTCATCCAATACCAAGGTTTTAACCAAGGCAGCATTAAAAGTAGCACGATATATATGGTCAGCGATTCTCCCTGGTGTACCAACCAATATTGCTGGTTTATGTTTCAATTCAATTTTGTCTTTAGAAATTGAACGACCTCCATATACAGCATTGATTTTATATCCAGTGCCCATTTCTCTGGTAACTTGTTCAATCTGGATTGCCAATTCTCTTGAAGGTACCAATATTAAAACTTGGACATCTTCGTTTTTGGGATCTAACTCAGCAATAATGGGTAATAAAAAAGCCAATGTCTTTCCCGAACCAGTAGGTGAGAGTAAGACGATTTCACTTTGTTTTTGAATCGCTGAAAGTGCAGCCAATTGCATTTCATTGAGTTGAGCAATTCCTAATTTTTCAAGAATTCTTTCTTGTGTTTTTACAGCTTGTGACATATTGCAAAAGTACTTGATTTATTAGCAATATGTTTGGGTAAACTGGACTTTTAATTATGAAGTGATTTAATGATTAGATTACATGATCTTAATACAATCTCTTTCTTAAGGAGTACAATTTTTCATTAATTAAAGGTGTAAGTCCCCATGATTTCAAGAATTTCTTCTTTTGATCTATGTTATTTGATCGAAAATTCATTGGAAAAACGAATTGATCTGCATCTTTAAAGGGAGGTGAGATATTCAAAGAGTTGCCTTTTATAACGTGTCAAAGTTCTTGATTTACAACATTGTCTATTATTTTAGCTGGATCACTTTCTTGGATACTTTCCAGTAGAATAACCCCAAATTCATAACTGATAATCATACTTAAGTCGTCCTTTTCTATTCTTTCGTTATTTGAATCGATACCTTGGAGTTTAATATGAGTCATGTCATCACAAATGTTGATTGTATTATTATAATTAAAAGTAATTGTTTGATCTAGCTTACACGTTATGCTTGATTGATCAGCGCCACAACTAATTATTATTATAAAAATAGACAAGACCAATATTATATTTTTCATGATTCTTTTTCTACTTAGAGGTAGAATCATATGAAAGATGTTGGTATTATAATTTTTTTTATGTAGACCAGTTAAGAATTTAAAACACCAAACTGTCTAAAATGATGATTCATGTGGCGTCTGTTTAATAAGTGCCAATGATATTTATCCAACATTCCAAAAATGGTATTGGCTGTTTTGGCATTTGGATTTTCCTTAAAGAACTGTATGTAATTGTCATAAGCAAGAAAGAGTGCATTTTTAGCATCATCTAAGTTGTCAAACCTCAATTTTTCAGTTTTATCTTTTTTAAATAATGGATGTTGATAGTTCTTTGCCATATCTTCAAAAGTCCAAAGTGAATCTTGGTATTTCTCAATATTTTTTTCAGATGTAATGATTTCTGTTTGAACTTCACCAGTAGTCATTCTAAAGAAAAACTCAAAATGCTCTACTAAATGTTGTGGCGTCATGATTCCCCAAGCAGGTCTTGTATTTTCTGTTAAGCCATTTATACATTTTACAATAGTATCTCTATTCATCTCAACAAAAGGACATTTCTTTTGAACCAATGTCAAGATTGTTGCCATTGCCACCAATTCATTTTCTTGATCAAAGACTTCCGCATACCATTTGACAACGCCAGAAGGATGTTCTTGTCCTCTGCTATCTCTATCTATTTTTTCTTTACAAGTCAATCGCACTTGAATAGTATCGCCATGATAAACAGGTTTGATAAATCGACATTCATCTAAACCGTAATTGGCACCAACAGGTCCTTTGGCTGGGCTTACAAATAAACCTGCAGCAGCAGCAAGAATGAAATAACCATGTGCGGCTCTTTTCTTAAATATACTACCTTCTAAAGATGTAATATCTGTGTGTGCATAAAACACATCCCAACTAAGATTCGCAAAATTTTGAATATCAGAGTCTGTGATTGTACGCTTGTGTGTAGTAATCGACATTCCTGGTTCAATTTCATCAAAGTGATATCTAAATGGGTGTTTAGCTGTTTCTATGACGTCCGCGCCAGGTTGGTATATACCAGTAATCGCTGCAATATTGGTAGGCGTTCCTTGAATAGCACATCTTTGCATATAATGCTTAACGCCCCTCATACCGCCCATCTCTTCACCACCTCCTGCTCGTCCAGGACCTCCATGAACCAATGTAGGTAGTGGAGAACCGTGACCCGTACTTTGCTTAGCATTGTGCCTATTCATTACTAAAATTCTACCATGATGTGTAGCGGCTTCAATTGTAAAGTCTCTGGCTACGTCATTATCGTTTGTAGCGATAGAACAACATAAAGATCCTTTTCCCATTTGGGCTAATGTTACGGCTTCATCTAAATCGTTATAAGGCATAATTGTACTAACTGGTCCAAATGCTTCAACTTCATGTACCGCAGTATTATTGAAAGGATCATCTTCTCTTAACAGTATAGGACTCAAGAATGCTCCATCTTCATAATTGGCGTCAATAAGATCAACCTTATCTAAACTACCATAAACAATCTCAGCAGTCTTGGCCAATTCCTTGACACGATCTCTAACTTCTGCAACTTGATTCTTACTGGCAAGAGCACCCATTCTAACACCTTCAGTTTGAGGGTTCCCAATGGATACTTTTGACAATTGCTTGCCTAACGCTATCTGAACATCTTCTATCAAGTGTGCTGGGACAATTATACGTCTTATCGCTGTACATTTCTGTCCACATTTAACGGTCATCTCTTTTCTAATCTCCTTGATAAATAAATTAAATTCAGGAGTGTCTGGTGTTGCATTTGGTCCTAATACGGAACAGTTAAGACTGTCTGCTTCCATGTTAAAGGGTACAGCTTCGTCAGTTATTCTTGGATTGCTTTTTAACATTTTACCTGTTGTTGCAGATCCAGTAAATGTCACCACATCCTGAGATGTGACAGTATCAAGAATGCTTCTTGCTGATCCGCATATCAATTGTAATGCGCCTTCAGGTAAAATACCAGATGCTATGATTTCTCGTGCAACAGCTTCTGTTAAAAATGAAGTTGAGCTTGCGGGTTTTACAACAGCAGGTACTCCCGCCATCCAATTCACAGCACATTTTTCTAACATTCCCCAAATAGGAAAGTTGTAAGCATTGATGTGTATGGCAACACCACGCTTAGGAACCATAATATGGTGTCCCATAAATGATCCACCTTTTGATAGATCAATAGCATCTCCATCAACATGGTATGGCTTGTTTGTGAAATTTTTTCTTAACGATGCGTTGGCGAATAAATTACCAAATCCACCTTCTATATCTATCCAACTGTCACCTCGTGTGGCTCCAGTTTGATAACTAATATCATAAAATTGTTCTTTGCGTTTATTAAGGTATAAGGCCAGGTTCTTCAGCATCATTCCTCTTTCCTGGAAAGTCATTTTACGGATTACTTTACTTCCAACAGTACGTCCATATTCTAAGATCTCACCAAAGTCTAGCCCCTGTGTATCGACTTCTGCTACCACACTTCCATTTACAGAATTGTACAATGGTATTCCTTCTCCAGTTCCTTTTCTCCAATCTCCTAAAACGTAATTTCCAAGTTTCATCTTTCTTTTTTTTCTATGTCAACTGTGACTCAATTTCAACAATGATTCAATGACCTAATGCTCTAATGTCAACAGTGTTTAAATGTTTTAATTTCAAAGCAACGAAGTTGTATATTTCTCCTAAATTAATTTTCATAATTCATAATTCATAATTCATAATTCATAATCCATAATCCTTTAAACTGCCTCAATAACAGCAGCATACCCTTGCCCAACGCCAATACACATTGTCACTAAAGCATATTTTTTACCAGTCAGTTGTAATTGTAAAGCAGCTGAATAGCAAATTCTTGTTCCTGTAACACCCAGTGGGTGCCCAATGGCAATTGCTCCACCGTTAGGATTGATTCTAGGATCATTGTCTTTTAAACCCCATTCTCTTATGCACGCCAAAGCTTGAGAAGCAAAAGCTTCATTAAGTTCAATAACGTCAATATCTGCCATTGTTAAACCCGCTCTTTCTAGTGCTTTAAAAGATGCTTTTACAGGACCAATTCCCATTATTCGCGGCTCAACACCGACTACTGCGGAACTGACTATTTTAGCAATAGGTTTTAACCCATATTCTTGAACAGCATTATCTGATGCTATTATGGTGGCAGCTGCACCATCATTAAGTCCTGATGCATTTCCAGCGGTTACAGTACCTCCATCTTCAGGTTTTTTAAAAGCTGGTCTTAATTTGGCCAATGCTTCAAGGGTTGTTGTTGGTCTTATAAATTCGTCTTGATCAAAAATGATTGGATCTTTTTTACGCTGAGGAATTTCAACGGCAATAATTTCTTTTGCCAATCTTCCTGACTTCTGTGCTTCAGTCGCTTTCATTTGAGACCAATAAGCAAATTGATCTTGATCTTCTCTGCTGATGTTATATTTTTCTACTAGATTTTCAGCAGTTACACCCATGCCGTCAGTACCATACATGTTGTGTAATTTTTTATTGACAAAGCGCCATCCAAAACTGCTATCATGCATTTGTGCATCGCGCCCAAAAGCTTTTGATACCTTGGATATGACCCATGGGCCTCTCGTCATATGTTCTACACCTCCACTGATAAATAAATCTCCATCTCCTGCTTTGATAGCTCTATTGGCATGAATCATTGCTGATAGTCCAGATGAACACAACCTATTGACTGTCTCTCCTGGAACTGAATAGGGTAGACCAGCCAATAATGAACACATCCTTGCTACGTTGCGGTTGTCTTCACCTGCTTGATTGGCGCATCCTAAAATTACATCATCATAAACTTCTTTCGGAATATTGGAATTCTTTTGAATCAAAGCTTTGATAACATGAGCACCCAAATCGTCTGTTCTGACTGGGGACAGCGTGCCAGTGAATCTTCCAATTGGCGTTCTGATGCCATCAATTATATAAGCGTTAGTCATTTTTCTTTTTTAGTCTTTATAAAAAGTTGCTTTATCGGCAGACATTTTTCTTAATACAGCTGAACACCTATAACGATCTTCATGATAGAAATTATATAAGTTATCTAATCTTGCTACACATTTGTCAATACCAATTTCGTCTGCCCATTTGAAAAGACCCTTTGGATAATTTACACCCTTCGTCATTGCAGTATCAATATCTTTCATTGTTGCAATTCCCATATGTAATGTGTCCGCTGCTTCGTTGATTAACATTGCTAGAACTCGATCAACTATTTTTTGACCCAATGTTTCATCTTTAAATGGTTCGGGCTTTGATTTCTGATTGTAGTCATAAAAGCCTTTCCCAGATTTTCTTCCTAAATAGCCAGCTTCAGAAAGCCTTTTTTGTGTAAATGATGGTTTGTATCTTGGGTCGTAATAGAATGATTTGAACACTGTTTCAGTTACTACATAATTTACATCATTTCCGATAAAGTCCATTAAGGTAAATGGACCCATTCTAAATCCTCCTATTTCTGTTAATGCCCAATCAATTGTGGCAAATGAAACTTCTCTAGATTTTCTAACAATACCTTCTTCAAATATTCTTAATGCCTCGCTGTAAAATGGTCTCGCTACTTTGTTCACTATAAACCCTGGAGTATCCTTAGCTAGAACCGTCAGTTTACCCCAACTGTCAATTGTTGATTCTGCAGAGTTAATTGTGTTTTGACTCGTTTGAATGGCTGGTACGATTTCTACCAACTTCATCAATGGTGCAGGATTGAAAAAATGGATGCCAATAAATCTTTCTGGCTTTTTACAAGCTGCGGCAATTGATGTAATTGAAAGCGATGATGTATTAGAAGCCAAAAGGCATGAATCAGAAACATAAGACTCTAGTTCAGCAAAAACAGATTTTTTAATATCTAAATTTTCAATGATAGCTTCAATTACCAAATCACTACTTCCTAAATCCTTAAGTGAACTTGAATATGTTATGTTGTTTTGAATGTTGGTTTTGATGCCTTCATTGATTCTGCCTTTTTCGATAAGCCTATTCAGTATTTTTTCAAGTTTCGCCGCACTCTTTACCAATTGTTCTTCATTGGTATCATAAACTTTTACTTTGCAATTGGCAGTTGCAGCTACTTGTGCAATTCCGCTTCCCATTGTTCCACAACCGATAATGCCTACGTTCATTTTATATATATTGTTAGTTTACTTCAATATTATCTGGACGGTATTGTTTTGCATGTCTATTTCCCTTTTATAACAGGTTTTCTTTTTTCTACAAATGCATTTACGCATTCCATATAATCTTCAGTTGTTCCTGCTTTTACTTGATATATTTTTTCTTGTTCCAATTGATCTTCTAAATTATTGGTAAGACCTAGATGATATAGTGTCTTTGTATGTTTAAGCCCTATAGGTGGAAGAGCAGCTAGTTTTTCTGCAATCTTCCAAGATGATTCTTCAAATTCATCATTTGAAAATACTTTATAGATCATACCCATTTTTTCGGCTTCAAGAGCGCTCAACTTATCTCCTAAAAGCGTAATTGCTAATGCTTTTTGATATCCTACCAATCTTTGTAAAAAGTAAGTGCCTCCAGAATCTGGGATCAAACCTATTTTGCTAAACGCTTGTAAAAAGGAAGCGTTTTCATGAGCGACAACAATGTCGCAGGTCAAAGCTAAGTTTGCTCCAGCACCTGCTGCTACTCCATTGACAGCAGCGACCACTGGTTTAGGCATGTTGTATAACTTTAAAACAATAGGGTTATAATGTTCTTCTACAATTTTCTCTAAAGGAATACTAGGATTTAGAATTTCTTTTAAATCTTGGCCAGCACTGAAAGCTCTTCCAATACCAGTTAAATAAATCACTCTGATGTTATCGTCCTGCTCACAGTCGTCGAGTACTTCTAGGAAACGCAATGCCATCTCTCTGTTAAAACTATTAAAACTTTCAGGTCTGTTTAAACTTATTTTAGCAATATGACCTTGCTTCTCAAAAAGTATTGAACTCATTTTTTTATTTTAGGCATTTAAAGTAATCAAAAGGTTCCAAACAGTCTTCACATTTAAACAATGCTTTACATGCTGTTGAGCCGAATTGACTAACCATTATTGTATTTGTGGATTGGCAGTTTGTACATTTTACGATACGTTCACCTTCTATTAAAGCTTTGGCATCTAAACTTTCTTCCAAGGGAGGGGCTATACCATAAGCTTCTAATTTTTGTCTTCCTTCCTCAGAAATCCAGTCTGTTGACCATGCTGGTGATAGAACCAAGTTTATATTGGCTTTGTAGCCCAATGATTCTATAGCAATTTTAAGATCCATTGAAATTGTGTCCATTGCAGGGCACCCTGAGTAAGTTGGTGTCAATTCAATATTGACATCTTTATCTATAACGTCAATTTTCCTTATAACTCCTAAGTCGAAAACACTCAATACTGGAATTTCAGGATCCGAAATCTTGAGTAATTCTTCCTTTAGTTTTTCGTCTGAAATATTTTCTAGTAATTCTACCATGTCATATTTGGATATGCGCGTTGTATATATTGGAAATCAGATAAAATGTAACCTAATTTTTCTGAATGCATTCCTTGCTTACCGTTAGCATATCTGAATTTGATATCTTTATATTCTATGCCGGCTTGTGGAAGCACTTCGTTTATAGTTTTTAAAAATGACACTTTTACAAGTTCTAAGTCAGCACCAATTCCATTTTCTTTCATGTTTTTTTCAACCTCAGTTTCTTGAAAGAATTCCATGCAATATGCATACAAGTCATTTACTGCATTTTGAAGTCTTGAATGACTTTCTTCTGTCCCATCACCTAGGCGTCTCATCCATTCAGAACTGAATCTTAAATGATACTTGCTTTCTTTTATTGATTTAGCAGCAATAGCAGAAATTGTTTCATCTTTGCTGTTCATCAATTGTTCTAGCAATGGTTTATGAAATGCATCAAAAAAGAATTGACGTGCTATGACATATGCAAAATCCGTATTTTCTTGCTCGACCAAAATAGTATTGTAATAATCTCTTTCTGATCTTAAATAAGCAACTGAATCTTCAGTTGTTTCACCTCCTTTAATTTTGGCAGCATATTGCATATATGAACGCACTTGTCCAAATAAATCAAGAGATATATTGGTCAATGCGATATCTGTTTCAAGATTAGGTCCATGGCCGCACAACTCTGACAAACGTTGACCTAAGATCATTGAATTGTCTCCAAGAATTAATAAATATCTGTATAAATTATCGTTCATGGTTATATATGTTTCAACTCAACAGGAAGATCATAAAAAGTTGGATGGCGATAGATTTTATCTTCCGCTGGTTCAAATAATTCACCCATATTTTCTGGATTAGATGCTACAATTTCTTTTGATTGTACAACCCAAATACTGACACCTTCCATACGACGTGTATAGACATCACGTGCGTTTTCCATTGCCATTTCAGCATCCGATGCATGTATTGATCCTACGTGTCTATGCTCAAGACCATTCTTAGATCTTATAAACACTTCCCAAACCGGCCATTCATTTTTATTTGCCATTTTTATACTTTATTATGTTTCAATGTCAACAATAATTTAGTTTTTTAATCCTTAATCCTTAATCCTTAATCCTCAATCCTCAATCCTCAATCCT
>CAJQRD010000105.1 GCA_905480605.1 uncultured Saprospiraceae bacterium | reverse complement strand
TTACTCTATCTACTCCGTAGAGTTCCATTAAATCCTTTTTACTCAATCTTCTTTCCATATACTTTTATCTCTTCTTTTTCTAAGAGTTCTCTAAGTTTTCTTTTATAGGTTAGTTTATCACCTGATAATCGATACTTCTCTATTTTATGGTAGAAGTTATTAATTAGTTCTGATTTCTTTTTTAGTATATCTACCATATGTCTTGCTTGTTCATCAGTTATATTTCTAATCATATTATTTCTTTTCAGAGTATTTTAAAAAAACAGTAATAACCTCGTACTTGTAATACTTAATCAGTTCGAGGTTGATACTCTTTATTTTAAACTTTTCAGTTGATTTAAGTTAAGTAGTTATTAGATACAGTAATCCCCTTTGAGGGTTTTTACTCCTTCAGAATAGTGAGTTTTAAATTTCCTCTGACCAGTTAGTTTTCATCCCCCATATCAGATTTATAGTAAAACCATTTTTGTAACTATCGGTGAAACCTTTTCCGTTATGTTTAGATATTATTTCAATCCCACAGAATACTAACCAACTTCTAACCCTAATCCTTTCCCCATCTTCGTTTCCTCATCTATGGTTGTTGGATAAAGGGTGGTCTACTCTTAACCCCTATGATGGAGAGTAGGTTACATATATAAATATTAGAAACTTTAGAAAACGTAAAGAAAATGAGTTAAAAAAAGAAGAAATAACTTTTGCCAAATCTAACAGAGGTTGGAACAAGATTTGTTCCAAATGGAACATTTTTTGTTCCAAATTAAGTATATTTGAATTTATATATATCTGTATATCAATTATTTATGATATTGGTTTTAGTACTGGAGGTACCACATCATTAAAAGCCTCAGCAATTATTTTGCTGGGGCTTTTTATTTATACTCCGAAGTTATTAGTGTAGGAACATTTTGTTTCACATTCCGAAGTTTTACCTAAGAATGTTTTTGAGTGTTGGGAATATGTCTATAAGCAATAAGCTAGAATCTGTTTAACTTCGAGAGGTTTTAGGAGAAACAATATGGTTGATTTTCTTTATTAATAAAAATACAATCTGCATTCTCAGGACTTGGTTTCACCGACAAAACTATCGTGATCCCAAAAACATTCCAACATTTAACCCTAAAATATAGGGCCGCTCATAATCTTCATGAGGGAAATAATCATTTTTTCTGACAGCCAATAAGGCATATGTTTTGAAATTACCTTCAATAAACATAATAGTGCTGTTTCCGACATTGAATGTTTTTCCTATTTGTATCGCAAGGCCGATACTCGTATTCCAAGGATAGACTTTCCCTGCATTGTAACCGTCCTTATTGGTTTCTATTACAGCCCCATCATCACTTATTCGCTCACTAAAATACGAGGAGCCCAGTGGATAATCTAAGGAAAAAGACGAACCAACAAACCAAGTTTGAGATAAATAATATTTAAAACTTAGGGGAATAGAAAGATAATGTACATCATTCCACATTTCATAATGAATTGGAAACTTTCCATATAATTGTTCTCTCTCAGGCGTTGCATCTTCCCACAGAAAATTACGACTTCGCCCAATTCTGGAATAAGCAAGTCCTATTGAGGCTTTAAGTTTATTATTTTCTTTGCCAAGGAAATATTGAAATGCCAATCCGTAACCAATGCGACCACTAAACTCTTCTTCGGGAGTCTCTGTAAGGAAATTATTGCCATAGTGACTGGATAAGGAAATACTGTATTTATAGTTTATCTGGGCTACTGACGCAGAATAACCAAAAAGGATTATTACAAAAAAACTAATGTGTCTGGAGAAACCAATGATATATCGTCGTTGATGCATTTAAGCTTTTTAAAGTAAGGTAAAGTAAAAAAGATTAGAAACCAATGACGAAGAGTTGCTTTCAACCTGGTTTAATTCATGGTGGTGAATGAAACAGACTCTTAAAGGCCAACAAACTGCTTTTTGATTTTAGAGTGAACGCCAAAAGGAATGGAAAGAAGTCTAGTATATTAGTTTGGATGGTAAAAAAGAAGCCCATAGTTTGAGTATAAACTATGGGCCCCAAGATTTTGAAATGTTACCTTACAAGGCTAACCTAAAAGAGCTTTTATTATTTTAATCCAAAAACGGTGACAGTTGCTTTTTGACGAGAACTATTTTTTGTATCATACCAAAAAGTAATTCCTTTTATTACCCTATTCGATCCTTCTAAATCAAGAACTCTGGATACACTGCCTTTCTTAAAATTGTGTTTTACATTGATATTATCTTTTTCTCCGTTGCCATACTCAACAAGTACTTTATGCATATTAAGGTTTCCACCAGTAACCTTAAGTTGAATTTTTTTAAAAGAGCCCTTTCTAAGTCCTACATGTATAATGTCTTTATCTATGCCATAGTTGACTTTTTTACTGCCCAATTTGACCCACGGTTGAGCTTTACTGTTAGAACTAACGAAACTAGAAAGAGAAAAAAGAAGACTTAAAACGAATAACGAGAATTTTAAACTTTTCATAATTGTATTTTTTAGTGTGATAGTTACAATAGGAAAAGGGGAGAAAGTAAACTTTGTACTTGGTCCTTTTTAATATTTAGAAAATTTTAACTTTTGTTGAATGTTTCGGGCGTTCTACTCCATACATTATCATCTCTTCACCTTCATCATTGGTATATTCTTTTTCTAAAGTCAAACCAATTTTTTTCAATAATTTTTGAGAAGGAATATTGGTAGCTAAAGTGATGCCAAGGACTTTTTCTAGGTTTAAAGTGTTTAAAGCGTAGTCGATAGTAGCCTTTGCGGATTCATAACCATATCCTTTGCCACAGGACTCGTTTAAAAAAGCAAATCCAATGTCGATATTATCAAGGGTTGGTCTGTTGACTAACCCACACATTCCAATACAAGTGTTAGTGTTTTTTAAGGCTACAAGGAATAAGCCGAAACCGTCTTTTTTATAAGCCGAAAGAAGTGATTTTTGAATGTAGTTTTCGGCGGCAGGAATCGTCTTGATATTACGATCGCCTATGTAGGTAAGCCAACCTTTGTCGTTGACAAGTTGAAGAATGAATGCTGCATCACCCAAAGACGCTTCTCTGATGATTAGACGGTCTGTGGTTAATACAGCATTCATATTAATGTTTTTTAGAAGTCAAATTTAATACCTTGTGCCAATGGCAATTCAGTACTGTAGTTAATAGTGTTTGTTTGTCTTCTCATGTATGCTTTCCAAGAATCTGAACCAGACTCTCTTCCTCCACCGGTTTCCTTTTCACCACCAAAAGCACCACCAATTTCAGCACCACTTGTACCGATATTTACATTTGCAATACCACAGTCAGATCCTGAAACAGAAAGGAAACGTTCCGCTTCCCTCATGTTGTTGGTCATGATAGCAGAAGATAATCCTTGAGGTACATTGTTTTGAATTTCAATTGCATCCTCAACATTACCTGAGTATTTAATCAAATATAAAATTGGTGCAAATGTTTCATGTTGAACCACTTCAAAGTTTGGTCCCACTTCTGCGATACAAGGCTTAACATAACAACCACTTTCATAGTTTTTACCATCAAGAACACCACCTTTTACTGCCAGTTTTCCACCTTCTTTTTTGATATTATCTATTGTCGTTAGGTAAGCACTAACTGCATCATGATCGATAAGTGGTCCCATGTGCATTTTGGGGTCTAGCGGGTTACCTATTTTAACTTGCTTGTAGGCTTTTACCAAACCTTTTTTCACAGCATCATATTGTGATTCGTGAATGATAACTCTTCTTGTTGAGGTACATCTCTGTCCGCAAGTTCCAACAGCTCCAAAAACAAGACCAGCTAATACCAAATTAAGATCAGCATCTGGTGTTACGATAACGGCATTGTTACCTCCTAGTTCCAACAACGAGTTTCCAAGTCTAGCGCCAACAGTAGCAGAAACGATTTTACCCATTCTTGTACTTCCCGTTGCGGAGATAAGTGGCAGTCTCGTATCCGTTGACATGTATTCTCCAATTTTGTAATCTCCAGTTACAATTGAAGAAACGCCTTCAGGAATCTTGTTGGCCCTTAAAACACCTTGAAGAATGTTTTGACAAGCAACTGAACACAAAGGTGTTTTTTCACTTCCTTTCCAAACAGATACATCACCACAAACCATTGCTATCATAGAGTTCCAAGCCCAAACGGCTACAGGAAAGTTAAATGCAGAAATAATACCTACAATACCCATTGGGTGCCATTGCTCATACATCCTGTGTTGTGGTCTTTCACTGTGCATTGTCAAACCATACAATTGTCTAGATAGACCAACTGCAAAATCACAAATGTCAATCATCTCTTGAACTTCCCCCCAACCTTCTTGAAGTGATTTCCCCATTTCGTAAGAAACCAATCTTCCCAAAGCGTCTTTGTTTTTTCTTAATGCCTCACCATATTGTCTTACGATTTCACCTCTTTTAGGAGCAGGTACTTGTCTCCATTCTTTGAATGCTTTTTGAGCAGTATCAATAACTTTATCGTAATCCTTTCTTGATGTGATATTTACACTGCCAATGTATTTACCATCAACAGGAGAGTAAGAATCAATTTTTCCTGATTTACCTTTTATGGTCTTCAAACCAGTTGAAGTACCCTCGTTAGTTTTTTTAAGACCTAATTTTTTTAGAAAAGTAGTATTCATTCGATATTTTTTGCTGCAAAAGTAGAAAAACCAATGGTAACATGTTTGCTAGTTGTTTAGAGATGTCTCTGTTTGTTCTTTTTTTATTGGAAGTTGTGATATTCGCGAAGAAAAGCAATTGTCAATTTCAATAAAGCAAGGGAGGGTTCTCTGGCAGAGAGGGGTCTCTTGCTCAAAAAAAATAAAAAGACTAATACTTAAAGGTACTTTATCTTGATTTGAAATTAAACATAATGCATAATTGTTTTTTGGAAAGCTTACAGCAAGGGACCCCTCCCTGGCAGAGAGGGGTCCCTTGCAGAGAGGTATTGATTTTACTCTCTTCCATACCACTTTGCCATGGTGTTTTCAGCGGGCTTAAATCGCGGCGTAAAGTCCATTTTTTCGTAGTTGCTTCCTTCTACTGAGTCAACATGCCATTGCCAAAAGTATAACCCTGCAAACCAGTCTTTGTCCCATAGTTGTTGAAATAATGCTTCATAGGCTAGGTTTTGAGTTTCAAAGGATTTTTTATTTGTAACTATATCGAGGGCGCTTCCCCAAATCCAAGGTTCAATTGTTGCTGTCTCGTCACTCCTATAACCGGTCTCTGAAAACAAAATGGGTTTGTTGTGTTTTTTAGACAAAGCTTCAAGCAATTTGATTTGCTTCTTCCATCCTTTTTTAATTTCATTTAAACTTGGATTGTTTTTGTTTGTTATAGGAAAGTAGGCTTGAATACCAATGTAATCCATCTGGTCCCAAAACTTAACGTCGTTAAATTCCCCATCCCAGTTGGCTGCATATGTTAGTCTGCCAAAGTAAACATCTTTGATCTCTTTTATAAGGGTATTCCATTTTTCAGGTTGAGCAATTAACGATGATTTTAATTCTGTTCCAATACAGAACAGTTCTATTTTCGCATGATTGGCAAGTTTCGCATAATGAACCATTTCTTTCCTATATGACTCAAACCAAACATTCCATTCCTCGGTGTTGTCCATTTGAATATTAGATCGCCAACCTTCGTTCATCCAAAGGTGTGGTTTTAGCATGACATGCATTTTGCGAGCATGAATTTTTTCAACGGAACTTAGATATGTAGAATCTGATCTTGACCAGTTGTCATATTCCTTTCTAAGGCGAACAACCGTAGTTTTTTCTGTTTTTTGATAAAGAAAAGGAACTATTGCCACCCATTCTATATTATTTTTAACCAGCTGGTTTATGGACTCATTATGGTTTCTTTGCCAACCAAAAACACTCATACCCCTGTGTTTGCCATCTTTTTGATGTAAATCCTTTGATATTCCAGTATGGTTTTCGATTGAAATGTCCCAGACGAATTGATATTCTTCACTGATGTTATTATGAATAACACAGCGGACAATCCCAAGTATTAGTAAGGAAGGCAGGATAAGTTTAAGACTAACTTTTTTAAACATAACGAAAGGGCAAGAATCTTTATATATAATGCAAAAATAGTTAAACCCAAGTATAACCGATGTGTGTGCCTTGAATGGGCACCGATATTCAAATATAGGAATATCACTTGATAAAAGTATCAAGATTCTAGGGAGATGCAAGTTCTCCTGTCCCTCAAAGTGAATGAGAGGGTCTAGCAAGCCGCAAGGGTGTGATGGG
>CAJQRD010000104.1 GCA_905480605.1 uncultured Saprospiraceae bacterium | reverse complement strand
ACAAATCAGTGGTGATTACGGTGGCCAAAACATGAAAGATTATTTGTCAGCAATTGACGATGTATCAAAGGAATCATATGTCGATAAAGATAAGTTAGGTTGCATCGGTGCCAGTTATGGAGGTTACTCTGTTTTCTATTTAGCAGGCATCCATGAAAAACGCTTCAAAACTTTTATTTCGCATGATGGTATTTTCAATTGGAAATCTATGTATGGAACAACAGAAGAAATGTTCTTCGTCAATTGGGACATGGGTGGAAACTATTGGGACAAATCCAATAAAATTGCACAACGCAGTTTTAACGCATACAATCCAGTGGAGCACGTTGCTAAATGGGATACACCTATTTTAATAATTCAAGGAGGTAAAGATTTTAGAGTACCCATTGGTCAAGGATTGGAAGCATTTAATGCTGCTCAATTGCGAGGCATCAAAAGTAAGTTGTTGTACTTCCCTGAAGAGAACCATTGGATTCTATCATCTCAAAATGCATTGATTTGGCAGAAGGAATTTTATGGTTGGTTAGGTGAAACTTTGAAGTAGAAGAGTAGATGAAATTTACATAGTTTTGATCTTTTCTTCTAATTTTTTTAAGTGTCTTTCACTGTAGCCTTTTGGTTCATATACGATGTTTCCTTTTTGGTCAACAAGAAACATTCTGGGGAGTCTTGATACATCTAATTCACGTATTAGGTATCCATACTCGTCATGAATTATTTTAAAATCCCAACCCATTGCATTTGACATTTTAAATACTTTTGGATGATCAGTAGGCTTGTCAATTGAGATTGCAATAAATTCGAAATCGTATTCTTCTAACCAATCACAATGGACTTTTTGTAGTGCCTGGAGTTCATTTCGACAGGGGCCACACCATGTAGCCCAAACACTGACTAAGTATATTTTACCTTTTGGCATATGCGTTTTTAGAAAAGATTTCTGTCCTTCTTCATTTGTGACATGGATTTCCAAAGCTTCTTGGGTGGAACCATGGACAGAGTTTAAAGGAAAAGGATTCTGGGATATTAAAACATTAATGGTTAAGCATAAAACTGTTGTGAAAAAAGGACGCATAGGATATAATTGATTAAGATGTCAAAAATAGAGATATAATCTCAATTGAGACAAAGACAAGATAAATGGCTGGTTGTCTGTTTCACTTAAACCTGTAATCGATTGAATGAATAAATTCCAGCGAATAACGTTGACAAATGGAATACAACCATCCTAATTATCCAAAAAAATTCATACTTATTATTGTTATAAAAATGAAACACCATTGTATTCCGATTAACTATTTGGCTAGCCCTGACAGAGCTGAGCTCCCTCATTCATTTTGATACAAAAAAACATCAATTTAAATATAACTATCTTATAATCAATATTTTACATCAAAATACTTTGCTTAGCTCTGTCAGAGCTAGACTCTGTCAGAGCTTAGCAAAGTATCTTCATTTGTGCCAAGTATACTTGTCAATGGCACCTCCTTAGCAAAAAAACTTGAAAAAAATCATTACATTAGTGAATCTATTTTGTGCAAAGTTAAAAGCGCGGCAAGGCGCTCAAATTGAAAAATCTATTCTATGCCTACATATCAATTAAACATAAATGGTGAAGTAAAATCAGTCAATGCTGATGCAGATACACCTATCCTATGGATACTAAGAGATGAACTTAATCTTGTTGGGACAAAGTACGGATGTGGAATCGCACAATGTGGCGCTTGTACTATCCATGTAGACGGAACATCCATGAGGTCTTGTTCTCTTCCTATATCGTCACTAGAAAGTAATCAAAAAATAACAACTATTGAAGGCTTAGATAAAAATGCCAAGCACCCTTTACAAGAAGCTTGGATCGAGCATGATGTGCCTCAATGTGGTTATTGCCAAGCAGGACAAATAATGAGTGCTGCCTCATTGTTAAAGGAGAACAATAAACCAACTGACAAAGATATTGACAATGCTATGCAAGGTAATATATGTAGATGTGGAACTTATTTGAGAATTAAAAAAGCTATAAAAACAGCTTCTAAAAACATGTAATTATGGCCAATTTAAAACAACATAACAGAAGGAATTTTTTAAAAGGAACAGCAATTGCTGGAGGAGGACTCGTCTTAGGTTTTAACTGGGCTGGTTGCAAAGGAGATCCATCGCTACCATTGCGTGTTATGAAAGCTATTCCAACAGAATGGATTGATTTTAATGCTTTTCTTAAGATTGGAGAAACAGGACTCGTTACTATTATGTCTCCCAATCCAGAGATTGGACAAAACATCAAAACATCGATGCCGATGATCGTCGCTGAGGAATTAGATGTAGACTTCTTTGATGTAGTCGTAGAACAAGCTGGGCTAAATACTGAATGGTACACCAGACAAGTGGCTGGGGGAAGTCAATCAATCCGTAAAGGTTGGGAAAGCCTTAGAAAGGCAGGAGCAACAGCAAGACATATGCTTGTAGAAGCAGCAGCCAAAAGATGGAATGTCGACGCGAAAGATCTTACTACATCAAAAGGTATAATAACCAATGCTACTGGTGAAACACTAACCTATGGAGAATTGGCAAAGGAGGCTTCTACAATTGATGTGCCTGAAAATCCAACTCTAAAAGACCCTAAAGATTTTAAAATCATTGGGAAAAGTCAAAAAAACGTAGACGTTGAAAAGATAATTACTGGACAACCCTTATTTGGAATAGACACAGTTAAAAAAGGCATGGTCTATGGAAGCGTATTGAGGCCACCTGCATTTGGTTCTACCCTAGTGGGTTACGATGACACCAAAGCAAAGGCTGTGAACGGAGTTATAGACGTTATTAAGTTTGGTGAAAAAGTCGGAGTTATTGCCTCAAACACTTGGGCAGCAATGAAAGGAAAAAAAGCCCTTGTTGCAGAATGGAAACTTGGTGAAAAAGTAGAAGACACAAAGTATCACAATGAATTATTGAGTTCACATTTATCTAAGAAAGCAAAAGAAGCAAGAAGAACAGACGGAGATGTTGACAAAGCTCTTTCTGGTGCAGATGAGATTTTTGAAAAATCATACGCTGCACCTTTCTTACCGCACAATTGCTTGGAGCCTATGAATTGCTATGCAGAAGTAACAGATAAAAAAGCTTATGTCTTAGGTCCTATCCAAACTCCAGAATGGCAGCTCAGTAATTTATCTGAGCAGTTAGAAATGGACAAAGAAAATATAACCATTGAGCTTACAAGAATGGGCGGTGGGTTCGGTAGACGACTATATGGTGATTTTGTAGCAGAAGTTGCAGAATTATCCAAGCTTAGCAAAAAACCAGTGCAGTTATTATTTACAAGAGAAGATGATATGACTGCAGGAACATACAGGCCTGCTTCTCAATATAGATTTAAAGTTGGATTAAAGGATGGAAAAATAGATGCTTACCACTTGACAGAAGCTTGTTTTAATGGCAAAATGTTCGGTCAAATGCCATCTAACTTTCCTTGTGGCGCTGTAGAAAACTACCGTGTTGATTCACACAAATTAGAAAGTAATATCTCAACCGGTGCTTGGCGTGCTCCTTATGCAAACTTTTTAGCTTATGCCGAACAAGCTTTCTTTGATGAATTGGCTGCACATCTTAAGAAAGATCCTGTAACATTTAGAATTGAAATGCTGGAACGTGCTAAAAACAATCCTACAGGAGAAAACCTTAGCTATGATCCAGAACGTTTAATTGGTGTTATAAAACTAGCAGCAGAAAAAGCCAATTGGGGTCAAAAAGAAGAAGGTAAATACAAAGGATTCTGTGCTTACTACTCACACAATACTTATGTTGCAGAAGTTGGACACGTTTCAATGAAGGACGGATCGCCATTTGTTGACAAAATAACATGCGCCGTAGATTGTGGTATTGTTGTCAATCCAAAAGCGGCTCTCAACCAAATCGAAGGAGGAATTATTGATGGAATAGGACATGCCATGTATGGAGATTTTGAATTTATTGAAGGAGCCTCTCAATTTAATAATTTTCATCAATACAGATTGATCAAAATGCCAGAAGCACCTGAAATCAATGTGCATTTTGTTGAAAGCAACATAGACCCAACGGGATTGGGAGAGCCAACTTTACCACCAGCAGGAGGAGCAGTGGCTAATGCAATGGCAGCAGCTACAGGAAAACGAATGTACAGCCAACCTTTTGTAAAACACTTTGATGTGAAAGGTTAATTAAAGTATTGTATAATAACCAATTAATTACATAACGTCAATGATATGCGGAGGACACAGCGATAGTAAGACTTCCGTCTTATCTAATGTTACTTGCCGTACTCCTCCTTACTTTCCTGACAAACTTAGCATATCCTCAAGACATATATACTACATTCCACCAATAAGGACTTAGGTGTTTCCAGAGCATTTTTTTTCTTAGACCGTAGGTGTTATAGTGTTTCATAATTCCTAAGTAGGAATTCATAATACTCTGAAACCTTACCTGCTCTTCAATGCTAGGCAATTCTGGCCTACTATTCTTTTTGGGCATTACGCCATCCAGTAACCTGTTTACCTATACCATCCATCAGTAAACTTAATTCTGCTTGCTTCTTCAATGACAATATTTTCATATCTGTGCAAATTCTGATTTCCAATTTTAGAACCTCAAAATCGTCTAAAAATGATTCCAAATATTTTTGTTTATCACTTTCTTTATTTACCCTGTAAATACTTCTTACCAGTTGTATCCCTTCTCTTTTTATATCTTGACCCTATGTCCAACTCGCCCGAAACTGATGTTTCGGTTCCTTCATTTCAAAGGTCGATTTACGACCTTTGATTCCGACTTAATGTCGGAACCTTTCACTCATCTTTAGGGAAATCCTTTGTGTATTCAAATATCTTCAAGATCTATTGATAAACTTCTTTGAAAACTGGTAAGTCGGCCATTTGTAAAATAATAATCGACCGCTTACGCGCTATAAATAAATAGTTAAATTGATAAATAGTTAAAAAGCCCGGATAGCACGCACCCGAAAGAAGGAGAACTTAGTGTTGAGGTAAAGAAAGCCATTGAAAAAATTCTGAGCACAAGCATCGAAATCAATGAACTCCGAAGAACTCCAATAAAACGAAGCCGCAAAACCGCCAATGTTTGTATTAGGAGCTGCTGCACCTTGCCCAATTTTAAGATACATTTCATTTAATTCGTCTTTAGAAGGCAGGAACCAATCATTGTAACCGTTTAAAGATAGATTCGCGCACAAGTCTGCTGCAATACCTGAGGTGGTACATTCAGCTTCAATATCTATAGTATTCTGACTCCCTGTTCCAATAGCCATACCATCAGCTCCAGTAATTTCAGTTCCAAAACATCCCCATACTGCTCCCGAGCTTTGATCTGTAGCGGCTGAAACATAACCAGCACCCGTTGTTGTATTCATGTAAAAAATAAGGCCTCCTTGGTACGTTTTCCCCCATATAGAATCTATTACAATTCCACTATCAAAAATATGCTTTGGTGTCTCTCCTAAATCTAGTCTTTCTTGTACAGTTATTAAGTTACCTAGATAGCTGAATAATAAATTGACTTGTGCTTCTAAGGCATCTACATAAGCTTTTGTGGCAGCATCTTGTGCAGATATGGGATCTGCTACATTCTTGATTAAGCCTGATTGTAAATCTAGCGAGTCTGCTTTTATGCCTCCTTCCACTTCTAGCTTCGCACTTGGCGATAATAACCCAATGCCTACATTGCCGCCTAAGG
>CAJQRD010000103.1 GCA_905480605.1 uncultured Saprospiraceae bacterium | reverse complement strand
AAATAGAAAACAGAGTAACCTCCATAACTGGCACCGATGCAACCTAACTTATCTTTATCGACATATGATTCCTTTGATACATCGTCAATTGCTGACAAATAATCTTTCATGTTTTGGCCACCGTAATCACCACTGATTTGTTCATTCCATTCTACACCATGACCTGGCATACCTCGTCTATTAGGTGCAACAATAATATATCCCTGTGCAGCCATCAATTGAAAATTCCATCTGAAAGAGTAAAATTGACTTAGTGCTCCTTGTGGTCCTCCTTGGCAATATAAAAGTGTTGGATACTTTTTGTTTTTATCAAAATTTGGTGGATAAATAACCCAAGTCACCATGTCTTTGCCGTCAGTTGTTTTAACCATACGCTTTTCGACATTGCTCATGTTGATGTTTTTATACATAGCATCATTTTCATGAGTCAGTTGCTTCATGCTCCCGTTTGAAAGATCTACGGTATACAATTCACTGGCGTGATTCATGTCTCTGCGGTAAACAACCATTGTCTTACCGTTATGCCCGACAATGCCGTTGACATCAAACTGACCTTGTGTAATTTGCTTTGGTGCACTAACTTTTCCGTCGAATGAAGAAGGAATGTTTAATTCAAATAAATGTACAGTACCTCCAACTGGCGCATTAAAATAAATTTTATCTCCAGCATTGCTCCAAACAAATCCATTTACTGTTCCATCCCAGTTTTTTGTAAGGTTAAGATCCCCACCATTGTAACGCACTATGATGTCATTTTTGTCAGACTCATATCCGTCTCTTTTCATTTGCAGCCATCCTAATATTCCTTTAGATGAAAATGCAGGCGCCATATCATAACCTTTGTTATTGGCAGTTAAGTTCTTAGTCTTTTTAGTAGCAAGGTTATATTCATAAATATCAGTATTTGTGCTAACTGTATAATCTGTTCCGTGTAATTTTTTTGTCACATACAGTAACTTTTTACTATCTGGGTACCATATGTAATCTTCATCACCACCAAAAGGCATTGTCGGACAATCAAAGGGCTCTCCTTGCATAACGTCAACACTATTCATCATTCGACCCGACAAATCTTCAACAAACAAATGACTGTACTCACCATCTTCCCAAGTGTCCCAGTGTCGATATTGTAAACTCTCATAAATCTGTACATTGGAATTTTCCAATTCAGGATAAAAGTCAGTACCTGTGATACGTTCTATCTTAACGCTTTTAGTGCTGATTTTGTATTGACCATCTGGTGAAACATGCTTGTCAGATACAAGATGCGAGTAGTCAGAAATCTCTTTTTTTGCCGATCCGTCTAGAGGTTGTAAATAATATTTAGTACTGCGTGTATTTGCAAAAACATCATTTTTAGAAGAACGGTAAATTACTGCAGATTTATCATGGGTTAATCCAACAGATGACACCCTGTTAAGTTCTAGTAATTGTTGGGGTGAAAGATTTTGTTGTGCATTTAAAGCTCCTGAAAAAAGAAAGCAGCAAAGTATAAATTTAATTGTCTTCATAGTATAATTGTTTTGAATCACTTCTTAGTAAAAAGTATTACTACAATAAAGATAGTTAAACGTATTTAAATTATATACCCTATCTTGTACAATGCAATTATCTATTTATAATACCACAAAATTAAATGCTTATTCCGCATGTAATTTTGCATAATTATTTAATAGCCATTATTACAGTCGTCCCATCTTTGGATACTATACTTTCATTTGCGTCTAGTTTCGTTTTAAAGTCACGGATTAAAGTGTGGCTGTGGCCAAAGCTATCTTCACAATTAAATTAAGGTAGGAAAATCCATTTGAATTTTTAGATTTCTATGACGAGAAATTCTTAAAGTGAGATAATAAATCCAAAAATGTTGAGATTTATAAGAAACGCGGAACTGAATGATGTCTTCAATTGAATAGAACACAGGTATCCAAAATTATCCATAGGAAATCTTTTTTTTCGTTAATGCTCACCCCGAAAATTTAATTGCAAAGGCTGTAGCCTTGTGTAGTTAATGACGGGGGATAGAAGAAAAGTTAACCTTTACTCTAACTCCCACACAATCCAGCGATGTATTGAAATGCTTGTTCAAAACCAAGCTTGGCAGCTTCTCTCATATCTGCACAGGCTTTGTCACCTTCTTTTAATTGAAGATGCACATTTGAACGGTTATAATATGCGTCTCCATTGTTTGAACTCATTTCAATCATTTTATTGAGGTCACTTAGAGCACCATTCCAATCTTTTGTTTGCATATATGCTACAGATCTGTTTTTATAGTGTGCTAATTTTGTAGGCTCAAGATTGATTAAGTTAGAGTAATCAATGGCAGCTTCCTGATAGTTTTTTTGCTTGAAACTTACGACACCTTTATTGGTCCAATACATTGGGTTGTCAGGAATAAGTTTAACTAAAGTATTAAAATCAGATTGAGCATTTTCAAAATCTTCCAGTCTTAAATGGCAGAGGGCTCGATAATTATAAGCATCAGCATTGTCACTGTCCTTTGATATAAGTTCTGTACAATCGTCTACTGCCAATCCGTAATTTTCTGTTTTGAAATATAACTTCATACGAGCATATCTGGCATCGTCATAATTAGGCTTGATTTTTAATGCTTTTGAGTAAGATTGGATGGCCAAATCTTTTTGGCTCTGGGCGTTGTAACAAATAGCCAAATTGAAATGTGATTTTTCATTGTCATCAACCAATTTATTATAATGTAAAAAGTCCAAAACAGCTAATTCGTATTTTTTTTCACCCATTTGAATATAAGCTCTGTAATAAAAAGCTTTCTCAAGTTTATTGTCTATAGTGATTGCTTTTGAGAAACTGGCCAATGCTCCTTTGGTGTCTTTGATTTTCATTTGGCAGTACCCTTTATAATATGAGGCTTTGGCATTTGTTTTTTGTAATTTCAAACATTTACTAAAATCGGAAATAGCTGATTTATAATCTTTAAGAACGACCTTGGCCGTACCTCTGGCATAATAAGGTGCATCATACAATGGATCAATTTCTAGTGATTCATTATATGACTGAATTGCTTTTTTATAGTTTTTTGCCTTTGAAAAGGCGACTCCTTCGTTATATTTAATTACAGCATTTGGCGTCTGAGCACTTAAAAACAGAGGCAACATTAAAAAAGACAAAAAGCATAATTTCATATCGTATTAGATTTATAGTTAAACGTATATTATATACAAGCAAATATCTTGCAAGAAAATTCACGAAAAATTGGTAAATATGATTTTTTTAACAAAACTACCAACATTTAAATCTATTGGTTGTTTAAACGCTTCATTGTTGTTGTTTTATTACTTTTATAATCAATTTTTTAAAATTTGGAAGACAAAGATTCAAAATCGTACAATATAGAAGCTGATAATACGGCTTCTTCTCGCAAATCAGACCATATAGAGTTGGCAATGAAATCAGCTGTGAAAAGTGATGAAGCTGATCCTAGATTCAATTATGAGTCCATTTTGGCTGGTCATGCACAAGACGTTGACGATATGTCTTTGAGTTTTTTAAATAAAAATATGAAATTTCCTTTATGGGTGTCAAGCATGACAGGTGGTACCGAAAAGGCAAATATCATCAATAAAAACTTAGCGAAAGCTGCGGGACACTTTGGATTGGGAATGGGATTAGGCTCTTGTCGACAATTGTTGTTTGATGATTCACGCTTGCATGAGTTTGATATTAGAAAATATATGGGAGATCAACCATTATATGCCAATTTGGGAATAGCGCAGGTTGAAAGGTTGATTTCTGAGAATGAGACCTATAGAATAGATGACTTGATTAAAAATCTTTCTGCAGATGGATTGATTGTACATGTCAACCCTTTACAAGAGTGGATGCAACCAGAGGGGGATCGTTATTTTACAGCTCCAGTTGAGACCATAAAAACTTTGTTTGAAAGAGTGGAATGCCCAATAATAGTTAAAGAAGTGGGACAAGGCTTTGGTCCTGAAAGTTTGAAAGCTTTATTGAGTTTACCATTAGCAGCAATAGATCTGGCTGGATTTGGGGGAACCAATTTTTCTAAATTGGAATTGTTGCGATCTGATGATATAAGGTATAATGCATTTAAAGATGTGTTTAACTTAGGACATACATGTGATGAAATGTTGAACCATATCAATGATTTTGTTACTGAGGGGAAATTGAATAATAAATGTGATCAAATTATTTATTCAGGAGGCATAAAAACATTTTTAGATGGTTTTTATTTTATTAAAAAGTCTAAATTGAGTTCAATTTATGCACAAGCTTCTGGTTTTTTAAAACATGCATTGGATTATAGCGCATTAGAAGATCACGTCAATTACCAAGTTGAGGGTTTGAAGATGGCTAATAAATTATTAAAAGTAAAAGATTAAAATGTCTGATCATAAAACTATATCAGGATTTTCAAAGCTATCAAAGCGGGGTAAAATCAAATGGATCGTGAAGACGTTTTTCAAAGAGCCAGACACAGTTATGTCTGAATTGATGAGTTATTGGCACTCCAATGAGGAACAACAAAAGATTCTCGATAATTTTAGCGAAAATACAATCAGTAACTTTCCAATGCCTTTTGGAGTAGCCCCAAATTTTGTAATTGATGATTACGCTTATTGTGTTCCAATGGTAATCGAAGAAAGTTCTGTCGTTGCTGCAGCTTCTGCCGCAGCAAAGTTTTGGATGACAAGGGGAGGGTTTAAAACTGAAGTTTTGTCTACAAAGAAATTAGGGCAAGTCCATTTCTTGTGGAAAGGAGATAAATTCAAATTGCATTATCACTTCGAGGATATCAAAAAGAAATTGATGGAAGAATGTTTTCCATTAACTGAAAGTATGGTTAAAAGAGGTGGAGGAATAATGGATATTGACCTGATTGACCTGACAGATCGTGAAGATAATTTGTATCAATTAATGGCCTCATTTGAGACATGTGATTCCATGGGGGCTAATTTTATAAATACATGTTTAGAGCAATTTGGACAGTCACTTATAAATTACTTTAATTCTCATGACCAATTTAAGGGTGATGAAAAAGAAGTCGAGATCATCATGAGCATCTTGTCTAATTTTACACCTGAATGTATTGTTCGGGTTTACGTTGAATGTCCAATTGAAGATCTTGGTAAGTTTCCAAACGGTATGACAGCTGCTCGTTTTGCTGAGAAATTTGCAATGGCTGTACGTGTAGCAGAGATAGATCCATTTAGGGCAACAACGCACAATAAAGGAATTTACAATGGTGTGGACTCTGTTGTCATTGCTACAGGAAACGACTTTAGAGCTATTGAGGCTTGTGGTCATACATACGCTAGCAAAGACGGTCAATACACAAGTTTAAGTCATTGCTCATTGGAGAATGGAATGTTTAAATTTTGGTTGGACTTGCCTTTAGCAGTCGGTACCGTTGGAGGTTTGACATCTCTACATCCTATCGCCAAACGGTCATTGGAGTTGTTAGAAAATCCTAACGCAGACAAGTTGATGCGAATCATTGCATCTACTGGTTTGGCACAAAATTTTTCTGCTTTACGATCATTGGTGACAACTGGAATTCAAAAAGGTCATATGAAGATGCACCTTCAAAATATTCTCAATCAATTAAAAGCCAGTGCTATTGAAGAAATAGCAGCCATTGAGCATTTTGAAGAGGAGGTTGTCTCTTTTAGTGCAGTGAGAGAATTTTTGGAGAAACTGAGACTGAGTTAAACAATAATGAGTATTAACATCAATTCTTAGTAAATCCTAGGAAAGATATTGTATGTAATAATTAGTAAATGGCAGTCTAATATAACTAAAGTATACCCCAAAACCATTAAATTCTTTATATGAATGGTTTTTTTATATATAAAAAGTTAATATATAAATCTCTTTTCATATTTTCGTTTTTTAAACGAGACTAAACCAAGAGCTATCGCCAATTTTTACGGACACGGTAAACTTCTTTTGACTTCTGAATATGGAGTCTTAGATGGTGCATTGGCACTAGCAATCCCTACTATTTACGGTCAGAAAATGACAACCAAACAAACTAGAAAGTCTGATTTGCATTGGTTTGCATATGATATGGATGGCAATGAATGGTTCAAGGCACAAATCTCGCTGATGGACTTTTCACCTGTTAAAACAACAGATGATGAAAAAGCTCTTTATCTGCAAAAGCTTTTGAAAGGAGCTGTTCGACTCAATTCTGAATTTTTATCCAAGTGGAATGGTTTCGATGTTAAGACTTATTTAGAATTCCCAAAAGACTGGGGATTGGGGTCTAGTTCTACTTTGATATACTTGGTTGCACAATGGGCTGATGTCAATCCACTTTTGTTGCATTTTCAAGTTTCAGAAGGATCTGGGTATGATGCAGCTTCTGCTGGTGCTGACCTGCCAATTACTTATCAGATGATTGACGACACTATCAATTATACAGAAATTGAGTTTAGACCAGTTTTTGGTGAGCATCTTTACTTTGTGAGTCTCAATCAAAAACAATCCTCACCAGATGCAGTAAAGCATTATTTAAAAAATACGAAAGGCAGAAAGTCCTTAGCAAAGGAACAAACAGAGATTACACAAGCCATTCTTAAATGTAACTCACTCAATAAGTTTATCGATTTGATTGATAGGCATGAGCAATTGGTTTCTGACCACGTTGGACTAGAACGCGTAAAAGATAAATATTTCTCAGATTTTGATGGAGGTATTAAATCTTTAGGTGCCTGGGGTGGTGACTTTGTTTTAGTCGCTTGCAAAGGTGGACTCACTTCAATGAAAACCTATTTTTCAAATAAAGGATACGATACAGTAATTCCTTATAGAGAAATGATCTACAGAGAAAAGGTTGTTATTCCTGCTTAAATATCAGTGAATCATTGTCAACAATGATTCAGTGTCAATATTGATTCAATGTTTATTTATTTATAACTCAGTTTTGTTGAGTTGTAATTGCGGGGTCAGAGATTCACGAGAAGGATCAAATTGTTTCGCTACTCAATAACGTTCCTTTTTTCATTAATATTTTCTATTAAGATATCGCTACTCTGTGGCTTATTTTTTTCTACCAGTAATAATGGTTGAATAATTCTCTTTAACTATTAAAGTTGACTTGGGTAGTAGATCGCGAGTTGAGGATATATGCTAGAGGATAAGTTAAGCCAATAATCATTTCTCATTCCTCATTAATTATAAATCGCTTAACCCTTTATCCACTTAAGTCTTAAGCCTGACAATGTTTTCTCAACCGGTTGTAGTATCAAGGTGTCACCACTAAATGAAAACCTCCTTCTAACAATCTGGTTCCACATACTTGGATTTGAGTGCGAGATTCTTGAATGCTGAACAATACTCTCCTTTTCGTCGACACTGTACTTTGCAAAATACACATAAGACCCTGTTAAATGCTTAAGTGCGTCGTTTGATATTGTATCATTGAAATTTGGAAATACCATGTCAGTATCTTGATATCCTTTTGTTGTGAGGTGAAGTGCCATGTTTTCAGCATTGTCGTATAGAATATAACCTTGCATTCCATTTCTCCATTCGTTCCATTGTCCAGTAACTGAATCTTGTTGCTCCATTATTTGCAAGGACCAGAGGCCATTGAGTTTGTTGAGTTTAGTTTTCGGATTTTCTTGAGTGCACGCAGTTATTAAAATTGTAATAGTTAATGCCAATACTATATTTAGATATCTCATTTTGATGTTTGTGTTTAGTGTAAAAGTGTGTTACAATCTCCAATGAAATAAAATGAACCTAGTTATATAAAAGGAGTAAAATACCAATGTATAATTAAGTAGGAGGGTAACTTCTTTTGTTTTTTTTATATAAATGTTAAAGTTAAAGAAAGGTTCTCTCTAATTTAAATATAAGAAATACAAATACTATTTCAATTGTACCTCCAACAAGAGCAACAAAATGAAATGGTTGATGTGTAGTGAGAGATATGTTGCCTCAAGTGCCAAAACTATAACAAGATCCTAGGAAACCTTCATCCCATAAATTGTTTGTAAAACTATATATATGACACGTATAATCATTAAGATTATTGGAAAGAACCAATGAGTTTTTACTTGAAAAACAGAATTGGCTATAAATAATCCTGCGAATGAAATAATGGTGCTTTCTGTGGCTAGCTTGGCTAATGGATTTTCTATTGAATGCTTACCACTGCGCTTGAATAATTTTGAGACCAAAATACTTAATGGAAAAACAAGCACTCCTCCAAAGAAGAATATGATAATGCTTATTTGCTTACTAAGCGTAATTGTTGATATTCCTGCTGAGCGCTAAATTAATCCTTAGATAATTACACCTGAGCTGCCACCATTATATGATTGCCGCATATCCTTTTGAGCTTCTTTAAGATTCATTTGCTGTTTCAACGTTGCTAATTGGAATTCTTATTTTATTTATGCAGAGAACATCTGAAATTTTAAAGTCGAGTTTGCTTTCGTTTATTAATTCGTGCCTAACGATAAATTCTGCTATGTTTCCACTGGCATCATAAAGATAGAAAGAGGTTGCATTCCAGTTTTCAAATTTTCGTGTTTTCCTACCATTTTCTATATTTATTATTTCTACTCTTTTTTCCATCCACTCCAAAGCTTGATGCAATTTGTTGGAAGGAATTAAAAAGTAATAGTCAAAAATAGTTTTTTTTCTGATTCTCAAAAGTTAATTCGCTCCAACTCACCTTTAGTGTAAATTTAAAAAAAACTTTGACTTATTATTTCAAAGCCTAAAGTTTTCGAATAGAAATTTTCTTTTTGATCAAGAGTGTTGGTATAGAGTTTTAGTGTCATCAAAATGAATTATTTTTTAACATTTGAGTCCTTACAGTTGGTGCACACAGTACTAATATAGTTCATTGATTTTTTTTGATACAAAAAATTATTTTATCCAATTTAGATTCGCATAATAATAGCTTCTATTTTTCTTGTCAATATTTATATATATAAATAATTGCTTTCAATTTTTTTTATTCAATTTTTTTTGTTTTCGTGCATTTAAAATTTCTATTAAATCGAAGGATGTTTTTTTAGCGCCAAATGAATTCAAGTGATGAAAGTCAGTAAAGTCGTAATCAGAATATTTTTGTTTCGAATAAAAACTTAAATCATAGAACGAAATATCACGTGAATTCAAAAATTTAGTAAAATATGCTCCTGTATTGTATTCAGGGTCTTTTTTTAGCCTTGAAGGAGGATATGGAGATCTAATGCATATAAGTTCAACACTATGGTTATCACATAGGTTTTTCAATTCATCCAAATAGAACTCTATGCTAGAAGTTGACATTACGGCTGTATTTGAAAAACTATAAATTGGAGGGAATTTATTGATTGAGATTGAGTCATTAGTTTTAGTTGATGATTTGTAACCTTTGTACCATGATACAGATTTGTCTTTACTTTTCTTTTTAGATAATAATGAATTCTCAACTTCTTTTTTTATAAATGCTTTATATTTTACAATTGGATAAAGTATATCGATCAATTTAGGAGTTTTAAACTCTTGAAATACCATATCATTTGACATGAACTTGGCATTAGAGAATAGATGGTAATAATTGGGGGATTTATTAAATGAGGGGAGGAATATTTCATATACTAAATATTTCGGTTTTTGTGTTTTGAGAATTTCTTTAAACATGTATAAACTTTCAATTATATGCTGAAAACTTGTACACATATTGTAAGAGTTTAATTCGGTATTATTATCAATAATCAGTGGATTAAAAGAACAATACCCTCTACTTGAACCCAAGAATATTAAATCATAATTATTTAGATTGGTTTTAATACTATCCCAGTTGTTTTGTTTTATACTTAATACATCTTTATAAATATCCCCTCTAATATCAAGGTAAATCCATGTAAAAAATTGAACCATTAGTATTAGAATAATATTAAATTTAATAAAACGCGATAAGAATAATTTCATAACTAAAATTGAAAATAAATGAATTGTTGATCTTCGCCACCAAACCAAAATATAGCTGATAGAATTATTAAGTACATTGAGTATCTTAATGTGCGATTCCAATTTAGTCCTAGTTTTTCGATGGCATATTGCTTATCTCTGCCTTGCCATTCAACTAGAGTGAAAATCACAACAAGTATTATAGTTTTTAAAGCTTTCCCCATACCTACAAATTTTGGTATTGTAAATAGTGAGAGTGATATTATTCCATTTATATAATTTAATGCATGACTAATATTATCTGCTCTGAAGAAGATCCATGCAAATACAGTCAGGCTAAAGGTTATCAAAATGTAGGAAAGTTCTTTTATACTTGGAAGTAACTTACCAGATGCAACAGTATCCAAGTTATTTCTGTTGTTATTTGTTATTAATAGAGGTATGAAATACAATGCATTTAAAAAGCCCCAAACTATAAATGTCCAATTCGCGCCATGCCAAAATCCACTAACTATAAAAATGATAAAAGTGTTTCTAATTTTCATAATGTTTCCACCTTTACTACCACCTAATGGTATATATAGATAGTCTCTAAACCAAGTAGATAAAGAAATGTGCCAACGCCGCCAAAATTCTGCTATATCTCTTGAAAAGTATGGAAAGTTAAAATTTTGCTTGAGATTAAACCCTAGCAGCCTTGAAGTTCCTATAGCAATATCTGAGTATCCAGAAAAGTCACCATAAATTTGAAAAGTAAAAAATAAGGCTCCAAGAATTAAAGTGCTCCCAGAATAACCTGCTGAATTGTTAAAAATTAAATTTGCAAATTCTGCACAATTGTCTGCTATGACTATCTTTTTAAATAAACCCCAAAGTATCTGACGCATCCCGTCAGCGGCTTTTGAGTATTCAAATACACGCTTGGTATAAAATTGAGGGAGTAAATTTGTCGCTCTTTCAATTGGTCCAGCAACCAATTGGGGAAAGAAACTTACAAAAGCTGAGAAGGCAATAAAATCATTAGTGGGCTTCAGTTTTCGTTTGTAAACATCAATGGAGTAACTCAATGTTTGGAAAGTATAAAAACTAATTCCTACTGGTAAAATAATATTTAGTGAATCTGCTTTAATTTGTGTTCCAAAAAATGAAAATGCGGAGATAAAATTATCTAAAAAGAAATTGTAATATTTAAAAAATCCTAGAATTCCTAGATTTATTGATAAGCTAATAAATAGTAAAAGCTTTCTATTTCTTTGGTTATTTTCTGTTTCAAGAGCACGACCTATAGAATAGTCAACTATAGTACTAATTAGTATTAGAGATAAAAACCTCCAATCCCACCAACCATAAAATAAATAACTCGCCACAACTATTAAAAAGTTTTGCGATTGCAAGTTGTTTTTTAATATAAACCAATAGAGTATAAAAATAACTGGTACAAATAGTGCGAAGTCTACTGAGTTAAAAAGCATACAATATATTGGTCAATGTTTTTTTGAATTTTATTTTATTTTGAAATGTAATGTAAGAATCATTTTAACAATTTCTGTCATTATTATTGGTTTTAAGTTTTGTTTTGATATCCTTTTATTTAGATTTAAACGTCTATCTGTTTTTAACCCACAAAAATTTGAAAATTGTATTAGAGATTAGTTGGTATTAATTTATCTTCAGATTTTACAGAATAGTAAATATGTTTTTTTTAGTACTTTAGGAAAAAAATAATATTTCTAATTATCACGAAATATAAGATAACGTCTCTCAATATTTTTAAGAATAGATTTTTTCTTAAAAAGTAGATTTGCTTATTCTAATGGATTTAAATATTTTGTAGTTAAGATTGATTGTCTCTCACTGTTCATTTAATTTGTTTAAATATAGATATTTATTCAAATTGTTTATTGTAAGTTTAATATTAAGGCAGATACTTAAAAAAAGTTTTCATATTAATATTTCATGATAAACTTAGATAGATTTTGCCCTTTGTGCAAATCCAATTTTTTGCGCAATCGATAGCGTGCAAGTTCAACTCCTCTTACAGAAATGCTCATGAGGTTTGCGATTTCTTTTGTATTAAGATTGAGGCGTAAAAAAGCACAGAGTTTCTGTTCATTAGGTGAAAGATCTTTGAATTCATCTCGAAGACGTTTTAATAAATCACCATGAACCTGATCGAAATGATGTTCGAACTGTTTCCAGTCTTCTTGAATTCGTAGTGAAGTATCTATTTCTTTTACTATTCGTTCCAAGGCCATTTTGGTTTCCTTGCTTTTACCTTTTTTCCTGACGTCTTTGAGTTCTTCTTTAATTGTTTCTATAAATTCATTTTTCACTACCAGATTCATTGTTGACGCAGCTAGTAAATTATTGACGTGATGTAATTCTCTTTCTATTTTCAATTCTTCCATTTGAGAAAGTTCACGTTCTTTTTGCTTTTCTATTTCGATTAATTTATTTTGTTTTTCGTCCAGTTCAATTTGCGTGTTTTCTTCTAATTTCTTTGCTTGCTTTATATACCGTCTATTTTGAAATAGATACAATAATAATAGTGTTACGCATCCTAGTACAATATAAATGGTTTTAGCCCACCAACTTTTATAAAATGGCGGTTTCACTTTTATTGATAAAGGTTGGCTCGTTGATATTTCTCCAAGGTAATTGCGCGTCTGGGCTATAAATGAATAATTGCCTTCTTTTAAATTGGTATATTCTTTTGTTGTAGCATTTGTCCATTCTCCATAATTATCATTAAACCCCTTTAGAATGTACCTAAACTGTAGGTTGTTGACATCGTTGAATTGATAAGATTCTATATCTATCTGTAGTACTCTGGCGCTTTGATGAACAACTAGGGGTTCGATCTGCTTTGGGCGAGTCTCAAATGGATTTAGTATATACAATAGGCTGTCTTGTGTAACACTGAATACCTTATTTATGACTAGAGGAGTTTCTGAATATAAACGTTTTTCCAATTCAGGATTATAATGTATAAAACCCTCATTAGCAGAAAATAAAACTCCACTATGACTATTGACTGAAATGTTTAATAAATCATTGTTTAAGTAATAGCGTAATTGAAATAAAGAAGATGGTATGAATGTATAGTTTTTTGAACTGATTTGTTTGTAAAAACCAACTTGATTTTCTCCAATAACATGCACGTTTTTCTGGAGATCTTGCCCAATTAAATATATAGGTCGGCCACCAAATTCTTTGCTAAAAACATCGGCGTCCACAATCTTATCTATAGTCTGATCCAATTGAGACATACCTTCTGTGGTAGCGATATGAATCTTATTATCAATGTTGGCGAGAATAATTTGTTCGTGGTTTGTTAAGTTATAATCATCTGAAACTTTAATGACAGTAGCTTCAGTTAAGCTTTCAGAAAGTGTTAATCTGTAAAGTCCTTTGTAATATTGTCCTACCCAAATATTTCCCTGTTGGTCTTCTTCAAAGAAGCGACTTGACTCATTAAAGCCATTGATTTTTTGTATTGCTTTTAGCTGTCTGTTTTTATTGATCTTGAATAGGTATAGGCCGGAATACATCCCTCCAATTGCAAAATTAGGATTTGAACGCAACTGCTTGATCCGCCATAATCCATCCGTATTGGCCAATAGTTGAGCTGTTGTATTTTCTAAAAGAAATAGGCCAGTCTGATGTCCTGCGTATAGAAGCCCTGCAACCTTTGTAATTCCATATGCTGGGCCTTCAGTTCCTTTAAGAAATACACATTTTTTAGCATTTTTTGCTAAAAAATAAATGCCATTGGAGGTAGTATAATAGATTCCAGAATCTGTCTCAAATGCCTCATAACCACTTCCCTGAATATTAAGTTCTTGGTTGATTAAACGCATTGGGGAATTAATATGAATTAAGGCGATTCCGTTCTGCATACCTACCCATATATTTCCGGTATAGTCTTGAAAAGACCGTAAGCATGTATTGGATTCTAGTCCATCGTTGGTTGTTATATTTTCTATACTATTAGTTTGTGTATCATATATAAATAAACCTGACGATTGGGTTGAAATTGCAAGGCGCATATCCGCAAGTTGTAATACATGATTAACGTAGCTTCCCTGCAATGCCTGAATTAAATCAGGATACTGAGGAGTGACTCTGAATGAAGTCATATACTCGATTTGCCCTGAATTATAAAATAGCGAATATCCAGTATCATGCTGAATCACACCGGCGATAGTTTGTCCATTATGTATTTGCTGGTACACTTCAGTGAGTTTATTGCCTTTTATCGCAAAAAGCTTCCCTTGTTGGCTCTGAGTGAAGAGTTGTCCATTTGTGTGAAACGATCTTTCGAACCCTCCTTCGTGTTTGATGCAAGAAATGGTCTTACCATCATACACATAAATATTTTGAAAAGAACAGAAATAAATTTTTGAATTGTGTATGTAAACATCCCAAACTTCATCAAAATCCCGATTATTATCTGGAATAATGTCTACCAAGGAAACATAGTTCCAGTCTTCTTTAAAATACCCAAATTCACCTTGTGATCCAACATATAGTCTATTGGTATTTTCATCAAAAGCCAGTGATCTTTTTTTCTTTCCTGACTTAAAGGAGTGGGTTTCCCAATCGTTTCCATTGAATGACAGGACACCTAAATTATTTGCCACAAATAGGGACATATCTCGATTTTGAGCAAAATCGATATTTTGGATACCGGCCTTGTATGCAGCAGGAGTAAAATTTTGAATGGGGTAGCGACCCTCAAAAGCAAGTATTGGATATAGATATCCTAAAAGAAATATCAAACAAAAAATGTACTTGCAGTAGTGTTGTTTTTTTATCATGCGAAATTTTGCAAAATTCAAATATAGTTAAATAACAGGGACTTAGACCCTATATGTATGATTTTTGATGTAGCATATATTATAGCTGATGAAATATTTGATGAGGTGATTTGCATGAGCTTTAAGTGTCTTATTCTTATATTGGGCAACGTAGAGTTGGTACAATTAATTATTTATTACTTTAAATAATACAGAATGAAAAAGCACATTTTAGGTTTTTTTCTTTTTCTCTTCACGACCTCGGCATTTACTCAGATATCAGTATTGCACAATGAAGAAGGAATGAGACTCGTGGTTAATGGAGAAGACTTCATGATCAATGGAATGAATTGGGATTATTTTCCCATTGGCACCAACTACTCATACAGTTTATGGAACCAATCAGACGATTTTATTAGGGCAGCTTTGGATGAAGAGATGGGACTGTTAAAGAACATGGGCGTCAATGCCATTAGACAGTATACCGGCGTTCAACCTAAATGGATTCAATATATCTATGATAAACATGGCATTTACACCATGCTTAATCATGCATTTGGTCGATATGGAATGACAATAAATGGAGCTTGGGTTCCTGTTACAGATTATTCTGATCCTTCAACACAAGAATTGCTTCTATCTGAGGTCAAACTAATGGCGGAAGAATATAAAAACACGCCTGGTGTTTTGCTGTTTTTATTGGGAAATGAAAACAATTATGGGCTATTCTGGGCAGGTGCTGAAACCGAAGATTTTCCAGACGATGAGGCCGAACAGAGGTTTGTTGGGGAATCTCGCGGGCGTCCTATGTATAAACTAATGAACGCCGCAACAATCCAAATGAAAGAGATTGACTCCTTGCATCCAATTGCTGTTTGTAATGGGGATCTTTTGTTTGCAGACATTCTTGCAGAAGAATGCAAGGACGTAGACATTATAGGCGTAAATATGTATCGTGGATCTTCCTTTGGTGATGCGTTCCAGAGGGTGAAAAATGAATTGAATAAACCTATTCTATTTACAGAGTTTGGTTGTGATGCATTTAATGCAATCGAAAATGCAGAAGACCAGAGAATGCAAGCTTATTATATGGTAGAAAACTGGAAGGAAATTTACCAAAACGCAGCAGGACTTGGCAAAGCAGGAAATTCAATCGGTGGATTTACCTTTCAATTTAGCGATGGATGGTGGAAGTATGGCCAAACAAAAAATTTAGAAGTCCATGATAATAATGCATCGTGGTCTAATGGTGGTTATGGCTTGGACTTAGCGCCAGGTGAAAACAATATGAATGAAGAATGGTTTGGTGTGTGTGCTAAAGGTCCGACTAATGAAAGAGGCCTTTATGATTTATATCCACGAGCTGCTTATTATGCCCTTAAAGAGGCACACCAAATCAATCCATATAAAGATGGCTTTACTGTTGCATCTATAGATCAATATTTTAATGACATTGAACTTATGGATGCTGTACTCAAAGCGCGCGGTGATAAAGCAGCTTTAGATGCAAAAAAAAAAATTAGCTTGAGTAACTTAAGAGCTGAATTTACCACTTTTAGTACTGGAGGTAGTTTGATAACAACACCTTCTGATCCAGATCCAACGGCAAATAATTATCCTGATGAATTGGGCTTTGATCAGATGCAATCTTATTATATCGGCGTTGAAGCCAATCCAGCTCCTAACATGCGAGCCAATGTTAATTTTAATGTACTTGGGGCTGTGGCACAGAATCCAATAGATGAAATTTTTTATGAAAACAGAGGTCGTTCTATTGCTGTTAATAGTTCTAATGGCACACAAGTCCTTAATGATGTTAATAGAATGCAGGTTTATAATGCTGAATTTGAATGGAGTGCTAAAGATTTTGATGCAAGAGGGTTTTACAGAACCGGCCATTATCATTGGGGATATGAAGGTGATTTTTTTGGCTTATATCCCGAAGCCAATTATGGGCCTAATCTGGATATTTATAATGGTGAAATACTAGGAATCGAAATTGATGGAAAGAAGAAATTAAAAGGATTAAAAGCAGCCTTTGGACCACAATTATGGTGGGGAGCAAACCCGGCTTTTTTATTAAAATATAGTCGAAAAGTTGGTCATTTTGATTTCACAGGTGTGTTTCATGAGGACATAGATGAAGTAGGAGATGCAGTGACCTCTATTGCGATACCACTTCCAAAAACTAGGAAAGCTACTGTTCATTTAAAAAGAGATTTTGGAGCTGTCGAATTTGAAGTGGGTGGTATCTGGGGAGGTCAGCCATTAAATGGAAGGACTTTCCAAATGGTAGAAGGTACATCAGGAGATTATACCGTGTATGATGATAAAATCAAGTCCTCGGACAATTGGGGTAGCAAAGCTAAAATTACATATTCTAAAGGCGCATTTAGTTGGTATGCACAAGGTGCAATGATGGGCTTAGTAGCCAATGGGGGAGCGGATTACACAAGAACTTTTACAGGTTGGAGATTAAAAGACTCTGGAAGTGGAAATCAGAAAAACTTTTTAACAGGATTTTCATACTTAATTGGCAACCTACAAATTGCTCCGAATTTTCTATGGCAAAAACCATTGGTTGATCCTATCCCAGGTGATGTAAGTGGTCCAGGAAGATTAAGAAACATACAAGACGACCCGTTTGCTGTACGAGCAAATAGAGAAACAGTAGCAGGGGAACTGTTGCTAACATTTGACCCAACTCCAGCAACATGGATGTACGAATGGGACAACGATCGAACAGAAGACGCTAGTTTTGCTATGAGTGCTGGATTTGTTTTTCGTCACCTACCAACGACACAAGATGCTGCCATTGGGTTTTTAAGCAATCGTACTTCGTTTGCATTTCCAAACTCTGTGCCTGCGCAAGATTTGTGGGAGACAAATATTCGAATAGTTTCTAAATTCAATCTTGATTTTGGCTTGATTGCGAATGTTCACGTCGGAAATACTCAATCAAATGGTAGCGATGCAAGACTGATTAAACGCTATGGAATAGACTTAAGAGCTATATACAAGAAATTAAAATTAACTTCTCATGTTAAAATAAATGACTGGGGACCTTTTGATTATCACCGCGATTTTAACCTAACGTATCCAGCACAGTTGATGCTAGACTTATCTACGACACTGGGAAAACCAGATTGGTTTATTTTGCCAAATACACAAATGGGGATAAGAGGAACATGGCGCTCACTTGATGAATTCTCACCCCGCTACAGTCCAAATGAGACTGTTGAATTTAATCCAGAGCCTGTGATCAGTCCAGTAGGGTTTGGTAATGGAACAGAATGGGAAATTAGAACTTATATACACATCAACATTGGAAAATAATAAATAGAGATCATGCAAAATATTAAATACACGTTCCCTAATATCCTATTACTTCTAGCATTCATGTTTCTTGCTGTCAGTTGTGGCAGAGATCTCTCAGATGATGCTACTGAGGCTACTTTTCCCAAAAATGGAGATGTCTTTATTGACGATTTTAGTCCAGGGTTGGAATACTTACCTTATGGTGATTCTAATTTTGAGGCCTTTAGTGTGGATACAGATATAAAATATGCAGGGAGTGCTTCCATGCGATTTGATGTTCCTAATGAAGGTGATCCTAAAGGTGCCTATGCAGGTGCAATTTTTCCTGACAATGGGGGGCGTAATTTAACTGAATTTGACGCCTTAACATTTTGGGCTAAAGGTACTGAAGCCAATACGGTTAATGACATTGGTTTTGGGCAAGATTTTGGAGAAAACAAATATGAGGTTGGCATAGAAAATGGTTTGCAGTTAACAACAAATTGGAAAAAATATACTATTCCAATTCCTGATCCCTCCAAATTAACTCAGGAAAAAGGATTGTTCTGGTATGCAGAAGGACCACAGGATGGAAAAGGATATTCTTTCTGGATCGACGATTTACAATTTGTGAAATTAGGAACTATTGCTCAACCAAGACCTTCTATTTATGATGGTACAAATGTTACCGTTCAAACCTTTCTTGGTCTCACAACTCAAATACCATCCACTAGATTGACTGTGAATTTGGAAGAGGGCATTGATAGAACAGTTAATGTGGCAGCAGGATACTTTGAATTTACTTCATCAGATCTTAATGTTGCAACAGTAGATGAATTGGGTCTGATTACGGCTGTCTCTAATGGGACAACAGTAGTTACTGCCAAATTGAATGGTGTGGATGCGGTTGGATCAGTAACCCTTGAAGTTTCAGGTACATTTGAAAATGCACCAATGCCCCCTTCTAGAAATCCTGATGATGTTATTTCTATATTTTCAAATGCTTATGAAGATGAGCCGGTTGATTATTATAATGGATTTTGGGCACCCTTTCAAACGACCCAAGGCGGTAATAATTTGACTGTAAATGCTGATGATATTCTTTCATATAGTGAATTGAATTTTGTAGGTATTCAATTTTCTGAAAACGTTCCCACAATTGATGTATCACAAATGACACACTTCCATTTTGATGTTCAGGTACGTGAGGAAGTAGAACCAGGTGATTTTTTAACTGTTCGTTTAGTTGATGCTGGTGCTGATAATGTAATAGGTGGAAATGATGATACGTCTTCAGAAATTACATTGACAAATACTGAATTAAAAGAAGGTGAATGGCTTAGTCTAGATGTTCCATTTACAAGTTTTGGTTCATTATCAAGTAGATCTCATCTTGGGCAAATTATTTTTGTAACAGATGCTACAATTGAGAATATATATGTCGATAATGTTTATTTTTATAAAGAATCTGGAGGAGGATCAAGTGAACCTACAACGGCAGCGCCATCACCCCTTCAAGATCCTGATGATGTGATATCTGTTTTTAGTGATGCATTTACCAATATTTCTGGAACAGATCTAAATCCAAACTGGGGTCAAGCTACAATGGTTTCTGAAACAACTATTGCTGGAAATAATACATTACTTTATCAAGGACTCAATTTTCAGGGCATACAATTAGGAAGTAGCCAGAACGTATCGGGAATGGAATTTTTACATATTGATTATTGGACAGCGAATTCTTCTGCTTTAAATACTTTTTTAATAAGCAATGGGCCAGTGGAAGCAGCTAACGCAATGAGCGTACCTACTAACGGCTGGGTAAGTATAGATATTCCATTAGGAAGTTTTTCTCCGGTTGATCTAGCTGATATTATTCAATTAAAATTTGATGGTAATGGGGATATTTATTTAGACAATATTTATTTTTATAGTGAAGGAAATGGATCCACTGAACCAACACAAGCGGCACCCACACCAATGCAAGATCCTGGAATGGTTATATCTGTTTACAGTGATGCATATACCAACATTGGTGGAACAGAGTTGAATCCAAACTGGGGACAGGCTACTGTTGTTTCTGAAATATTTATTGATGGGAATAATACTCTTTTGTATTCAGGATTAAACTACCAAGGGATACAATTAGGAAGTAGCCAGAACGTAACGGGAATGGAATTTTTACATATTGATTATTGGGCAGCGAATTCTTCTGCTTTAAATACTTTTTTAATAAGCAATGGTCCTGTAGAATTGGCATTTGAAATGGGTGTGCCGACTAACGGCTGGGTAAGTATAGATATTCCATTGGGAAGTTTTTCTCCGGTTGATTTAGCTGATATTATTCAATTAAAATTTGATGGTAATGGAGATATTTATTTAGACAATATTTATTTCTTTGGAAATGAAATAAGAATAGAACCTGAACTACCACTAACATTTGAAGATGGAATAAATTCTGTTATTGCTTTTGACAATGGAGCTACAGCAACGGTAATAGACAATCCTGATATGAGTGGTAATACATCTACAAAGGTCTTGGAATTTAGCAAAGTTATGGGTTCTGCTTGGTATTCAGGAGTTGTATTTGATGAAACACTTCGAACAACACCTTTGATTGATTTAACAAATGGTACTGTATTTACAATCAAAATATGGTCCCCTACTCCTGGTGTAATAGTTCGCTTCCAACTAGAAGGTGGAGCAGCTCCTGCATATGAGGTATTTCAAACTGTCAATGATGCCAATCAATGGGTGACCTTAACGTATGATTTTACAAGTCAGGTAAATGCCTCTGATACATATCCAAGGTTTTCAGTATTTCCAGATTTTGATACAAGCAATCAAAACCCAGTAGCAGTTGGAGCTATTTATTACATTGATGATGTTAGTCAACAGTAACCATTTTAAAAAAGGAATATAGTAATGTATATTTTCTTTTTTTATTAAAAAGTAAATAAGGAAAAATAAAACATATTTTTAATAACAAACAAAATAACGATGTTATACAATTCTAAAGATAAACAAGGTCTATTTATTAGCATTGGTTTATTATATTCTACTTTGCTATTAACTTTATTCAGTGGTTGCAATGTTGATGAAATGCAAACCGTAGTAAATTTTACAAATGTTACTATGGAAGATGACTTTGAAGGAAGTACAATAAACAACTCTCTTTGGAATTTCGATGTCGGTACTGGTAACGCTATTTCTGGACAAGGTTGGGGTAATAATGAATTGCAGTATTATACTGATCGTGCTGAAAATATAACAGTAGAAGATGGTAATTTAAAAATTACAGCGATAAAAGAATCATTTATGGCTTCTGGGTACACCTCTGCCCGAATAAATACTGCTGGAAAATTTGAGCAGGAATATGGACGTTTTGAAGCACGCATTCAACTGCCTTGGGGGCAGGGACTGTGGCCCGCTTTTTGGCTTTTAGGCAATAATATTGATGAAGTGAGTTGGCCGCAATGTGGCGAAATTGATATAATGGAATACCGTGGACAAGCACCAACTAATTTATTAGGGAGTGTACATGGACCTGGTTATTCTGCTGGGAATGCAATAGGAAAAAATTACAAGTTAGAAAATGATCGCTTTGATACTGGCTTTCATATATTTGGTATTGAATGGGGACCTGATTATATAAATTACTATGTAGATGATGTTTTATATAACCAAATTACGCCGGGTGATGTCAATGGCGAATGGGTTTTTGATCATCCATTTTATATCATAATTAATTTGGCTGTTGGTGGTAATTTTGTTGGGTCACCAAACGCCTCAACGGTTTTCCCTCAAACGATGTTGATAGATTATGTAAGAGTATATAGTGCCGAAAATTAAAAAAATAGATAACCGATAAAATTTACAATACTTTGGAAAAAAATAAACATACGCTTCCTAATCCCTCAGAAATAACGAGGGTAAAAATAGAAGGCGAAAACTTTTTTAAGATATCGAATAGCAACGCATTGCGACCATTTTTTATGAGTATCGTGAGTGATTCTAATCATTGGATGTTCATATCAAGTAATGGAGGATTAAGTGCAGGCAGAAAAAACGCAGATCATTCATTATTTCCTTATTATACAGATGACAAGATTACTGAGTCAGTTGAAAATACAGGAAGTAAATCCATTTTTAGAATTGAAATAAAAAACCAATCATATCTATGGGAGCCATTTTCGCTTCGTCAGGAAGGCAAATATGATATAAGTCAGAATCTTTATAAAAATATTAGCGGAAACAAACTGCTCTTTGAAGAAGTAAATCATGATTTACAAATCACGTATAGATACCAATGGAGTTCGAGCAATAAATTCGGATTTATTAGACGCTCTCAGATAATTAATAATTCTCAAGAGAGTGTTAAAATATCAATATGTGATGGTATTCAAAATATTGTTCCCGCAGGAGTGGGTAGTGATATACAAAACCAATCCAGTAATTTAGTAGATGCCTACAAAAGGAATGAGCTTATAAAAAAATCTGGCATTGGCATATACGCACTTAGCGCTATTATAGTTGATAAAGCTGAGCCAAGTGAAGCGTTAAAGGCTAATATTGTTTGGTCTTTGGGCATTGAAAACAGTATTCTCTTATTATCGTCACTGCAATTATCTTCTTTTAGAAAGGGAAATCATATTTCAGAAGAATTAGATATTAAAGCCGAAAAAGGCGGATATTTTATTGTTGCTGATATGAATTTATCATCCAAAGAGCAAAAAGAATGGATGATAATAGCTGATGTGAATAAAAATCAGTCAGCAATCGTGGCCCTATCTGAAAAAATAATAAATAATAAAAATCTCGCTGACATTGTACTTCAAGATGTTGAACACGGTACAAAGCGGCTATTAAAACTGATTGCATCTTCTGATGGATTGCAATGTACTGCAGATCAATTTCGAGATACCCGTCATTATTCGAATACACTATTCAATATTATGCGAGGGGGTATTTTCGATAATAACTATCAGATAGAAAAAGATGATTTTATTAATTTCTTATCAAATGGAAATCGTGAAATTTTTAAAACTTTTGGAGAAAGTATGAAGAATCTTCCTGAAGTATTTTCACTTTCGGTGCTCAGGGATTTGTCCAAAAACAACGAAGATTTAAATTTTAGTAGACTGTGTCTTGAATATATGCCTTTGAAATTTAGTCGAAGACATGGAGACCCAAGTAGACCTTGGAATAAGTTTTCTATAAATACTCAAAGTGAAATCGATGGATCAAAAATATTAGACTACGAAGGAAATTGGAGAGATATATTTCAAAATTGGGAGGCACTCGCACATTCTTATCCAGCTTTTACTGAGAGCATGATACACAAATTTTTAAATGCCTCTACTTTTGAAGGGTACAATCCTTATAGGGTCACGAAGGATGGATTCGATTGGGAGACTATTGAACCAGATAACCCTTGGTCTTATATTGGCTATTGGGGAGATCATCAAATTATATATTTATTAAAATTATTAGAAATTTTAGAAGACCATTCACCTGGAACTTTGGAACAATATTTTGATAAAGATATTTTTGTTTATGCGAATGTTCCATATAAGATAAAGAGTCATCAGGAAATTCTGAAGGATTCAAAAGACACAATTGCTTTTGATCATGATTTAGACTTGGCCATAAATCAGCGAAAATCTGAGATTGGAGCTGACGGTGCGTTATTACAAGATGAAAATGGATCTATACATAATGTAAATTTCATAGAAAAGATATTAGCGACCTTATTGTCAAAGATATCCAATTTTATTCCCGAAGGTGGAATTTGGATGAACACGCAACGCCCAGAATGGAATGATGCAAACAATGCACTCGTTGGTAATGGTGTATCAATGGTAACACTTTATTATTTAAGGAGATTCCTAAAGTTTTTCGAAAGAATACTAACTGATTCTAGTCTTGAAGGTGTCAAAGTATCAGGTGAATTGATGGATTTCTATAAGCGTATTCGAGATGTGTTGAGTGAACATCAAAGTGTATTGTCTGGAAAAATTCCTGATAAGGATCGCAAGCTAATTTTGGATGGATTAGGGCAAGCAGGCAGTGATTATCGCGAGCACATATATAAACAGTCTTTTTGGAGCACAAAAAGAACAGTTAGTTTAAGTGGCTTGAGGTTATTTGTAAATCTGAGCCTTCATTATGTTGAGCATTCGATAGCCGCTAATAAAAGGCCTGACAATTTATACCATGCATATAATTTAATGACGGTCGAGAATACTGAAGCTATTACTATATCACACCTCAGTGAAATGCTGGAGGGGCAGGTAGCTGTTTTAAGTTCTGGGTGTTTATCTTCTTTTGAGGCCTTGGAACTTTTAAATGCACTGAAAAAAAGCAAATTGTTCAGGAAAGATCAATACAGTTATCTCTTGTATCCGAATAAGAAATTACCTGGATTCTTAGAAAAAAACAATATCCAAGAAATGGAGGTTGCCGCTTCTGGATTGCTGACTCAAATGGTGAATGATGGTAATATTCAAATAATTGAAAAGGACATCAATGGTGGTTACCATTTTAATGGAGACTTTAACAATGCTAAAGATTTGAATGCTGCTCTGACAGCTCTACAACATACGAAGTATGCAAAGTTGGCAACACAAGAAAAAGAGCAGATCGTAAAAGTTTTTGAAGATATTTTTAATCATAAAGCTTTCACAGGAAGGTCAGGTACATTTTATGGTTATGAAGGCTTGGGATCAATTTATTGGCATATGGTTTCAAAGTTACAATTGGCAGTTCAAGAATGCTGTTTAACAGCTATTGAGAACAATGAAAGTGAAGTTGTTATAGGTGGTTTATTAGAACATTATTATGAAATAAATGAGGGGATTGGCGTTCATAAATCTCCTTCATTATATGGAGCATTTCCTACTGACCCCTATTCACATACACCAGGTGGTAAAGGCGCTCAGCAACCAGGTATGACAGGACAAGTTAAAGAAGATGTTTTGAGCCGTTTTGGGGAATTAGGAGTCTGTGTCACAGAAGGGAGGCTTTATTTCAATCCAAATTTATTGAGAAAAGATGAATTTTTAATTCAGCCAGAAACTTTTGAATATGTGGATGTGACGGGGCAAATAAAATATATTGAAATGGTTAAGGATTCACTTTGTTTTACTGTTTGCCAAGTACCGATCGTTTTTCATTTGGGAGATGACTCTCGATTAGAGTTGATCACAAAGAATGACTCAATTAGGGTTGACTCATTGCTATTAGACCAAGCAAATAGTCAACTAATATTTGACAGAACTGGAGAAGTTATTCAAATTAATGTTCAAATAAATAGAGACAATTTGAAGTAAATGAAACCTAGAATTTTTATATTAGCACTAACCATATTTTGTTTTTCTTGTGATCATAGTCAAGAAGTCAAAGTAAACAGTGAATCGCAAAAAAAAGAAATGAAAGTAAAAGATATTTTAGGCAACGCAATGTATTTGGCAATGTCTTATGGCGGCTATAGACATGTCGATCATGACATTGAACCGACCATCGATGAGCTCAAAGAGGACATGAAACTATTGTCTGCTATGGGTATAAAAATAATACGTACTTATAAAGTACATTTTCCACAAGCGTCAAATTTATTAAAAGCCATTTCGGCATTAAAAAAGGAAGATCCTGGTTTCGAAATGTATGTCATGTTGGGAGCATGGATCGATTGCAAAAATGCTTGGACAGATCATCAACCTGACCATTACCAAGAGAGTGAGGCCAATGAAGCCCAAATAAACGAAGCAGTTCGTCTGGCCATACAATATTCTGATATTGTAAAGGTCATCGCTGTTGGAAATGAGGCAATGGTTAAATGGGCTGAAACCTATTATGTGCAGCCAGGTGTCATACTGAAGTGGGTTAATTATTTACAAGATTTAAAAAAGAATGAGAAGCTGGACAAAGATCTTTGGATAACGTCATCTGATAATTTTGCTTCGTGGGGAGGAGGAGATAGTTTGTACCATTGTGAAGAGCTGAATAAACTCATTAATGCTGTCGACTATGTGTCTTTGCATACCTATCCTATGCATGACACACATTATAACCCAAGTTTTTGGGGCGTTTTCGAAAACGATAAAGATTTATCTGATAAAGAAAAAATAGATTCAGCTATGCAACGTACTGTTAAATATGCTCAACAACAATTTAATAGTACATCAGAATATATAAAAGGGATTGATGTTAATAAGCCTATTCACATTGGAGAATCAGGATGGGCCAGTTCTTCTGATGGCTTCTATGGTCCAGATGGATCCAAAGCTTGCGATGAGTATAAAGAGGCTGTTTATTATAAACTTATGCGTAACTGGACAAATGAAAAGGGGATATCATGCTTTTACTTTGAAGCTTTTGATGAAAAATGGAAAGATGCGAAAAATCCAGAGGGATCAGAAAATCATTTTGGACTTTTCACAATTGATGGCAAAGCCAAGTGTGCGATTTGGGACCTGGTTGATCAAGGTGTTTTTTCTGGCTTGACTAGAGGCGGGAATCCTATTCAAAAAACATACAATGGTAATCTAGAAGAATTAATGAACACAGTAAAAATGCCACCAGAAAAGAATTTAGAAATGGCCTATTAATGAATAGAAAAACAATACTATATGTCAAATATTTTTGAAACAAAGACAACATTCAAATTCATTATACTCAACATTTTTATTTTGGGCTTAATTACTTGTAAGCCTGATAAAACTATAAACAAAAATATGGAGCTGTTACAAGTTGCTGTCTATGAGACCTCTGCTAGTGGTAACAAACTCAAAAAAATGACAACATTTGAGCCTGCTCAGAAAGTTGTAAATATTAATTTAGACCCTACAAAAAAATTCCAAACTATTACTGGATTTGGTGGCTCTTTTACCGAGTCTTCAGCCCATCTCTTAAATAAACTGAGTGCTTCAAATCGCGATAAAATATTACAGGCATATTTCGGAGAAGAAGGCGCCAATTATTCGTTGACCAGAACGCATATGAATTCATGCGATTTTTCATTGAGTCAATATTCTTACGCACCTGTTGAAGGAGATTTAAAATTAGAACATTTTTCTATTGACGAAGATCGTGATGATATTATACCAATGATTAAAGAGGCTATGGCAATATCGAAAGATGGATTCAAAATAGTTTCCTCGCCTTGGACAGCACCGCCATGGATGAAAGATAACAAGGATTGGGTGGGCGGCAATCTCTTACCTAAACATAGGGATACCTGGGCCTTATTCTTTTCAAAGTATATCGACGCATACAAGGCGGAAGGGATTGATATTTGGGGTGTTACAGTTGAGAATGAACCATTAGGAAATGGTAATAATTGGGAAAGCATGCATTTTACGGCTGATGAAATGACCAGTTTCGTTCAGAACTACCTAGGTCCTAAACTTGAGGCCGATGGACACGATGTTAAGATTTTAGGATACGATCAAAATCGAGATCATCTACAAGATTGGGTTGATAACATGTACAAAAATGAAGCTTCTTCAAAATATTTTGCGGGTACTGCCATTCATTGGTATGCTAGCACCTATGAAGTATTTCCTGAGGTTCTGCAATATGCACATAATAAAGCACCTAACAAACACTTAATACAAACAGAAGCTTGTGTTGATTCCGAAATTCCAAAATGGAAAGATGACGCTTGGTATTGGAAAAAAGAAGGAACAGATTGGGGCTGGGACTGGGCACCAGAAAATGAAAAGCATTTACATCCCAAGTATGCGCCTGTGAATCGCTATGCCAGAGATATTATTGGATGTCTCAATAATTGGGTCGATGGCTGGATTGATTGGAATATGATATTAGATAAACAAGGTGGGCCAAATTGGTTTAAAAATTGGTGTGTAGCCCCCGTGATAGTTGATCCAGAAATGGATGAGGTGTATTATACACCGATCTACTATGTAATGACACATTTCAGTAAATATATTAGACCAGGTGCTGTTCGTATTGGTGCAACTTCTTCGAATAATGATTTAATAGTTACTGCCGCTCAGAATACAGATAACAGTATTGCAGTTGTGATTTTTAATGAAAAGGAACAAGTAAAAGCTATTAACTTGACTTTAGGTGAAAGTAATGTTACAATTCAAATAAACGGACAGGCGATCCAAACTATTATAATTCCGAATTCAACAAAATCATAAATGTAAAGTGCCTAAAAACCATAAAATATGTCAAATCAACAAACATCAGTGCATGATAAAGTACCGTTCGGTCAAAAAGTAGCCTTCGGGGTTGGAATGCTTGCCAATCAAATGTTTCCTGCAGCGCTAGGGATATTTATGGTAGTTTTAGTACAAGACCTTGGTTTTCCTGGATGGATGTGGGGTGTTATATACTTTTTTCCAAGACTCTTCGATACTTTTACGGATCCAATAATGGGGTATATTTCAGATAATACGAAATCTCGATGGGGTCGACGTAGACAGTATGTGATTATTGGTGCCATCACTATGGGGGCAGCATTTATCATTATGTGGCAACTCTATAAGTCTAGCGGAATAGATTATAATTTTGCCTACTTTATGTTTTGGTCCTTCGTCTTTTACTTGGGAATTACCATTTTTAGCGTTCCTTATGTTGCTATGGGATATGAGATGAGTAATGATTTTCATGAACGTACTAGTATAATGGCCACTGCCCAATTTATAGGACAATGGGCATGGGTTATTGCCCCTTGGTTTTGGGTGATTATGTATGATCCAACATGGTTTGAATCTGCAGAAGTAGCTACCCGAACACTTGCTATTTGGGTCGGGGTAATTTTTGCAGTTTGTGCTATGATACCAGGTATATTTATTAAAAGTAAATCAACATTAAACGAAGACTATTCTCCGCTAAATATAAAAAACATAGGAAATAGTCTGATTGAAATAGGGGCAGGTTTTGTAAGTGCTTTTAAAATCAAACCATTTAGAAAACTATGTATCGCTACTTTCTTAGTGTATAACGCATTTATGACGATTGCATCTTTTTCATTCTTTATTATAGTATACCACCTTTTTGATGGTGATGCTGGTGCAGCAGGTATATGGCCTACCTTATTCGGATGTTTAGGAGCTCTTGGGACCACTTTTATGGTCATTCCTATCGTAGCAAAAATGTCAAAAAAATTAGGTAAAAAGAAAGCTTTTTTAGTATCACAAGGAATATCTATTATAGGGTATATTATGTTGTGGTTTCTGTTTGTTCCTGGCAAACCTTATATGTTCATTATTGCACTGCCTTTCTTTTCCTTTGGTATAGGAAGCCTATTTCTTTTGATGATGTCTATGACAGCAGATGTTATTGATCTAGATGAGCTGGAAACTGGTCTGAGAAGAGAAGGAATTTTTGGAGCTATCTATTGGTGGATGGTAAAATTTGGATTTGCAATCGCAGGAGGGTTAAGTGGTGTTATTATGAGTACAGTGGGATTTGATTCTGGTGTAGCTATTCAACCTGAAGGTGCTATTGATGGCCTAAGGTTATCTTTCTCAGGAATTCCTATAATGGGAACACTCATTGCTATGTTTGTGATGCGTGATTATAGCGTTACTGAAGAAAGTGCTGGAGAGGTGCGAAAGATATTGGACGCACGTAAAAGAACACCTCAAAAACTTACCTCTTTTTATCAGGTTGGGAAGTTAAATACATTGTTCACTGGCGATCTAGAATCAACATCAAAATCGGATATTGATTTTACCGGTAAAACAAAGAGAGAGATTACAGATCTCTTTATGCAATCTTTACAAAACGGACTTCATGGTTTATGCTTTAGTCCTTATTTGGAAGGTCAGAATATTGGTGATATATTATCAGAAGAGCAAATACGGAAACGAATGGAGGTTATTGCTCCATTTACCAAATGGGTTCGTTCTTTCTCTTGCACAGAAGGAAATGAGTTTATACCGAGAGTGGCTCATGAGAAAGGAAGGAAAACTATGGTTGGTGCGTGGATTGGCCAAGATACAGCTCAAAACGAAAAAGAGATTGAGGCATTGATTGGCCTGGCTAAAGAAGGATTTGTTGACATTGCCGTTGTAGGTAACGAGATACTATTAAGAAATGAGTTGTCAGAAGAAGAAGTGCTTAGTTACATAAATAGAGTAAAAGAAGCATTACCTGATATTCCTGTTGGTTATGTAGATGCGTATTATCAATTTCATGAACGCCCTCGAATTGTTGAGGCCTGCGACCTTGTTTTAGCAAACTGCTATCCATTCTGGGAGGGTTGCGATATTGAGCAATCATCAAATTACTTGAGACAGATGTATGCTTTAACGAAAGAAGCTGCCCAAGGTAAGCCAGTGATTATTACTGAGACGGGTTGGCCGGATAAAGGTGAGAGTACCAACGGTGCGAAACCTTCAGAAATCAATGCAATGAAATATTTTATTCAAACCAACGAGTGGGTTAGACAAGAGAATATAGAAATGTTTTACTTTTCTTCTTTTGATGAATCGTGGAAGGTTCACCATGAGGGAGATGTAGGAGAACGTTGGGGTCTTTGGGATAAATATGAAAATCTAAAATATTCATAGAAATACCGAATAAAGAACTTTCTATTTTTTTGTAAAAAGTAGACATATTACTTAATATATTTAACTTTAAATCTTATATCATATGTCCTACAGACCGGAAAAACGATTATCGCTAAAAGGAACGAATTATACTCAAACATCGTCCGAAGAAATTAAGCTTTTATTCCAAGAAAAACTAGACTTGGGAATGCATGGTCTTTGCTTTAGTGCTTATGAGGAAGGTCAGAAACCTGGTCATGTTTTAACTGAAGATCAAGTCAGACGCCGATTGGAAATTCTTTGCCCTTATATAAAGTGGGTCCGTTCTTTTTCATGCATAGAAGGCAATGATCTCATCCCTCGTATAGCTAAGGAAATGGGCATTAAAACATTAGTTGGAGCCTGGTTAGGGAAGGATTTAGAATTGAATAAAAAAGAAATAGAGGGATTAATTGAATTGTCAAAAGAAGGAATGGTTGATATCGCCGCCGTAGGTAATGAAGTGATGTACCGAGGAGATCTGACGGAAGAAGAACTATTGGTTTATATCAATCAGTTTAAAAATGCGTTACCCGACATAGAGGTCGCTTATGTAGATGCTTATTATGAATTCAGTCACCGACCAAAGGTAACGGATGCTTGTGATGTTATCTTGGCGAATTGCTACCCCTATTGGGAAGGATGTCATATCGATTATGCGTTGATGCATGCCAAACAAATGTACTACCAAGCCTTACATGCAGGTCAGGGAAAGAAAGTGATCATTACAGAGACTGGTTGGCCCAGCCAAGGCACTGGTCTAGATGATGCGCATCCGTCTAAAGAAAATGCACTTCGATATTTTCTAAATATGCAGCAATGGTCAAAGGAAGAAAACATTGAGATGTTTTATTTTTCGTCATTTGATGAATCATGGAAAGTAGGTGACGAAGGAGATGTTGGTGCATATTGGGGAATATGGGATAAAGAAGAAAAGCTTAAATTCTAGTGCGAGAAAAACTGTCTTATTATTTTTAATTTTAACAACCGATTATATCTTCAGTTGTTGTAGCTATTTTTTTCCTGGACCAATTCACTAAGATACTGTACGAACTCATATTGGTTTCCGTCAGCATCGGCAAAATAGTCTCTGATTCTGAATTGTTCTATTTGTTTTGGGTAGTCTCGTTTGTAGCCGTTGATTAACAGATTGTTGGCTATTTCCTCCACATCTTGAACTACAAAACCCAGGTGATTGATTCCAATTCTGTTATAGCTACCTTCAGACTTTAACTCATTTTGATGGGCTTGATTAAGGGCTATGTAGGTATCATCATCACCAAGATGAACCCATTCTCTATTTTCGTCACCACCTCCTCTTATCTTGAAGTGAGGAAAAGCGCTTTGAAAGAATTTGATCGCTTCTTGAAGATCGTTCACTGTAATGTTGGCGTGCTCTAAATATACTTTTTGCTTTCTCATAATATTTTGTTTTACTTGTTTGTTAGATTACAAATGTCACAAAAAATCATGTTATATAAAACGGACTTAAGTACAGAAAAACACCTGTACTATAGTACAGCTTAAGAAGTAATTACACCTAAATTAGATGCTAAGCAATCCTCTCTTCAAACTGACATCTACTGCTTCGGTGCGTGTTTTGGAATTGAGTTTGGATAAGATGGCAGTAACGTGAAATTTAACAGTACGTTCGGCTATGAAAATTTGTTTACCAATCTGACCGTTAGTGAGACCTTTCCTTATAAGATTCAATACTTCTAATTCGCGTTTTGTGAGAGGCATCTCAGGATAATGAAATTCTTTTTTTGGACCTTCTGTTTCTTCATGTTCCTTAGATTCCTTTCGCAGCAGCGATAACTGCTTTTTAAGATACTTCGCCTTTTTAAGTGCCTCGTTCACTTTTTCTTTGTTACCTTTTGGATCTTCAAGACATGAAATAATAGCTTCCATTTGTGGGTTGAAGACACGATCTAACACATTGTGGATGGTCGAGTCTGGTTTTCTATTTTCACTTAGATATGATTGCTGCACGTGTGTGCGCTGAATGGCCGATCCAACCAATTCACTGACGGTGTTAAGTATCGTCAGCTCCTTTTCATTTAGTTGTCTTGATTCTTTGCTCAGTAAGTTCATGAGTCCTACTTTTTGTCCATTGATAATTATGGGGATCGTTGCGTGAAATTTCAAATCTTTCGTCCCAGTGCTAATATCTTTCAACCGTGAGCAACTAATCTCACTGTTATTCATTGCTTGATCAATGCCATCTGACAAGTATTGTTTTATACAATAACACCAACCTGATAATCGCTCAGGATAATTGCTCAGTGCTGGAGGAAGGTTGTAGGAGGCAGCCAGATAAACAGATTTATTATCTGGTTCAGTAAGCCAGATCCAGCCCGTTTCAATATCAAGAATTTTCACAGTCTTCTCCAAAGATTTACGTAGAGCAGACTGTAGAGAAAACTCCTTGTTTAGGTGACTTGCTATTTCATATAAATGAGAAAAATAATCCTTATCGTTCATTGTGAACTACTAAAGTATAGAAAAAATGGGTCATTACAATTGCTGATTAATATATTATCACATCATTGTAGTTCATAAACGTAAAGTTATTAAATTTTTGTCTCCGGTTTTATTAGTTGTCTCATTCTATTGGTCTAATAATTGGTGTTTAGTTGTACACACTATTATGTCTCTTTGATTTAGGCAAAAGCCCTGTTTGTCATTTTTTTATTTTGCATATTCAGTCAAATTATTGTTAAAAAAGGCAAGTATAAAATTGATATATAATCAAAGGCTGTCCAAAGTTTAACTATGTTTGACCTTTGTTCCCATTTTATCCAGATTCAGTCAAGCTTATTTTAAAGAGCTTGGTTTAGTATTTATATAGATTAGAAATTTGGACAAAATTAATTGTATTAAACTAGAGGCAGTATGCTTGATATTCTTAGAAGTTGGATAATAGACCAAGGCTTGGATTTACCTATGGCTGACATTTTAGCAAGAAGTTTAATTTTTGTATTGATAATTATTTTAAGTCTTATTGCATATTTTGTTGCCAAGCATTTTATCCTTAAAGGGCTTACAGCTATTATTAGTCGCACAACAACACAGTGGGATGATATGATGCTAAAGAAAAAGGTATTCAATCGTCTTGCTCACTTGGCGCCAGCTATGTTAGTTTATATGTCTATCTCAATCCCTTTTGAAGGTTACGATTGGTTGATAGCTTTGATTAATGGGTTGGTTTTAATTCTTATTATTGTTATGGTTGTATTAGCACTTGATGCGTTCTTAAATGCGACCTTGGCTATTTATACAACATATGATGTTTCAAATAGAATTCCGATAAAGGGTTTAATCCAGGTATTAAAATTAATCATTTATTTTGCCAGTGCGATATTCATAATTTCTATTTTAGTAAATAAAACACCAGTTGTTTTATTTACAAGTTTGGGTGCTGTCACAGCAATACTGATGTTCATTTTTAAGGATGCCATATTGGGTTTTGTAGCTGGAATACAATTAGCGGCAAATCGAATGGTTGCAAATGGTGACTGGATTGAAATGCCTAAATATGGTGCAAACGGTGATATTGTGGAAATAGCATTGACGACAGTTAAGGTTCAAAATTGGGATAAAACGATTACTACAATTCCTACCTATGCATTAATTACTGAATCATTTAAAAACTGGCGAGGCATGTCAGATTCAGGAGGAAGGAGAATAAAACGATCCATTAATATAGATATGAACACCATACAGTTTTGTACAGATGAAATGCTGGATCGATTTAGCAAAATCCAGTATATCTCAAGTTACATTGAAAAAACGAAAATTGAGATGCAAGACAAAAATAAACAGGAGCATGTTGACAACTCTAGTCTTGTGAACGGTAGAAGGATGACCAATATCGGTACGTTTCGTGCCTATGTCAAAGCTTATTTAACCAACCACCCGATGATCAATAAGGAAATGACTTTGCTGATAAGGCAGCTTGCTCCGAATGAACATGGTTTACCTATCGAGATTTACGTATTTAGCAAAGATCAAGAGTGGGTAAATTATGAAGGCATTCAGTCAGATATATTTGATCATATTTTAGCTGTTGTGCCGGAGTTTGATTTGAGAGTTTTTCAAGATCCCAGTGGTATGGATTTTAAAAGATTGATTCACTAGCAACTTTACTATTTTGAATAATAGTTTCAATAAAAACAGGTACTACTTTTTTATAAAAAACGCCACGCGTAACCAGGATTTCTTACTTAGAATAAAATAACAATTACTTTAAATGAGCAACTTTAGAATGTTCCTTTAGTTTATTAAGTTTTTCCTGATTATTTTCAAGTTCTTTCTTCTTTTCAGCAAAGTCATTTGAGAGTTCTGAAAGATTTGTAAGGTTGACTGCGGTGCCTGCCATGCATATAAGCATCCGTTCTTCTTTGTTGCCAAACTGAGAATAATCAATGTCAACACCTAAGATGGCGTTCGCTCCTAAGAGAAACGCTTTTTGCCGTAATATTTCGAAGCAAATTTTTTCTCCATTGTTTACACTGCTGTCTAAATCCACCAAATCCTGATTGGCATTAAACATATTTTGAAGCTTGGTTGTGTCACTAGAATAATCCATTGTAGATTGCGCTGTTACTATACCTAAAGTTTCATAATTCCAGTTATGGGGATTTGCAATTGTCACAATTGGGAATGCAGTTTTAAGGTCGTCTAAAAACTTATCCATATTGCTGTTTTCAGAAATATATTTTTGTCTTGCCCGCTCCAAATAGTCTTTACCACAATTACCGCACAAATCTTTGCCTCCATAATTTAGGAAATCTTTAATAAAGTTCATTTGATGATTGTCGAGCATTTTAACTTCAGTTAGCATTCCTTTTAACTTGGTGTTGCAATTGGGACAATTTATCATTGGATAATATTTATTGTTTATTAAAATGTATATCAGTAGTGTATACATGAACTGATAACTGTTAACGTCAAGTTAGGTATAAATATTTTGGTTTAGAAACTAAGGAATAAATTAACTTAATACAACCTTTTTTCTTCTATTTGTATGTTTGAAATGTCAATTGATTATAAAATGAAAATATTATGGTGACTGTTCATCTACATTCTATTTTTTTTATTGACAATAATGGATTCTTGGTATGTGCATTTTGATTCTAGACAATTTATCTCTATATCAAGCAAGGTATCTGAGTGTCTAACTTATAAGACGGTGGCTTAATTAGTTAAGAGTAATAAGAACAAACCAATGACGACCATCATTATTCATATTGATAATAATCACCAATTCAGCCTATCATAATATTTATTTTTGCAAAAGCCGTTTTTAATGAAAATAATTTCAATGGGAAAATACATAACATCAATAAGCGCTGTTTTTTTTTTAACAACCTCTTTAATAGCGCAAGATGCCACCGAAATAATTCGTAAAGCGGATGAAAAAACGCGTGGTAAAATTACCGCTTATTCAGAGTTTACCATTTCCATTGTTCGTCCTAAGTGGACTCGAGAAATGAGTTTGAAATCCTGGTCGAAAGGAGAAGACTATAGTTTGATATTGTTGACAGCTCCTGCTAAGGAGAAAGGTGCAGCATTCTTAAAAAGAAAAAAGGAAGTTTGGAATTGGATTCCTTCTATTGAGCGTACCATCAAACTGCCGCCCAGTATGATGTCGCAGAGTTGGATGGGGACCGATTTTACCAATGATGATTTGGTCAAAGAGTCTTCACAGGTTTATGACTATGTTCATACTATAAAGGGAGACACAATATTAGAGGGTAGGAATTGCTACAAAATATTACTTACACCTAAACCAGACGCTGCTGTTGTTTGGGGAAAAATCATTACTTATATTGATTCCGTGGATTATATACAGCTTCGTGCAGAGATGTATGATGAGGATGATTTTCTTGTCAACATTATAAATTCCTCCGAGATTAAAGAAATGGGCGGACAACTTTTAGCTACCCAAATGGAAATGATTCCAGTAGAAAAAGATGGGCACAAAACCATTTTGACTATGAAGGAAATGGTTTTTGATAAACCAATAGCCGACAATTTTTTCACGACACGAAATATGAAAAAAGTAAAATAAGATGCTCCTAAAATTAGCATGGCGAAATCTTTGGCGCAATAAACGCAGAACGCTAATCACTTTAGCGTCCATCTTTTTTGCAGTCATCCTTTCCACTTTCATGGTCAGTTTGAAGGAAGGGTTTTATAAAGGCATGATTGACTCAATGGTTGGTGCTTTTACGGGCTATGCCCAAATTCATGCTACAGGTTATTGGGCTGATAAAACTTTAGAAAATAGTTTTGAGTTTAATGACTCTTTGGCTTATAGGTTGAAAAATGCAAATGGCTTATCAAGCTATGCACCAAGAGTTGAAAGTTTCGCCTTGGCGGCTTCTTCAGAAATTACAAGAGGTACTATGGTCGTGGGCATTGATCCAAAAAAAGAAATGTTGCATACCGACTTACAAGATAGAGTGATAGAAGGTGAGTATCTTCAGGAGAAAGATCAAGGTGCTTTATTGGGTGAGGCACTTGCAAAATATTTAAAAGTAGGAGTAGGGGATACACTTGTACTCTTGGGCCAAGGTTATCATGGCGCAAGTGCTGCAGGGAAATATCCTATCAAAGGAATAGTTAAGTTTGGTTCGCCCGAATTAAGTAAGCAATTGGTTTTTCTTTCGCTACAAGCCACTCAAAAGTTATTTGATGTAGAAGGCAGACTGACCAATCTTATTTTACTGCCTGATCAAAAGTCAGAAACTGATGAACTCGTGCAGTCTTTGCAGAGTAGTATAGGTAATGGTTATGAAGTCATGGCATGGCAGGAACTTACCCCCGAAATCATCAACATGATGGAGACAGAAAAAATGGAAGGATACGTATTTATGTTTATCCTTTACATGGTTATTTCCTTTGGTATTTTTGCTACAATCTTGATGATGATGGCAGAAAGAATGCATGAGTTTGGAGTGCTTGTGGCGGTAGGCATGAAACGGATAAATTTAGCGATGGTTATGATTTTGGAGATTTTGAGTATTTCTATCCTTGGAGCTTTTTTAGGAATGTTGGGCGCTTTGCCAATCTGTTTATACTTTTATTACTACCCGATTAAACTTGGGGCAGAATTGGAAGAAATGGTAGCAGATTATGGAATGGAAGCTGTCCTCCAAGCATCCATCTCACCTAATATATTTATTCAACAGGCAATTATCGTAGGGCTGATAGGCTGTGCGATTGCGATTTATCCTTTATGGAAAATAAGTCGATTAGATGCCATAAATGCCATGCGGAGTTAAAATGATTGGTAAAATTGCATGGAAAAATATTTGGCGAAATAAGGTAAGAAGTGCCGTGGTGATTATAGCCATTGCGATTGGATTGTGGGCCGGTATGTTTGCTTCGGCATTTGTAGTGGGTATGATGAATCAGAAAATTGATAGTGTGATTAATTTGGAATTGTCACATTTCCAAGTGCACCATCCTAGTTTTCAAGATGAAATGTTGCCCAAATTCGTAATTCCAAATAGCGAGGAAATTATTCAGAAAATGAATAATAATGAAGCTATAAAAAACACCTCTCCTAGAGTGGTTGCGATGCCCATGATTAATTCTGCCAATTATAGTGGCATGCTAAAGGTTACTGGGATCGATCCTGAAAACGAGAAACGGGTAACTGATTTACATGAATTTGTTTTGGAGGGGAAATATTTTGAGGGCATCAAAAGAAATCCAATTCTTCTCAGTAAAAAAACAGCCGAAAAATATAAAATAAAAATCCGCTCCAAAGTCGTCCTCACCTTGCAAGATAAACAGGGTGAAATTACAGCTGGGGCATTTAGAGTTGTGGGTATCTATGATTCTAAAAATGGAATGTACGACGAAATGAATGCATTTGTCCTCGCACCAGATTTACAAAAACTACTTGACATCAATCATGACGTTCACGAAATAGCAGTTCTTTTAAATGAACATGATCTAGCCGAATCCGTAGCTACACAATACCAAGAAGAGTTTCCCAATTTGGAAATAAAATCTTGGATGGATTTAGCATCAGGCATGCGGTTTATGGTCGAAGCCATGGATGTTTATACTTTTTTTATCGTCGGTATTATTTTAGTCGCCTTGCTTTTTAGCATCATTAATACCATGTTGATGGCGGTATTGGAACGGGTTCGAGAAATTGGGATGCTCATGGCGGTAGGGATGTCTAAGCTTCGAGTATTCAAAATGATTATGCTGGAAACTCTTTTTCTTTGCTTGATTGGTGGTCCACTTGGATTATTGTTGGCATGGATATGTATCCAATATTTTGGTAGATATGGTATTGATCTGGGTGGTGCCTCTTATTCAGATTATGGATTTACGAATCTAGTCTATACACAATTGGATATGATGTCTTATATAAGTGTAACCTTAATGGTATTGGGCATGGCAATTTTAGCAGCCATCTATCCTGCCGTCAAAGCAATCAATCTTATTCCTGTGGAAGCAATTCGAAAAATATGAAAAAGAATTATGTAATAGAAGCCGAGAATTTGTCAAAAATTTATGCAGGAGTAGTTCCTGTTAAAGCAGTTGATGAAGTTAATCTGCAAATTCAAGATAACGAATTTACTGCGATCGTAGGGCCATCTGGTTCTGGAAAATCTACCTTGCTCAATATGATCGGAGGCTTGGATCGCCCTACTTCGGGTACCATTAAAGTTAATGACATTTTACTCAACGGGATGACCGACAATCAGCTCATTAATTTTCGACTTCACCACATTGGTTTTGTTTTTCAGAGTTTTAATCTTATTCCTGTTTTGACGGCTAAAGAAAATGCGGAGTTTATTATGCTGCTTCAAAAAGTTCCATTACAACAACGAGAGAAACGGGTCATGTCATTGTTAAAAGAAGTCGGACTGGATGATAAATTAGATAGCCGACCTTCTCAACTTTCTGGCGGTCAGCAACAACGTGTCGCTGTTGCGCGTGCCTTGGCTTCCAAACCAGATTTTGTTTTAGCAGATGAACCAACAGCAAATTTAGATTCTAAAAGTGCTTTCAATTTATTGGATATCATGGCTCGCTTAAATCAAGAAGAAGGCATCACCTTTATTTTTTCTACCCATGACCAACGTGTAATTGACAGAGCAAGAAGAGTCATTACATTGGAAGATGGTAAAATTGTATCGGATGAGATTCGCTAACTTCATTCTATTTTTTTGTTTTTCCATTGCAATGTATTCACAAGAGGATACTATTGTTCAAAAATTTTCGGATTATGTAAAATTTTCGGGCTATGTCAAGAATATGCAAATTGCATCCTTCGCTAATAATCTAAATAACATCACGAATGACAATCTGATTCACAACCGTTTAATATTCAAATTTTTACCAACTAAAAATATTGTTGGAAAGATAGAAATGCGTAACCGCATTTTTTTTGGCGAGTCGGTAGACGCCCTTCCTTTTTATAGCAAGTTGGTAGATATTGACAATGGTTTTGTTGATCTTTCTTGGGCGGTGGTGGACAAACCATCTCTGGTTATGCTCGCCCAAATTGACAGAGCTTGGGTCAATTGGTCTAACGAAGAGTGGGAAGTACGGCTTGGTCGTCAACGCATCAATTGGGGTACCAATTTATTTTGGAATCCTAATGATTTGTTCAATGCTTACTCACTCGTTGACTTTGATTATGAAGAACGACCCGGCTCAGATGCATTGCGCATTCAACGTTTTTTTGAAAACATGAGTTCTTTTGAAATTGCTATAAAACCAGGTAAAAGTAAAAAAGATTGGGTTGGCGCAGCATTATTCAAATTCAATAAATGGCAATATGATTTTCAATTTCTTACTGGTTGGTGGTATGAAGATATTGTAGTGGGCACAGGCTGGGCCGGTAATCTAGGAAATGCTGGTTTTAAAGGCGAAATGAGTTTATTTATTCCGACCAATGAAGAACAAAAAGTACTAAGTGCTACTTTATCTATTGATTATGTTTTCAGCAATCAATTGTTTTTAACAGGTGGTATTTTATATAATTCCGTAGGAGTAGATTCTATTTATCAGAATCAGGAAAACTTATTTGTTTCCCCCCTCTCGGCAAAGAATCTTTTGCCTATGAAGTATTCAGGAATTGTCAGCGTCAATTATCCCTTCTCTCCCATTTTTAATGGAGGTTTGGTTGTTATTTATTCTCCTGCTGTGCACACTGCATTCTTGATGCCTTCCATCAACTATTCTATGGCCGACAATTGGGAAATATCTTTGTTTGTACAAAGCTTTTGGAT
>CAJQRD010000102.1 GCA_905480605.1 uncultured Saprospiraceae bacterium | reverse complement strand
TGCTGATACTGTAATAATCCTTTTCATAATTCTATTTTTTTATTGATGAATAAATATTCAGACTCATTAATTTTATTAGATATCTGATTGTTGACAATCATCGCTTTTATGATTCTACTCCAACATATTTGGTAGTATGACTTTAAAATTAGGGTAAAAGTAAATCGAGATGTTGTGAATTAACTATTGTTTAACCCTTACCATTCAAAACATATCATTTTAAGATAATTTTTTGTTAAGGAGCTTATACCTTTTTAATTATATCGAGGACCTGAAAAGGAATTAACATTATGTTTTTATATCACTTCATATTACCTACCTTAGCAATCTAAACAATCATAAAATATGCAGGGTGAATTATTTGCATCTCAAAAGATAAAAGCGAAATACAATTTAATATTTAATGAAGCTTATAGAACCTTAAACGAACGTCAAAAAATAGCAGTAGACGCCACCGAAGGTCCAGTGCTTGTGAATGCAGGGCCAGGTACAGGAAAGACGCAAATATTGGCCACAAGAATTGGAAAAATCCTCAATGAATCAGATATTGCACCTCATAACATCTTATGTTTGACCTATACTGATGCAGCTACAGTAGCGATGCGAAATAGGCTGGTTAAGATAATAGGACCCACTGCACATCAAGTACATATTTATACCTTCCACGGATTTTGCAATCAAGTCATCCAAGAAAATCTAGATATTTTTGGAGGATACCGTCAATTAGAGCCTATCACTGATTTAGAATGTGTCGACATATACAGAGACTTGATTGATAGTCTTGATGATAAAAGCCCACTCAAGAGATTTAAGTATGACAAATACTTTGAAGCTGGAAGAATGAAAAATCTATTTGGCTTAATGAAAAAAGAAAATCTTGAACCACAAGATATATTAGATACCCTTGAAGAATTCTTAAAAGAAAAAAGAGACAGCACTGAGTTCATTGCGAAAAGAAAAACAACAACCAAGAATGATGTAATCTATCTAAAGGGTGATTTTAGAGATGACAAATTTAAACAGCTCGAGCAAAAATATGAAGAATTAAAAGCTGCAGTTGGTGAATACGAAAACTATGTTAAACTAATGCAAGATGCTGGCCGATATGACTTCAACGATATGATCAGATGGGTCTTGAAAGAATTTGACTCTAATGAATTATTGCTTTTAAAATACCAAGAAAGATATCAATACTTTTTAGTAGATGAATACCAAGATACAAATGGAGCACAAAATGCAATTCTCAATTTACTTATATCATACTGGGACAATCCTAACGTATTTACCGTAGGTGATGATGATCAAGCTATTTATAAATTTCAAGGTGCCAACTTGGGCAACATCATTGATTTTAAAAACAATTATAAACCTGAAATTGTTATTCTTGAACATAACTATCGATCAAACCAACACATTCTTGATGCATCAAAAAACCTGATTTCTTTCAACAGCGAAAGAATGGTCAATGAAGATAAAAGTTTAAGCAAAGAACTGATTGCTTCAGGAGATAATAAAGACAAAGGAAGCCCACCAAGACTACTCGCCTTCGACAAGGTTTCAGAAGAATATGCATACCTAGCATCTCAACTCGAAGAACTTTACAACAATGACCCAGAATCATTTAGCAAAACGGCTGTTATATATCGTAAACACAAACAGGTAGATGACTTGGTCAATGTTTTAGAAAAACGAAAGGTTCCTTTCAATATCAAAAAACGTGTCAATATATTAGAATTGCCATTTGTTAAAAATTTATTGAACGTGCTTTATTATATAAGCGACGAATTTCACAGGTATGGCTTTGGACAACATCGCTTGTTTGAAATTTTGCACTACAATTATTTTAAAGTTCATTCTTTAGACATTGGGCGGATTGCTTTGTTTTGTCAAAAATTAGATGAAAACAAGGTAAGACCAGAATGGAGAGATGTCATCACAAATGAAAATCTTCTAAATGAGTTAAACTTAAAAAACAAGGAAGCTGTTCTGAAAATAGGCAATCAGTTTGACAAGTGGATAAATCAGATGTCAGAAATAACTCTGCAATCTCTATTTGAAAAAGTTATCAATGAAGGTGGCATTCTCAATTATGTAATGACTCAACCCAACAAAGCTTGGTTGCTGCAAGTCATAAGTACATTGTTCGAATTTATAAAAACAGAAACTGCTCGAAAACCAGATACGACTCTAAAAGACATTCTAGAGATGATAGAAAAGATGAACGAAAACACCATCCCGCTTTCTATTAATAAAATTATCTCCTCTGAAAACGGCATAAACTTTATCACTGCTCACTCTGCAAAAGGATTAGAATTTCACCGTGTGTTCATGATTGGTTGTACTAAAAACATTTGGGACAGCAGTCGTGGATCATTTGGTCATTATTCATATCCCGAAGGGCTCAACGCTGACTCAGATACCAATGCTGAAGATGAAAGACGATTGTTTTATGTGGGCATGACAAGAGCAAAGGTTGAATTGATAATTTCATTTTCTCGTGCAACTGAAGAAGGTAAAGAATTAGGTGCATCTCAATTTGTAGATGAAATAATTGCCACCACTGACCTGCCGCTTGAATCACCAAAAGTTACTGAAGATATCTTAGCCGAATTTTACTACAATTTATTATTGTCTGTAGAAAAGAAAATACCACTTATTGAAAACAATCTTATTGACGAGTGGCTGAATGGATTCAAATTGTCAGTAACACATTTAAATAAATATTTGCGTTGCCCGTTAACTTTCTATTTTGAATCCATTCTACGTGTACCAACAGCAAGGAATGCGCCTTCGGGATTTGGTACAGCCATGCATGATGGCTTATATGAATTTTTACTTGGCCTTTACAGCAAGGGAGAAAAAGATGTAAGCCACCTTTTGTACTTTTTTGAAAAGAGCATGAAAAAACACAAATCACATTTTACTGATGAAGAGTATGAAAGTTACTTAACACACGGAAGAATGACCTTGACTGCTCTTTATAAATACAAGTTTGAAGAATGGCAGAAGATTCCAAAAATTGCTGTAGAGGAAGAAGTGTCCAATGCCGATCACAATGGAATTCCACTTAAAGGATTTTTGGACAAGGTGGAAATTCATAAAGACTATGTCCATGTTGTAGATTATAAAACTGGAAAATTCAGAAAACCAAAATTGTCTCCGCCTTCAGAAAAGGAACCCAATGGTGGTGACTATTGGCGTCAGTTGGTTTTTTACAAAATGTTGCTTGACAGCGACACAAAACACAACTGGAATATGGTCAGCGGCGAAATAGATTTTATTGAACCCGATCGCAAAACTGGAGCTTTCTCAAACTTCAAATATGTAGTCAGTCCTGAAGACATTGAAGTAGTTGGACAACAAATTGAAGATACCTTTAAAAATATTAAAGAATATAAATTTGACACGACATGTGAAGAAGAGAAATGCACTTGGTGTAACTTTGTAAGAGACAATTATCAATTGAATCCAGATTTGCTAATCAACGAAGATTTTGAAGTTTAGAAAACAGTATGGGAAGGAAAATATTTGATATAGCTGTAATAATTATTTTTATATGGTTTAGTTACGTGCAACTAAATGATGCAGATGGTACAAAGTGGATAATTATATATAGTATGGTCGCCATTCTTGGCGTTCTATCACTTAGAAGTCTTCTTAGGCCTATGTACGTTTTGTTTGCTTTTACGTTCTTGGCTGGTTATACTATTTCCAATATAAATTTATTCACAACGTGGCTTGATGCTGGACAACCCGAATTTATAGATTATGAGCCAACTAACATTCAAGAAGTAGAAAACATTAGAGAATTTTTAGGGTTGATCATTTGCCTTATCACCGTATTTGCCTACTTAATATTTACAAAAAAGCCAAAGCGATAATTCGCTTTGGCAGTAGATTAAAATCTCATTATTCTAGCCAATTTATATTGGATAAAATGGGAAGTAACGTCTTATAAATTAATATAAGACGTCCTTTAGATTGTTTAAATCTTGACCCACCTATATAATACCTAAAAGTGGTTTTTCGTTGCCTGAGGATTAAAACTATTTATCCACGACTTCTTTCTAAAAGTATCATCATCATAAGACCCAACATAATACGATCATCGTCATCATTATCCATTGCACCTACTTTATTTAACTGAAAGTGGCGTCCTAAAAAGCTTGCCTCCTTCGTTAATCGTACTATTTCATAGCCTTTAGAATCTTTTACAATGTAGCTTGGGTTAAAGAAATATCCCGTAAAAATACCGATGAGTGGAACTGAGCCCAGAATTGAATCCATAACTTTGACAAAGCCATTTTCTTCAGAAATAGTATATTGGGACTTTCCAAATTGATCAATCAAATGGTATTCAGCTTTCCAAATAGACCTCCATCCTTTACGCACAATTTTTCCAATTTCACTTCCATTGTTATCAAAAAAACTATATGCTGCAGAAAAATCAAGCCACCTGTCTGCTTTAATTTTATATGCCAAACTGGTTTGCGATTCATCATCAAAGACAGAAATATCTTCCTTGAGTTTAAACATTTTTTGCTTGACATAAGCTACAGAATTGCCAAGTGCATCTGTTGCCACAAAATCATTGGAAAATGTGGTAACTTTAAATTTGAACTGAATAGGAAATTGTAATTCTTTCATTGATTGTTTATTTAGTTTAGGGTTTAGTTAATTCTAAAAAATTAGTTCCATGGTTTTACTATTCGCTTTACCGTTTTACTCTCGTTGCTATAAATCACAACCTCATAAAAACCTGATTCCAAAAACTCAAGATCCAGACTATTGCTACCTTTAAAAGTTTTTAGTATTTTACCTGTGTAATCGAATAAATCTATTTTTAGTATTTCACTTTCTGACTCTATAGTCAATTTATTTGTAAATGGATTTGGAAATACATTCACATTGAGCTTATTGATATTATTAGTACTTGAAACCATCGGCAAGTTATATTTAAACATTCCTCGGCCATAACTTGCTGCAATAAGTAGGTTAGCTCCAGCATTATAATCCAAATCAGTAACTGGGACAATTGGCATGTCCATTCCCAAGACATTCCAGTCATCACCCTGATTTTCAGTGTAAAAAACCCCAATATCAGTTGCTGCATATAATCGATGTCTAACATCAAAATCAGCTACCAAGTCATTAACTGGCACATCAGGCAACGTATTGCCTATAGCCGTCCAATTCTTACCAAAGTTCTCTGAATAAAATATCTGTGCATGACTCTCCCCAAATCGAAAACCCGAAACAGTTACATATACACCTGATATATCATGAGGATCATGAGTGATACTCGTTATCCATCTATTAGGAAGACCTTCGCTTACATTTTCATACGTCTCCCCCGTATCTTTTGTAACCCATACATTTCCATCATCTGTTCCGATATAAATAAAACTCGAATTTAATGATGAAACTTCAATAACTGTCAATGAACCATAAGTCAAATTGCCTTGAGGGTTATCAGAGTTTACCAACAAAGGAGATATAGACTCCCATGAATCAGCTTTATCTATAGATCGAAATAGAACTTGTGAGCCAGTATACAATACATCGGAATTATTAGGATCCATTGCCAATGGCGTATTCCAATTAAAATCACCCCCAAGCCCACTTGTCGCAAATTGAAAATTATTGCCAAAGTCACTTGATTTAAAAATACTTCCATACTGATACTCTACGTATATTTGATTACCATCTGTAGGATCAACCATTGTTTTAAATCCATCACCCCCAAATATAGCTTCCCAATTTGGAGAACCACCCTCACTTCTTGATGTTCCATTATCTTGAGCACCTCCATAAATTACATCAGGATCTGTAGGATCAATTGTACAAGTATAAAATTGATAATTACCAAGTCCATTTTTATACTCCCAATCAATGTGGGTAGAATCTTCAGACAAGTAAACACCACCATCATTTCCAATAAATATCTTATCAGGATTAGTTCTTCCAATTGCAACAGCATGTTGATCTGGGTGGACACCAGGAAAAATCTGCTTCCATGAATCGGCACCATCTTCGGACATAAACATAGTAAGGCTTGTTACAATCAGTTTATCAGGATTACTAGGGTCTACAAATATTTTACCAAACCACCAATTAAAGGAAGTTCCTGTTATGCCTTCATGACTTTTTTGCACCCATGTATCACCACCATCTTCAGTCTTAAAAATACCTTCTATTTGCCCACTACCCTGTAAGTAATATGCATAAACAATATTTGGTGAAGATTCAGAAATTGCCAACCCAATTCGTCCCTTGTCATCAATTTCAGGCAAACCGATAGTCATTTCAGTCCAAGTGGTTCCACCATCTAAAGATTTATAAATACCTGATGTTACGCCACCATATTGTCTGTTTTCAGGTCGCCTGATACGTTCCCACATCGCCGCATAAACTATATTCCCATCTTGAGGATTTATTGCCAAATCTATAGCACCTGTTGAATCAGAGACCGTGAGTACTTGTTCCCACGATTCTCCACTGTCGCTTGATTTATATACTCCACGGTCAGAATTGTTTTTAAACAAACTGCCCATTCCAGCTACAAACAATGTATTTGAATCATTGGGATCAATTACAACTCTGCCAATACTTCCAACATCATGAAGTCCAATGTTTGTCCATGTATCACCACTATCGGAAGTTTTGAAAACACCTTGACCATCATAAGCCAAGGACCCACCTCCAGCATTTGACTCGCCAGTGCCAGCATATATAATATTGGCATCTTTCTTATAAATTGCAAGATCACCAATGGCTAAAGATGGGGATTCGTCAAAGATTGGTGTCCATGTATCACCGCTGTTTAATGATTTGTAAATCCCACCTGATGCAGATCCTGCATATATGATATTATCATTTTGAGGATGTAATTCCAAATCAGTAACTCTTCCGTCAGAATTAAAAGGACCAATATTTTCCCAAGACATCTCAAAATTTGATTTTCGATTTTGACTATATTGATGTTTGCTTTTTATGGCCTCTCTAAACGCCTTTGTATCTATATCATTATGTGGGTAAGATCTTTGCGCAAACAAATAATCCGAAGGATAAAGTTTCGATTCCACTTTTTCTTGACAACTTGAAAATAAAAACATTGCTGATAAAACAAGGAATGATTTTGCAAATCTCATAATGATAATTTTTCAACGTAGTAATTTCTATAGGCAATATAACATGTAACGTGTCTCAAGTATAATTGAACGCATTTATTTTATTACAAATATCTTCCCAAACGTTCAAATTTCATAATTACATAAGAATAAAAATCAATGCGTTCATAAGTAGCGATATAACCCATTGAAAACTCTTTGGTATATCATGAAATTTATTCATTAATCAAATAATATAAAATTTCTCATGGATTAAAAACATCTCAATTGTGTAGCAAAATAAAAAAATCTATTTGCGTTTCTCTTCAAACCTCTTAAAAAACTCATCCATTCCAGGTTGATTCACTTTGAAGTCTTCTTTAGCTTTAGCTTTATCAGCCATTTTTCTAACATCATTCAGTAGCTTTTTAGCGTCGTATATCACGCCATCCTTTATCGTGTAGGTTACACCACCAACTCTAACAATTTCATTATCCTCCGTTAATTTTATTGTTCCCGTACCATACAGTGATTTCAGGTTTTTTATTGGATTTTCTTCTAACAAAATCAGATCCGCTTTTTTCCCAACTTCAATACTTCCAAGTTCATCGTCAATGCCTAATGCTTCAGCACCATACAAAGACGCCGATCTTAATACTTCTAAAGGATGAAACCCAGCCTCACGCAATAGTTCCAATTCTCTGATATAACCAAAACCATACAACTTGAAAATAAACCCAGAATCACTTCCAGCAGTTACACGACCACCTCGATTTTTATATTCGTTGACAAAAGTCATCCACAACTTGTAATTGTCTCTCCAGTCCACTTCTTGTTCTGTTCCCCAGTAATGCCAATACGAACCATGGGATATTTTACTTGGTAAAAAGAATCTCCACAAACTAGGAAGCGTATATATCTCATGCCATTCTTCTCGTCTTGCCCGATGCAAATCGCGACTAGCCTCATAAATATTAAACGTAGGATCCAAAGTAAAATCAAGATCTAACAGATGTTGCATAACATTATTCCAATGATCAGAATAAGGTTCTGCAGCTTGCTTCCAGAGTCTTCCTGCTTCTTCAAACCGGTGTTGTTCATTTTGGTAATTATAATCCAATGGGTAATTTTGGATGGTTTGATTTTCAAATAAAGCTTCTGGCAAACCATACCAATGTTCCATCGATGTCAAACCAGCTTCAGCAGAGTTTATTACATTCCATCTTGCCACATCTAACTGAGCATGATGGCAAGCAGACCTCAATCCTAATTTTTTATTCTCTCTCAATGCTGCATCAAATATCTTTGGTGCAAGCCCAAAAAATTTGATCCCGTCTGCTCCGTTCTTAGCATTTTGCTGCACCCAGCTTCTAGCTTGTTCAGGTGTACTTATCGGATCTTTACTTCCTTGTCCAAAGACAGTGTAAGCCAAAATTCTTGGAGCTGTAATTTTATTTTCTTCACTTAGCTTTTTATGCTTCAATACCCAGTCTAATCCATTACCGCAAGATGGTTCTCGGATTGTTGTAATGCCATGACCCATCCATAATTTGAACACATACTCCGCATCTGCACCTTGTGAACTGCCACCTATATGACCGTGCATATCTACAAATCCTGGCAATAAAAACATGCCTTCACCATCAATCTCCTTTCCACCTTTTTTTAATTTAGGTCGGTTTCCTTCATTTATTTCAACTCCAGGATATCCAACGTTTTTGATATTTTTAATAATATTGTTTTCTATAATCACATCAACGGGCCCTCGAGGAGGTGCACCTGTTCCACTAATAATTGTCACGCCTCTGATAATTAGCTGATTGAATGGTCCTTCGCCCTCTTGAACAATTGGTGCTTCTTTAACTTGAGATATTGCGATGTGACTTGCAAATAAGAAGAACGTCAAAAGTATGTAAAGATGTTTATGCATGGTTATTATCGTTTTCATGTGTAAGATAACAAAATGATTTATTTGTATGTGCCGGATATTTAAAAATCCAACGGTATTCGGGTGCAAGGTCACAGGCCTCGCTCGGTTTGCTTATATGAGTTGGATAAACGGCCGGAGACCTTCATTTTGGTAAAACCCTAAAATGTTTGACACATTTTCTCAAATGAATACATCGTTAATATAAATTCACTTTCCATTTATGAAAGATGGGATAAGTTGGTGTTTTATAATGAAATCTTCCCTCCAAACGATGAAAGCGAAGGCTGGGATAGACAATTTAATGGCAATAACGCAATTCAAGGTTTCTACATCTACTCTATCAAAACTGTAGATGACAAAGGAAACATTGTAGAAAGTGTTGGTCAATTGAATTTGTCGAGGTAAAAACAGTCAGCTTTTTAAGCTATAATCTTATTATTTATAGACCTTAATCACTTCTCCCCTTCCTTTACCTTCAACACTCATCACATATGCATTGACAGCTTTTGTCATTGAAATAGGATTGTGCCCAGGGAAGTAGTCCTTGTACTTTTCATAAGCATCCTGCACAAGACCCAATGAAACAACATTCACACGGATTTCATTTTCGATTTCCAAATCAACTGCCTTTACAAAACTATGAAGTGCCCCATTTACCATTGCTGCACTTGTAGTCTTATCAACGGGGTAATCGCCAAGAATTCCTGTTGATAACGTAATAGACCCCTTTGGTTTGAGATAGTCTTTGCCAATACGGACTACATTTACCTGACCCATTAATTTACTTTTTATTCCAATGTAATAATCCTCCTCAGTGAGATCATTAAAGCTAGCCCAGCGTGCATCCCCTGCGATACTCAGTATAGCATCCAATGAACCAACTTTCTCAAACATGCTTTTTATAGAATTGGAATCCTTAATATCTACTGTCACATCGCCGCTAAATCTTCCTGCAACCAAAACTTCATGTTTTGATTTAAAATGTTGGGTTACTTTTTTACCTATCGTACCGCTTCCTCCTATTATTAACAATTTCATAATTTTATTTTTTTCAGTTTGATTTTGCTTTTCTGTAAAAATGCTCCATTTAAAAGAACCAACAAAAAAACAATTAAACTTATTCAGCATTCTGTTTTTAAACTCACCCTACAATGGCTTTGTTTTAATAAAGCACCAGTTTTTTAGGCAGTGATATTTGTCCTAATTGATAATAGCTATTATCAATTAATGCTTCAATATTTCTTTCATAGGTACCATATTTTTTTAAAAAATCTTTATCAAGTACTTCATCATCCAAAACTTTAACTTTACCAATGAAATTATTAGCATTAGAAATATAGTTTACTCCTGGGTTTTACCAAAGCTTTTCCGATTTAATAGGATATATATCAAAGCTATATTTATCTCGGATTTCCAGATCACATCACATCAGTACATTTAGCATTCCACTTAAATAATAACTTATATAAAAAGCAAGTTCAGCGATGGCGATGTATTTGCCACTCTTAAGAGTAGCTTGTAGCTATATCAAACCTTCCATATGTCTTTTAATATTTGTATTTGCAAGCAAACCTCCATTTAAAAGCACTTCATACAATCTGTTCGCTATATATATTTCTGCTCATATGCCTAAATTATTATAATGAATAACTGCAATACTAATATAGTTATGTTTAATTATTCATTATTAGATGTTAATGAATCATTTTCCAATGAGAACAATTTGATATATACTGCCAATCAATATTTAAAATCTACTGTCCTAATTTTATCAGGGAGTTATTTCAAGCTGAGACAGTACTTTAAAATCCAAAGAAATTCACAATCAAATTAGCTTATTAAAATTAATGAGTAACTATAGATATAACAACCATTCCTCACTTTCCAAAAGAGCTTAACCATCTTCCTTAAAAATATTCCACATATTATCCCCATTTAGGTCTTATGGTGTCATAATTTATTACATTTCGTCTATATTTGCCGTCAATACAAAAATGACCGCATATGCCTCGCGATAATTCAATCAAATCTGTTCTTATTATTGGAAGCGGCCCTATTGTTATTGGCCAAGCTTGTGAATTTGATTACTCTGGAACTCAAGCCTCTCGCTCCTTGATGGAGGAAGGCATTGAAGTCAGTTTGATCAATTCCAATCCAGCAACTATTATGACAGACCCTATGACTGCTGACAACATTTATTTGTTGCCACTAACAGTTGATAGCCTCCGTCAAATTTTAACTGAAAGAAAAATAGATGCTGTTCTGGCCACAATGGGTGGTCAAACAGCTTTAAATCTTGCAATTGAAGCCGGGAAACATGGTCTTTGGGACGAATTTAATGTAAAGTTAATAGGTGTTGACCTAGACGCAATTGAATTGGCGGAAAACCGAGAAGCTTTTAAAAAGCATGTTATAAAAATTGGTTTAAGTGTTGCACCTTCATTCATAGCAAATTCATTTTTAGAAGGTAAAGATGCTTCTCAAAAAATTGGTTTTCCACTCGTAATCAGACCTTCATATACTCTTGGTGGTACTGGTGGGGGTTTTGTAATGGAGGAAAAGGATTTTGATGAAGCACTAAGAAGAGGACTAAACGCCTCTCCTTCCCATGAAGTTTTGGTTGAAAAAGCTGTTTTGGGATGGAAAGAATATGAGCTTGAACTACTAAGGGATGACAACAACAATGTTGTGATTATATGTACAGTTGAAAACCTAGACCCAATGGGAATTCATACTGGAGACAGTATCACTGTTGCACCAGCTATGACCTTGTCTGACACAGCATATCAAGAGATGAGAAATCAGGCCATCAAACTGATGCGTACCTTAGGTAATTTTGCTGGTGGATGTAATGTTCAATTTGCATTAGATCCTGAAACTGAAAAGTTAATTTGTATTGAAATAAACCCTAGAGTCTCCAGATCATCAGCTTTGGCAAGTAAGGCTACTGGATACCCTATCGCAAAAGTTGCTACTAAATTGGCAATCGGCTACAATTTAGATGAATTAAAAAATCAAATTACAAAGACCACCTCAGCATATTTTGAACCAACTTTGGATTATGTCATTGTAAAAATGCCACGTTGGAATTTTGAAAAATTCTACGGATCTGATCATACGTTAGGTCTTCAAATGAAATCTGTAGGTGAGGTAATGGCAATAGGGCGAACGTTTTTGGAAGCACTTCAAAAAGCTTGTCAGAGTCAAGAGAACAACAGAGCGGGCCTTGGTGCTGACAAAAAAGAATGGATAAGAACTGGAGATATTTTAGATCGTTTAGAAAATGTAAGCGACGATAGAATCTACCGTGTAAAAGATGCTTTAAGGTTAGGTGTTCCAGTAAAGTCAGTCCACAAATTAACTAAAATTGATCCTTGGTATTTAAAACAAATCAAGACTTTGGTTGATTTGGAAAATAAATTCATGGCCTACAATGTCCCTGATGATATCCCTGAGGCATTTATGCGTGAATTAAAAGTGGCAGGATATTCTGATGCACAATTAGCATGGTTGATGCGCGTTGAAGAAAAAGATATTGAGCAATACAGAAAAAAAATAGGTGTCAAACGTGTTTTTAAAATGGTAGACACGTGTGCTGCAGAATTCGAAGCTCACACACCATATTTCTATTCCACTTTTGATTCAGAAAATGAAAGTATTGTTTCAGACAAAAAGAAAATAATAGTTCTAGGTTCAGGCCCAAATAGAATAGGCCAAGGAATTGAATTTGATTACTGTTGCGTTCATGGAATCAAAGCGATCAAGGAAGCGGGTTATGAATCCATCATGATCAATTGTAATCCAGAAACAGTTTCTACAGATTTCGACATAGCAGACAAATTATATTTTGAACCTGTCTACTGGGAGCATTTGAAAGAGATTCTTGAGCATGAAAAACCAGAAGGAGTAATTGTACAACTGGGTGGGCAAACTGCAATTAAACTAGCAGAGACAATCGAAGCACATGGTTACAAGATTATTGGATCCGATTTTCAAGCTATGGATTTAGCAGAAGATAGAGAACGTTTTTCTGATTTATTAAAAGAACAAAATATTCCATATCCAAGATATGGTGCAGCTCAAAATGTTGATGAAGCTATAGATATTGCCAACACTGTTTCATACCCAGTATTGGTTAGGCCATCTTACGTACTAGGAGGTCAACGCATGAGAATTGTTATAAATGATGATGAATTGGAAAGACATGTTTTAAGTATTTTCAAACACATGCCTGACAACAATGTTTTGATTGATCAATTTTTAGAACGCGCCAAAGAGGCAGAAGTTGATGCTATTTTCGATGGTGAAGACTTGATGATAATGGGTATTATGGAACACATTGAACCAGCAGGAATTCACTCTGGTGATAGTTCCGCTATGTTGCCACCATACAGTCTTTCTGAAAAAACAGTTGAGACGATGAAAGAATACACTTTGAAATTAGCCAAAGCACTTAACATTAAAGGTCTGATTAATATTCAGTTTGCAATTAAAAATGAGGAAGTATTTGTCATTGAGGCCAATCCACGAGCATCAAGAACTACTCCGTTTATTGCTAAAGCTTACCAAGTGCCTTTCTTAAGATTTGCAACTCTGGTAATGATTGGTCACAAGAAAGTAAAAGACTTTGAGTTTGAGATAAAACTAAAAGGATACGCTATAAAAGTTCCAGTTTTCTCATTTGATAAATTCCCTAATGTTGACAAACAATTAGGTCCAGAAATGAAATCAACCGGTGAAATGATTAGATTTATTGAGGACTTGAATGATCCTTACTTTAGAAAACTAGATAGTGAAAGAAGTATGTACTTGAGTCGATAATAACTAATCAATTTAAGTATAAAACAAAAAGCCTCTTTAGATAATTCTAAAGAGGCTTTTTCTATATAAATGATTTGTAAAATAAATCCTAGAACTTAATATCTTCAATTAAGTTTGTGTAGAACAAGTTCAAACTTTCTATGTCATACTTTTCAATATCTAAAAAATACCGTGACTCTCCTTTGTCTTTGATAAAGCCAACAACTTGGTATTTACATTAAAATTAGATACAACTTTTCAAGTCACAGGAAATATAAGCTGTATATCACCACTAGATTCAAAAAAAAATCCTGGTCTCCAACTTTATCGCCCATTTAGTCCATGCCATTGATAACAATTTGCTGACGTTCATTATGTAAGTCTTTAATCATTAGTTCTTTTCCCTCCTCCCATCTCAACAATATTTGGAAGTATCTTGGCAATAACCTTCTCAAAATCTCTATCAACAATAGCTTGAACATAGTCAGTAGCCTCTTTAATCAAACTAACTTGAGCTCTTACCGCTTGATCAGTAATTAGTAAAGACAAAATTCAGAATACTTGCTTCATCATAATACGACTTTACAGAGCATCATTTTTAATGAAAAAATAATGATATCTTGAATGTGATTTAAGTAATTATAAATTAAAATTTATTTCAAACCTAATTTTTGCTTCACCTTTGCTTCTACATTTACAGATGCATCAGCATAAAGTAAAAAACCTGTGCTAAAGTCAAAAATGTAATCATAACCATTCTCTGAAGCAACATCATCGATTGCTTTTTGAATTCTATCTCTTATTGGCTTTAAAAGTTCTTCACTTTTAGCAATAACTTTTTGCTGACTCTCTTGCTCAAACTGCATAAGTTCTGCTTCTTCAGCTTTCAATTTTTGTGCCTCAGCATCTAATTCTTTTGGTGCAATTTGGCCTTGAGCTTGTTTTTGCTCTAAAGCCTTGTACTTTGTTTGCAGCTTCTGCAGCAATTCTTGTCCACGATTTTGCAATTGCTTTTTGTGGGTTTCAATTTGTGAATTGGCTTCTTGAACTTCTGGCATCACAGCGATGATACTTTGTGAATCAATATAACCAAAACTCTGTGCTGCTAAATTACTAGTAGTCAAAAAAGCAACTGCGATAAACGCGTAGTTAAAAAAATTTCTCATTCTTAAAATATTATAATTCTTATTTTGATTTTAATCCTAATTCTCGTCTCAATTCTTTTGTCTTGTCAAATTCATCACTTGCATATAGCAAACCTGCTGCACCTGCTTTGTCAAAAATAATATCATATCCTTTGACTTTCGCATAATCCTGAATCGCATTAAATACTTCATCTTGAATTGGACTCACAAGCTCTTGTCTTCTTCTAAACAAATCACCTTCGGGACCAAATCTTCTTTTCTGAAGTTCACGCACACTTTTTTCCTTTTCCATGATTTCTTCTTCCCTTTCCACCTTTACTTCTTCACTTAAAAGTACTTGTTCAGCTTGGTACTTGTTATAAAGACTTTTGATTTTATCATATTCCTGAGAGATGTCTTGTCTCCATTTAGCTGATAATTCATCTATTTTACTCTGTGCCTCTGTATACTCAGACATATCTTCTAATATCGAGGAAACATCGACAATTGCTATTCTTTGCGAGAAAGATGATGTTGCGAAGCCCAAAATGACTAGAAGCGGTAATAATATATTTTTCATGCGTGTAATTTAATTTCTAAATGTTATCGTATTTACAACTCTAAAATGTTAATTATTAGTCTAAACATTCCAAAGAAAAATGATTTAACTATTGTTTAACCTAAAATAGAGGTAAACGGTGGCAAAAGTAAGAAAAAGGATTGAATCTGGGAGGACGAGCTCTGACAGAGCGGAGCTCTGTCAGAGCTCGTCCTTTGGCAATAGCAATTCATTATGATAAGATATAAATTCCTTAAAATCACCGAAAATTTCTAAAACAGATGTTATATCAATTAAAGAATCATCCATAATTCTTATCAAATGATAACTATTCCAATCATGTTCCTTAAAATCTATCACTATGTCATGCTTTCTCGCATTGTGGTGTATGTAGTAAATTATATATTGGATTTTAGTTTTAGATTCAAGAAGTGACCTCTTAAACGGCCTGTAAAATAAATTGCCTATTCTTGCTTCTTTTCTATTAAAGGATTGTGCATAGCTGTTAAATATTCCAGAGAAAAGATAAGTAAAAACATCATTAAATAGACAGATATCTTCTTGATTTTCAATAAATTGTCTCATCCTTAGAGATATTTTACCTTGTGGTAAACTTTTTATATAGTTTACGATCTTGTGATGAGATTTGGTTTTAATACAAAGATGAAAGTGATTCCCCATTAAACTGAAGGCTAAAGTATTAGCGAACCCTGATAGTTTATCTCTTACGATATCCAAAAAGAATAATCTATTGTCATCTGACAGGAACAGATCTTCTTTATTATTGGTACGATTATAAATGTGATAAAAGTGCTCCGGATAGAAGGTAGCTAGTGTGTTGTCGTCCATAATTTTGACATTTTGTACTTCCGGTTATATCAATATAAGGAAGAAAAACAAAAAAGTCAATTTTTCGTACAGGAAGTTTAGCTCTGACAGAGCCGGGCTCTGTCAGAGCCGAGCAAAGTGCAATTGTATAAAACCAAAAAAAGGGAGTCATTTACATGACCCCCTTACAAATATTTAGAGCTAACGAATTACTTAGTTAATAACCATCATTTTGAATTCCGCTTGAGAATAAGCCGACGTCATTCTTACATAAATTACACCTGATGCATTCAAATCAGATTTTTTCAAATTTATACTGTGGTTACCTTTTGAATAAAAGTCATTTATCTGATGTAACCTTCTTCCATTTACATCAAAGAACCCCCAATTTACTTGACCATCTTGTGGTACAAAAAATTCAAGATTTGTATTGTCTGACCAAGGGTTAGGATGCGCTCCTACAATGGCAACTTCCTCAATGTTTTTATCTGAAATCTTAAGATCTACAATCTCATTTAAACCCCTATAAGCTTCTGCTTGTGTTTGAGAAGAAGTCATTGCAAACGGCATATCATCTACGTATGACTCTTTTTCTATGTACGATACTGTAAATAACACTTCCTCACCTTCAATATTGGTTTCTTCAAGGTCAAAATATGACATTGTAAACCAGCCTTCATCTACATAATTCATATTCACATTTTCATCATCTATATTTAATGCGCTCCCAGAGACATCCAGGACTTGAACATTATCAACATCAAATTCAAATGTTCCTTGGAATCCGCTTACGCGTTCGTAGTTAGATGATGTAAATGCTATTGTCTTTATATCTTTTGACTCTGTTTGTACTTGGTGCGACTCAAATTCTAAACCCCATCTTGTACTTCTTGAATCTATAACTCCAGAATTTGCGTTTGCAATAACACTAGAGTTAACATCTCCAATTTTAACTCCTATGAAGTCGATCTCCATACTCTGAGTCAAACTAAAAATCTCATAATCTTCGCTTATATCATAAACCCATGGATTATTCTCATCTACAAATTTATACTCAGCATCTACAAATCTCCAACTCGTGTTATCAGGCAATTCAGTACTAATTCCTAGTACCAATTTTCTAAGTTGAATCAAGTCTATTGCTGAAATATCTTTGTTACCATTAACATCTGCTGCAATTAATTTATAAGGACTATCAAACATTTGAAGACCTAAAATATGTCTTTGGATCATTACCAAATCCAATGTACTTACTCCATTTAAGAAGTCTGTATTTTTATTTGGAACTACCATGTAACTTCCTCCAGTTGGCATATCGTTAAAAGCATAGTGACCGTCCTCTTTTGTCATATCTTGAACATCACCTCCATCAAGCGTAACCATTACGCCTTCCACTTGCTCCAAGTTCTCCGTATAAACGTCACCCTGAACATCCGCTCTATTCATACCTGGACAATCACCATTATCTACTACCGTTATCAACGAAGTACAGAAATCCTGAACACCTGTTATCGTATCACGTACCCACAACTGTATAACCTGGTCTACTCCTGTATCTGTACAATTGAACTTTTTATTGAGAAGAACACTGTTTTGTGATAAACTTATTTGAATTGGATTTCCACAAGTATGGTAACTACCAGCATCTAAATCCGATGCCCAAATCTCAGCAGTCTGATCCACCATACCACCACCAGTATTATCCATTGTCAATGTTATATTCATTCCATATCGACATACTGGAGTAGGTGCTTTTAAATTTATTACTTCAACTCTTTGAGTATCGCTTATTTTAAAATGACATTGGTTTGTAACTTCCCATTCAACAGTATACACACCGTTTGTTAAAGTATCCAATATTACATTCGTATCACCAACGGCTACAATACTATTCGCAGCATCTCTAATCATAAAACTCCAAATTAAATTATCAGGAGAACACTCATCAGTCGCTGTTCTTTCAATTCTTATCAAACCACTTTCGCAATCCACATTTATAGATTCAATAAGAATAGAATCCTGAACAAGTTCGCCATTTACAATTGTATCAAAAACAGGTTTTTTTATACTTCTTACTGTAATAATTTGTGGCGTTGGTATTACAAATGTCTCAAATGATCCACTTATTGCACCACACCAATTGATAACTGTCCATGTTCTTTCAATAACCACGCATTCTCCAGCGGTTCCAGTAGATTCAATGACTCTATCATCCCAATCCCAACCAATCAAACTACAAGACCTATCACCATTTATTATAGGGTAAGCATCCGCAGCAAAAATAGGATCTAATAGCAAGTCTTCTGGATGTGCATCATCAGCACTACATTCTTCTGGTAAAGTTACATCACTAGGCCAAGTAATAGAATCTTGAACAAATGGTGCCCCATTATTGATATTAATAATTTGCTTACAAGTTTTTAGGGCAAAATTCCCTGAATCATCCATCAGTTCGAAACGTCTAATAATCTTCCCAAGACGACATTGATCAATACTATCAACATTTACTGTTTCATTTACGACTTGAGTTCCTGCACAATTATCTGTGATGTCTGGCTCGCCAAACAATAAGGTTAAATTAGCTATATCATATGGATCTCTACAATCAATATACTTATCTCCAGGACAAGTCATGATAGCAGGAACTTTATCCTGAACATCAACATTGACCATACAATCATTATGATTTCCTGCATTGTCATAAACCCGGAATACCACCATAAGATCATCATTTAGAACATCTAAACAACAGAATGTTACAGATTTATCAAACAAAGTATCAGCAGCAACACATAAAGTATCCATTCTTCTTACTTTGAAATTTACGGGTCCACACTCATCCCAAGAACCATCATCAAATACTTCAGCATAGACCTCTGTCATTCCAGTAGGACTAATAGAAATTGCTGTATTTTGCTCACAAATTGCAACTGGTTCTGTGTCATCAATAACTGTTACTTGCATGTAACAACTGTCCTTATTATAACAACCATCTGCAACAATATATTTAATCATATTGATGCCTGTATCAAGTTCAGCTACACCACCGTTAGTTCTTAAAAGACCGTTAGGATAATCAATAGAAACAATTATACCATTCATACAATTATCAACAGCAACTATAGAGTCTAAGACTACAGAACCTGCACAATCATCATTTGTTGTAACTGTAAAATTATTAGGACAAGTGAATGTAGGAGCTTCATCATCTACAACCTCAATCATCTGCATTCCACCAGCTGAATTTTCTCCACTACACCACCATTCTCTGACTTCCCATGTTCTAATGATTTTTTTAGTACACTCAGTAGAAAACTGCTCTACATCTGTGTAAAAAATTGCTGAGTTACAAAATTGATTGGCCTCACCCTCAATTATAATTACATTACCATCTTCATCTATATCCGTAGCTCCACCAATTGGAATTAACGGTGCAGCACCAGAGCCTGTAAGAGGACATAAAACACCATTAGTTACATCCATATCACAAATAAATGGTACTCCAGAAGAAGAACCAGATCCAGTAAGGTTTGAATTTAACCAAGGTTTCGGATAACCATTTTCATCAAAAATAAATCCCTTATCAGAACATGATATTGCATTTCCAGTTGATTGAGTTCTCCACTCGGGAAACATGATTGCAGTCAAATCAACACGCTCTAATACTATTTCATGACTGCACTCTACAAAGTTTCCTCTTACATCTGTTGCTCTATAAGTACGTTGAACTCTATGAGTATAATTAGGATCACATGTTAATTTTACTTTTGTTTCACTGTGCAAAGTAACTTCAAATGAAAGCCCAGCACAACTACTTGTTGCAGGAGGTAGTCCTAAAATATCAATTGCCCCACAAGAAAGCGTAAGATCAGGAGGACAGTCAATTGATGGAGGTAATTTGTATTCAACAGTCAAGTCTGTCCAACATGTATTATTATTACATGCAGGAAGAATAACTTTTGCCTGATAGGATTTATCAACATTGTCGATATCAAAGACATTTGAAATTTCAACTCCTAGTTCATCATATATTCTTACTATATAATCTGTTTCAAGAAAAGGCATTTCTTTTAATAACATCCCAGCTGTCACAGTTGACGAACAACTTTCATCTAAGCTAAGGTTAACAAAAGAATTACACTTCATGCCACCGGCACAGGGATCTTGTGCATTACCATTTGTAGGCATTAAAAAACCAGCTAAGACCAATAGTCCAGCAAGCGTTTGATTTCTAAATAGCTTTCTTAAAAACATAACATAGCGGTTATTTCCACTAATCGCTTTTTGCCTAAAATCATTCGTTACAATAAAATTCAAAACTCGCATATTTGTGTTCATTTGAAATTATAATAACACAAGACGTGCTTGTGCATTTCAATTAAATAAAAGAATACGTATACCGTATACGTAATACTTTAAAGTATCATGTAAATTGATAAATAGGTCTAAAACCAATAGGTTAGGTGGTTATAGTAGCCCATCAAAAGCATAGCTAATAGCTATCATTTGACGACACTATGCGTTACTGTGGATGGATGTAAATTACTGTTTGTTTGTGGAGGGAAATAAGATAGTTTACTTCATTATTATTCCTTCACTGCACAAATATAACATATTATATATTATAAAAATAACTAATATGTTATTTTTTTTATTTTTTATTTCACTACCAGCATCTTAAACTGATCAACAGATTGTGATGTTATCATTTTGATATAAATAACACCAGGGGTTAAGAACAATTCCCGTTCTAATGTAAACATATGATTCCCAGAAGGATAATTATTTTCTAAACTATAAACCAAACCTCCCTTTGCATCATAAAATTCAAATTGAACTTTGTCTGCCTCTGGTAAAAAGAATTCAACCTTTGTATTATCAATCCAAGGATTAGGATATACATTTTCAATTTTTGCAGGTTTTAAAATTTTAGTATTGACAATTAAATCCAATGGTTCACTATAATTATTGTACGCTTCTTGTTTAGTAGATGAAGAATCAAACCTGAATAAAGAACTGGTATTTATATTGTTGTTTGCTCTTAAAACTATTTCAAATAATACCTCATCTTCATTTAAAGAAATGCCTTCTCCAACATTAGAACTGAAATTTATATATCCATTTGCATTTGTTCCTAAATTATAATTAACACTTTTGATTAATTGCAATTGGTTTGGAACAATATCAAGAATATCTAAGTCATTATTGTCATACTTCAAAGTTCCTTGCCAGCCGAGAATATCATAATAATTTGAAGCTGTCACAGGAATTGTAACAATATCTCCTTTTCTGATGTCAAATTGAGGAATTACAAATTCCAAATTTTGACTTCTATTTCTATCTTCTACTTTGTTAGCATTTAAATTAGCAATAACAGAACCATTGACATCGCCAACTTTAATTCCAATGAAATTAATATTCATATCACTAGTCAAATCAAGTATCTCATAGATTTCTGGTATTGATTGAGAACCTGGATTGCTAATGTCTGGGAATTCGTAGATAGCATCAACAAATCTCCATGATGTATTATTTGTAAAATTAGAATTGACATCAATAATGAGTTTTCTCAATTCAACCAAATCAATTGCGGTAATAAATCCATCCTTGTTAATGTCAGCCGCAATTAATTTATAAGGGGACGTAATTCTAGCCAAGCCTAAAATATGTCTTTGAATCAATACTAAATCCAATGTACTTACACCATTAAGGTGATCATCATCTTTTTGAGGATTTACTGTATAGTCTCTATACATTGTTATATCATTAAAAATATAATAACCATCATCTTCTGTAATGTCTATTCGATTATCGCCTTCCAAATTAACATTGACACTTTCAACCATCTCATTACTTTCCGTATAAATATCGCCTTTAATTTGAGCCAAATTCAATGTACTACAGTAGCTGCTTGGTAAAACTTCTACAATGCTTGTACAGAAATCTTGAATACCTGATGTTTTATCTGTAACCCAAAGTTGAAGGGTGTTGATACCAACGTTTGTACAATCATACATTAAACTGGTAATCGTTGTATCAGAATCAAGGCTTATTACTATTTCATTATCACATGAATGATAACTGCCGGCATCGATATCAGATGCCCAAACTTCGACTTGAGCACCATCAATTGTACCATTATTATCGAAGTCCTCATCACCCAGAGATACTTGGATCATACTTAGGCAAACTGGTGTTGGAGATTTAATATTTATCACTGACAAATATTGTGTGTCAATAATTGTATTGCCACAACCATCATCTACAGCCCATTCTATAAAATATTCTCCATTCGCTAATGTATCGAGATACCTGCTAGTATCACCTACTGCATAAACAGTATTATCAGCATCAAACACTTTATAGAACCACTCTGTACCTAAAGGACAATCATCAACAATAGTTCGTTGAACATCAATAACAACACTGTCACAGTTTATATCAATTGATTGATACACTATATTCTTAATAGTATCTAACTCTGGAGAGTTAAAGTTTTGGAAAATAATTATTTGTGGCGCAGGATTTACAAATGTTTCAAATGTCCCACTTTCATTACTACACCAATTAATTACTGTCCATGTTCTTTCAATCACAAAACAAGTTCCAAATGTACCTAGAGATTGAATGATTACATCATCATGATCCCAACCTATCAAATCACAATTATCTAAAGTATCTGGGTAAATAGGATAAGCATTAATTAAAGGTAAATCTTCAGGATCTAGATTCAATCCACATGCTTGATCCGTTGTATAGTTTTCAGGCCATATAATTTGATCAAAGGTTAAAGGACTTTCATTTATAATAGTAATAATTTGTTTACAATAAATATTACTAGTATCTATTGAAGACTTAAATGTTCTTACAATTGTACCTACTCCACATTGATCAACATCCAATTCTACAACTTCAGATATCGCAGCTATTGCCAAACAGTTACCATTCACTTCAGGCTCATCAAAAAGTAAACTCAAGTTTGATGTATCATATGGCATTGTACAAGGTATAACTCTGTCAACAGGACACATTACACTTAAACTAACGTTTCCTTCAACATTAACATTAACCATGCAATCATTAAAGTTACCACTAGTATCATATACCCGCAGTGCTACCATTACTTCTCTATAAATATCACCACAACAGAAATGAACACTGTTATCAAATAATGTATCTGCTGCTACACAAAGAGTATCCATTCTGCGCACTTCATACTTAGAGATTCCACAGTCATCCCATGACCCATCATCAAATGTTATTGCTTCTACTTCTAATATTTCAGTATTGCTTAATACAACAACTAAATCTTGCTCACAAATATTTACTGGTTCTAATTGATCCACTACTGTTACATTAACAGAACATGTATTTCTATTATAACAATCATCTTGTACAACGTAAGTAACTAAGTTAATTCCTGTTTCCAATTCAATTACTCCACCGTTAGGCTGTAATAATCCATTAGGGTATTCTATAGAAACATTTATTCCTTTACTACAATTATCAGAAGCCATTATAGAATCAATCACAACTAAACTAGTACAGTCATCTGTTGTAGAAACTGTGAAGTCTTGAGGACATACAAACTCAGGTGCTATTGTATCTTGAATTTCGATTATTTGAATACCACCAGTTGTATTTTCTCCATTACACCACCATTCTCTCACTTCCCATGTTCTAACTATTTTTCTGACACAATCAGTTATTGGCTCTTCAATATCTGTGTATATAACTACTCCATTACAAATTTGATCAACACCAGGTATTAATGCAACACCAGATGAGTCCATAGTCATCGGACAAACCATACCATTTGTAATAGCCGGATCACATAAGATTGGCACTCCTGTTCCACTATGAAGTGTATCACTAGGCCAAGGCAATGGCATATTGTCTTCATCATATTCAAAATTACCATTACCACAAATCAATTGATTATCATTAACAACTGTCAAAGATTCTGGGAAGGTAATGTTACTTAATTCAATTCGTTCAACATTGATGTTTTGTACACAGAATGACTCGTTGCCAAACTCATCAAATGCTCTGAATATTCTTGTTACCTTATGAGTATAGTTATCATCACAATCCAATTTGTCAATTACTTCATTATGCAATACTACTTCTGATGTACTACAAGAAGAAACAGCTAAAGGCATTGGCAATTGGTTCAAAGCAAAACATGAAACAGTTAAATCATCAGGACAATCAATTAACGGAGGCAATTTATATTCAACCCATAGGTTACCCCAACAACTATTTTGACATAGAGGTTCAGTAATTTTGAATGCCATATTCTGACCTATATGGGAGAAGTTAACTTTAGCCCCTTCCACTTCAACCCCATACTCATCATAAATAGTTACTGTATAATAGTCATTACATCTTTCATGTATTCCTAACCCTACCATAGCAGGAGTTATACAAGTCACACAGTTTTCATCAAGAGAAACATTAACCAATCCCTTACAGAAAACATCACAATCATCTTCACAAGGATATACAAAATCTTCAACCAAGTCTATAGCTTCTATATCATGATCATCTTCATCGTTGTCATCGCTAAATGCATTGTCAACAATATTTGTTCCTTCATTAAAAGGATCAAAATCAGGACTACTATCAGCATCAGTTCTTTCTACTCCTTCTGAATCAGTAGCAAAACTAATCTCAGAAATATTGGTATAATATACATCCAACAACTCTTGAAGTACAAGAACAGTCTGCATTGAAATTTTAATAGAGTCCCCTGGCAATAACGTTTCCTCAATTGTATAGCTATAAGAACGATCTCTGATATAATTCCACTTAGTGAAAAGAGGATCTTCATTGAAGTCATATCCATAAGGCAAGTGATCTGTTACAACAACATTGCTAGCTGGCACATTACCTTGATTTACAACAATTATATCAAACTGTAAATTATCACCAACATTGTACAATGGCAGCGTTTCTATCTTTTTAATAAGTGCCAAATCATAAACTTCAATTACTGCAATATCATGATCGTCTTCGTCGTCTTCTAAGCCTAATTCAGTTTCATTATCAATCACACTATCATTGAACGGTAAATTATCCGCTTGACTATCAGAATCCCTAAATGTTGCATCATTGCCGCCAGAATCTGAGAAACTAAATATTTCAACGCTATTCTTCCAAGCATTAGGGAAGTCACAAGCACTTACTTCAAATGTAATTTCAACGAAGACTGAAGAGTTGGCTCTGATTGTATCACGATAAGTTGTATTTGCAAATTCAGTAATTGGATTGAAGCTCCACAGCATATTTTCAGCTTGTAAGAATTTCATTCCACAAGGTACATAGTCATTAAACTCAACGTTAACAACATCCAATGAACCTTGATTTATCAACTCAATTTGGAATGTAACATTTTGACCATACGTATATGGCAATGAAGGCAATTCTAATTTTCTAATTGCCATATCATAAAACAAAACATTAACTTTTACCTCTGCTGTTGAAGAATTTCCAACAGCATCTGTTATTGTATAAATAAATGTATCTTCTCCTCTAAATCCAAGATTAGGTGTATATGTGAAAATATCATCTGTATAATCATCTGGTGTATTGTTAATGTCATTAGACATTACACTTCCATTTACAAGATTAGTGAATTGAATAGAGCCACCATTTGTAACTTGAATGTCATTTAAAAGCAAATCGATATCTACAGATTCGTTTTCAAGTGTCTCATAGAAATCATCTACTGCTGTTATACATTCTAAAACAGTAATCACATGCGTACAAGTTGTAGAATTTCCTGAATCATTAACAACTGTCCATATCACTATTGTATTCCCAAAGTTAAATGGTTGAAATGAATTATTAAAAAAAGTGTCGATCGAACAATTATCAGAAATTACTGGGCTGCCAAAATCAACATTATTGGCAGTACACATTTCAAAGTTTACATCAAATGTCAAATCATCAGGACAAGAAATTATTGGTGATTCACTATCTTGAACATTTATGTTTTGAATACAAGCTTGTGTATTACCAGAGCCATCTTCTACTATCCATTCAATTGTTGTTATTCCCACATAGAAAGTATCTATAGAATTATTATTTATAAAATCTACAGAACAGTTATCAGTAGTAATTGGATTTAGAATATCAACACCAGATGCGTAACATTGATCCAATTGAGCGTCAAAAGTTAAGTCAATTGGACAAACAATAGTTGGCAATTCATTATCAGCAACAACGACTACTTGATTGCATGTTGCAGAATTCCCTGAACCATCAATTACGATCCATTCGACAATTGTTTCGCCGAGTATGTATTCAAGAGGAGCGTTATTATTGATCCATGAAATACTACAGTTATCGCTTGTGCTTTCGGCACCTAAGTCTATGTTTGTAGTTGAACAAATTCCAGTATCAGTATCTACCGTTACATCACTTGGGCATTGAATAGTTGGTAATTCTACGTCAATTACTTCTATAGATTGTTCGCAATCACTGCTGTTGCCATATAGATCAACAACTGTCCATGTTACAGAATTTATACCAAGGTTATAAGGCTCATTAGAATTATTATCAACTGAATCAATTTCGCAATTATCTGTATAAATAGGGTCACCTAATGCTACTTGACTTGCTGAACAAATTCCAATATCAGTTGCAACAGTTAAATCTTGAGGACATATAATTGTTGGCAATTCATTATCTTCAATTGATATCATTTGTTGACACTCTGCAGTGTTACCACTAGAATCATCAACATTCCATGTAATTATATAAGTACCAACTGTATATTCTAATAATGCATCATTATCAGTCAATACAATTTCACAATTGTCTGAAGAAATAACGTCACCTAAGTCAAAGTTCGTTGCAATACACAATCCAGTATCAGTATTGAAGGTCATATCTTCTGGACAAGTAATAAGTGGTGATTCATTATCTTCGATAGAAATGTTTTGAGAACAAGTTGCAGAGTTTCCTGAATTGTCCATTACAGTCCAAACAACCAAAGTATCACCTTTCAACAATGACAACTCAAGGTCATTCACGTTTGATAAAACACCACAATTATCTGATACGATTGATGAACCTAGGTCGATGTTATTTACTTGACAAAGACCATCATCTGTGTTTACTGTCAGGTCAATTGGACATGTAATTATTGGAAGTTCGTTGTCAACAACATTTATAATTTGTAAACAAGAATTTGTATTGCCACTTCCATCTGTTATAATCCACGTGATTTGAGTCGGTCCAAAACTATACTCAATCTGTTCGTCATTATCCACAGAACTGATACTACAATTGTCATTATCAATTGAGTTGCCTAAGACTACATTTGTAGCCGAACAAGAAGACATATCCGTACTTGCAGTTATATCCGCTGGACACTCTATAGTAGGGTTTTCAAGATCAATAACAATTACAGATTGCGTACATGTAGAGGAATTGCCTGAATTATCAACAACAGTCCAAGTCACAATTGTTTCATTTAAAGGGTAATTAGTTAACCCATCATTATCAATAGAGAAAACTTCACAATTATCAGATACGATCACTGAACCTAAGTCAATACTTGAAGCAGAACATATATTTAAATCAGTTTCGATTGTAACATTAACTGGGCAAGTTACTGAAGGAGCTTCATTATCTTCTACTATAATTTCTTGAATACATGTTACACTGTTACCGTTAACATCTGATATCGTCCAAGTCACTTCTGTCAATCCTAGATCAAAAGGTTGAACAGAATTATTAGCAATTGACTGAATTCCACAATTATCATCACCATTAGCAACTCCAAAGGAGAACCCACTTGCAGTACAAATTCCTATATCAGTATCAACGGTCACGCCTTGTGGGCAAGCAGCTGTGGGTAATTCAACATCAAACACCTCTATTACTTGAATACAAGTGGTTGTATTACCTGAATTATCTGTAACGGTCCACAATACACTTGATTGACCAGAAGGATAATCAACCAATCCATTGTTTGTCGTACTTATAACAGTACAATTATCTCCAATTCCCGGAATTCCAAGACTAACATTTGACGCAAAACATTCAGTAGCGTCAGTATTAACTGTAATGTTCTCTGGACAAACAATTGTTGGATTCATGACATCTTGAACATATACCATTTGAATACACGTTGCCATATTGCCTGAATTATCTGTTATTGTCCAGATCACTGAATTATTCCCAAGCACTAATTCTAAAGGATCAAAATTTATAGTTGAGACACTGCAATTATCTGTACCTGTGGTTGGATCTAATTGGTTTGTATCGTATGTACATAATCCTAAGTCCGTGTTTACTGTAATGTCTATTGGACAAACAATCATCGGAAGTTCATTGTCTTCGACTGTCACATTTTGTTCACATGTTGATGTATTGCCACTTCCATCTGTGATTGTAAATATTACTGTTGTTGTACCTAACATATAAGATAATGGTTCATTGTTTGTTACTACAAATCCTATACAATTATCATTACTTGTTTCTGATCCCAACACCACTAAACTGGCTTCACAAATTGATGTATCTGTACTTATTGTAATATCAGATGGACATGTTATCGTCGGTATCTCATTGTCTTCTACTGTTACATTCTGTTCACAAATTGTTGTATTACCATCATTATCAGTAGCAGTCCATGTTACTACATTTGAGCCTAATACTAAACTGGATGGACTGAAAATTACTGATACATCAGTGTCACAATTGTCTGCGCCTATCGCCGAACTTAGTTGTGAAGCATCATAAATACACAGACCTGAATCTGTATCTACAGTTATATCCAATGGACATGTAATCGTTGGATCTTCATTATCTTCTACAACTACTGTTTGTGTACAAATTGTTGTATTACCATCATTATCAGTCGCTGTCCATGTTACTACATTTGATCCCAACTCTAAACTTAACGGACTAAATGCAATGGCTACATCATTATCACAATTGTCTGATCCTATTGCTGGTGATAACTGGCTAGCATTATAACTACATAAACCAGAATCTGTATCTACCGTTATATCGGATAGACATATAATCGTTGGGTCTTCATTATCTTCTACCACTACTGTTTGCGTACAAATTGTTGTATTACCATCATTGTCAGTCGCTGTCCATGTTACTACATTTGATCCTAATACTAAACTGGATAGACTGAAAATTACTGATACATCAGTATCACAATTATCTGCACCTGTTGCTTCTGATAACTGACTTGCATCATAACTGCAAAAACCTGAATCTGTATCTACTGTGATATTCTGTGGACATGTAATCGACGGATCTTCATTGTCTTCTACCACTACTATTTGTGTACAACTTGTTGAATTACCTTCGTTATCTGTCGCTATCCATGTTACTACATTTGATCCTAATACTAAACTTAACGGACTAAATGCAATTGCTACATCATTGTCACAATTATCTGCTCCTGTTGCCACTGATGACTGACTTGCATCATAACTACATAAACCAGTATCTGTATCTACAGTAATATCTGACGGACATGTAATTGATGGACCTTCGTTATCTTCTACTGTTACTACTTGTGAACATGTCGCTGTATTTCCACTTCCATCTGTTATTGTAAATACTACTGTTGTTGCATCCAACACATAAGATGTCGGTTCATCATTTGTAACTACACTTCCCGTACAATTGTCATTGCTTATTTCTGTGCCTAACACAACTAAGGTTGCTTCACAGCTAGATGCATCTGTGTTCACAGTTATATCTGCTGGACAAGTTATTGTTGGCAATTCATTATCTTCAACAGTTACCACTTGTGAACATGTCGCTGTATTGCCACTTCCATCTGTAATCGTAAATACTACTGTTGTATTGCCTAATGGATAAGCCACAGGTTCGTCATTTGTAACTATACTTCCTGTACAATTGTCATTGCTTGTTTCTGTACCTAACACAACTAAGGTTGCTTCACATGAAGATGCATCTGTGTTGACTGTAATATCTGCAGGACAAGTAATCGTCGGTAATTCATTATCTTCAACCGTTACTACCTGGCTACAAGTTGCTGTATTACCACTTCCATCTGTAATTGTAAATACTACTGTTGTGTTTCCTAATGGGTAAGCCGCTGGCTCATCATTTGTAACTACACTTCCTGTACAATTATCAGCGCTTGTTTCTGTTCCTAGTACTACTAAAGTCGCTTCACATGTACTTGCATCGGTATTTACTGTTACATCTGTTGGACATGTAATCGTTGGCAACTCGTTATCTTCTACCACTACTGTTTGTGAGCATGTCGCTTTGTTACCACTTCCATCTGTAATTGTAAATACCACTGTTGTATTTCCTAAAACATAAATTGATGGCTCATCATTTGTTACTACCGATCCTGTACAATTATCAGCGCTTGGTTCTGTACCCAACACTACTAAGGTTGCTTCACATGAGGATGCATCTGTATTTACTGTGAGATCTGCTGGACAAGTTATTGTTGGCAGCTCATTATCTTCTATTGTTACTACTTGTGAACATGTCGCTGTATTGCCACTACCATCTGTAATCGTAAATATTACTGTTGTATTTCCTAATGGGTAAGCTGAAGGTTCATCATTTGTAACACCTGAACCTGTACAATTATCATTGCTTGTCTCTGTACCTAACACAACTAAGGTTGCTTCACATGAGGATGCATCTGTATTTACTGTGAGATCTGCTGGACAAGTTATTGTCGGTAATTCATTATCTTCAACCGTTACTACTTGTGAGCAAGTAGCTGTGTTACCACTTCCATCTGTAATTGTAAATACTACTGTTGTATTGCCTAATGGATAAGTTGCTGGTTCATCATTTGTAACGACTGAACCTGTACAATTATCATTGCTTGTTTCTGTACCCAATACTACTAAGGTTGCTTCACATGAGGATGCATCTGTATTAACAGTCACATCAGTTGAACATGTAATCATAGGCAACTCATTATCTTCTACCACTACCACTTGTGAGCATGTCGCTGTGTTACCACTTCCATCTGTAATGGTAAATACTACTGTTGTATTGCCTAATGGATAAGCCACAGGTTCGTTATTTGTAACTACACTTCCTGTACAATTATCAGCACTTGTTTCTGTTCCTAATACCACCAAGGTCGCTTCACATGTAGAAGCATCAGTATTTACTGTTACATCTGCTGGACATGTAATTGTCGGTAACTCATTGTCTTCTACTGTTACTATTTGTGAACATGTCGCTGTATTCCCACTGCGATCTGTAATGGTAAATAATACCGTTGTATTTCCTAATACATAACTTGATGGCTCGTCATTTGTTACTACACTTCCTGTACAATTATCAGCACTCGTTTCTGTTCCTAGTACTACAAGTGTCGCTTCACAAGTCGAGGCATCAGTATTTATTGTTACATCAATTGGGCATGTGATTGTCGGCAATTCATTATCTTCTACTGTTACTACTTGTGAGCATGTCGCTGTATTGCCACTTCCATCTGTAATTGTAAATAATACTGTTGTATTTCCTAAAATATAAGTTGATGGCTCGTCATTTGTTACTACACTTCCTGTACAATTATCAGCGCTTGTTTCTGTTCCTAGTACTACTAAAGTCGCTTCACATGTACTTGCATCGGTATTTACTGTTACATCTGT
>CAJQRD010000101.1 GCA_905480605.1 uncultured Saprospiraceae bacterium | reverse complement strand
TGTGTTTTATTTTACTCTAATAAACTTTTCTATCAGTTGCATATTCTTACCTTGAATCATCAAGAAATATGTCCCAGATTCTAATGAATTGGCATCAAATTGAATTTGACTAACCCCATTTGTAAAGAACTCACCTTTCCTTAAGTGTCTTATGATCCTACCATTAATGTCTGTTATTGAAATATTTAAAGGACCTCCTTTAGCCAAATTAAATGTAACCAGTGTACTGCCTTCTACAGGATTTGGAGTTAGAGGTAAGATTTTATTCTCATCGTTGATGAAACTCAAGTCTTCATTAGAAGAAGTACCATCATTAAAGACAGTATTCTCATCCCCGGTTTCATATGGCACAAATAAGAATGGCATATAGTACATCTCATCAGTCGTGCCATCACCCCAGCTTACTACTTGTGGAGGATTATTAGGATTGTTGGGGTTGTTTGTGGTGTTGTCATAACTGGCTCTCGCGATAATTTTTGATCCTTTTTCTGCTTTTAAGAATTTATTAAAAAAGTAAGTGCTTTGCCAATTAAAATCCCATTCAGGAATACTTATCAAATTAGTACGCGTGCCATTCGTATGTTGAATCCAGGCTTCCCAGTCTTTTCCCAGAAGGTGACTGTGAGGAAAAACTCCCATGATACTTAAGTCTTGAGTAATATTCCATGATCCTTCAAAAGTTTTTTCTTGATTGGGTAACATGAAAAAACTAAAAAATCCTCCTGGTATGTTAAATGGTAATAAAATGTCATTGTCTACGTACCTTTCTACATCTTCGGTTTCGTCCGCAAAGAAAAAATTGATTGAGCTTTGATCCATTTCATCTGTTGATGTAGGCGCGTAATGTATTTGGACTGCGATATCAGAACCTGCTTTTAGTACTTGTCCAAGACCATCTGGATATCTCAATGCTTTTTGCCCTGGTGCATATGGTGGGAATTGCTTCTCTTGCAGGAATTGGAGATCATTTGCATCTCCATTGAATCCTCCAAATGATTCAAACCCATACTCAGTGGTATTATCATCTGTATTTTGTGCTATTCCATTTCTGTCTTCAAAAATCAAGGCATGGTGTACAATTTTGGGATTTCCTGGTCTGAACTCAACTGCTTTTATAATTTTATCCTCAGTCAAAGGATTTGGCAATACAAAATAATAATATGAATCCCTGTTGTTTCCTCTGTGTAAATGAGCTTCTGTCATATTCAATACCAAATCGGGTTCTCCCAACAATGATCCTGTAGGATAGTTGGGAAATGGAGGCTCATTGGTTATATCACCTCTTGGTGCGCCATTATCTGCCCATTCTGCAATTTTGTCTATCTCGTCTTGGTCTAAAAATGTCTCTCCTAAAAAACGAGAGTATTCTGGATCAGCTTTCCATGGTGGCATATAACCGCTCTCAGTAACAAACTTTATCATATTGGCTCTTTCACTTATCTCTTGATAGTTTGTAAGTGGAAAGGGACCAATTTCTCCCGGCCTGTGACAAGTAGAACAATTCTTATATATGATGTCAGCAATGTCCTTAGCAAAGGTAGTTTGACTAAATGTATCATTAGAAAAGACTGCAGTTAGTACGAAAGCAATTAATAGATTTTTCATAAAAGCGAAGTTTATATTTAAGCTGACGTAAGATAATTTTTTCCAGTCAAAAAATCTGTCATTTAAATCAAATTTAACATGGAAACAGCTATTTGGTTTGAGTTAACGTTATTGTAGCCAATATGCAAAGGTTTTCAACCTATTGCACTAATCATCCTTCCAACAAAGGCTTTGATGTATCAAATAAGATGTTGAATAGAAAAAGAGGAGGGCAAAATACTAGATATTCCCTCAATTTTTACAATCTCATTGTTTTCACTGGTCAAGTAAACTGTAATTGGCTTTCCTTGTCTTTGTTCAAACTCTTGGATGACTTGACGACATGCTCCACATGGCATACAAACTACTTGCAATGGTTTTGCAGGATTTGAAGCGGTTATCACCAATGCTTTGATTTCAAAATCTTTTTCTACGGCCCCCATACTAAATAATGCCACGCGTTCTGCACATAAACAAAGAGGATAAGAGGCATTTTCTTGATTGCATCCTTTATAAATATTGCCGTTGGTTAATAGGAGTGAAGCTCCAACAAGAAATTTAGAATATGGAGCATATGCCATATCAAGTTGTTCCTTAGCCAATTGGATCAAGTTTTGAACTTCCTTGCTTAATGTTGAGGAATTTTCAAAAACTTCACAATCAAAGTCATATTTTCGTGCCATATGTGTTATAATATTATATAAATATAGCTTTATAAACCATTTATGCCAATTTTAATCGGATGTAGTCCAAGTACGGGAAGTTCTTTGCTAAGAAGAATTCTCAATCGCCATTCACAAGTTTTTTGTGGACCAGAGACCTCATTGTTGACGAAAAAGGGCTTCTATTCTGACTGGGATTTATATAAAAATCGAATTTTACATAAGAAAACAGTTGGTCTTGTAAATGTAGGTTGGCACCATATGAAAGGATTGAATTTACAAGATGAGAATGATCTCCCCACCAGTGATATTATAAGATTGGCTTCAGAAAGTGATTCTTTTTCTGATTTCATAAATGAGTATTTTATTAAGTTACTTCAGAGTTCTCAAAAGACAATTTGGGCTGAAAAAACTCCCTCTAACGCTTTTGCAATAGATGATTTTAAATCTTTGTTTCCAGATAGTAATATCATTCATGTTGTTAGAAACCCTTATGATACAATTGCATCTCTTGTGAATAGGGGTATGTCTGTTTTTAATGCTGTAAGTGTATACTTGCTCAATGTTTGTAAATGCTTAGAACACAAATCAAAACCTTATTACTACGAAGTCAGATACGAAGACTTGGTTGAAAAGCCGAAAGAATCTATCGCGGAATTGTGCCAATTCTTAGAAATTAAATATGAAAATGAAATGATCCTAACTTCTCCAAATGAAAAAGGGGTGGATCATATGAAAGGATGGAACTATAAAGAGACAGCACAGATTGGGAATAAAAGCGTTGGCCGATTTGATGGATTGCCCGTTATAACAAAGAGATTGGTTCAAGAAGGAATGAATAATTTGCATTCAACTTTAAGTCAAAATTGTAATTGTTACGATGATATTTTCAAGGCCTTAAAATATGATAAAAAAGCGATTATCTCAACTTCTAAAAATTACTACTTCCAAAGGGAAATGGTGAAAGACAAATTAATACGCTTAATAAAGAAAAGTTACTTCCGGTCCCATAATTACCCACTCAAATGGAAAAATTAGAGATTATTAAATATCAAGAAATAATAAAAACGACCTTGACTCCTATTTATGGTGAAGGAGAAGCCAATTCTATGGCTTTATATTACACCGATGCTTTAAAAGCTATGAACGAGTCAATAACAGAGGGCAGGTTTGTAGAAGATATGCATGAATTAAAATCTGGCGTACCAGTACAATATGTTGTGGGACTATCCTTTTTTTATGGATATGAGTTTTACCTCAATAATGAAGTACTTATTCCTAG
>CAJQRD010000100.1 GCA_905480605.1 uncultured Saprospiraceae bacterium | reverse complement strand
TCATAGTGAAGATGTACAAATAGTTGGTACGGCAGGTGGTGTTTTGGAAGCTGCCAAAGCAATTAAAAAACTAAACCCTGAATTGATATTTTTAGATATTCATATGGGTGACGGTGACGGGTTTGATCTTTTAGAAATCATCAACAATGAAAATATAGCAGTAGTCTTTACAACAGCATCAAAAGATTTCGCCATCCAAGCCTTTCAAGTTTCTGCAATAGACTACCTCCTCAAACCAATTGACCCAGAACTGTTAGGCTTATCAATACAAAAGGTAAAAGAATATCTCAAATCAAAGACAGACGCTAAGGTTTCAAATCAAAATGATATTGATAAAAAAACAATTTCTCTTATTACACAAGAAGAAATACGCATTGTCAACATCTGTGATATTGTTAGGCTTGAAGCCATGGGAAACTATACACAATTCTATATTTCAGACAACACAAAAGTACTTGTCACAAAAACACTTAAAGATTTTGAAATCTCTTTGGGTAAATCATTTATTCGTGTCCACCAATCGCACCTAGTCAATATATTACATGTTCGGGCTTACATCAAAACAGAAGGTGGATATATAGAAATGAAAGATAAAAGTACAGTGCCAGTTTCTGTTAGGAAAAAACCGTTTGTCATGTCTATGTTGTCTGGGAAAGGGTGATAAAAAGTTTAGAATTATGAATTTAGAGCTGAAGTAAAATACTTTATTCGTCATAGCCTCCTCGCTACTATCATTCGAATAACTGTAAATAAAAAAAAGCTCACGACGCTTTCGCCGCAAGCTTTAATTTGTAAAATCCGGTGAGTCAATAACCTTAACAGACTACAAACCACAACCTTCATGAAAAGAAATCACGCTAATCTTTATGTTTCCATCTCCTAGATCTTTGATGTCAATTGGAGAGTCAATGTCTATTTTAATTCGATCAATTCCTTCGCCTTTGTTAGAAATAAATACTGATTTTTCTTCAAAAACAGTGCGTTCATTTTTAGTCAATAACATTGTTTTAACAAGGTTATATGCATCACTTATTTTTGTATCAGTAAGGTGAAGTGAAGATTTGAAATTTTCATCACTATCTTCTCGTGTCACAAGAATTCCATTTTCCAAATACTGTATTATCTTATTGTGGTTGGCTCTTTCAATTGTGTCTGAATCTTCTATTTCATCGAAATTATTTTCTGCCCACGCCAATAAAGGATATGAAACATCTAGATCATTTTGGGTCATTTCAAAGTCATAACTTGGGATTGGAAAGTTTGTTAAAAATCCATCAAATACATATCCTTCTACATTGTGGTAAGAGACCTTAATCCACTTTCCCGTTACCCACTCAATTGTTTCTTTCAATTCGCTTTGCTCTAAAATTTGAACCTTCTCTCCAAAGGCAGCGACATCCAATACCTTTCCTTCAACTCCTGGTGTTGATCTGATTTTCAATCCTGAAAATGCAACGACACTTAAAGAAATAGGCTCTGGGTTATTGGCCCATGAAACTTGGCTAAAAAAAAGGATTAATGCTAAACTCGATACTACGCTTGATAATACACTCATTAAATTTTTCATGGCTTATAATTTTATTGATTTAATTAATAAATACAATTCAAATATCTAAACCTGTGACATAATATGAAGTGGTCAACTATTAAGTGTACCTATTTAACTATTATTCGTAGTGATATCAGAGAATTTTACAAATTGGATAAGGAAAACTGCTAAGAACAGCATTAAATAGTACATAAAAAATCGCCACGTAGAAACAACAAGTGGCAATAGGTCCTTTGGGATTTCTCCTTCAAAGAGCAAGAAAAAAGTAGCCTCTGCTCCACCGGTAGCTCCTGGAGTAGGTATAAAAATCATTGTGAGGTAGACAATCCATTGTTGGATATATATTTGGAAAGGACGAAAATCAATGTCTAGTGCATATAACAATACCGCCAAAACGGAAAACCTGCACAACCATTGAATTATCAATATTATAAAACTAACAATAAAGTACCTCAAACCATCTTTACGTACCTGGTTAAAACTTTGCACCATTTCGGTCCAACCTTTCTTAAGTTCAGCCTTTAAACTGAACCATGTGGTTTTATATTTTCTAGGAATGATAGTAATTTCTTTCAGAGCCTTTATGTTTTTAAATGCCCATCTAATTATAAGGATAAATACTATTCCAGTTAAAACATATTCCCAATTTGATTTTACAAAACAGCTTATAGATTCAAATATTTTAAAAATACTTTTTTTGGCATAAAAGAAACCTATTACAAATACCGCTGAATACATGATAAAATCTTCTAAGCCATTAAGCAAGGTTAAAAAACCTGCTTTCCCTGTACTTAATCCATTCTTTATCAACAGTCCCAATTTGATTGGACCACCACCTATCAAGGTTGGTGTTATAGATGACCCCAGTTCTGTGTATACAGCAATACGAAATGTACTTTTGAATGGCAATTGTTGTTTGAGATAGCGTGTCCATATAACCAAGCGCGTAGCGTGTCCTACCCAATTAAACATCAATAAGCATAATATCAAAAAGAGATACCTTAGTTTAATATTGTTGAGATATTGGAATACATTTTTATCATTAGTCATCAATAAAAAGACCAAATGGGCCACAATACCGAAGCTGACAACAAATACAAGTTTATTGATTGTTTTTTCGAGGTTGATATTGGAAATACTTGCGGACATTACGCCCAAAATACAAAACTTTAACTAACAGTATCCAGAACTGTCAAAAACTCTGATGTTATCATAGCTGTAGCACCCCAAAGAACTTCATTTTGAATATTATAATATGGCATGTTTTTAACATTAAAACTCCCAAATTTAAAATCTTTCGTTTGAATTGTACTAGGGTCCGTCAAAGTCTCTAAGCTGGTTTGAATTGTGTAATCAACTTCAGACTCTTGCAGTACCAATGTTGGGTTGTAAGGTAAAAACCCAACCACAGGCTGCACATAAAAATTGCTGGCAAAAACATAAATAGAGGTCAATTGTCCCAGAACTTCGATTTCTGTAGGGTTAATGCCAATTTCCTCATAGGTCTCTCTAATCGACGTATCAACAAAATCTTTGTCTTCATGATCCATTTGACCACCTGGAAAACTTATTTGTCCTCCATGTTTATCATTTGGATTGTGACTCGCCCTTTTAATGTAAAACAGACTTAGGTCATTGTCTTCATTAGGGTGCAGCAATAACATAACTCCTGCTTTTTTAGCATCAGAAGCCGTTTCTCTGTATTTCGCTGTTTTTACAGGAGACATTCGTTTTTGAGCATCCCATCCTGGTAAATCCTGGAGTAATTTGCTTTTTAAAGACTCTATTAATGATATATGCAAGCTATTATTTTAAATTATTTTAATAATAATTTAACCTCACATTATAATAATAGTTTATTTAGCTTGAATATTAAATCAGTTAATTACTTTTGTCTTGCTTAATAAGCCCAAGTGCTGGAATTGGTAGACAGGCATGGTTGAGGGCCATGTGTTCGTATGAGCGTGGGGGTTCGACTCCCCCC
>CAJQRD010000099.1 GCA_905480605.1 uncultured Saprospiraceae bacterium | reverse complement strand
ATAGAGGTTTCACCTCACGACCCTGCAACAGCTTATATAGCAACTACAAGGTACAAATTTGATGACAAGACACCTGGTTTATATAAAACAACCAATTATGGTAAAACTTGGCAGAACATTTCTTCAAACATCCCACAGGGCGCATATACGCGTGTCGTTAGGGAAGACGAAAAGCAAAAAGACTTACTCTTTGCTGGTACCGAAACTGGAATTTACATGTCAAAAAACGGTGGCAGTAATTGGAGTGCGTTACAACTAAACTTACCTATTACTCCAATTTTGGACCTTATGCTTAAGCATAATGACATTATAATTGCAACTTCAGGAAGATCCTTTTGGATTCTAGATGACTTAGAGTTATTACGCCAAAATGCATCTAAGAAAAATATAAGTTTGTTTCAACCAGCTGATGTAATATTAGCCAACGGTGGAAGTCAACTGAATGGCAATTCAAAGTCATTTGTTGGTACTAATACTTTATATGGTGTGAACCCAGCATCAGGAGCAGTAATATATTATCACCTTCCTGAAGTTGCAGATTCTATAGACTTAAAACTAGAAGTTTTTGATCAAGATGACAGACTTATTACTAGCTTCAGTTCAGTAAAGGACAAATCATTTAAAAGCTATGGTGGAGGCCCTCCATCTACTCCAACTATAGCAAAAAAGAAAGGGCTGAATAGGTTTGTTTGGAACTTGAGACATAAAACAATGCCAGGTATTCCAACAGCATATATCGAAGCAAGTTATAGAGGACATAAAGTATCACCAGGAACTTACCGCATTGTTTTAAGTTATGATAACAACACACATTCTACAGAAGTTAATGTTTTAGCTAATCCTTTGTATCCAAAAGATATTGATTATGCCGCTTATGATAAATACATGTCAGAAATGGAATCTTCATTAACTGTTATGCACAATATGACAAATGATATTTATGAGAAAAGAAAACAATTAGAAGGATTGGTCAACTCTATAAAAGAAGAGGATAAGTCAAAACTGAAGGCGGTAATTGAAATGGCCGATACACTGACCAAAAAAATGAAAGTTTGGGATGAGGAAATGGTACAACGGAAATCTCAAGCTTATGATGATGTAGAAAATTTTCCTAACAAATTTACAGCAAACTACATGTATGTTATAAATCAAAGTGAAAGTGATATTCCAAGATTGACAAAAGGGGCAAGTGATAGAAGAAACGAATTAGAAGTTGAATGGACAAAACTCAAATCAAAAGGAGAAACTCTTCTAAATGATGAAATACCTGCAATCAATAAATTACTTTGGGAAAAAGGCGTTGGTGCTATTTGGAAATAAAAAATACATTCTTGTATATTTAAAAGCAAAACCTAATAGTTAGCCATAATAGAATATTTTCTATTAAAAAAAGAGTTTAGCGACTGCTCAGAAGAATACAATTCAAAATGTTTTCTTTATATTCTTATTAAGTATATCTTAAAGAAACAATTAATAAATACAAATATGAAAAAATTACTAAACACATTATTTTTTCTACTAATTGGAATGATATTATATGGTCAAAATATTATCAGTGGTACAGTAGTAGATGTAAATGGTATACCTTTAATAGGTGCCACTGTCCTAGAAGTTAACACAACTAATGGTACTATAAGTGATTATGTTGGAAAGTTTAGCTTAGATTTGATTGATCCTTCTGCTAATATTTCTGTGAGTTATACTGGCTTCTTATCACAAGAAATCAAACCTGATAAAAGTGGTACTTTTAATATTATTTTACTTGAATCTTCTGAAACACTTGACGAAATTATTGTTATCGGATATGGAAGTACAAGTAAAAGAAATCTTACTGACAATGTAGTAAAACTATCATCTAAGGATATTGAAGGTGTTCCTATTTCTAATTTTCAAAGTACTATGGCTGGTAAGGCAGCAGGTGTTCGAATTACACAGACAAATGGTAAAGTAGAGGCAGGAATTTCTGTTAGAGTTCGTGGCGCTGCAAGCATTAGTGCAGGTAGCGATCCTCTATATGTATTAGATGGTATACCTTTAATAAATTCAAATGAATCCAACAACGGATCTCCTACAAATCCACTATTGTCATTAAGCACATCAGAAATAGAATCAATTGATATATTAAAAGATGCAAGTTCAGCTGCAATTTATGGGGCTAGAGGAGCTAACGGTGTGGTATTGATAACAACAAAGAGAGGAAAAATAGGAAAACCAAAAATATCATTGAATTTATCAAAAGGAACAAGTACCCCAACACATTTGGTAGAATGGTTAAACGCTTCTGAGTATATTGAATTATTTACTGAAGCTGGTGCCAATACTGGTTTCGATGTCATTCCTAGGTTTGACAGATATTCTAACAATACTGATTGGCAGAATGGTGAGATTGATACAGATTGGAATGATGTAGCATTTAGAACAGGATCTCAATCAAATGTCGATTTTTCTGTATCTGGCGGAGACGAAAAAACAATCTATTACTTCGGTGGTTCTTACAATGATACAGAAGGTATTATTGTTGGTAATGGTCTTGATAGAATTTCTGCAAGAGCCAACTTAAAGCAAAATTTTAATTCTAAATTTTCAGCAGGACTAAACATAGGATACTCGCTTACATCAATTGATAGAGTTGCCAATGACAATGCTTTTGTAACACCTCTTCAAGCTATTGCACAAGCTCCCATATCTCCGGCAAGATTAGACAATGGAGATGCTTTTGATGGGACTGTATATGCAAACTTTCTACTTCAACAGGATCACGGTAGTTACTTAACTAAGCTTCGAAGAACTACCGGAAAGGCTTTTGCTCAGTACAAAATATTGAATGACTTAAAATTCAATACTGATTTTGGATATGACCTCAGCAATCAAACAGAGAATACTTGGGATGGTAGTTTGACTCCTTTCCAATCAACTAATGGTGAAGCATATGCATCCAATGTTACAACTGAGAGTTATAATTTTTCAAATTATTTGACATATGAAAAAGACTTAGGGAATAACAATTTAAATATTGTACTAGGAACTGAATTCAATGATGTTAAAAGATTATTCACAAGTGTGACTGGTACGGAATTTCCTTCTGATGATTTCCAGACTATTTCTAGTGCAGCAGAAATTACTGCTGGCTCAGGAAGCACAACACAGTATAATTTCTTGTCTTACTTTGTTAGAGCGCAATACATTCTGAATGATAAGTATTTTGTAAAAGGTAGTGTCAGAAGAGATGGTTCTTCTAGATTTGGTAGCAATAGAAGATTTGGTACTTTCCCTGCTGGATCAATAGGTTGGATAGTGTCAGAAGAAGACTTCCTAAAAAGCTCTAATTCTTTTTCATTTTTAAAATTAAGAGCAAGTTACGGTGTTTTAGGCAATTCAGAAATAGGAAACTTTCCTTCTAGGTTTTTATTTGGCGGTGTTTCATATAATCAAAGACCAGGTTTGGCTCCAACTCAACCAGGAAACAATGACTTGACTTGGGAAACATCTAAACAATTTGATATAGGCATAGAATTTGGAATTTTGGACAGTAAAATTTCTGGAGAGTTGGATTTCTATTCTAAAAATACTGATGGTTTATTATTTTCAGTTCCACTTCCAGGAAGTTCAGGTGCTGCTGATATCAATAGAAATATTGGAAACCTAAAAAGCAATGGAATCGAATTGACATTACAAACAGAAAATATTACAACTGAAAATTTCACTTGGACGACAAGTCTAAATTTAGCAACCAATCAAAATGAAATTTCTGCCCTACCAAATGATAATTCTGATATTATTAGCGGTAGGAATATCAATAGAGTAGAAGAATCAATTTCATCTTTTTATATGCCTCAATATGCTGGTGTAGATCCAAATACTGGAGATGCCTTATACTATATTAATGGCGACGGTGGTGAAGGAATTACAACCAATGTCAATGAAGCAGAGAGAGTAATTTTAGGTAACCCTTTTCCAGATCTAACAGGAGGTATTACAAACGAATTCACATACAAAGAATTTAGTTTGAACTTCACATTTATGGGTGAAAGAGGAGCAAGAATTTATAATTCGGCTGGCCGTTTTCAATCTGCAAACGGAGATTGGTTTGACAACCAAACAAAAGACCAATTGGATAGATGGCAAAGCCCAGGAGATATAACATCTGTTCCACAAGCAAGATTAGGCGCTGGCAACGGATCTGCTCATTCATCAAGGTGGTTGTTTAATGCTGACTTTATTAGATTAAGAAATTTGACTTTCAGTTATAATTTGCCACAACGCCTATTAGAAAGTATAGGTTTATCAAGCACTCGATTTTATTTAACTGGAATTAATTTATTGACATTTACTGATTATCCTGGCTATGATCCTGAATCTCGTTCTGATGCAGGAGGAGCATCCTCTGGTCAAACATTTTATTCAGCACCGTCAGCAAAGACAATTTCTTTTGGTGTAAATATTAACTTTTAAATCAACAACTATGAAACAATATAAATATATAATATTAGCATTATTCGCTATTATATCTGTTGGTTGCGAAGACCAACTCACAGTACAACCTGCTCAATCTATATCTGGTGATTTTGCAGTTACAAATGATCGTAACGTAAGAAACATTCTTATAGGTGTTTATGATGAAGCTGGTCAAGCTGCCTCATATGGAGGAAGGTTACAAGTGATTGCAGACTTATTAGGTGAAGGCGACAATACTGTTTGGGCTGGGACATTTATTGACCCTAGACAAATTAAGGAAAAGAAGATATTAGAAGACAATGGTTTTGTAAGTGGTTTTTGGAATAACTCTTACGAAGTCATTAATCAAGCTAATATTGTTATTGATAACATTGCCGTTGTAAACACTGATTTACAAGCACAGACTGAAGGTGAAGCAAGATTTCTTCGTGCATTAACTTACTTCGATCTGGCAAGGCACTTTACATCTGGGGAATTATCTGTACCATTAAGAACTGAAGGTATATTAGATTATTCTGTATCATTGGATATTTCAAGAGCAAATAAAACAGATGTGTACGATTTGATAATAAATGACTTAGAAAGTGCGATTTCTTTATTGCCAGAAACAAATAGTTTTTTCGCAGACAAATATTCAGCTCAGGCTCTTCTGGCAAGAGTTTATTTGCATATAGGAAACATGACAGAAGCAAAAAATGCTGCCAATAATGTTATTCAAATGAGTGGCCATTCATTGTCTTCAAATTATGCGGGTGCATTTAATAATGATGCTGACACTTCTGAAGATGTTTTTTCTTTTCAAGTAACTTCACAATCTGGGACTAATTCATTGATCACTTATTATGCTGATCAACCTAATGGAGGCAGAGGTGGAGATATAGAAATTCAAGACTCCTATATCAGTTCATTTGATGATGCAAATGACGAAAGAGCTAATTTCTTTTACTCAAGTGCACAAACAGGTGCAAGGTTAACAAGTAAGTACACAAATCAATTTGCCAACATACCTTTGATACGACTGGCAGAGATGTATTTGATAAGAGCAGAAGGAAATGTTGCTAACGGAACCTCAGATGGTGACACGCCTCTTAACGATCTTAATGCTTTAAGAGCCAGGTCTGGAGCAACATTATTAACTGGACCCATTTCTAAGTCTACTGTCTTAAAAGAACGCAAATTAGAATTGGCTTTTGAAGGATTCTCAATTCATGATGTTATAAGAAACGAAGGAGTTGTAGATGGGTTTTTATTCAATTCTAATGAATTGGTTTTACCTATTCCGCAGTCTGAATTAGATACTAATTCTGCGATGACCCAAAATCCAGGATACTGATTGTTTTAGACATAAATAATAAACAAAAGAAGGCTATAGTAATTACTGTAGCCTTCTTTATTTCATTATTTATAGTTTAATAAAAAAGTTATCCACCAGCTATATGATTTATTCTGAACCTGGATTAAGATTTTGAAACTATAGATTAACCCTTTTCAAAATGTCAAAAAAAACATTCATCTCTCGATCATAAATACCTGTAAAGGTATTTTTATAAATCTTCAATATGTCCTTCTGATATTTTTCAATAATTTCAACACCGTCAAGACTTATATACAAGTTTTGTGTCTTGTTATCTAATGTACTTCTTTTGCGGTAAATAAAATTTTGTCTGATAAGTTTTCGAATTATTCTAGAGATTGAAGCTTCTTCTTTAGACAGTTTCTGTGCCAAACCTTTTTGCTTAATTCCTGGATTTTCATGTACACAATGCAAACACAACCATTGCACTGTTGTCACTCTTGAATTATGCTGTGTCAAATACTCTCCTATTCTTTCACGAATTATCTTACTCGTTTTTTCCAATAAGAAAAAAATTGACCTTTCAGTTGATTTGCTTTTACTCACGGTCCGTTTAAATTGCAGATTTAACTATAAATTGAATTGTAAGATAATATTTTTTTTGTAGCGAGTGTCATGTTAAAACATTGCACAGTAAAATCTTCTAGTTTAATTCAGTAGAATGGTGATTTTAAAAATTAGAAAATAATATCAAAAGAAAATATACAATCACTGCATATCCAAACGTGCTAAAATAAGACCAAACTGGTATCAGTGTTTTCCTAATTAAAATAAAGTAGCTTATTAAATACAAGAAAATGTAAAATGAAATCAGACTCATTAGCATTGTATCTAAACCAATACAGCTTGTAAAGTAAATCAGAATAAGTAGCGGCAAAGTATAAATCAAAATCCACTTAAAAAACAATTTAGATTTGCCAAGACTGTATAGAATAATATCTATTGGATTCATAACAACAATTACCGCAGCAAAAATGCATAACAACTTTAGTGTCGCTAAAAAGCTTTCATATGAAGCTGGCAAAATTTGTATTATTATCGGAGAACAAACATATAGAACAACGGTGATATTAATAAAAATATAGTTTGATAACTTATTAAGCAACGCGTAGTTTTCAACATACTGCTTGATGTCAGACCTAGACTCTACGAGCAGTGGATAAAACAATTGTTCTACACCATTGTAAAGTAATATTATTGGTCTCAAAATTATACGCTTTAGTACATCATAAAATCCCAATATCTCAACACCTAAAGTCGCTGTAATTATAAAAACATCTGCATAGGAAAGCACTGATGTTATTATCTTTTCGCCTTGAATAAATTTACCAAATTGCCAATGTTTATTCCTTACAACCTTATCGCTTGAAAACAATTTGTCAGAATATTTATAATTGAACAAATTGATTATCACTAAAACTGCAAGATATTTGGTGGCAAATGAAACAACAAGAATCCACAAGCCCAAATCATAATAAATTGTAATCGCAATACTCAATAAATAAGCCGCACTGCTCAGTATTTCTAATTGAGCAATAGCCTTAAATTCTAAGTTTTTTTGAAGACCAACAAGCTGTACCTTATTGTACGCAGCTACAAACACACAAGGCAGTAAGACCAATGTTGGATAAATAAATTTAGTTTCTGCCCAGAAAAAACGGCTGCCTAAAATAAGCAAACCTAAAAATCCTGCGTAAAATAACGCTGTCTTAAAATTTAGAAATAATACTGAATTGTAGTCTTCCGTTATTGGTTTTTCTGTTTGGATAATACTTTGCGGCAACCCATTTTCAATCACATTTACTCCAAACAGAATAAAAGAAACAGCTAAAGAGAATATGCCAAAATCAAGTGCAGGTAAAACATGTGAGAGGTATAAAAAGACAAGTGATTGTACAATGATATAAACAAGTGAAGCAATACTGCTCCATGTTAATTTACCAATAATGTCTTTGAATATGAGCACAAAAGATTTTTACAAACATACAATAATAAAAAGTGGAGATACCCTCTCCAGAGTATCTCCAACATTTATCGATGGTTCTTAACCTTTATGATAATTCACCACTGCGTGGTTCCTTACAATTCTTTTCTCAACCTTGCGACAGGAATACTTAATTGCTCACGGTATTTGGCAACAGTCCTCCTTGCAATATTATAACCTCTATCTTGAAGACATTCTTTAAGTTTTTCATCCGAAGCTGGTTTTTTCTTATCCTCAGCACTGATTATATCTTTTAGAATATTTTTAACCTCAAGAGTAGAAACTTCTTTTCCATCTTGTGTTGTAATTGATTCAGAGAAAAAATCTTTCAATCGTTTTGTCCCAAATTCTGTTTGCACAAATTTACTATTGGCAACTCTTGATATTGTTGAAATATCCAAACCAGTCACTTCAGAAATATCTTTCAAAATCATTGGTCTCAATGTTCTTTCATCACCAGTTGTGAAAAATTTGTACTGAAACTGCATTATTGAATACATTGTATTGTGCAAAGTTTCTTGTCTTTGCTTAATAGCATCAATAAACCATTTTGCAGAATCAATTTTCTGCTTGATAAACATAACAGCTTCTTTCTCTTTTTTAACAGCACGTCTCCCCCTTGTAGTGTCCTTATAAGATTTTAGCATCTCTAAGTAATGATCGTTAATTCTTAGATCAGGTGCATTTTTACTATTCAATATCAATTCTAGTTCACCATCTCGATTTGTAATGATAAAATCTGGAACTATATATTGATTACCCTGAGCATTTGGAGAATAAAATCCACTTGCTGGTTTTGGGTTTAATTTTAAAATTTCTTCGATTGCTTCTTTTAACTCAGACTCTGAAATGAAAAGATTTTTTTGAAGCTTTTGGTAATGCTTCTTTGTAAACTGTTCGAAGTGGTTTTTTAATATTTTAAATGCCAGGACTCTAGCTTTCTTGTGTTCTTCTGGATCTTTTTCTAATTTATCATTTACCTGTAACAACAGTGATTCCTGTAAAGATCTGGCTCCTATACCTGCAGGTTCCATTCCTTGAACCTTTTTCAATGTAACTTCAATTTCTTCTTCGCTAACATCTACATTGGCTGTAAACAACAAATCATCAATAATAGCAATTGGCTCTCTTCTCAAGTACCCATCTGCATCTATACTACCAATTATCTGCTCAGCAATAATATATTCTTTTTCGTCCTTCAAATCCAACATACCCATTTGTCTTTCCAAATGTTCATGAAATGAACTTTGAACAGCAATTGGCATTGTCTTTTCTTCGATATCTTGTATGGACTCACTTTTAATTTTGTAGCTGGAAGGATCGTCTTCGATATATTCTTTAATGTAGTCATCCAATTCAAAATCGTCAGACTTCTGCTCTTCCTCATAATCATCATCCCTTGTATCATCAACATCAAGATCATAGACTTCATTGGCTTCGTCGCCTTCATCCAACGCAGGGTTTGACTCTAGTTCTTCCTGAATTCGTTGATCTAGCGTGGCCGTTGGTATTTGAAGCAATTTCATCAGCTGTATCTGTTGAGGAGACAGCTTTTGCATCATTTTTTGACTTAAGTTTTGTCTAAGCATCTTATCTTGCTACTTTAAAGGTTAACAAACTTATTGTCGTTCTCGTTCGAACTGACAAGCAGTATTTTTAAATAAAAATCAATAATAATGCCATATTGTGATTTTTCATAATATTTAACCATTTAATTTATAATTAATTACACATAAGTATATATTTTAATATGATAAATAATAGAATTGCGTTACTCCGTGAAAAAATGCTAAGCGATAATATTGATGCATATATAATACCTAGCTCAGATCCGCACCAAAGTGAGTATGCACCAACACATTGGCAGTCTAGAGAGTGGATTTCTGGTTTTACTGGCTCAGCAGGAACAGTTGTAGTTACCCAAAAGCACGCAGGACTATGGACAGATTCTAGATATTTCATACAAGCAGAGGAGGAATTGTCTAATTCTGAAATTAAATTGCACAAAATCATTGACCGTTCACAGCCAGAACATATCGTTTGGTTGTCAGAAAACTTAAAGTCGACAAACACTGTAGCCATTGATGCTCCTTTGTTTTCTGTAAATCAAAAAAATAGCTACCAAAAAATATTAGCCAAAAGCCAAATAGAGTTAAAATTAACAAATGACTTAATCTCTTCGATATGGTCAGGCAGGCCAGAGATTCCAAAGACAGAAATATTTAATCTTGAATTAAAGTTTGCAGGTAAGTCAAGAGGGGCGAAAATAAATGACGTGCGTAGTCAAATGAAAAACCTGGATGTTGGGTTTCATCTGATCCCAACATTAGATGACATCGCCTGGTTGCTCAACCTTAGAGGACGCGACGTTCACTGTAATCCAGTCTTTGTAAGTTTCGTCATCGTTACAATTCAGGATTGTTTTTTATTTATAAATAAGACGAAAATAAATAATGAACTTAACTCACAGTTGGAAAATGACAATATCACAATACTCCCCTACGACTCAATAAATAATTATTTAAATAATCTAAACTCAGCTGATTCCATTTTAATTGACCCGTCTACTATTAATCTTAGTCTCAAAGAATCTTTAAGCAATACCAACATAATAAACGGCAAAATGCCTTCACAATTGGCAAAAGCAAAAAAGAATAACATTGAAATTGAAAATATTAGAAAATGCATGGTTAAGGATGGTCTTGCTCTTACTCAAGCATTCTACACTTTGGAACAAACTCTAAAAAATGGATCATTAAAAGAAAATGAATTTGCAAATGTTATTGCTAAAAAACGAAGCGAACAAGACGACTACTTTGGTGAGAGCTTTGATGCTATAGTTGGTTACAATGGCAATGGGGCTATTGTACATTACCACCCTACTGCAGAAAATTCAGCTACTATAACATCGGAGGGAATCCTTTTAGTAGATTCTGGCGGGCAGTATTATGATGGAACAACTGATATTACCAGGACTATTGCATTGTCAAAACCAACCGATGAGCAAAAAAATGCATACACAAGGGTTTTGAAGGGTCATATCGCATTGGATCGTGCAGTTTTTCCATATGGAACCACTGGGGGACAACTGGATATATTAGCCCGACAGTATTTATGGGAAGATCGATTGAACTTCCTTCATGGTACAGGTCATGGAGTTGGTTTCTTTTTAAATGTACATGAAGGACCACATTCAATCTCTCCAGGGCAATCTCATATGACAAGGCACAAAATAGAAGTCGGCATGCTCACTTCAAATGAGCCAGGTTACTATAAGGCAAATTCATATGGTATACGCATAGAAAACCTCATTTTAACTGTAAATGCCGAAAAAGAAGGGTTTTTAACGTTCGAAACAGTTACTTTATTTCCAATTGATACCCAGCTTATTGACTTAAATTTGATGAATTCTAACGAAATAAAATGGTTAAATGAATATCACATTAAGGTTTACAAAAACCTTTCTCCTCATTTAAAGGAAAAATATCGCCTTTGGTTAAAGGATAAATGTCAAAAGATTTAACGGGTATTAAAATTTTTCATTTTCTTTGCAACATAAAACTAACAAACATGGCAGACGGTCAAAATAACAATTGGGGAAAAAAAGGATCTTGCATAGGTCAATTTGCTGTGGCGATAATCCTTTTTATATGCCTTTTAATATGGATTTACTCCAAAAATCAAAACGGATTATCTTAATAAAAAGGACTTAAAGTCTTTTTAGAACCAAAAAGAAATAAAAAAGAGGCAGATCATTCATTCGATCTAGCCTCTTTTTATTTATTCATTGGGTCTTTATATATAAAAACCTAAATATCAAACTTTGTAATATTCACGAACCTTTGCACTCTGTCATTTATAATATACTCAGATAGGTTCTTCATCTTACCCAAACTAAACTCCTCAACGCAAAAAGAAGCCATAGTTGATCCGTAGATTACTGCTCTTTTCATGTTTTCAAAAGAAGTATCACCTGATTTTGCTAAATAGCCAATAAAACCACCCGCAAAAGAATCTCCTGCGCCTGTGGGATCAACAACCTCAGCCAATGGTAATGCTGGTGCATAAAAAATGTCATCCTTTGACATCAACATTGCTCCATGCTCACCTTTTTTAATAACCAAATATTTTGGTCCCATCTCAAAAATCTTCTTTGCCGCATTCACCAATGAATATTCACCTGATAATTGTCGTGCTTCTTCATCATTAATTGTCAAAACATCAACCTTTGAAATCACAAGCTTTAGTCTATCCATTGCTATATCCATCCAAAAGTTCATCGTATCCAAAACAATTAATTTTGGTGCTGTCAATTGCTCAATAACTCTCAATTGAATATCTGGAGTAAGGTTACCTAACATCACATACTCACTGTCTGTATAAGAATCTGGTAATTCAGGATCAAAATCGTCCAATACGTTTAAATCAGTTGTAATTGTATCTCTGATGTTCATGTTTTCGTGGTACTTACCAGCCCAGAAAAAGGTCTTACCATCTTGAATAACTTTTAAACCGTCAAGATTTACACCTTTTGATTGAAGTTGATCAAGCTCATCTTTTGGAAAATCACCACCTACTATAGATGTTAGTCTAATATTATTTATAAAATATGACGCCGCCCAAGAAATATATGTGCATGCTCCTCCAACAACTTTCTCAGCTCTTCCGAATGGAGTTTCAATATCATCAAATGCTACAGTTCCAACTGTTAATAAACTCATTGTTATAGATTTTCTACAAAAGTAAAGAAGCAATACCATTTATTGTGACTTTTTATAAAAATCTCGTCTAAATAATGAGATTTAAAATAGGTAGGAGTTTTTTAAATAGCAAAAAAAGATTTATTTCGGTAAATCTCAAGAATATTCAAGGGTAAGCCATTCTAATCAGGATGGCTTTTTTTATTCCAGAGAATAGTCCTTTAAACATTGCGTATTGTTAGATGTCTAGAATGTCTTGACTTACATTTAATAATGAAGTAAGAACCATTAAAATCTTTAATTTAGTGATTTGCTATGCAACATTATGATAATAACTTGCATTACTTAATTGTAATTTATAACTAACATACCAAATACATATATGCTATCCAATCAATTTTTTCTATTGGTTTTTCTTGTTTTATTTTCATTTCACCTATCAGCTCAAGATCAAGAAATCTGTGGAAGCACAGTCCAAGCACACAATCAAATGATGGAAGATAATGGTGATTATAAAAAGAGAGTAGAATTGTGGAGAAAACAAATTCAACCAATCGTCAAAGCAAGAAGTGAAAATAAAAATCCAGATTGCTCTAACGGCCCACTGTTGGTTCCAATAGCCATTCACTTTAATACAGGAATAGTTCCAACTGGGCAAGAAGCATGTGCTGTAGATGTAGCCATCGATCATATTGAAGAGCTAAACCGTGAGTTTGCTGGTTTAGATATTGATGCTCCTTTAATTAATCAATTTGCTTCTTGTTTTGGAGCTGATATTTTAGGCAATGCTTGTGTTGAATTTTGCATTGGTGTAGCAAACCACCCTGCTGGATATGGGTTAGTTGACGGAGACTATGCTATCACTTTTGGTCAAGTAAGTTTTTCTATTCCTACGGGAAACTTTACTCCTGTCAATGCTGATTGGAATGAGTATGTAAACATCTACGTGAATATGTTAAGTGGTGGTCTTTTAGGCATTTCAAATGGCATTCCTGGAATGTTCAATGGAGATGGCGTCATGATTGACAACTGTATATTTGGTACAGGTGATTTATCTTGTCCTGGTGCGCAATTTACAGGATCACCCGGTTGTTTTCCTACAGCTGATGCTGGTGAAGTTTTGGCACATGAATTAGGTCATTACTTTGGTCTCTTCCATGTCTGGGGCGACAATTCCGGTTGTTCTGGTGCACAGGATCAAATTGCAGATACGCCCGATATGTCCACTAATTATAGCAGCTACACATCATGTACAAATCATACAACATGCACAGACCTTCCTCAAACTTGTGGTGATGAAGATATGTATATGAACTTCATGTCTTATGCGGCAAACTCATGCATGTATATGTTTACTTCAGACCAAAGCGATGTCATGAACGCTACTGCTGTTACTGAAGGCTACACAACAACTTCCACCAAATGTGGCCAGCCCCCTGTTGCTAATTTTTCACCAGATGGCAATATAGAATTATGTCAAACCGACTGCATTGACTTCTTCGATTTATCTTCCAATATGCCAACATCTTGGGATTGGACATTTGAAGTTATTAGTGGTGATTTGGTTTTAGACATTTTAACTTCGGATCTTCAAAACCCAACAATATGTATTACGGCTGGGGCAAATGGAGAAGTGAGTGTAACTTTGACAGCGACCAATAATACGGGATCGGATCAAATAACAAAAACACTATCTGTGTTTTATGGTGTTATAAGAACAACATATGCTGACCTTGACAATGATTCCTATGGTGATCCTAACAATGTTACATTAGATTGTATTATCCCTCCAGGTAATGTCAGTAATAATCTTGATTGTGATGACTCAGATATAAATATAAACCCTGCAGCTTCTGAAGTGTGCGACGGTATTGACAACAACTGCGATGGCGCTATTGATGAAGGATTAACTCCAGTCACTTATTATGCTGATACTGATAATGATACCTATGGCGATCCTAACAGCACTATAATTGATTGTACGCCACCAATTGGATATGTTACAGACAACCAAGATTGCGATGATACCAATCCTAATATTAACCCTGCAGCTATTGAAGTATGCGACAACATAGATAACAATTGTGATGGCTTGGTTGATGAAGGCCTCATGTTTAATACATATTATGCAGATACTGATAATGACACGTACGGTGATCCTAATAATACAATAAGCTCCTGCTCTCTTCCATCTGGCTACGTTACAGATGACCAAGACTGTGATGACACAAACACCAGTGTAAATCCAGGTGCCTCAGAGTCCTGTGATGGTATTGATAATAACTGTGATAATGTTATCGATGAAGGTTGCGCTTTAGAAGACTGCGACGGCGATTATTTGATTATAAATAACATAACGCAAAATTCATACAGAGCAGAAATAAACGCAACATCAGACGCTCTACTTAACAATGGTCAATCTATATTATTTACAGCAGGCTCAGACATTGATTTATCGCCAAATTTTGAAGTTGCCTCAGGAACAATATTTGAAGCTTCAATCACTCCGTGTGAGCCTATAACTCTAATTGACAACGATGATATTGTCTCACTAAATTTATCAACCACTGATGTTTTATCGCCCGAAATATTAAAGACTTTTACTCAGGATGAATCATTAACAATCAGGTTAAGGGATAAAAGTGGCAATGACATCTATTCAAATAAGATTGTCAGATCAGATATTATAGATGAAATCAAAAAAGCTGCTTTAAACTTAGAGAAAGGTTTTTATATGATTTCAGTTAAATCTAAATCAGCTTTGATGGCTCAAAGGGTTGTCATTATCCAATAAAATGCATTTAAGAAGAGTAAAACAAAAAAGGCTTCGGTTTTAGAACTATACATCTTAATAAATTAATGGACCTAGGCACGTTTGCCTGGCCCATTAATAATGCAGACCAATTCCTATCTTGATATTTCTTAATTGGGTTTTTGATTGTGTTACATTATTGAGACGAGAAAAAATAAAGAAGTCACCCTTTGATTGCGATTTTTTTATTAAAATCACTTTTTTCGCAATCAACCGGTTGTCACAAAGTAATTGTTGTTTGAAGACTTAAAACTTATATAAGCTTTAATAATTAATGGGAAAATCTAATTATACTTTCAAAGAAACATCGCCTTGAATAATCATTTAGTATGAAATCCTTACCAAATTCAAATCATAGTTTTTTTCGCTGGGAACGATAATTGAATTCGAACTGATTTGTACCGCATCTTTAAATCGCAGTTTCATATCTTGATATTCTGTACTCAATAAACTATTTCTTGCAATTGTACCATTTGGATTTATTATATATTCACTGACGGTATTGTTTCTTTTGATTTCATCATTGTAGATAAATCGCAACCTTGAAGGCGTTTTCATAACGAAAAAAGATGAGAAGATACCATCATCATCCTGCGAGAACTGTTTTTTATAAAGCACTTTATTCCAACTGATAGATCCATCAGGATTGAAATTAGTTATAATAATGTCATCATTATAATAATCAACCCATCCTCTACGTGCAAACCCATCACTAACTCTTGTGTATCCGTTATATGGATTTCTTCTTGAATACTCTCTTTCAATTTCAGAAACAAAAACCAGCCCTCCATCATTTCTTAATATGATATCTTGGATGGTCAAATCATTAAGGACTCGTTTTTTCTTCTTCTTTCCTTGCAAAAGTTCTTCATAAAATGTTTCCTTAAAAGGAATGTAAGATAAAACTTCACCTTCTCGAAAACTTTCAACTGGCTTACATAAATAAAAGTAACCCTTAATTTCTTTTCCACGCTTTAAACCATAAGTACCGCTAATAATTAAGTTTTGATTTTTATTGTCATGCTTTAAAAAAACAGTAGCCTTAGAATAATCATCAAGGTTTATTGAAAAAAACTGTTCTTTCCGCATTCTAGGTTTAAACAACATCATTCGCAGGTCCTCTTTGTTGTTAAACCAATTTTTAGTATTTAAAATTAAAACGAAATCACCATTGTTTGCCAACTCAATTGCATTTAAACTTCTAGCTACCTCATCATCTACATAGACCAACTTAGTCCACTCTATTAGTCTTTTTTTACAATCATACATCAAGAATAAAATATTGTCATCTTCATCTACTGTTGACAATAAAATCTTATTTCTATCTTCAGAAGTGACATTTGAAAACTTTTTTCTAATACTCGTTTTAGGTATTTTAATCAACGTTAAACTGTCTCTAAGTTGTACTTTATTATCATAAATTCTATATTTAATAACCATAGAATCTCTTTCAAAATAACCATATAGAATTTGGAAAACAGAATCCATGCCCATTATACTAAATACATCAACACGTTTTTTTTCAAACTCTATCTCGGCACTAATTGTATTTTCCATTTCGTCATTAAAAACGTCTATTTCTTTTATAAATCCTTTGTCTCTATAAACAATAATACGGTCTTCTACTTGACTCAATATTTCATATGAAAAATAATTTCTCAAATTCAATTCGCTAGACACACTAACTTCTTGTGCATTGACAACATTTAAAGTTACCAGCAATCCTATTATAACACTGAGTATGTAATTTATTCTTTTCACTTTTATAAAAATATAAAATCTAATATTAACAATGCAGTATTTTTAATATTGATGTCGCGAAATAAAAATAATATCTTCACAAAGTGCATTTTTTAATATAGAAGTGGCTTAAAAACATAATGTTGACTTACATTTACGCGAAATTAAAAATCAAATGAAGCAATTAATTGAGTGTGTACCAAATTTTAGTGAAGGCCGAGATATGTCAATCATTAAAGCGATTACTGATGAAATTGAAAAAGTTGAAGGTGTTAAGCTTTTGGATGTAGATCCTGGCAGGGCCACCAATCGTACAGTTGTTACATTTGTAGGAACACCAGACAAGGTTGTTGATGCAGCATATTTGGCTATCAAAAAAGCTTCGGAACTTATTGACATGTCAAAGCACAGTGGGGAACATCCAAGAATGGGTGCCACCGATGTATGTCCTATGATTCCAATTTCAAACATTACAATGGAAGAAACCGTCATTTATGCTGAAAAGTTAGCTGCTCGCGTCGGCGATGACCTGAATATTCCAATCTACTTATACGAATCAGCTGCTAAAACTCCAGAACGTAAAAATCTTGCGACGATTAGAAGTGGAGAATATGAAGGTATTTCAAAAAAAATACAACAAGCAGAATGGGCTCCAGATTATGGACCAGCTGTCTTTAATGAAAGTACTGGAAATACCGCCATTGGAGCCAGAGATTTTCTTGTAGCATATAATGTCAATTTGAATACAACGTCAGTTAGAAGAGCTAACTCTATTGCATTTGACATCAGAGAAAACGGTCGTGTAAAAAGAGAAGGAAACCCCGTTACAGGTAAAATACAAAGAGATGAAAACGGAGAACCATTGCGCGTTCCTGGCAAATTAAAATCGGTTAAAGCCATTGGTTGGTTTATTGAAGAGTATGGAGTTGCACAGATTTCAATGAACCTTACTGACATCAATATTACAAAACTACACACAGCTTTTGAAGCGGTCCGAGATAGTGCAAATACAAGAGGAATGAGAGTCACTGGGTCCGAATTGGTCGGCCTTGTTCCTAAGAAAGTATTGATCGATGCCGGGAAATATTTCTTAAATAAGCAAGAACGATCTCTTGGAATTAGCGATATGGAAATCATGAAGATTGCTGTTAAGTCGCTTGGTTTAGATGAACTGGGAGATTTTGATCCTAAGAAAAAAGTAATTGAATATTTGTTAGAAGAAGATGATATCAGACCCCTTGTCAATAAAAATCTAACAGAATTTTCAAATGAAACAGCGTCAGAAAGCCCTGCACCAGGAGGGGGAAGTATTGCAGCATATGTTGGTGCGTTAGGAATATCACTTGGTACAATGGTAGCCAATCTATCAGCACATAAAAGAGGTTGGGACGATAAGTGGCATTATTTTTCTGAACAAGCAGAAAAAGGACAAGCTATTAAAGATCAGCTTCTGTTTTTAGTAGATGAAGACACCAATTCTTTTAATAAAATTATTGATGCAATCAGGTTGCCAAAAGGAAGTGAAGAAGAAAAGACCGCTCGTAAAATTGCGATCAATACCGCAACCAAATATGCAATTGAAATTCCTTTCAAGGTAATGCAAACCGCCTTTTCTGCATATGCAGTTTTGGAAGAAATGGTCGAAACTGGAAATCCTGCCTCAATTAGTGATGTAGGGGTTGGAGCTCTTTGTTCTCATACTGCTATCCATGGTGCATACCTCAATGTTATGATAAATTGTCAAGATTTAGACGACAAGGAATTTGTGGCAGAAATAACAGAAAAGGCAAAGTCGTTATTGGCGAAATCTGATTCTAAACAAAAGAATTTACTTCAAAAAACTGAAGAAATAATTAAAGCATAGCATATAAAAAAACACCCGTATTCCTGTGGGTGTTTTTTTAATATCTTGATCTTGTAGCCTGAAAAATTTACGCCTGCTTGGTTATGGCATCTTTTGAGTTTCAACCATCTTGTCAGCATTTTCTGCCATCTGAAGTTTTTCAATAATTTCAGTAATGTTCCCATCCATTATCTTATCCAAACTGTATAACGTCAAATTGATTCTGTGGTCCGTCACTCTATTCTGTGGATAGTTATATGTTCTAATTTTATCTGACCTATCTCCAGAACCTACCAAAGATTTTCTTTGCTCTTTCTGTTGTGCGTAAGCTTTTTCTCTTTGAGCTTCTTTGATTCTCTGATAAAGTTTTTGCATTGCAATCTCTCGGTTCTTATGTTGAGATCTTGAATCTGTACTTTCAGAAACTATTCCAGTTGGAAGGTGTGTAAACCTAACACCAGATTCTGTTTTGTTTACGTGTTGTCCACCTGCTCCACTCGCTCTAAAGGTATCAACCCTTAATTCATCTTTCCTAATATCTATATCATCAAGTTCAAACTTAGGCATTATTACAACAGTTGCGGCTGAAGTATGCACTCTTCCTTGAGATTCTGTTTTTGGAACACGTTGAACTCTGTGGGCGCCAGATTCGAATTTTAATTTTCCAAAAACTTCATTGCCATAAATCTCTAGTACTATTTTGCTATAACCTCCAGAAGATCCTTCATTCAGACTAACAGTATCAACTCTCCAACCTTGAGATTCACAATATTTTGTATAGAGTCTTAACAAGTCTCCAGCAAAAATACTAGCTTCATCGCCACCTGTTCCTGCACGAATCTCCATGACAACATCAAGTTGGTCGTCTGGGTCTTTTGGAATCAAAAGTACTTTTATATCTTCTAGTAGTTTTTCGTGTTGAGGCTCTAAGTCGTTAAGTTCTTCTTTTGCCATTGATTGCATTTCTGAATCAGGATCATCAAGCATTTCTTTAGCGCTGGCAATATTGTCACCCAGGTTTTTAAGTATCTTGTATTGATCTACAATAACCTGTAAGTCTTTGTATTCTTTATTGAGTTTGGAGTATTTTTTCATATCCGAGACTATGCTTGGATCTGAAAGTTTTTCTTCAACACCTAAAAAGTGGTTATATATAGATTCGAGTTTATCTATCATGTCAACTGTAAATATAGAAATAGAGTCACAAGTAAACTTGTGTTAATAAAGTTGGCGAAGATATAATAAATTGTTAGCTAAATGAAGCGTATTTTATTCTTGATGTTTTGTATCATGTCATTAGATACAGAAGGTCTTGTCACATTGTTTTTAATGAACTCTCTAAAGTTTTTCTCTTTATTGAATATTTTAGAACATCTAGGATCTTGAGTTACTTGATCAAGCAATTCTCTTTTTTCATTATCAGCCAAAGCATTATCAAAAAATAAGCTTACTCTGTTTTGAATTTCTTGAATGTTGTGTGGATTTCCCATTGTTTAATTTTTAAAAATCATGACAATACGTTCAATAAAAAAAATGAGTCTGTTCTTATTAATGTTAAAAACAATTGTTTTTAACATTAATAAACTGAAAAAAGAAAGAGCCTACTCCTCTTCAGAGTCTGCTTTAAGTTTTCTTGTTTTGTTAAGACTTCTTTTGTCCTTATACCCCAAATCTTCTGCATAGGCTTTTAATTTTTCCTTTAGCATATTTCTGGCTCTGAACAATCTCGACCTGACTGTTCCGATAGGGACATCAATGATTTTGGAGATTTCTTCGTATGTAAAACCTTCAATATCACATAATAAAACGACAGTTCGAAAATCGATAGGCAAAGAATTGATGGCTATAGTCACCTCATCTCCCATCATGCTGTCAAATAGTTCTTCTCTTAGGTCAAGATAGCCTTTGCTACCTCTATCGTCGCTGTTCTGATAATTAACAACGTCTTCAAAGTCGACCCTTTTGGGTTGTTTGCTGCGCTTACGATAATGATTAATGTAAGCGTTTTTCAAAATTTTAAACAACCAAGCCTTCGCATTAGTTCCCTGAATGTATCGATCAATGAATCTATGTGCTTTCATGTAGGTCTCTTGGACCAAGTCATTTGCATCATCTTCATCATAAGTTAGGTGATATGCAAAGGTTTTTAACGCATCAATATGCGGGAAAAGTTCCTTTTCAAATATTTCATGATTATCTGCCACTTTAGATTTTTTGGTTGCGTGACAAACATACACAAAAGGTAATCCAAAAACAAAGAGGTTAAAAACCTTTTACAGGACAGATTTTGAATTAAAAGCCAAATTTGTATTGTAAAATAGGCATTATTCCTCTTTAAGTACATTAATTCAAGAATAAAAGATGAAACTTAAACTCACCTTTTGATGTAAGCTCAATGCCTGGAGAAGGCCATTTAAAAGCATTTAAAACATCCAAAACCGTTCTTAAAAATTTACTTTTCGTGTTAATTTTTGTCAGATTATAATCCAAGGCAAATATAAATTGTCGTTGTCTTAATTCGTTATTTATAGCAATAACTTCATTATTTTCAATCCACCTATTTTCAAACCCTCCTAGCATGTTATCTGCTCCATATCCAATGGCTAAATTCAACCATTTTGGCATTTCTAGATTTGGGAAAATTAATGCTGGGTGAAATGACAACCAGTAAGTTTGAGCATTGTAATCTTTTAAAAATTGCTCAGGAAGTGTTGTACCAAATAAGCTCCTTGCCCTATCATTTATACTTATAGAGGTAGATTGTAAAACAGGCGTAACTGGATAGTTTTCAGGCCAATAAGACATTTTTAAATTTACTTTTTGTTCATGCCATATTTTTTGCTGAATCGCAAAAACAGACACACCAATTAAATTTGCTGAATAATCAGAGATTGAAAAACCCCATCCTGAAGAAAAACCATCCATCACGTCAATCGCAGACTGAAAAGCTAGGCTTGTAACTGAACTCCATAAGATTGCCTTATCCTCTGATTGTCCACTCCATTTGTAGCCCTTATAAATTATATTGGATTGAGAATAAGAAGCATGAATATGTCCCATTTTGTCCACATTGGACCATTCACCAAAATCATCAAAAAAGTGAAAAGATTCTTGTTCAAAATCTTTGTACCAAAATTCATAAAGAGAGAAGGCTCCAACAGTGTAGGCACCAAAAGAACCAAACTTTATCAGATTGTTTGATCCTTTATCAAGATCACTTGACTTTGGAGCATAAAATGAAGTATCTGACTCAATTGATTGAGCCAAAATCATGAGTGAAAAAGAAATAAAAAGGAAGGTAAATGCGTATTTTATCAAAATTTAGATCAATTAATGAAATAAACAGCTGTATTTGACATTAATATTAGTAAATATCATAATAGAATAAAATAAATAGTACTAATGTCCTCGAAGTATTTCTTTATAAACCCTTAATAAACTAATTTTAGCGTATAATTTTCTCATACACATGAATATTAAACAATCGCTTTTAGTCTTATTGTGCTTTTTGTCTATTACTATGACGGCACAAGACGTTCATTTTAGTTATTATCAGTTCGCCCCCTCAACCGTTAGTCCTGCATTAACTGGTGCTTATTATGGCAACATAAGAGCAACAGTACTCAGAAGATCACAATGGTTTAATATAGGAGGCGACAGTCATGATGGTTTCAATACTTTAAATTTATTACTAGACGGCAACATTCCTTTTGGTTTAAAAGAAGGAGACTGGATCTCGGTTGGCATGAATTTGATGAAAGAGGAAAAAACAGCTGGTATTGCCAAGCTTCGTCGAGGTTTTTCAGGACTATCCGCAGCCTATCATTTAACTTTGGGAAAACAGCAAGCTTCAGTTTTTACTATTTCCGCAAAATATGGAAAATATAGTAACGTGTTTCAAAACGATGTGACAACGATTTCTCAAGCAAATGTTGAATCGGGTGATTTCATGGGTGCTTTTGTTGATTCTGATGAAATGAAGTTTCAACTTATAGCTGCCGAAAATGGAGAAGTAACAGAAGATTCCAATGATATTCACCTTGGATTTATGTATTCCACACCTGTTGGAAAACAATCAGACTTACGAATTGGGTTTTCATCTGATCACTTGTTAGCTCCAAGGCTCAACAGTCAAATTGATTCAATAACAGGGCAGACAACAGGAGCCAGAATTGATAGAAGAATCAATGGCTTTATCCAATACTATACTGATCTTAATTCTAAGCTTACATTCAACCCAACACTTTTGTATCAGAAAATGGGATCCGCAAGTAATTTATTATTACAAGGTTTGTTTTCATACCATCACAATAAGTCAAAAGATTTGTATTTAAATTTTGGTTTAGGTGTAAGAGTTGCTTCGAATATGGATATTCCGATTTACTTAGGTGCTGATTTTAAAGATTGGCGGATTGGGCTATCCTTTGATCTTAATGTTTCTGGCCTATCTGGATCTACCAACAATGCAGGAGCATATGAGTTGGGTATAAGTAAAATATTCAAGTGGAATAAAAAAGCCGAAGCCAAACCGAAATTAATTTGTCCAAGATTATAATAAACAACTAGATATGCAGCGCTATTTAAATATATTTATCGTCCTTTTATTTGCTGTTACATTTTCTAATGCACAACCCATTAGAGAAAATTCATTTGCTCAAAAACTTGAAGCAGCTCAAGAAGCTGAAGAGAAAGGCAACTATGCTGGAGCTTTGGAATGGTGGGAAAAAGTTTACGATGAAGCCAAACTAAAGAGTCAAAACGAATCTAAATCTAAAAAAGGCAGCAAATCTAAAAGAGGCAGCAAATCTAAAAAGAGTAGTAAGGAGCATTATGTTTACGCTTTAAAAATTGCTGAACTTAATTACAAGTTAAGAGATTTTGAAAAATCTGAGAAGCGACTAAAAAGAATTTTAGATAGAGATGATGAAAACCAATTCAGCGATTATCGATATATCTATGGCCAAGTATTAAAATCCAGTGCAAAATATACAGAAGCACTTGAGGAATTCAATAAGGTAATTAGCTTAAGCGAAAATGACTCTATTGTCAATAGAGCTCAAATGGAAATTGAAGGTATAGAAATGCTGCGGGCTATCGAACCAAATGTTGAAACGGCTATTGCCCCGTTAGGCAAGGAAGTGAACTCTCCGTCTATGGAGTATTCCCCTCGTGAATCTGGAGATGGGGGATTCTATTATGGGTCACTAAACAGAAAAAAAATAATTGAACCAGGCAATAGTGAAGATGACGAACATCATGCAAGAATTTACATGTCCGAAAGAGATAAAGAAGGCAAATTTCAAAAAGGTTCTGCCCTGGATCAAAATGTAAATAGAATTGGTTTTCACAACGTACACTTGGCTTTATCAAGAGATGGTCGTACAATGTATTTCACACGTGTACAAATGGTTGGCACAGAAATCACATCATCTCAAATAATGGTGAGCTACAAAAAAGACAATGGTTGGACTGCCGCAAACTTAGCACCAATTATCAATGGAGAATGGTATTCAAAACAACCAGCCGTAGGTCAGTTGTTTGGCAAAGAGGTTTTATTCTTCGTTAGCGATATGGAAGGTGGTTTAGGCAACTATGACATTTTCTATTCTAATATTAATAACGATGGTACATTTTCTTCTCCTGTAAACTTAGGTCCTAATGTCAATACGCAAGATGATGATCTTTCTCCTTTTTACTATGATGGAACGCTATATTACAGTACTGATGGTCGACCTTCAATTGGAGGATTAGATTTACATTACAGTGTCTGGGATGGAAGTAAATGGAGCAAGGCAGAAAACATGGGATTGGGATATAACTCATCTTATGATGATCATGGATTTAGTATGGCTGAAGAAGGTGGAAGAGGTTATTTCTTATCTAACAGACCTTCAGATAAAAAGAAAAAACTGGTTAGTAAAACATGTTGCGATGACATCTTTGAGTTCAATATTAGAGAAATTGTTATTGACCTATTGGCTATTGTTGTAAATGAAAACCAAGAACCAATTAATGGTGCAACGATTAAATTAGAAAACTTATCTGATCCAGTAAACTACCCAACAGACATGAAATTCAATTCACTTGGAAATGAATTTCAATTTCTATTAGATTCTGATTTTAAATACAAAGCAACAATTACTAGAGAAGGATATTATCCAGATTCTATAAATCTCACTACAGCAGCAATAATCGACAATTACACTTTCAAAAAAGAGATAACTTTAAAGCAAATGCCAGTTGTTGAAGAAGTTACAGAAACTGAGATTGTTTCTATCAATGAGCCAATCAGGTTAAATAACATTTATTACGACTTAGACGACGACGCTATTTTACAAGACGCAGAAAAAGACCTTGATTTCTTAACTGATTTAATGGATGAATATCCAACAATGATTATCGAATTGGCGTCACATACCGATTCACAAGGTAAGGCGGCTTATAATGAAGACTTAAGTCAAAGAAGAGCTGAATCAGCAGTAAGGTATCTTACCAAAAGTGGTATTGATAAAAAAAGAATGAAGCCCGTTGGATACGGTGAGAAAAGAATTCTTAACCATTGTAAGAATCGTGTTCCGTGTTCAGATGATGAACACAGAGAAAACAGAAGAACAGAGTTCAAAATTATTGCAGGTCCACAATCCATCGAGATTACAAGAACTGTAAAAAAAGAACTAAAAAAATAAAATCTTAAACACCACACATTCCGATAACTATCGGGATGTTCGCTGTTTTTAAATTTATTAAGCAGTTCTTTTGAAAAAACTTCTCACATATATTACACTTTCCCTTTTCGTCAGCACGGTGTTTTCCTGCAAGACCGAAAACAATCTTGACAAAGAATCTATAACCAACAAAATAGAGTCCTTAACGTCAACAGATAAAAAAAAGGCATTCTTAGAAAATATCTTTTTTGAATACCAGATGATCTTAAGTGATGAAGAACGAACAATTAAACAGTACGGAAACGACTCTCCCGAGTTTGAGAAAAATCAAAAAGGGAAGTTAGAAAAAGATGATTATTTTCTAACTGCCATTGCTACTTATTTCGAAAAATATGGATACCCTAGCAGAAGTGGATTAGGACAATATGCATCAATTGTTCCTTTAATTGTACATTTCTATGCTTCCGATAATAAAGGCTTTAAAAAAGAACATTTCAAATACTTCTATGGAGCTTTCAAATTCAATGATATTCCAAAAGAATACTTTCTAGCTTACCTGAACGGATATTATGAATTTAATGAAGGAGATCCATTTGTGAAAAACAAACAAATGGGTGTATCTGAGGAAATATATGCTATTATGGATGCTATGAATATTGATTATTAAAGCTTAAAATTGATATAGAAAGTTTTGTTTTATCTTCATATCAATACATTTTAAATTCAGCATAGTTTTTGTCTTTATAACTAATAGACTATAAATCAACACAAAATAAATACATGAAACTTCAATTTTCTTTAAAGCTACTTTTAGCCACATTGCTTTTCACTGTCTATTCTTGCACGTCGACTAAAGATGTAGTAGAAATGCCAGAAGTTGTTATCGAAGAAGAATATCTTGATACCATGGTGGTGACTGCAAGTGCAATAACAGATGAGGAACCCATATATGAACTTCCTGTATATCAACCTTCTGCAACGCGTAAACATGATCTGATTCATACCAAACTAGAGTTAGCATTTGATTGGCAAAAACAACATGTTTTGGGAAAAGCAACATTGGATTTAAAACCTATGTTTTATGAAACCAACACTCTTGTCTTAGATGCAAAAGTCTTCGATATTCATAGTATAAGTCTAAACAATAAAGATCTAACTTATGAGTATGACCAACAAAAAATTACGATTACCCTAGACAGATCATACACCCGTGATGAATTATATACTGTCGTTATTGATTATACTGCCAAGCCAAATGAAGGTCCTTCAGGGGGAAGCGCTGCAATTACATCTGACAAAGGTTTGTTTTTTATCAACCCACTAAATGAAAATAAAAATAAACCTCAACAAATTTGGACACAAGGTGAAACTGAAAATAGTTCTCGGTGGTTTCCTACAATTGACAAGCCAAATGAAAGATGTTCTCAGGAAATCTATATGACCGTTAAGGATAATTTTCAAACACTATCAAATGGTAAGTTAATTTCCTCAAATAAAAATCCAAATGGAACAAGAACAGATTATTGGAAGCAAGACAAACCACATGCCCCATATTTATTTATGCTGGGAATTGGGGAATATGCTGTAATTAGAGACAGTTGGAATGGAAAAGATCTAATGTATTATGTAGAAAAAGAATTCGCTGCTGATGCCAAAAAGATATTCAACCATACCCCAGAGATGTTGACTTTCTTTTCAGAGAAACTTGGTTATCCATATCCGTGGGACAAGTACGCGCAAATAATTTGTCGCGACTATGTATCGGGTGCAATGGAAAATACAGGAGCAGTAGTATTCGGAGAACCTGTCCAAAAGAATTCAAGAGAGTTATTGGACAGCAACAATGATGACATTGTTGCACATGAAATGTTTCACCACTGGTTTGGTGATCTTGTCACTTGTGAGAGTTGGTCCAACCTTACACTAAACGAAGGATTTGCAACATATAGTGAATACTTATGGAGAGAGCACAAATATGGTCATGCATCAGCAGAGAGAAAGAGATTACAGGACATGAACGGCTACCTTATGTCCGCCAATCAACAAGGAACACACGACTTGATTGATTTTGAATATGGAGACAAGGAACAAATGTTTGACGGCCATAGTTATAATAAAGGTGGGTTGATCGTACATATGTTGAGATCATACATTGGAGATGATGCCTTCTTCTCTGGCTTAAAATACTACTTAACGAAAAATGAATACTCAGATGTAGAAGCGCATGAGTTGAGAATGGCTTTTGAGGATGTGGTTGGTGAAGATCTAAATTGGTTTTTCAACCAATGGTTTTTTAGTGAAGGTCATCCCATATTAACAGTAGACAACAATATTGATGTTGAATCAAAATCAGTAATGTTTTCAATAACACAAACTCAAGATCCTGAAAGGTTTCCAGCCATATTCCAATTCCCCGTTGATATTGCATTGTATTACTCCTCAGGTAAAGTTGAATACGTTCAAAGATGGATCAATCAAAGAAATCAAGAAATTACAATTGATATTGAAGACAGTGAAATGCCTGTCGTTGCTGTACTAGACGGAAAACATAACATTCTTGCTATTATGAATGAGGTAAGAACACCAGATGAATATATCAATCTGTTTAACCTATCAAATGAGTTTGGCGACAAAAACACGGCACTAAAAAACTTAAAGGGTACAACTTCATTTGCTAAAATATTAGACAAAGCTATAAATGACTCTTCTAAAGAAATCAGATCCATGGTTGTCTCTTCATTAGACCCACAAGAGTATAAAGACAAATTGATATCACTGGCATTGAATGATGAGAGTTCATCTGTTAGAGCAATGGCATTAAAATCTGTAAAAGATTTGCCTACAGCTAAGAAGGCTATTCAAACAGATCAATCGTTCCGTGTAATTTCTGAAGCTCTAAGTATTATCTATAGTAATGACAAAGCCGCAGCAATAAAGGAATCTGAAAAACTAATAAAGTCTTATCATAAACCACTGGTGTCAAAATTTGCAGAAATTTATGCTTCTACTGGAGATGAAAAGTATTTAAATTTCTTCGAAAACAACATCAACGAAGTTGGAATGTTTAGATTCTTCAATTACATGAATCAGTACAACAAAATAGCAACGTCAATAAAGGACTATTCAAAATTAAACTCTACCATTGAATTATTGAAGTCTGTGGCGCTTGATAAATCCAATAGTTATTTTAAAAAATATGCATCTACCAATTTGTTAAAAGGATTGATTTCAACACTTGAAGGTAGGCAGAAAGAAAATGTTCAAAACGAAGATTTGGATAATACCATTTCAAAATTAACAGATACCATCTCTGAAATTGTAAATAAAACGACAGACAAGAGATTAAAGTCTGCATTTGAAACTTTTTCACAACCATAAAGCTTAAGCCATTTCGTTTTTAAAATTTAGAATAAAAAAAGACAAGTGGTGGAAAATTGGCTACTACATCATCTACAACCAAGATGATGTAGTAGCTTTTAATGTAAAAAGCTATACCAAGTGGCTTAATACAGAGACCACCTTAAAGTCTGTAAACACTAATGTCGTTTATCGAATTGAAAAAGAGAGTGCGTTCAAGTTGTCATATAATTTATTTGAAAATGAAACCTTACTTGCAACAATTGACAAACCTACCAATTGGAAACAATCAGAGTTTTTAATTGAAACAAAAGTTTCAAAACCATTTAAGTTGGTAGGTGATATTTGGAATGGTCAATATAGATTTATCAGAGATGAAGAGGAATTTGGTATTGTATCTCATAAGGTTTGGTCAACTGGTGAGTTTGGTATTGCTGTTAAAAAAGAAGAGCATGTGCCATTGATTTTATCCGTAGTTGTGGTGATGGCATTATTGAGAAATTCTGGGCTGGCTTAAATATTTATAGGTAAAGGCTCTGGATGCCAAAGACTCAACATCCTTCTTTTAATTCTTGTAATATCAGAAGGAGACCCCTCCCTGCCAGAGACCCCTCCCTTGCAACAATTTTCTTCTATTTAGCGCTGCTAATAAACTAATATGGAATTCACTTTAATCCTTCATTTTTTAAATTAGCCTGTATTCTTCAATGTTTATTAAGCTTACAGGCATTGAAAAGAAATTTCTCATCTCTTTTCCAGAAGGAGACCCCTCCCTGCCAGGGCTACCCCTCTTGCAAAAAAACTATACAGATTAACCCATTTCTAGACCTAAGTTAGTGTCTATCAATTGTAGTTCTAATCAACCTCAAATGTCACCCACTTGTTGTTATCTGTATATAAGAAGATATAATTACCCATCTGATTTTTAAATATCAAATCATAATAACCAGACTTTACTTCTACTTTGAAAAGCTCTGTCTCATAATTCGATAGTCCCACACCTGCATCCCAAAACCAATTACCTGCTTGGTTAAATGCAACCCTTAAAGTCCTATCTCTAACAACATTTACACTTAGACCATCCGTTAAGTTAATTTGATTAAACTGTGCGACATCTATAATTGTATTGTCGAAATCTTTGTCATACATCATAGACAAAGACTTGCGCAAAATGTGTGCATTTTTTTTATGATCTCTAAACATATACATGCCATTGTAATTATCTGGCATTCCTAAAATTACGATTGTATCATTGGTAGCAGGTATTTCAAAATTACTTAGCAATGAATGTTGAACCTCTACCGCCTCATTGGCATTAAAAATCACATTTATAAAATAAAAAATATTTATTCCTAAATATAAAGTGAGAAATAGCTTTCTGAAATTATCATTTGGTATCTTGTATAGAATTGATACTACAAAGACTATAAAAAATATACTGGCAAAATAACCATACCGATCATTTTCAAATGGGTGCATCCAATAAAAGTATAACGTTAGAATAGGTGCCAAGGCCAAAAAGAAAAGAATCAAATTGACTGTAAGAAAAACTATGTATTGCGATTTAGACTTATAAGCATTTACAACCAAAGCAATTACACCAATTGATAAACCATAAATCACCCAAATATTTGTCAGAAGTTTTTCATATAGAAAAGCTTTGATGTGGAAGCTATAAAAATGAAGGAACATGAAGTTTTTAAAGAAGTATTTCCATCCATTTGAAAAAATCAAATTAAGATCAAAAACAAGATGCTTTTCAGCTCCGTAGTGGCCTATATAATTTCCAAGAGCCATTTTACTTAGAAAAATATAAATGCATAATAATATCACTTGTGGCAAGAAAATATTTACAACGTCTCCTTTAAAGTCTGAATCAGATCTTATAAGCCTGTGCCCTATAATCACCGATAGGTACATAAATGGAAAAATAAAACTCAATTCTAAGGTGAAAAGTGCAACTACAAATAAGGAATGAATTATAAAAAGAAAAAGATGCCCATTTATACTTTTCCAATATTTCAAAAGGAAGAAAAAACCTAGCAACAAACACTGTAAGGTAATCATGTAGTGAAGACATGCCTTCCATATAACTGTTTCAATATTATACGGAAAGATTAAAAAGAGAAAAGCAACTACAGCAAGCCACTGAGTGCCCAGTTTTTCATTTCCAAAATAATTAAGGATTTCTTTTCCCAGTTTAAAAATCACAAAAACATTCAAACCATGCATAATACTCAAGATCATATACCACGCGATCGTATTTGTGCTGATCACTTTATAAATGGTAAAGTTTACAAAATGAAAAAATTGATGCAGTCCTGGGTAATCAAAGCAATGCATCACATCAGCGAAAGATCCATTTTCATATTTGTATATCCAATTGATAAAATCAGTAACCATTCCATAATGCCTACTTGGGTAAAAAACACAAAGAGATGCCAAAACGCACACCAGTGGAATAATTAAGTTTGAATATTTTTTTATACCATTAATAATTGTAAAATTGTATTGGCGAAAATAGCTATTTAAAAATTGATAGATGAAATGGATTGGTATAGATTATGGGTCAAAGGTTGCAGGAACTACTGCTATCTATTTCTTAGACAAGAATACGTTAATGTGTTTACAGTCCGAAAAAAAGTCAGATGCTGACATTATGATATTTAACTTTATTAAAGAACATAATGTTGAAAATGTTTTTTTAGATGCTCCCCTAAGTTTGCCAGGAGCTTTTACCAATAAAAACCATGAATACTTCTACCGCCAATGTGATAAGTTAACCAAAGCCATGTCTCCTATGTTTCTAGGCGGATTAACAGCACGTGCCATCAAATTAAAAGACAGCTTACCCAATGTGGTGTTTTTTGAAACCTATCCCGCTTATCTTATCAAACATGTTTTAGAATGGCAAGATGACTACCTTAAAAAGGAAAAAATAAACAGTGAGATAGTCAATCGTTTCACAAAAGTACTTCCTAATAAACTAAAACAGATTCCAGACAACTGGCATCAGTTAGATGCACTGGCATGTTGGTACTCTGGCTGGCGTTACTTTGAAGGCAAAAGCATTCAAATTGGAGATAAAAAAGAAGGTGTGATAACGGTATAAATAATATTTCAAAAAAATACATAAACATCAAAACCCTCATTCTGGTATCTGACTCTGGCTATGACTCTGATGACTAATCAATCTATCACCAAGGGTTCATCCTTTCGGTTCGCCTTATATCTGCCCTTTCCAAACTTTGTTCCATTAAATTCAACAGTTTTTCTCAATTCAATTTTTTCCTCTTCTGGAAGTTTGTTAAAGTCTTTACACTTAATTGAGCAACATCCTTCGTATTCAGTATTGCAATTAGTGCATTGAATAAATAGGATATGGCAAGCATCATTTGCGCAGTTGGTGTGTGTATCATCTTCAGTTCCACATTGATGGCATTTGGCAATCACATCATTGCTGATTCTTTCTCCTAATCTATCGTCAAAAACAAAATTCTTTCCAATGAATTTATTCTCGATATCTTGCTCATTCGCTTGTCTTGTATATTCAATAATACCCCCTTCCAGTTGATAGACATTTTCAAAACCCTTGTGTCTAAAGTAAGCACTGGCTTTTTCACAACGAATACCACCTGTGCAATACATCAATATTTTCTTATCCCTTTTTTCACCCAACATCTCTTCAATAATTGGAAGGGATTCTTTAAAGGTTTCAACATCAGGAGTAACGGCACCTTTGAAATGCCCTACCTCACTTTCATAATGGTTTCGCATGTCAACAATGGTAGTTTCTGGATCATTGGCCAAGGCATTAAATTCTTCTGCATTCACATGAGTGCCTTTATCTGTAACATCAAAGGTATCATCACTTAGACCATCAGCCACTATTTTCTCTCGGAGTTTAATAGTCAATTTAAAAAATGATTTGCCATCATCTTCAATAGCCTTGTTGAGTCTTATGTCTTTTAAAAATGAAATAGTATTCATAGCCGCTACGAATTCTGTCCAATTCTCATCAAGTGCAGAAATTTGAGCATTTATGCCCTCTTTAGAAACATAAATACGTCCAAACACTTCCAGCTCATTGAGCAATAGGAAAAAATGATCTCTAAAAACTTGAGGGTTCCCAATATGAGCATATTGATAAAAAGATAAAGTAGTTCGACTTCTTTTGTCTGCCAGGATTTTTTCCTTAAGCAGTTCTTTGTTGACTCTATTATGTAGTCTCATCGCTTTTGCATTAAACGTGAGTGAAAAAATGCAAAACTACAATATTTCAATGTATGATGAAAGTAGAATAAGCAAAGTGGTTAAAAAACCTTTTGGGGAGTCTGAATTTTACTCGAAAACAGAACAATCGGCAAGCTCAAAGCTCAACAGCTGTAAAGTCTCTGCAATAACATTGTTTGTGCTGCCCTCTTTTGGGCTAACTTGAATATAGTATCTATCACCCATTGGACAAACATGACATGCTTCACATACGGCTTCGTGAAAACCCAGTTCTAACTTAACTTTTTCAACCTGAAATCCTTTGTCAGATAACCAAGATTTCATTAGTGACTCCCTCTGAGTCTGTGGTTCTAACTCAGCTATTTCATCTGCAAATTCATCTGTTTGACATTGTCTAATATCAAAGGAGTAGCATTCAACATCACTTGAAACACAACAATCATCATCTTTACAAGAAAACATTAATACTGCAAAAAGAAATACATAAATAAACTTCATAATAAAGGTCTTTTTTATTTAGACGTATAAAATGGCATTGGCGTTTGTCAGATTCATGATTATATGTATTCATGTCAAAAAAAGAATCTAAAAATTAACTCAGTCCAGCTTTCTCAACACCATTAATTTCATCATCTCTCGAGCTGATGTTTGACCTTTAGCTTTTACAAATTTTCTTGGCGTCTCATCACCAACTTCATAGGTAATTCCCTCTGCGCCAAACTGCAAATAAAACCATCCTTTAGTAATAGGCGTGTTCAGATCATAAGCGCCATCAATTGGTGTATAATCTGGAAATGTGTTGTCAATACTTTCCAACCAAATATCTTTAAATCCAAAGATACTGGATTGTCGATTATCAGTTAGTGTATAAAATATATCCTCTTGTGTGGAATGAAAGTCAAGTCCTAAAACAACACTACTCTTCCTTTCCTTCAGTTTTTCTATAAGATGCTCTGCAACCACTTTTGATTCCGTTTGACGGTAGTATGCCCAATCTCTGTTAAGGTCTACACCACCTGCGCTGTGTCGCCAATGTCCAAGATCGACACCATCAGGATTAATCATTGGGTAAATTAAAACTCTAAATTTCTTTCTAAACAATTTACTTAGCGCTGAGTCATCCATGATTGTTTCTACAAAAGCTATCATTGCCTTGTATCCTGAAACTTCTGGTGGATGCAGTCTGCTAAATACAACAATAGCTTCTTTTTTTACATCTGGATTTTCATCTATATCGACAAATAATATATCCCTCCCTAACCTAGATTTACCAGCAACTTCCTTGCTAACACCAGTATTGCTCGCCAACATATCAGTCCACGATATAGCATGTGAAGATGTCATAAGTTCTTGTCCACAAACATATAGTGGTCTTTCGTCTATTGAAAGTTTCAATGTTGCCAACTGAGGTCCTTTTAATGTATCAAAAGACATTGAATCCATTGCTGTCCAATTGATTGCATCGTAACTTAACTTCGGTATATATCTGTGATCGTACCCAGTATATGAAATTTCTAAATCAATGTTTTGCTTTAAATTAGATTTTAAACGAAAACCGAAATATGCACTTGAATTAATTGGTTCATTTTCAGGTGAGACAATGACTCTGTAAGTCGTATCATTAATCTGTACAAAGTCATTCATTCTGGCTCCGTCAAAAAGGTTGTCTGCTGTAACACCACCATGTGTGATTGATCTTTTCACTTGCATTTCAACTGGAACAGGTGATGTATCTACTGGTTCTGGAAAAACATGTTCCTTCAGTTTTATCGAACTACAACTAAAGAAAAAAGTAATAACTAGTAAAACAGGTAGAATCTTCATTTTAAATATTTTACTTAAGTTTTTCTTTTAAATACTGCCCAGTATACGATCTTTTTTCTTTGACAAGATCTTCTGGTCGTCCCTCAAATAGCAATTCGCCACCTCCTTTTCCACCATCAGGACCAAGATCGATAACCCAATCTGCAGATTTTATAATTTCCATATTATGCTCTACAATTAAAACAGTATGTCCTTGCTCAACCAAAGCATTAAGTGCATCCAGTAACTTATTTATATCGTGAAAGTGCAATCCTGTTGTTGGCTCATCAAAAATAAAAAACATCTTTTCAGAAGAGTTTTCTTTACCTAGGTAATAAGCAAGTTTAACACGTTGGGCTTCCCCGCCTGATAAAGTATTTGAACTTTGGCCTAATTTGACATAACCCAAACCTACAGCTTCTAATGGTCTGATTTTTCTAAGGATATCTTTCCTTTCAATAAAGAAATCAAATGCTTCATCAACACTTAATTCTAGTATATCATGGATATTCTTGCCTTTGTATTCTACTTCAAGAACTTCGTCTTTGAAACGTCTGCCTTTGCAATCTTCGCAGGTTAATTTAACGTCAGCTAAGAATTGCATTTCTACCGTTATCTCGCCCTCTCCTTTACAATTTTCGCATCGTCCGCCCTCGACATTAAATGAAAAGTGCTTAGGTTGAAAACCTTTAATCTTTGATGCTTGTTGAGATGAAAACAATGACCTTATAGAGTCATATGCTTTAACATAGGTCGTAGGATTAGATCTTGATGATTTACCGATAGGGCTTTGACTTATCATCTCCACAGAAGTGATCCGTTTTAGGTCCCCCGATAATTTATCAAAAGTTCCAGGTGCTTGAGAAACAATTTCGCCCAATTCTTTTTTAAGAGCAGGAAACAAGATAGACTTTACCAGAGTTGTCTTACCACTTCCTGAAACACCCGTAACCACAGTCATTGCGTTTAACGGTATGGTAATGTCTACATCTTGCAAGTTGTTTTCCCTTGCACCTGTAAGTTCAATTTTATTTGTGAATTTCCTTCTGCTCGTTGGTACTGGAATCGAACGATGACCAGTCAAATAATCTGAAGTTAAACACTTGCCTTTCCGTTTTAGAAACTTCTTATAGGATCCGTTGTACATTAACTCCCCACCAAAAATTCCTGCCTCAGGTCCAATGTCAATAATATGATCCGCAGCTTGAATAACCTCCTCTTCATGTTCAACAACAATTACTGTATTCTTAAGATTTTTTAGATTCTGCAATACCCTCACCATGTTGCCTGTATCTTTGGGGTGCAACCCAATACTAGGCTCATCTAAAATATAAAGAGAGTTTGTCAAGTTACTGCTCAAGGTTCTTGTCAAGTTAATTCTTTGAGTTTCACCACCACTCAATGTAGATGAAATTCTATCCAATGTTAAATATGAAAGACCTACATCTAACATTGTTTGTAATCTCGTATTGACTTCTAAAAGTATTCTATTCGAGATTTCTTTATCGTGTTTATTTAATTTTAGTTTCTTGAAATAAACAGCCAACTCATCAATTGGCAAATCAATCAATTCCTGAATGTTTTTCTCACCAACTTTTACATAACCTGCCTCGGTTCGCAATCGACCACCATTACATGTTGTACATGTTGTTCTTCCTCGGTATCGAGCAAGTAAAACACGGTTCTGTATTTTATAGCTATCCGCTTCCAGCATTTTAAAAAACTCTAAAATTCCTTTCAACACCTTACTGCCTCCCCAAAGCATATCTTTATACTTCTGATCCAGGTCTTTGTATGGTTTGTGGATAGGAAAATCATACTCATGCGCTTTCTCAATAAATCTTTTCAACCATCGACCTGTTTTTTCACCTTTCCAACAAGCCACTGCTCCGTCATAAATGGAAAGCTTATCATTGGGTATTACTTTGTAGGGGTCAACACCAATAATTCTTCCATAACCTTCGCAAGACTTACATGCACCATATGGATTGTTATAATTAAAAAGTTGATGTGTTGGCTCTAAAAACAAAATGCCATCTATTTCAAACCTATTGTTAAATGAATGTGATTTTCCTCCAATTATCTCGAAGTCTAATTCTCCTTCACCTTCATAAAAAGCAGTTTGTACTGAGTCGGCTATCCTTTTGATATTTTCTTCATCGTCATTGATTACAAATCGATCTATCAAAACCATAACATACTTGGCTTTTAATGAGCCAACCTTTTTTTGAATCCACTTAGGATTCTTTTCAATGACATCCTCGATATATTCTAAATCCTTCTTATACTTTATTCTTGTAAATCCCTTTTGAAGAAGTAATTCCAAATTCTTTTTAATAATTCTATCTTCATATTTCAAGGACATTGGAAAAAACAATTGAACCTTAGT
>CAJQRD010000098.1 GCA_905480605.1 uncultured Saprospiraceae bacterium | reverse complement strand
TTATCCCTTCTCTCCCATTTTTAATGGAGGTTTGGTTGTTATTTATTCTCCTGCTGTGCACACTGCATTCTTGATGCCTTCCATCAACTATTCTATGGCCGACAATTGGGAAATATCTTTGTTTGTACAAAGCTTTTGGATACAGGTGCAGCAGTTTGATAATATTTCAAATGGAGTTTATCTGAGAATTAAAGCAAACTTCTAGAGTGGAAAAATTTGGTGTTTAGTCCTTGTTAAATATTCCTCTCCATTTGGTATTGTACTTCAAAATTTGCTAGTGCATTTACATAGCTTTTTTTATTATAAATTATCAAACTGGATAGTTGTGCGAACTTGACCACTTGTCAATCTTTTGACTATTATCATATGTTGAAATGACCAAAATCATATCAACTTAACAAAGTTTACCTTTACTTTATTATATGAAGATGAGAATACTTCTAGGTTTTATGGCAATGATGTCATTGGGTTTGTCAGTCAATATCTATACCGACCTAAGAGGATATAACGGCAGATTATTTGATTTGGGAAATAGAATATTTCCTGTTGACTTATTGCAATTGAGTAAAGGGTTAAGAACCGATGCATTTATATTATACAATCTGCCTGATGGTCTATGGTTGCTGTCTCTTCTTCTTGTCATGATTTTAATTTGGAGCTGGGTAGAAACGAAAGATATTATTGTTTGGTTAACTCTTGGCTTATGGATGAGTTTGTTCCTTGAAATCTTTCAATTAATTGGATGGGTTCATGGCACTTTTGACCTTATAGATATGATGACTTATATCCTGACCTTTCTTTGTTCTTTACTTTTTTTATTAATATCAAAATTTAAATTATGGAAAATTGGAAAACACATTTATTTTCATTCATGAGCTTGTTGGTCTTCCTGTTTTTAGCGTTTTCAAGTGCTCCTGATATCGGTATTACTTATGATTGCAATGACCCTTCATTAAAGGAGGCCGAACCTATCACTCAAACGACAAGTTCTGCTTCATATCAAGTGACTATATTGGATAAAGAAACCAATATGCCTATTCCTTCGGCATCAGTCACAGCCATATGGAAGTCCTATAATTGCACCGATATTAGCTGCCAATCAAAATGTATTATGAAATTAGGACTGAGTACCATTAACAGTGATGAATCAAATGCAAGCGGTGTTGTCTCTGGATCAACTCCAACTTGGGAAGCCAGAGATAAAAAGGATAAGATGATAGGTGAAATTCATGTTAGTGACCAGTCTAATCTATATGTCCCTCGAAGAATTGTTGTTCAAGTTGATACAGATGATTCATCAGTCTCTTATACCATTCACTTAATTAAAATCAGTTCGCTATGAAAAATTTAATATACTTTCTAATAACAATTACCTGGAATGTAACTTCTTTCGCTCAATCCTTTGAACAAGAAGACATCACTCCTTTTAACATTGAAGTCGTTAATATTCAGAATGTTAATAATCTTGCATTCAAGTATCTGTTTTATGATAACGACAATGATGGTGACTATGACCTAATACTAATGGGATTAGGGCAGCAAGACACCACTACTCAAAACATAATATTTGGTCTTAATTATTTTGTTGAATTTCAAGAAAACACTGGAAGCTCTACTATGTCAACTTTTGCACATCGGGAAGATCTATATCAATCGTTTCAGTTTCCAACCGGTGAAGGGTTTATGATTCCAGATGGAGGAGATTTAAACAATGATGGTCGTATAGACTTCATAGTCAGTGCAGAATCAGATTTATATGGTATTCAATATTTACAACTCCACATTCAGAATTCTGATGGCAGCTTTACTGTAACCAATTGTCTAGATTGGGATTTAGATCCTTTTTTGCCTTATAGTTTATTTATTCCTGAGTTGGCCGATTTGGATAGTGATGGAGACCTAGATATTTTAATGTGTGGATATTATAAAGATTTTGATGAATATGGAGACCCATTAGATGTGCCAGCTTATCTATATGCAAAAAATATAGGTACACCCTCAAATCCAAAGTTTGTTGGGTGGTATGAAAATCCTTATGGCCTTAGTCCAGATGAACCAGGATTTTTAGTAAGCGGTGACTTAGATTTAGATGGAGATATAGATCTACTCAATCTTACCAATGGAGATGAAGGTTCAATATTTAGTTTTATTGAGAATATAGGTACTACAACACCAGAGTTTGCTGAACCAGTATTAAACCCATTTAATCTTCCTTCAGGAAGTGAAGAAGAAAATTATCTTTTTTCATCTCTCGTTGATTTGGATAATGATGGAGATTTAGATTTGTTTGTGCCAGTAAATGGAGATGAAACTTTTGAGCTCAGATATTACCAAAATAATTTACTTAGTTCCTCTCATGATTTAGCCATTGAACGGTCCATTATAGTTTATCCTGTACCTACAAATGACATTGTACAAATCAACAATAAAACAGATGAGCCCATAAGCTCTATCAAAGTATTTGATGCTTCTGGAAGACTACACATTTCAACATATGATAGCAGTATAAAATCTATTGACTTATCAAATTTTGATGAAGGTGCATACTTCATTCAGTTTGATTTCGGTAATTCAAAGTTGATCAAAAAAGTAATAATAATACATTGATGTATTATGAATAAAAATAGACGTTTATTGATATGTGTTAGTTTGACTACAGGTATGACCTTAGGGTTCTGCCTGTATCATCCTACTGGCTCATCAGATGATTCGTTAACAAGTCAAATGATTGATGGAGCAGTAAGGTTTGCCAATGACAATATTGTAGAATTGATAAGGAAAGATCCTAAGACCTTTCTTTTAATAAATGACATGGTTGAAACTTCACCGTATTTGAAGAAACGAAAAAAAGCATTTCTTACTAAATATTATGGTCAAAAGTCTTCTGCTGATTTTGTACAAAAAGAACGATTGTTAAGAACAGTTTTAGTATCGCAACAGAAATGAAGTATTAGGCAATAATTTCTAGATTATTGTAACTGAGGATTTAAGCGGTAAAATTTTACTTTGTTGAGGTTGGAAATAAAAACTGTATAAAAAATATTGAAATTCTACTTTTTCTTTCCAATTAATAATATAGAGTCGCTTTCTTCAAATTCTTGATAACTCTTTATTGAAAGAATCTCAAAACAGTCTTTAAATATATCTTTCAGCTCTTCGACATCATGATAGTTAACATGTAGTCCTTTGAAAATTTCAAAATCTTTTCCTTTCCAAAAAGACTGACAAATTATACCGTCGATATTTAAGACTTCACTTTGTCTTTTAATGGATTCTTTTAACTCCTTATCATTAAATTGATGTAGGACTTTTTTAGAATAAATACCATCAATTTTTTTTATTTATGTTTAGTGAAACTGC
>CAJQRD010000097.1 GCA_905480605.1 uncultured Saprospiraceae bacterium | reverse complement strand
CTTGAAAATCGAACGGTGCCAGCGCACAAAATTGCCAATATGGTATAAAAAATTAATAAGCGTAGTTTGAACTGCGAAAGTAACCTTTCGTGATATCAATAACTAAGTTTTTATACTGATTTTTGTTCAATTCTATATTATTGTTTTTCGTGTGTCTTTGATTTATAAATAAATGAAGTAATAAATTATTGTTGCGAATGTGAATATAGTTGATATAGAAATAAGGTTATTTTGTGATCAAATTGATTAAAATGAATGCTGTTATTACGGGTGCAACCAAAGGAATTGGCTTTGCGATTGCTCAAAAATTTGTAGAAAAGGGATTTAGTGTGGCTATTTGTTCTCGAAATGAGGATGATTTGGCAAAAGCGAAAGTAGAACTTTTAAATATCAATGGTGATATTACGGTATTGACTTTTAAAGCTGATGTCAGTATTAAATCAGATGTTGTAAGTTTTGCTCGGTTTTGCCTAAAGGGCTTTGAAAAAATAGACATCTTAGTCAACAATGCTGGTGTTTTCTTTCCAGGTATGATTATGGAAGAAGAAGAAGGTGCCCTTGAAAAAATGATAGAAACAAATTTGTACAGCGCCTATCATATGAGCAGACAAATTATACCGAGCATGCAAAAAATCAAATCAGGTTACGTGATTAATATGGCATCTATTGCCAGCTTTATGGCTTATCCCAATGGCGGATCTTATAGTATTTCTAAGTTTGCACTCAAAGGGTTTTCTCAGGTTTTGAGAGAAGAATTAAAAGAAGATGGTATAAAAGTAACCACTATAATGCCTGGAGCAACTTGGTCAAACTCATGGGCCGGTGCTGATTTTCCTAAATCAAGACTGATGCAAGCAAGAGATATTGCTGAATCAGTTTGGAGTATCTTCGAAATGAGCCCTTCTGCTGTTGTTGAGGAAGTTATAATTCGCCCACAACTTGGAGACTTGTAATTTTATTACGGTATAGCGTTGGTCATCTTAGTTAACAAAAGTTCATGCAACACTCCAAAGAGTAGTATGTGGGTATTGTCTAATCGTTCTCATTTAACCATTTTGTTTACTTTTACACCAATTAAATGTTATAACAAGTGATATTATTAATTTTCTTCTTTGTGCTTTCAATTACATTTTCATTTCTGTGCTCAATCTTGGAGGCTGTTTTATTGAGCATCACTCCTAACTTTATACGTCTAAAGGTTAATGAAGGAACATCCACGGGACTACTTTTGGAAAAATATAAAAAAGATATAGATAAACCATTATCTGCTATTTTAACATTAAATACTATCGCTCATACAGTAGGAGCTATTGGAGTAGGGGCTGTTGCGGGAGAAGCCTTGGGTACCGGAAGAATTGGGGGCTCTCCTATAACTTGGGAAACCTTAGTGGCTGTTGTCATGACCCTTGCGATTCTAATTTTATCCGAAATTATCCCCAAAACAATTGGTGCGAATAACTGGAGACAATTATCTGGCTTTACTGTACAAACATTGAGATTCTTGATGTTTGTCCTAGCGCCATTGGTTTGGGTAAGTCAGTTAATCACAAAGACATTTAAAAAGGAAAAGAACAAATCTGTATTAAGTCGGTCTGACATTACAGCTATGGCATCTGAAAGCGCGAGCGGTGGTGCAATTGGCCATGAAGAATCGGAAATCATTAAAAACTTAATGAATTTTGAGAGTTTAACTGTTAGAGATATTATGACTCCCAAAACTGTCTCGTTTATGGTAGATGAAGAGTCTACAATTAATGAATTTGTTGAAGCTTCATCTTCAAGAGTTTTCTCTAGAGTCCCTGTATATAAAGGAGTAAAGGACAACGTGGTCGGAATGGTTTTAAAAGACGACATTTTAAGTTGTATCGTCGAAAAAGGAGGAGATCAAAAAATCAAAGATTTAATGCTTGATATAAATATTGTCCGAGACAATATTCCTTTGCCTGAATTATTTAAAAAACAGACCAAGGAAAAACAACATTTGTCTGTTGTCAAAGATGAATTCGGTACGGTTGTAGGGTTGGTTACAATGGAGGATCTGTTCGAAACTTTATTAGGTCAAGAAATTGTAGATGAATCTGATAAGGTCATCGACCTTCAGGAATATGCAAGGCAAAAGTTCGAAGATGAACACGAATAAAAATTCTAAAGCAAAAACTACTGGTTTACTAATTTTATCGAACGGCTTTTATTTGTATGGGCACTCTTCTAAACATGTTGTCCAACCAAACAAGCACAATTCCTGGTAGTAAAACCAAAAGGTAAGTACTGTAATTTTCCATTCCTTGTAAAGGTGCTGGTACTGATAACTTATTCAACCAACTTGTAAGTTCAGGGTATACAGAAGCATCAAAACTCAAGTTAATTGTCATCGTAATTAACACCACAAGGGTCAAGGTAATTATACTTGCCAAAGCAATTACCTTCATGCCCTCAAATGAACTGTACTCCTTTGAGTAAATTACTTTTTTCTTGGTAATGTTTTGCAAAATGTTGCTTACAAGGTTCGACGGTGCCGCAACGCTAGGAAGCTTCTTTAGATTGGTGTTTAAGTTAATTTGCGCTTTGTAAAGATTGACAAAACTCTTGTCATTATGACTTAATTCATTAAAAATAATAGCTTCATCTTTTGATAGAGAACCATCAATTTTTTTCCAAACTAACTCTAAATGCTTTTCCATAATATCAAATTTAACAATCCTTCATCAAAACTGCAAGACTTCTATTGTCTTACTTAATCAAATAGGATCCAATATTTTCAAACTTTGTTTTTATAATTTCTGCCAACTTCTTTCTTCCTCTAAATAATTTTACCTTTACATTGCTGATTGAATTGCCAGTAATATCTGCCAATTCCTTTATTGTCATTTCTTCCAAATAAAACATTCGAATTATTCCAGCTTCATCAGGATTTAGATGTGCGATAGCTTTCAACAACTGTTCTGACAGCTCACTTTGCATCATCACATCATCCTGACCATCGCCCTTGCTTTCCAGCGAAAAGGAAACCTCTTCTATGTCGATTGTCTTTTTACGCTTGCGTAAATAATCCAGACTTGTACGGTAGGCAATTTTATATAACCAAGAACTAAACTTTGATCCTTCTTTAAAGGCGTTCAATGACTTATGCATTTTTATAAACGTGTCTTGTGCTGCCTCTTGCGCCTCATCTGGTCTCTTTAGTATACTCAAACAAACAGAATACATTTGGTTTTGATACTTCTCAATCAATTGCCCTAAAGCAAACTGGCTGCCTTTAAGACTTTCACTGATTAGTTGTGTATCTGTATTCATTGTGTTGTTAATGTCACTTAGACGTAGCTATTAAAGATCAGGTTACATAGATGTAAATAAAAGAAAATTTATTAATTATGTAACCAGTTTTAATTTCATGCCGTCTAAGTTCAAAAATAATCAAACATGGAAATTTTAATACCAATTATCGCAGTAGGTGGATTTTTTGCAGCAGCCATCACATGGATATATATGAGCTACAAGTCAAAGCACCAACAAAGAATGGCGCTTATCGACAGCGGACAATCTGCAGATATCTTCGTTGAAAAGAAATTAGACAAAAAGGCCAATGCTCTGAAAACGGGTATGTTTTTGACTGGGGGCGGTTTGGGCTTCTTTTTCGGAACACTAATCGAACAATACTCGAGATTGCAAGAAGGAATGGGCTTTATACCTCTTTCTTTTGTAGGCGGAGGTTTAGGTTTGATTCTTTTCTACTCTGTAGTGTCTAAAAGAGAAGATGAAGAACAAGAAAAGGTACATTAATATTTATCGTGAACTAGGAATATCAACTACCATTCTCTAGACTTTTTCAGGTTTTTTAAATGCATATAGTGATGATCACTGTGCCATCCATACAGCGCCAACATTTTATCTAACCCGATTACCTTATTCATTTCAGGATGGAAAATCGTTCTCTTATAATCATCATCAGACATGTTTTTCAATACGTGTACAAGTCTTTGATGGACCCCATTAATTATTTGTAAAGAAACCGCTGCAGGTAATGCGGATACATCTTTCATCTCAGCCCATGCACCTTGATCGTATGGCTTAATTGTAGGATTATCTTCTGTCAAGCCCAATTTAAATCTAATGAAACAGTTCATATGACTATCAGCAATATGGTGCACCAGTTGATGAGCAGTCCAACCTTCAGGGCGATAAGGTGTTTTCCATTGTCCAACATTCCAAGATTCAGTCATGGCTTCTAATTCGCCAGGAAGTTTCCTAATAGATTCTATCCAAGCTGCTCTTTGCTCTGCCGTTGTGGATTCTGGAAACATGAATTTACCTACAGGATATTTTAATTTTTCAAATTCTTCAGGTAACATATAAAATTAATTTTGAGCATGACTTTTTGCTTATAAATGGTTCCACAAATTTAGAAAAAGAAGGTAACATAATAAATCTTTTTTCGTTGAAATTGAGGGTCGGGTTCTGTGCTATGTCAAAGACAATAGCACAGGATCAACAGAACCCATTGCATGTGTCTTTGACCTCGCAACTTGCTCACCATTTCCTAATCCCTGCTTTCCGCCTCCTTTAGGCTCTGCCAGAAGCTATCGAAAGCAAAAAACCACACGCCAAAATCAATTAATCCATCAAGTCAAAAGTCTCAGCAAGACGTACAAATTCTGATCTATAACCGCTTTTATCACTTGCCTTACTTCCTTTGGCCCTTTTTATACATGAAGGAAAGTCAAGTCTTTCGTCGTTATATATTGGCTCTCCGCTAATATCAACGCAAACTCTGCCACAGCAATCGAAAAATTAACATCATTTGACAAGGACTTTAAGCTAACGCTTTTCTTAGATACGACCTTGTTAAACTTTATACTCCTTTCTTCATCTGGATGTTTGTATCTACATTTTAATTCCGCAATTTCACCATTTTTTTCACCAACTGTTTTGTTGTTCTCCTGGTATTTTAAATCATCAACACTTTGAGAAAATTCACTTTTTACTCCTTGAGGAATAACTTCGTATATCGCAGTGACACAATGCCCAGCTCCAACTTCTCCAGCATCTTTTTTATCATTGTTAAAATCTTCTTTATTTAGCATTCTGTTTTCATAACCTATCAATCTATACAATTGAACATATGCGGGGTTGAATTCAACTTGAATTTTTACATCCTTTGCAACTGTAAACAAAGTGCACCCAAATTCATTTATCAATACTTTTTTGGCTTCTTGTAAGTTGTCAATGTAAGCATGGTTTCCATTTCCTTTATCGGCCAACGTTTGCATTTTGTGGTCTTGGTAGTTGCCCATTCCATATCCAAGAACAGATAGGTATATTCCAGAGTTTCGTTTTTTCTCTATCAGTTCCTCCAAATCATCCGCAGTATTAGCGCCCAGGTTAAAGTCGCCATCAGTAGCTAAAACAACTCTGTTATTTCCCTCCTTAATAAATTCTTGCTCTGCAATTTTGTACGCCGTATGAATGCCATCCGCCCCTGCTGTTCCTCCTCTCGCTTGTAAGGATTCAAGACTTTCAATGATTTTGTGTATTTCTGATGCTGATGTAGATTCTAAAGCAATTGAAGCATAACCCGAATAAGTTACAATGGCAATTTTATCTTGAGGGCGCAGGTTTTTTACCAACATTTTCAAAGAAGAAACAACCAATGGTAATTTGTTTTGGCCTGACATACTTCCTGAAACATCTACCAGAAAAACCAGATTTGAGGCTGGTAAGTTATCGTATTCTATTTCCTTGGCTTTCATGGCAACATGTAATAATTTGTGATCTTGGTTCCAAGGGCAGTCTGTAAATGCAGTATACATTGCTATAGGATGGTTGTCTGTTGGTTCTTTGTAATCATAATCGAAATAATTGATCATTTCTTCTACCCTTACTGCATCCACAGGTGGTTTTTGACCGTGGTTTAAAAATCGTCTCACGTTACTATATCCTGCTTTATCTACATCCAATGAAAACGTGGAGTAAGGCGTCTGCATTGGGTTTGTAAATCCATTTTCTGTAGGTTTGCTGTACTTTTCCCTCGCTTCTAATGAGTACTTTTCGTAAGAAGCATTATATTTTATCTTGTTATAATGGACCCTTGTTTCTGCTTCTGTTTTAGGCTTAAACAGTGAAGTCGCTTTCTTAAATATAGACTCCTTTTGAGAGTGTCCCACAATAACCTCATCAATTAAACCCAAGGTTTCATCTAACGTAATATTCAACATTTTTTTAGTAATTTCAACTTCTTTAGATTCATATCCTGTTGATGAAATGTATAGTGTTTGTCCAATTGAAGCCCTAATTGAAAAACGACCATCGATATTTGTTATTGTCCCATTTGTAGTTCCTTTTACAAGAACATTTACACCAATTAAAGGAGAATTACTATTGTTTTTTACAAAACCCTTTACCTCCGTTTCACCAAAAGACATCCAAACTGAAAGTCCGAAAATTAGAATTATTATTGTTTTCATGATCAAAGTTTTAATTAAATAAAACATCTACACCGCGAGGATGCATATTGAGAGGGATTTACACAATACATTTATAAAAAACTTTACTTAGTGATGACTAGGGGGCAAATAACAGAGATCAGGGGTCAGAGGGAAGGGGCCTGACAACAGCGAGAAGGTAGGGTTAGGAGTCAACTGTCTAGCACCTGGTTCTTGCGTCTAGCATCTGGCACCTGGTTCTTGTATTTGGCACCTGAAATTATAAATTAATTATTCTGAAAAAGAAACCTCAGCCACCAAAGGTAAGTGATCACTAACACCTTCTTGGTGAATGGTTGTCACATTTTTCAAATCAAATCCTTTTGTAAAAATGTGATCCAATTGAAACGCAGTTTTAGGAAGAGTCCTTAGGGTAGGCTTGACAGTGCTCACTGTTGTTCCAACGTAAGCGCTCACCCAGTCAAAGCCATTATGATGAAAACAAGCAGCAGTTTCCTCTGCTTCAAATGCACCAAAGGTATTGAAGTCACCTGTTACAATAACATGTTGTCCCAAGTCATCTGCATGGCTTGCAATGGTGTTTGCAAAGGCTTTTTTTGTTGCACTTGTATTAACCGCAGGTGCATGTGTGGTTACAAAAGAAACAAGGTTATTGTTAAGGGCTATTTGAGCTACTGTTGCAGTTTTATTAAACTTGTAGTTTTTACCTTCAAAAAGAACGGGATAACTACTTGTGAATCCTGTTATTAGTTTTTGTGAATTGGAAATCGGCCATTTAGATAAGATGGCATTACCAACATTTCGTTGGTGTTTGGGATGATAAATCGCTGGATAATAAACATATGATAAACTTAATGATTCAGCAATATTAATGACACCTTTCTCATCCATTTCTTGCAATAATAACACGTCGCAATCTTTAAGTGAGTGAGATGAAAGTAATTCAAGTGCCCCTTGAATGTTTTCTGCGAACTCTATGTTAAATGTGACAATCTTAAATGTCGGTTGTGAAACAGACCCTGTAGTGTTTTGAATGTAGCTGCCATTGTAAATGGGTTCATTGGTAAGCTCATAACTAAACTTGTATGAAGGAGAGCAAGCGCCAATACAAAAGATACAAATCAATAAAAAGTACTGATAACGAGAATCGATCTTATATGTGTTACATGTTCTTTTAATGATATCTATTTTAATGAAGATAAGCATTATTAGGGGCAAAGTAAAGAAAAAAACTAGAGACCCTCCAACCACGAAGAGTCGCTAAACACAATTGTTTAATTAATTTAACGAATATTCAAATCGATTATCATCATTTTAAATTCTAATGAAGTCTTGCCACTTGATACTATCACACAAATCACTCCTGAAGCCTTAATCTTATTTCTCTCCACTTTCATTTATAATAATTATGAATTTGCCAGTTTTTTTCAAGATAAATACTACGATCACCAGATGGAAGAATAGAGTGAAACATCTTTAATCCTTTTGAATTTAATAAGTGTTATATTTTTTTCCTTCATTAACCTTCCCTCCCACGATAAGTATCCACATGTCCCCCTTTTAAATGATATAATTCACTAACGAGTTCTCAACAACAAATGGATAATAATGATGAAACTAACAAAAATATTAAACCTGTATTAACGCTCTAGAAAAGCCGTTCAAAAAACACAATGACGTAAATATCTTTTGTTTCATTAGAAAACAATTTTTTTTTTAATGTAACTTGCAATTACATTTACAATTTGGAGAATTCTAAAAACATATTTGACAAGGAAATACTGACTCAGTATAAAACCACTCATGACCAAAAGAAGCTTTTACTTCTTTTTGAAGAATATGTCCCCCTAGTTTATGGTGTAGGGTTAAAGTATTTAAAAAATAAAAGTGATGCCAAAGATCTTACAATGACTGTTTACGAGCACATTGAAAAAAAACTAAAAACGCACAACGTAGACAATTTCAAATCCTGGCTGTATGTCGTTACCAAAAACCTGTGTTACGAAAAGCTACGAAAAGAAAATCGTAACAAAGAGAAAGAAAATCATGCTGCTCTTATGTATTCCGAAACAGTTTTTCATCCTGACAACGTAACCAGTGAAGAAGTTCTCTTAAAGCTTAAAAACTGCATGAAAATGCTAAATGAGGATCAAAAACTTTGCATAGAAGGTTTTTACTACAAAAATTTAAGTTATAATGTTATTGCAGGTAAATATGGATTATCTTGGAATAGAGTACGATCTTATATTCAAAATGGAAGAAGAATGTTAAAAAACTGTATAGAAAAAGATGTCTGATAATAAACGACATAGCGAATTGTTAATCAAACTTTCTCAAGGGGTCATTTCTGAAAAAGAAAAATGGGAACTTGAAAGAGCAAGTTTAGACGATGCGTTTTTAGCAGACGCTATCGAAGGTTATTACAATAGTCAAGCTACGCATGAGTTATCTAGGATTTCAATTCGTTCTGTAAGATATACAACAAAAGAAACCGTACAAATAAGCTTGATTAAAAAGTGGATTGCTGTTGCCGCAAGTCTTTTGGTTTTATTTTCTGTTTCCTTTTGGGCATTCAATCAATCTGGTGAGAATTCATCAAACCTTCTTTCAGAATCTCATGAGTCTAAACAAAAAATAAATCGTGCGCAATCAACAATCTCTGCAGCAAATTTACCTGATAAAGAGAAAGCGTTAAGTTTAGCTGAGAATGATAAATATGAGGCAGTAACTGAAAATGAGATCACTGAAAAAAGTCTGCCAAGTAAGGTAGATAAAGAAGAAAAAATGACACCTGGCGTTAAGAAAAAATGGAAAAAAGAAGCCAAGAAGGAAGATTCAATGCTTAATTCAGAAAATATGGATTCTATTGTTGGTGCAAGTACCCAAATGTCAGAGTCCAAAAGCACCAATGTCGATGCTAAAGGTAAGGCTGAACCAGGTTTTGAAAACGCACCTGCTTTTCAAAAGGTGAAACAACCAAATGTAGCCGTTGTCAAATCCTTAGAAAACATTGAGTTTGTTCCTTTTAAACTTGTGAGTGGTACGGTCAGGGACTTAAGTGGAACGCCTATTGCCAATGTTGCTCTTACCTCCGAAGAAGGTGTTGGACCAGTTTTTACAGACAAAAATGGGCTCTTCGAAATGGAATTGGCAAAAGAAGACATCACTATAATTGCAACTGCCGATGGTTTTGTTTCTAAAACGATAAGGGCTGGTTCTGATTTAAACATAAACCTTAATAAAGCCCGTCGCGTTTTTTATGACCCACCTAAAATGTTGGCAGAATTAATGTCCCTAGCAGAATTAAACCAACATTATAAAAATGAATTAGGCAATTACTTCAAAGGCCGTAATATTCTTCAATGCAATAATTCATTTAAAAGTTGGAAGAAAATAAAGATGACAATCTCTATCACCAAAGACAATATGGTTGAGGGTGTACAGTTTTTAAATGAAATAGAAGAGCCATGTCAAATATCAATTGAAAATATTATTCAGCAAGCCAGTTATAAAAATATATTTAATGGTTCACAAAATATAACTTTCAACTTTGAGCTTAGCGCTTTATAAAAAAAAGACAACTTCAAACTCCACCTTTCTAAGCCACAAAGTGGCGACAAAGAAATAAAAAAACACTTAAACTCCAGAGGAACGACACCAGAAAACACAGTTCACATTCTAATCCTCTAGATTAAAAGTGTTAATAGAATTGTAAAGTCATAATTATATTAAGATAGATTTCCTTTTATCCTCAACTTAGTAGCAACAATTAGTCAAGCAATTATTTATGGGTAAAGCCCTACTCTATATTATCACCTTCTGTTCCATTACTTCCTGTGATTATTATCTTATTAATCCACACAAGCATCATGTAGGTGTTATTGAAGACAATAGCATATGGAAAGATGATGGTTTTGAACTATGTTTTGAAGAAAAAATATTTCCGGGTTATTACGGAAGGCAAAACTCAGGGTTTTCCAAATCTAGAGATACTCTAAACAATTATTTTAATGACCGATATGACAACAATGGCTTTACCAATATTTCGGGTTATATAACAATCCGGTTTATTATAAATTGCAAAGGAAAAATTGGTCGGTTTAAAATAAAACAAGTCGGCCCAGACTTTAGGAACACCAAGTTTAATGACTACATAACAAACCATATATTAGAGATGGTGAAAGGCATACAAACGTGGAACCCTGTTCGGTTTCAAGGTTACGACTATGATAGTTTTTATCACATAACATTTAAATTAGACAATGGGGAGCTTACAGAAATATTGTCTTAGTCTTTTTATTGTTTTGTGCGTTATGTCTTCTTGTGACAATCTATCAAATGAGACTTACTATCACATGAGTGACGAATTAAGGAAGTCAAAGTCTATGGAGTACACCGCTCTGGCTGGCCTTATTGAAAGGGGATCTCCAAAATCCATGAGGTTACTGGAAAAGGCTGTACGTTTAGATCCAAACAACGACAGGGCCTGGCGAGAGTTGTCACTACCTTATCTTTATGCTGGTATGATAAAAGAGTGGAATGAAAACATAACAAAGGCAATAGAGGCTAATCCTCAGGCTTGGCAAAGTTGGCGAGCACATGATAGAATGTATTATTTCAGAGATTACGCAGGGGCACTCTACGATTTGGATGCCACAGATACGCTCACTAAAAACCAGGTTGACTATGCACAAAACACAAGCGTGGACTTTTTAAGAGGTGTTTGCTATTTAGGTATGCATGATTATCCAAAATCCGAAGAATACTTCAACATTTACATAGAAGATGAGCGCTCAAAAGTCGGTGATAAGTTTATTGACGAAACAGCCTTTCTCTATTTAGGAATTATATCGCTCTATAAAGATCGGTATGATGAGGCCATACTATACCTTAAAAGAGGTATCAAATATGAAGACGGCTATGCAGATTACCACTATCACCTTGCTAGGGCATATTGCTATTTGGGCAATAACGAAAAAGCCTTAAAGGAAACAGAAATTGCTCTTCAAAAGTTTGATGACAACAATCACCTACAAGGTTACAGATATGAAGCATTAGAACAAATATACAGAACTCAAATAACAGAATTGAGGGATGTTCTTCTTGCTGACTCCCTAAAGTTGGCTTCAGTATAGGCCTTTATTCATCTTCTAGTTCCCGAAGTAAAGTTTCAAATTCTGTTTTACTGTCTTTATACATGTAATCAAAATATCCTTCAAGGGCCGCATATGGAAAGGCCATAAAAATAAGCATAGAAACAAGATATATTATCTTGCCTAAAATACTTTTGTCGTGTTCAAATAGTACCTCTATTAAACTAGCTATAAAGGATAATATTAAAAGTACTAAAAACAATTTGTATATTCTTTTAATATAATTACACAATACATCATAATATGTTTGTATTGCCTCTTTAATCTTTAACGCAGGTATTTTATTAATTCCGTTAATAAACTTTATAAAATAAGAAATGTATAAAAAATAGACTACCCCTGAATAAATGAGAGATAAAACTATCTCAATAATTGTTATTTCATCTGGACTTTTGAATATTAAAAATACGCCTAAACTAATTGAAACAAATTCCATCAACCACTGCCACCAGAATAAATTTCTGACACGTTTTAATTCTCCAAAAACACTCAATTTAGATTGAATTGCTCCTGGCAAATATCCTAGTGAAAGTTGACCTTCTGGTGCAATATCCTCATTCCATAAAGCTTCTATATTATATTCTTTCATAGCCATTTTCTTTTAACAATCTAAATAATGATTTTCGTATCCGGTTAAGTTTTACACCAATTGAATTAACATTAAGTCCTGTAATTTGAGAGATTTCTTCATAGTCGTGTCCTTCAAGTTGTAGGATAATTATGGATCTATTAATAGGTTTAAGCATATTGATGCATTTGTACAAAAGATTAACCTTCTTCTTTTTTTCTATACTAGAATTGTCAACTTTATTATACTGGCTTTTGCCTTCACTTATATTCGGCATATCAAAATCAAGAGGCAAGTTCTTTAGCGTGTAACTATTGCTCTTTGATTTGTAAGTAACGGCCGTATTAAAGGCTACACGATACACCCATGTTTTTACTTGACACTCTCCTTTAAAGTGTTTCAGGCTTTTCCAAAGCTGGATCGCTATTTCTTGGTAAAGGTCCTTGTAGTTGGCGAATGCAAAAGATTTAGAAATCTTATATAGGATGTCATTGTGATCTTTTATGATGGTCTGAAAATCTGATTTCATTAAGTTGAATATATACCTATTAGTCTATAGTAAAAATGAAATGTTACACTTTCTAAGTAAAAATATTGAAAAAGTATTTTTACACTTCGCTTTTAGGACGAAGTTATGATCCTTATTTAAAGTGAAAAAACTGATAAAGAAAAACAAAAAACCTCAGCGAATACTGAGGCTTAAAAGTTTACGACTAACACTATACTAATTGTTATACAAATATTGTTTTGTTTTACCACAAAAACATCCCTCCTATGAGGGGTTCTAAGCGTAAAAGCAATATTCCTAAACGTTATATTAATCTTCATCAATAAAAACAATTTCAAATTTCGGTCTAAAGCTCTTTGGATCTGCCATTGCCATATGTGCCTTCCACCCTCTTGGAACAGATTCTGATGACAACAATGATTCTTCTGATATGTATGGATACAACCTAAAATAACTTTTAGAAATATGTTGATTTACTCTTTGATAAACATGTGTTCTATTTATTTTATCAAGATTGTCTAGGCCTGCAGCAGCCATCATTTCAACAAATGACTTCACTGTTTCTCTGTGATAATTAGCAACCCTTACTTTTTTATCATTTACATCCAAGCCCTTTATCAATGCAGGGTCTTGAGTTGCTACACCTACCGGACAAGTATTGTGATTGCACTCCAGCGCTTGAATACAACCAACAGCCATCATCATCGCTCGTGCTGAATAACACACATCAGCTCCCATCGCTATGGCCTTGAAAATATCAAAACCAGAAACTATCTTTCCAGAACTGATAAGAATAATTTCTTTTTTAATTCCAAACCCAACAAGTGCATTGTAAGCAAATGTCAAACCCTCTTTTGCTGGAGAACCAACTGAATTGCTAAACTCTAAAGGCGCCGCTCCTGTTCCACCTTCACCACCGTCAACTGTAATAAAATCTGGTTCTATTCCAGTTTCTACTATAGCCTTACAAATAGCTAAGAACTCACTCTTATGGCCTATACACAATTTAAATCCTACAGGCTTACCCCCAGATAATTCTCGACACTGTTTTACAAAACTAAGTAGGCCCTTAGGATCTTTAAATACTTTGTGGAATGGCGGAGAATTCACCTCCTTGTATGGTTCAATCTTTCTTATCGCCGCTATTTCAGGTGTTGCTTTTTTTGCTGGCAGAATACCTCCGTGTCCTGGTTTTGCACCTTGAGATAATTTTATTTCTATCATCTTCACATTATCAGCTGCCGTTCTTTCAGCAAATAACTCAGGCGAAAAATTACCGTCTTTAGTCCTTGCCCCAAAATAACCAGTCCCTATTTGATATATAAGATCACCATTATATTCGTTATGATATTCAGAAATACCTCCCTCTCCTGTATTGTGAGCAAAGTTGCCAATAGCCGCTCCTCCATTTAATGCCAATACTGCATTTTTACTTAGTGAACCAAAGCTCATTGCTGAAACATTAAAAACAGAACAATCATAAGGTTGCGTACAATCTTTACCTCCAATTTTAACTCTAGGATTCATATCTAAGTTGTGTGAGTCCAATGCGGCAATGCTATGATTCATCCATTCATAGCCTTCGCCATATACATTAAGTTGTGTACCAAAGGGAGTAGTGTCATTAACCTGTTTAGCACGTTGGTAAATAATGTTACGATTTATTCTTGAAAAAGGCCTTCCATCTGTATCTGGTTCAACAAAGTACTGATACATTTTAGGACGCAGCCATTCTGCAATGTATCTGCTTCTACCAAGCACTGGAAAGTTTTTACGGATGGCGTGTTTGTTTTGAATAATATCAACTAGGCCAATAAGCACAATAGGAACAATAGCTACTAAGGCCCATTGGAAGTTTTTATTAATATAATAAGTCAACATCAGCACTGCAGCAATTGCCAAGGTACTAATTGCAATAAACCTCTTCCTCATTTTTATTTTTTAATCAAAATAAGAAAAGAGTCAATAACAAGAGCATTAATCAGCTTAATTTGGTGTGAAAAGGTTAAATTATTACCAATCTGGGGTATTTATTCAGAAAAATCAATATTATGTGAATTACATTTATTCAATTGATTACCTATTTGTTAAATATTATGTATTTTTATAATATATTTAATTAAACATGAGTAAAGTTCTAAAAATTGCGGTTTCCATAATTGGTCTTTCATTATTCTATTTATGGATGAGTTCTGTATTTCAATCTTGTCAAAACAAGAAAAACAATACTGATGATATTGCCTTAGTTAATGATACACTAGACGATGGTGAAGAGTTATTGGAAAGCATAGATGAGGAAAGTTTTGAAGATGATGAAATTGATTATTCTGAAGAAGGGTCAGAAATAAGTGACAATGAATTTGTGGAATTCGATGATTCAGCAGAACCCGCAAGTGGCGCTTCCGCACCGTTAAAGTCCGCACCAAGTAAGTCAACACCCAATTACAGTTCTAATTCAAGAGGGCAGTATTTGGTGATTTCCGGCAATTACCTTGTTGATACGAATGCAGAAAAAATGCAAAGCAAACTTAAAAACATGGGTTTCTCAAATGCAGAAATAGCAGTTTTTAATGGATCAAACTATCAAACAGTTATTGCTAATAGATATTCTGACTATAATGAAGCGGTTAGGGCAGCAAGCACTCTCAAGGAGAAAGGAGTAGATAGTTATGTCAAAAAGAAATCATAAGAAACATTGACCATAATTGTATTAAAGAAAAGCCTCTTAATTATTTATGAGGCTTTTTTGATTCTTACCATTTGTTTAAATAACTTTAGACAATCAGATCTGAAATGCAATTATATTTATACTAAAAAAGTATTATAAATTATGTGTGGCCGCTCTTCACTTACCAAAACAGAAAAGGAACTAGAACAAAGATTCAATGCAACTTTTTATTCTGAGGATTTAGAACAATACAATCCTTTGCCGAATTACAATGTTGCCCCTTCTCATATCATGCCAATTATCACACAATCAGACAGAGAGCACTTTCAACCAATGCGATGGGGGTTTATTCCTCCGTGGGCAAAAGATGAAAAGGTTGGTTTCAAAAAGATAAACGCAAGAGTCGAAACGCTTTTAGAAAAAAATACTTTTAAAAAAGCTGTTTCAGATAAACGATGTTTGGTCCCTTCTGATGGTTTTTATGAATGGAAGAAAAAACAAAGTGGCAAGCAAGCATTTAGAATTCAAAAAAAAGATTCATCATTGTTTTGTTATGCTGGCTTATGGTCAAAGTGGATTTCTCCGGAGGGCGACGAAATATTTTCATTTACCGTTATAACCCAAGCTCCCAATAAATTAGTTGAAGACATTCATGACAGAATGCCCGTAATATTGACCAAGGAACAAGAAGATCTATGGCTATCTGAAGAATTGTCTCCAGAAAACCTAATAGAAATACTTGAACCTTTTCCAGTAGAAGAACTTCAAGCGTTTCCTGTTTCAAATAAAGTTAATAGCGTAAAAAACAATGACGCCAGTCTCATAGAGCGTATTGTCGAGCCTCCAGATGTTTCCGTTCTTACATTGTTCTAAATTAATAATAAAGAGCAGGAGACCCCTCCCTGAAAGAGACCCCCCTCTTGCTGCTTTGTATCATACAATAAAATATATATTTCTTTTCCTTTCGAAGAAAACCCAGCTTTATCGTCAATAAACATTAGGAACACTAATCAATTTTGCGAAAGAGACCCCTCTCTGCCAGAGACTATCCTCCTGCACATAAAATAATCACCTTCAGTTTCACTTTTGTCCATTTCATCCTACCTAACCACCGACCAAAGGGTAACATGCCCGATTCAGGCAAGGAAAATACCCCTTTGTCGCTTTTCCGTTTTATCTATTGGTTATTAACCTCACATTTGAATTGTTGATTCGATTTTAAAAGCAATAAAAAACCTATCATGCAATCTAAACTCCTTACTGTCTTGTTCTTGGCCTTTTCAAATGCATTCGTGCTTTCCACCTTAGACAGTTCAATTAAGAAAAACGATAACTCACAATTTATTTATGGAAAAATTACCACCCTAGACAATGATGTCTATGAAGGACAAATTAGATGGGGAAAGGAAGAGGCTTTTTGGTTTGATTTTTTCAATTCAACAAAACCTAAAAACGATAACCTAAAATGGTTGTCAAGAGAAGAGGTAAAAGAATTGAATGCACACAATTATGAAGTCAACAACAATGGTTGGAATAAAGTTTTTAAAAACACTTGGTCTTCAGGTTCTGATCATACACACGTTTTTGCTTGTCAATTTGGAGATATTAAAAAAATCACTGTCAAAAGAAAACAAAAAGTCAGAGTCGAGTTCAAGAATGGTGAGCATTATGACCTAGATGGTGGCTCTAATGACATAGGAGAAACTATTCAAATAAACGACAAGGATCTTGGTAATATCAAATTGAAATGGGACAGGGTTCATCAAATTGAGTTTATGTCAACACCATCAAGCTTAGTTAGCAGATATGGTGAGCCTCTTTACGGAAAAGTAAAAACACACTCGGGTCTATTTGAAGGCTATTTACAGTGGGACCATGATGAAAGACTTTCACTTGATGAACTAAATGGAAACAATGAGGATGGTGAAATGGATATCGAATTTGGCAAAATAAAAAGTATCAGGAAAAACTTTAGAGGGAGTGACGTAACCTTAATGTCCGGACGTTCGTTACACTTAAAAGGTAGCAATGATGTTAATGGTGAAAATAGAGGCATTATCGTCAATACACCAAACTATGGTCGTATCGATATTCCGTGGGATGAGTTTATAGAAGTTAATTTTGGTGCCGCCCCTTCTAATATATCATTAAAGTATGAGGATTATCAAGGTGGCGCAAACCTTCGAGCAACTGTTGAAACAATCGATGGAGATAAAATAAGTGGTTTTATAATTTATGATCTTGACGAAACTTTTCAGCTTGAAATATTAAATGGAAAAACTGATAACATTGAATACTTTATTCCTTTTAGTGCTCTAAAAAGCATTACACCACAAAACAGAAAAGAATCTTTGATAAAACTAACAAATGGCGAAGAAGTAGTCTTAAGTGACAAGGTGGATGTCAACGAATCAAATGATGGTCTTTTGATAACAAAAGGCAAAGAGTCCCAATATATTTCCTGGGCAGAAATAGAAAAAATAACATTCGAATAATGTCCCAATTGTTGCCTATCCCCAATAGGCTACACTTCATCGAAAAGTCGGTGACAGATAATACTAAAACCCATATTTTACATTTGATATGTCAATATTCACAAAACCTGATCACCGTTTAGTTAATATTTTAGGATAAACTAAATGTAGGAAATGGTTAGTTATAAAAAATTTTTTGATAAATCGCAAATCAGTAGTCCCTTCCAAAACTTTAAAATCTAAGTCCGTTATGAAAAACAATCTTAAAGTCCACAGAGCAGTAAAAAATTTAACACAAGCGCAATTGGCAAAAAAAATTGGTGTATCAAGACAAACAATTAACGCTATTGAATCGCAAAACTATGTGCCATCAACAAAATTGGCTCTTAGGCTTTCTCAAGAGTTTGATATTTCTGTAAACGATATCTTTACTCTGGTGGAAAGAAAACCAGAATCAAACATGAATGGGCAACTAAACAATGGCTCAGAAAATAGAATAACTGGCATTTCAATTAGCTAAAAGCTTACCGCCTTATTCTTAGTCTTTGTTATTACACTAACTACAGTAATAACAAAGACTTATTATGCTCTGCATTCTAGTACTTTTCTTATTTTAGGTAAGATTATTATATATTCACGCTTCATCTTTAGAACATAACAACATGAAGTATATAATATTATGTTTTTTATTTTCCTCATCTCTCGCTCTTAATGCTCAAGCATCAACTCGTCAAATTGACTGGGGGCCTATTCTGAAAAATAAAAGCTCAAGTTATAAGTTTTTAGGCCTTACTGGAGACACTTATCAAATGGTTTTTAACCCTGAAAGAGAAAACAGATTGATCACTCATTCTTTGAGTCATAGAATTATCTCAGATGAATATTTTGATTATGTTTTTAACAAACAAAGATTAAAAATCCATGGCTCAATAGAAACCAAGTCTGGATCATTCGTTTACATGCATCAGTTTAATAAAAAATACAATGAATGGGTTTTGCATGCCAGTGAGTTTAAAAATGGTACCTATACTGCACCGCAGGAAATATACTTTCAGGAAATTGACTTTGAAAAACCGAGCTTAAAACGAGCTTTTGATTATTACGATGACCAAGGGCGAAACGGAAATTTTAGCTCCGGTGTTGACGGTGGACTTAGCATAAGTGAAGACAGTACTAAGGTTGCTTTTATAAACCATATAGATTCCCCAAGGCCAGGCAAACAGGATGCATTTGCTATCGCTGTTTTTGATGACAAAATGAACCTGCTATGGAAAGATGTTTTTTACCATAGTTTTGGAAAAGAAGGTGGTATTGTAACACAAAAAATTGTAACAAATGATGGCGAGGTTTATCTTTTAGCTAAGGTAGATAAGGAAAACAAATTGGGCGGAAAGGTAAAGTCTAGAAAATCTAAAAACTTACCAGATTTCGATTATCACATTTGTCACATAAACCAAGAAGGTATTCTTGAACACACTGTTGATATTGGTGCTCGTTTTGGTGCAACAGATATGGGTATCTTTTTTCCAAAAGATAATACTGAACAATATTTATTGGCTGGCTTTTATAGCAATGATGAATTTGGACCTAACCGCATCAATGGTGTCTTCTTTACATATGGCGAGAAGGATTTCAAAAAAAATGAAGTAAAAGTCCATAAATTTGAAAAAGGTTTTTTAGAAAACTTAACACTGGATCGTGCAATAAAGAAAGGCAAAGGTGTACCGTCTACATTTGCAATAAAAGACATGCTGGAATACAAAGATGGTACTATTGGTTTTATAGCAGAAGAAACATATTTTACCCAAAACACATACAATACAGGGCCAGGGATCGGAATCGGTGCTCGAAATTCGTTTTTAAATCAGACCAGAACAATCGTTTATAATACCAACAATATAATAATTCCAAAATTTGATGTAGAAGGAAATTTATTAAATATTCAAAAAATTGAAAAAGAATATAATAGTGAATGGCCAACGACAACTTCATATAGTTTGGCGATAAACAAAGGAAAGGCTTATGTCGTTTTCAATGATTTCAAAAAAAGAAAAGAAGCCCGAGCCATGAATAAAAAAGGAAGGTTGTTTACTGACTTGGTCGTTATTGGTGTTGAGGGAGAAATTGAAAACAGAGAGACCCTATTTTCGAATAAAGAAATTGATCTTTATTTCAATACCGTTTTTTCTGGATACAATGACAAGGTAATGTTAATTGGAACAGCAAGTAGTCGTAATTATCAAATGGGAACCTTAAGATTTGATTAAACTATTGGCTATAAAAAAAGTGCTTCATCCATTCAGAGAAAACACTTTTAAACCTTTAATACCATTTAATATTTAAAATGTCATATTAAACGCATTTAAATAATGATGATTGCTGACGATGGATTTTATAGTTGTGCTTTCCATTTTATTTACTGTATTGTATAGCCATTTTTTTAGCTCTTCCATATTACTAAAAGAATTATTTTTAAACCTTTGTTTTATAAATGCCCATACTTGTTCACATGGATTAAGTTCTGGACAATAGGGTGGTATATTGAGTAAAATTATATTTTCAGGA
>CAJQRD010000096.1 GCA_905480605.1 uncultured Saprospiraceae bacterium | reverse complement strand
TCACCATAAGCCTTCCTACTCAACCCACTCTTTGAATACCCCTCAGCAAACTCCTTGTAATTTATTCGCATCTTTATCTTTTGACACAAAGGTCATGAGGCTATCCCTTTTATGCAAGTTGGGGTAGCTCGGACGGATACATAGATTCTACACTCTTTACAGTTGTTAAGGAATCAGATGACGTTGCTGTTCCCAGATACGAACGGGAAGGGACATTTGCAGAAATTTAGAGATCCAATACAGTAGATTAAAAGTTCACAGGCATTCATTGACTTAATAATGAATCGTTTCTGCTAGAAGGTTACACATTATCAGGAAATTATTAGATATGGCCCTTTATTAAGAGCCATATCTAATTTCTGTATTAACTACTCAGTGCCAGATAAAGTATATCTAAAACCGATATAAACATTAGCACCAAATAATGGTGCCCATACAATTGAAGCATCAAAGTATTGACCAAATGCGTCATCACCTGCGATGATTGCATCTGTTTGCTTAAAGTTTAATAAGTTTTCCGCACCTAAATAAACATCCCATTTCTTACCCCATCTTTTCATGATTTGGGCATTCAATAAAAAGTAATCTGGAGAGTTATCAGGTCTTCTATATTCTTCTGGATTGTTTTGAGTACTAGGTAGTCTTTTTTGACCATTCCAATTAAGTGTTGCATCAAAATGCCAATCGCTGTCTGTCTTGTAGGCCATGTTGATAAACGCTCTGTGCTTTGATACCAAAGGCTTATCCAGCAGGCTTTCACCATAAGTAGTTTGTACGTCAAACATTCTGTAAGCTACTCTCACGTCAAAGTTTTCAAGTATTGGATATTCCAACTTAAGCTGAATACTGTTAGAAAAAGATTCACCTTCTAAGTTGTAGAAAGAAACCCTTCCTGCTGTTTCGTAATCAACAATAATTTGATTTTCAAATGTAGTACGGTAAGCATCAAAACTGACAATCAATTCACGTTCAGAAATGTTAAATGCTTGTGTATAGTTGATACCATAGTTCCAGGCAATTTCAGGTTCTAATCCATATGGATTTTCATCATTGACTTGGTTGATAACGACTTCTCTTGAGCTTGAGAATAATCCTAAGTTTTCAGAAAATATACTTGCTGTTCTTAACCCACGTCCAGCTGATACTCTAAAAATTGACTTGTCAGAAAAGTTATATTTCGCATGCAATCTTGGCGTGATAAATACACCATAGTTATTGTGTAAATCAGCTCTTATTCCAGGAATCACGGACCACTTTTGACCATCCTTGTATGTATATTCAAAGTATGCACCAGGAATTGATTCATAACGATTAAAAACACCAGCTTTGCCAACGCGTTCAAATATGTCATCTAGTTGATAAGTTAAACCCGTTCTGATAATATGATTGTCATTGGGAATACGTTGGAATATTAAATTGGCAAAAATAGAATTTTGCTCACTATCATAAACACCATTACCAAATTGAGAATCTTGATTTTGTTTGACAGCACTTAATTGTAGTCCAACACTATTTTCTGGCGCCTCGTCATTAACATAACCAATTTTTGCCCAAGCTTCATATCTGTTAGTGGTATTGGTCATACGCCAATGTGTTTCATGATCAGGACTTGCACCACTGAAATGATCATGACTTCCTCCTTTATGATTTAGTCTTGTGTACTTTACTCCAAATTGACCTTCAAAATTATTAAGACGTTTGAATTTCCATCTGTTGGATATTATCAAATCCTTCTCCAATGGCATGTCGGTAAATCCATCTCCATTTTTATCATGAACAGCATCAAGGCTTTTTGCATGAAACAAAAAACCTGTTGCTACATTCTCTCCTACATCATGTCTTATGTTCCCATTCAATTCAATTCTGCCTCCGTTATTTGTATAACCATTTAAAAACAATAAATCGCCACGTTCAGGTTTTTTAAGCTCGACATTTATTTGACCCGTTAAACTTTCAAATCCATTGACAACAGAACCTGCACCTTTGATCAGTTGAATACTTTCTATCCAAGGGCCAGGAGTCATTGATAATCCATAAATTGAAGACATTGCTCTAACATCAGGCATTAGTTCTCTTGTGATTTGGACATATGGTCCAGCCAAGCCTAACATTTGTATTTGTCTTGTGCCTGTTATAGCGTCTGGGAAAGAAACATCAACAGATGGATTTGTTTCAAAACTTTCAGATAAATTACAACAAGCTGCTTTACATAGTTCTTCTCGTGTAATCGTTTCTGAATTTACAGACTTTATAAACGAAACCTCAGTTGTCCTTCTTTTATAAACAACTTCAACGGCATCCAGTTGATGTCCTGTATTTAATGTTATTTCAACAATTCCTTCTTGATTTAATTGAATAGTTTGTGTTTCAAAACCAATGTAGCTGACTTCAACTGAGCTGGCATGTTGTTTAGTGTTGTCTAAAGAAAAATACCCATTTAAGTCAGTAGTTGTCCCTTTTCCAGAATCTTCAATTAAAACATTTGCACCTATCAAAGCTTCACGATTTCCATCTTCATTTATACCAAATATGTAGCCTTCGATATTGTGTAAATTTTCATGATCCACTTTCGGAGAATCTTCTTTTTCTTCAATATCTTCATCTTCATGGTCGTGATTTTCAGAACCTTCATTTTCTGTTCCCTCTTCACGATATTGACAACAAGCAGGAAGATTATTATAAACATCCTCAGGTGTTTTATAACTCCCATTGTCATGACCAGAAAGAGCAATAGCACTTTTAATGGCTGAAATTTTAACTTTGGTATCGTCTATAACAATAGTCAACATTTTGTTATCAAGATTGTAATCTGCAGAATCAGCTCCATGTAAGGTTGCAGTTTCTTCTATTCTATCTGCACACATACCACAATCGCCTTCCACTCTAAAAGTATACTCCATCAATACAGGTGCTGTAAATTGGATATCTACTTCACTTGAGTCAATATTCGTTTCTTCTCGGTATTGACAACAAGCAGGTAAATTATCATACACATCTTGAGGTGCTATAAAGTTGCCGTTGTCATGTCCTGCTAATGAAATAGCATATTTGACATGAGAAATTGGTGTTTGTGATTCATCTAAAACCACTTTTAACATCATTGTATTGAGATTCCAATCTGCGGATTTGACACCAGGTTTTGATAATGCGACTGATTCGATGCGATCTTCGCACATACCACATAAGCCTTGTACAAGAAATTCATATTCAATATCATCTGATGACTGGCTGAATAAGGGAGTGTTAGTTATAAATAGACAAAGTACGCTCAGTACTTTCAATATATTTTTCATTTTAAAATTTTGAATTGTTTAATAAGTAATCGAAATGATTATTGAGTCTTATTAAATATTCTGAGGAGGTTGCCAGATGTGATTGACACCATTGTATAGGTAGTTTACATTGTAGAAATGGTCGTGTTTGACCGGTAATTTAGCATAAGTTGTTAATGTTTTAGAAATGGTTTTGGTTGTAAATATGTGTCCACAACATACACAATGGCAAATACCATCTTCACAGCAACCTTTGTCTTCCGATCCTTTCTGGCTGTAATCATCAAGTAAATCAGTGTTTGAATCTACTAGTTCTGATATTGCAAAGGAAGCTTCAAAATGACAAGATGAGCTAGAAATAGCTTTCATAGTAGACATCAATCCCATGCCAAAAGTGCTTTTAGCTATTAAGAAGATAAATAGTATGACTTTTACTTGTTGCATTTTGCTCAAATTTAAGAACTAAATACATGGTTATCAAGAAGTTTTGCAAATTATTAACAAAATAGTCGGATGGAAGCTCCGCTCTGACAGAGCCGAGCTCTGACAGAGCGGAGCTTCCTCTTAAAGTTAGGATTCTTTATTAGCATAATTTTAACAGCTAGAATGGCATATTTTTGGATACATTTGCGTTGGATTTATTAGAGATGAGAAACATTGTAATTAAGTTACTTTTTATAGTTTTCATTGTGTTAACATTTACACAGCTTGCTTCAAGCCAAGAGAAGGCTAAGACTGAAGCCTTGAATACGTATGTGCAATTTTTAAATGAGAGTGTTCATGGTTTGTTTACAGCTCATGCCCTGATGGTTATTAGCAATAAAGAAGTCAATCGATATATAGATTTGGATAGTTATATTTTAAATAACATTTCTAATGATGAAGTTCAAACTAATCTATTTGCTAAATCTGATAAGGAAAACTATACGACTTTTCATACCTACTCACCTATGGAATTACAGGTGTTATCAAGGCAACGCAGTACAGCATTAAATAATAATTTGGCAAGCATTCTTAATAATCAAGTTGATGCTATTGTCGCAATTCTAAATAAAATAAATAAAATCAGAGTTGACATTGCGATCTTTATAGAATCTCATGACCTTAATGAAAAAGAATCTATTTATGGTGTTTTTGAGATTTTAGAAAATGGTGTTCAACTGTTTGGTGATTATGCGAAAGCTCATGCTAGATTGGCTACTAATTTAAAAACGAACGCACCTGTATCTCTAGATGAACTTTTAAAAAAAGCAGAACCACTTCACAGTTTTACACAAGAGATTTTAAGAAACTTAAGATCTGAAACTGACACGTATTTTGACAATAACTTTACAGGATTAAAATCAGCTTTTGCTCTTTTTGATGATCAAGCTAAAATTTCTGGTATCGCAAACTCTTCTGCTTATAAATCAAATATTAGTGTTAAGGTCAATAAAATAATCAATCTATTAGACACGTACCTGAGCACAGGAACCATTCCAATAGAGCATGAATTATATGGTAAATACTATTATTACCATAACGAAATAGCAAAAAGATATTTCAATTGGTCGGGGCCCGGATTTGTGCGTAATTTAAACAAGATACTTACAGATGCCAATATAGATTTTGTCAACTTTGTAGAAGAGCCCTTGATTTTTAAAGTGGTGTATCCGATGAAGTTGGATGAGTTAAATGATTTAGAAAAGAAACCTATTTTTGTAAACGAAAGAGAGCAAAAAAAGATTGGAGGGAATGCATTAAAACTATCAGCACCGAAAGAAAGACAAGAAGGGAATTACGTTGTTATTGAAGTATATGATTTTAATATGTTCGATAGAGATTCTATCTCTGTGAAGTTTAATGAAAAATGGCTTTTTGAAGATTACATGTTAACTCCTGATCCTAAAAAGTTTAAAATTGTTTATGAATCAGAGGATGATACCAATACATTAATTATTAAAGCTGAAAACATTGGTATTCGTGCTCCGAATACATTTGCCGTTTCTTATAGATTTAATGGACATCGAAAAAAACATAGGGTTAAATATAATCTTCAAAAAGGTCAAGTTGTTGAAGTCGATCTTAATACTTTTAAAAAGTGATCTAAAAACACAGAATGATCAAATGTTATCCAATCAGCACTTTGTCTTTAAATCACTTCAAATTAAATTCTCTTCTTAGATTAGTTTTTTGAGCTTATTGCTATTGATAAAACTATCTCGTCATCGATAAATTTATCCTTAAGTCCCTCAATAAAGTTTTTAGACTTATACTTAATTCCCCAATCTGTTCTGTTGAGTGAAAAATCATTTGATTTTACATTCAAGCCATTTTGGTCATGACTGATGTTGGCTTTGAATCCAATCTCTTTTGTCGCACCTTTAAGTGTTAAATTACCATAGACAAGACTGTTGCTTTGTGGATCGTTTTTAATCTCAGTAATCTTAGTGATTACAAAGGTAGCATTTGGAAATTGACTTACATTAAAGAAGTCATCTTTGCCTTTATCCTTAGATCCTTTTAGGTGTGCTTCTAAGTTTGCTTTCGAATCTCCATCTAAATCAGTACAAGTAATACTGTTCATGTCCAAGGTTATAGAACCACTGGTCACTTTATTGTTTTCTATAGCCAATTCACCTGAACTTACATTTATAAATCCAGAATGTTTGCCAGCTGGCTTTGAGCCAGTCCACATAACTTTACCTTCGCCAGCTTTTAAGTTATAAGTAATAGAATTAGCAGATTTACTTGCCTCTGTTTTGGCACTGCCTATTGTTGCATCAGTTGTTTTATCATTTTTACATGATGCAAAGAAAGTAAACCCAATCAAGAGGATTACTAAGTGTTGAAATTTCATTTTTTAATGTTTTAAATGTTATTGTTTGTTTGAATAAAGTCAATTGTTTCCTTTAACGTTTTGAGAATTAAAGTATTTTCAGGCCAATCTATATTTAGAACAGTAGGTTGATAACCAGTTAAAATAAATTTGCCAGAGGTTAAATTTTTACAAATTTGTTTGACATAATTTTGAAAGCTACTGTTGTTTACTTCTTCATTAAAAATTGAGAATACAAACTTGGGTTGAAGCGTTTGAATACTAGCAATCACGTCTACCATTGTAATATCATTTCCTAAGTTAACTACTTTACATTTATTCTTTTTTAGGAGAAAGTGCATGTAGAGCAAACTCAATTCTTGCTTTTCTCCTTCTGTTAAGTAAATAAGATACTGAGGATGGAAGTCAGTTTCTTCGTCAAGACTCTCAATTTCTTTTTGAATTTTTGACTTTATAATTTGAGTGACGAAGGATTCATGTGCACCTTGAAAAGATCCTGCCAACCAAGCCAAACTGATTTTGTCCATCAAAGGATAAATGAGTTCTTCCATGGTCCTTTCCAAGCCGATTTGGTCAACGTGTTGAGACAAAACTTTCCCAAAATTATAAGCATCTAAATCTAAAATGAACAACATCATTGCATCAAGTAGATCTTCAAAATCTAAAGTGATACCCGAGATCTCATTGATTTTCTCTTTTATTTGTTCATTCGATAGATTGGCAATTTTCGAAATTTTTAAGCCATTTTTATACAGCAGGCATACATTAAGAAGGTGTCTTAAATCTTCATCTGTATAATACCTGATATTTGTTTCTGTCCTTTTGGGTTTAATAATTTCATATCGTTTTTCCCAAATACGGATAGTGTGGGCTTTGACGCCAGACAGGTTCTCCATATCTTTAATTGAATAAACGACCATAGTTATCTTAGTATTTAACTCCTAAGTATGTATTAAACATACTATAATTGTAAAAAGGTGCACGAAAATAGCGAAACAATTTGCTTAGATAATTGTATTTAATGAAAGAATTGAATTCTACAACTTAAAAAAAGTCGAATACGTATGAAAATTGGAATAGTTTGTTATCCAACCTTTGGTGGAAGTGGTGTTATGGCGACAGAGTTGGGAATTGGATTAGCCAAAAAAGGGCATCAAATTCATTTCATATCATACAAAAGACCTGTAAGGCTTACGAGTTATTATAAAGATATCTTCTTACATGAAATTGGTTCTTTTGAATATCCATTGTTTGAATTTCCGCCTTATGACACATCTTTAGCTAGTAAAATTGTTGATGTGGCAATGCATGAGCATTTGGATGTGCTGCATGTACATTATGCTATTCCTCATGCTGCTGTTGCTTACATGGCAAAGCAGATTTTAAAAACGAAGGGAATTGAATTGCCTGTCATTACAACATTACATGGTACTGATATTACTCTCGTTGGACTAGATAAGTCGATGTCCTCGGTTGTAGAGTTTAGTATCAATCAATCTGATATTGTAACTTCTGTTTCAAATTCTTTGAAAGAGGGTACAGAATCCTATTTTGATATCAAAAAAAACATTGAGGTTGTATACAATTTTGTTGATCTAGATAGATTCAGCAGAAAGGAAAATCCAGAATTGAAAAAAGTGTTTGCTCCTAATGGTGAAAAAATAATTGTTCATACATCAAACTTTAGAAAAGTAAAACGAATTGAAGATGTAATCCATGCTTACAGTAAAATCAAGGATTCTGTTCAGGCAAATTTGTTATTAATTGGAGATGGTCCAGAAAGACGAAATGCTGAAGAGCTTTGCCGCGAGCTAGGAACCTGTAGTCAAATTCAATTTTTAGGTAAACAAGATGCCGTTGAAGAAATATTGTCAATTGCTGATTTGTTTATGTTGCCATCACAGAATGAAAGCTTTGGTTTGGCAGCTTTGGAAGCGATGGCATGTGAGGTGCCAGTTATTTCTTCTAACGCTGGAGGTTTACCTGAGGTTAATATTGATGGCGTAACAGGTTTTACTTGTGAAATTGGTGATGTTGACGATATGGCTAAAAAAGCTATTATTCTTCTTGAAAATGAAGATATGTTGACAATATTTAAAAAGAACGCAAGAGAAAAAGCACTTGAATTTAAAAAGTCCCTCATCATTCCTCAGTATGAGAAAATTTATAATAAAGCGATACAGAGTGTAGCTGAAGAATCCAAGAGTTTAGTTGAAGTAACTTCTTGATTGGTTTTTATTATTTTATAATATTTTTCTTAGTCATTTTTTTTGATAAGTCTGCCGCATTTAAGTCGGCAATAATAACCATTAGTTATTATTCAATAATTATCAATTAAATCGAATTTATTATCTCTGCTGCCTTTTGCAAAGTCTCATCAGTCTTGGCAAAGCAAAATCTAAGTACTTTATAGTCGACACCTTTGTCATTAAATACTGACATTGGTATGGTTGCTATACCATTATCAATAGTCAGTTTTTTGGCAAATTCTGTGTCCAACTCATCAGTAATTGAAGTGTAGTTTAAACTTTGGAAGTAAGTACCTTGAGATGGCACATAGTTGAATCTAGAATCTTTTATCAAGTCTAAAAATAAATCTCTTTTTTGTTGATAGAAGCCGGATAGTTCTTGATAATGTAAAGGTTCTTTGAGGTATTCTGCCAGGGCAATCTGTACTGGATGACTCACAGAAAAAACATTAAACTGATGTACTTTTTGAAATTCATCCATCAGGTCTTTTGGCCCACAACAATAACCCATTTTCCAACCTGTATTGTGAAATGTTTTTCCGAAAGAAGCTGTAACCAATGTCCTTGATTTTAAGTCTGGAAATAAACAAGCACTCTGATGCTGCTCACCATCAAAAACGATATGCTCATATACTTCATCACTTAAAACAACAATGTCTGTATTTGTGGTAATCAATTGCAATTGTATCATATCTTCTTTGCTGAACAATGTACCACTTGGGTTCTGCGGTGTATTGATTACAATCATTTTAGTCTTTTTAGAAATCTTGTCCTTTACGGCAGTCCAATCAACTTTGTAGTGAGGTGCTTCCAATTGAAATGAAACAACCTTACCGCCGTTCAGTTTGATCGTGGGTTCATAGCAATCGTAAGCGGGTCTGAATATCATGACCTCATCATCTTGTTTAACGAATGCCGAAATCGCAGTAAAGATTGCTTGTGTTGCGCCTCCTGTTATGGTGATTTCAGATTCAGGATTGTAACTAGAATTATACAACAACTCAAACTTTGAGGCAATGGCTTTTCGGAGAGCAAATACTCCAGGCATTGGGGCATATTGGTTGTGTCCAGAGTTCATAGCTTGACTGACAAGGTCAATTAATTTTTGATCACTTTGGAAATTAGGGAATCCTTGTGCTAGATTAAGTGCTTTGTGCTTATTAGCCAATATTCCCATTGTTGTAAAAATGGTCGTTTCTAAGTTGGGTAGTTTAGATGTATGTTGCATTAATCAAAGTTAATAATTGATTTCTAAATATTAGTTGTACCCCCTTTTAGATAGCCGTGAGGCTAACAACGCCTTCGCTAAAGCTTCGGTGACACGTGAATATAGCACTTAAGTAAAAAATCCTTTCCCTGTATAGAACAGAAAAAGGACTGTACGTTTTGAGTTTTACAAGGAGTTCTTAATACTAGTATAGTACCAAAGTGAACTTAACAATATTGTAAAATCTTTTGGGTTGTTTCATCTTTAGGGTAAAAACTTACCTTAGGTAGCATATCATAAGCGTTCTTCAATTTTGAATATTCTCTTTTTATATGCTGGTTTTCTTCAATAGCGTTTTCAATTTCTAACTTTTGAAGTATCGGTGTTTCACCGTAAAGATATTTAACCAAGAAATTTAAAGTGTAATTCTGCTTCATGCATCAGGTTTAATAAAAGAGGAATATCCTCTAAATGTTTTTATCATCTGTTAAACTGATTTGACACAGGAATTATTGTGAGAAAAGCTTTTTGAATACCATATTTACTCTACGCGATACCAATATTGACTTCTTCCAAACATTGGACTGCCAATATATCCCCTAACTTTTAGCTTATTTTCATTTTCTAATGCAATAAAGCAACGGTATTCCTTGCCTTTCGCTGGATCTAGGATCATCCCACCACTCCATTTTTTACCATCTTTTTTAAGATCTCGAAGGATAATCATATCTAATATTGGAGCGTTTTGCTTATCCCCCTTGCATTTTTTGCATGTTATAATTGTTGCGGCGGGCAACAATTTTATGACCTTACCATATATTTTACCATCTTTTTCATATATCTCAATGTGTGATTTTTCGACACCATCAGTATCATCGATATTTTTCCAAATACCCAATGCTGATTGCGCAAAAAACGGTGTAGAAAGCAACAAAAGAGCTAATAATTGTAAGTATTTCATGTAAGTACATTAATTCTAGGGGAAAAGTATGATTTTTTTTAGATAGTAGGTATTAGGGAAAGATTAATAGATGTTTGGGAAGTGTTAAATTTTTAGTTAAATCTCACAAGTAAACTCCAATATATCCCTAGGTTGACAATCCAATGCTGCGCAAATAGCATTCAATGTCGAAAAACGAGTGGCCTTTACCTTTCCTTGCTTTAATATTGATAAATTTACTGTAGAGAAGACTCCCTCTTTTTCAGAAAGTTCTTTGAGTTTCATTTTCCGTTTAGCTAACATGACATCTAAATTCACTATGATAGGCATTATAACAAATTAACATGTCGCTCATCAGAAGCTTTTATTCTTGATCAGTAGTCTATTGCTATTAATGTTTCGCTCCTTTGGAGATATTGAATATTGATGATTGTTATAAAAATTATCTTTAAAATTATTAATATCTTGTTTTATATTTAAATACCACTGGTTAACTGATAGGCACATCTTTCATTAAATAAAATTATGGCAGAAAAATATAAAGATAGATATCGTACATCTTTTACCCGTTTGCAAAATTGGGGTTATGGATGAAGTGATGCTTATTTTATAACAATCGGTACAAAAAACCGTGTAAATTATTTTGGTAATATTGTCAGCGGGCAATCTAAAATATCACCTATTGGTTTTGTTGCTGATGTTTTATGGTGTGAAATAAAAAACCATTTCCAAAAATGTTGAATTGGGTGAATTTATTGTGATGCCTAATCATATTCACGGAATTATAAAATTAATCGAGAAAAATGTTGTCTCTACAGAAACAACGAACCATCGGACAGAATCGATTTCAGAATCAAGGTAAAAATACAGTATCGTCGATTGTAGGTGGGTATAAATCTGCTGTTACCAAACATGTACGTCGATTGGGTTTCGATTTTCTTGGCAACCACTTTTTTGGGATCATATAATTCGTGATGAAAATGAATATCAGCGGATCGAAAATTACATTATCAATAATCCGGTAATATGGGAAAATAATAAATTATACCATTTAATATTTAAAATGTCATATTAAACGCATTTAAATAATGATGATTGCTGACGATGGATTTTATAGTTGTGCTTTCCATTTTATTTACTGTACTGTATAGCCATTTTTTTAGCTCTTCCATATTACTAAAAG
>CAJQRD010000095.1 GCA_905480605.1 uncultured Saprospiraceae bacterium | reverse complement strand
AAGAATGATGATCAGTTTTGTAATTTTCTTTAATAGGGTTTTCTGCTTTATTTATATGATGATGTATAACTGTGATTTCATTTCCCTTATCTATTTCTGGAGATAAGGTATAAGCAAAAAATTGGAAACCAACAGTTAAGCTTAGCAATAAGATAAGCACCCGTCGTTCACTTTTTGTAAATGTTAATTCTTTAGTGTTCATTTTTAAATGTGTAAATAAATGCACCAGATTGACTTGTGTTATGAAAGTCGATTTGCATTTCTGTGAGTTGTTGAATAATTGTTTTTTTCTTGAAGTAATCTATATTACCATCGAGGACTACTTTGCCTATATTTGTATTTAAAAAATTGTTTTTACTTATTTCTTGATCTTTGGTCAATACGAGTAGATCAATATTTTTACAATTCTTTAATTGTTTTATATTTGGATTAATACATATGGTCTTCCCTTGAATTTGGATTGCCGAGCTATCGTCCCCTTTATTATGAATGGAATAATAATTGTCTATAAATCTTGAATTTCTAAAATTGAATAATAGGTCATTGATCTTAGATTTAGAAACATTTTGATTGTTAACTTCCGTCATTGTTCCATTGTGAACGTAATTTATAAATGACATTCCATGTAGGTGGTAGACAATCAATTCAGACTTGTCCCACGATTTTATTTTGCTATAACTTTTATATAAGCTACTTGTGCTGATTGCAAACAGTAATGGATATATAACCCACTTATATTTATACTTAAGAAAAACCATAATGCATATTATACATATATAAATACTTACGACATCAGCTGCTGATATGTATATATTGGAGAGACTGCAGTACGGAATATTGTTTATGCTATTCATCGATTCATATAAAAATTCTGTAGCTAATTCAATGCATTTCGATAGTAGATTTGCAACTGAATGAAAATTTATAAGATGTAGTAGTAGTGAAAAGATGGTAGAGACTAGAATTATAAATGCCATAGGAATTGCGATTATTCCAGACAGCCAGAAGTATAATGAAAATTGTTTGAAGTAATATATTAACAATGGTGCAATTAATATTTGTGCTGACATTGAAACTGTAATTAATTGCAATAAATACCGCGTTAGCTTTGTAGACTTCTCATGTGTTATGTCAAAATATTGATTGAAAAAAATGATACTGATCAATGCCAAGAAGGAAAACTGAAATGAGACTGTATAAATTGCTTGTGGATTAAATAGAAGAATAACAGTCGCAACACTGCCAATAATATTATACACATTTGTAAATTTTCCGAAGTGTTTTCCGATGAGGTAAAGTGACAGCATCATACCTGCTCTAACAACTGAAGTACTGGCACCTGTAATCATACAGTAGCTGAATATGCAGATTAGACTAAGTGTTAAGTTTAGTGTTTTGCTAAAATTATTTTTAGGGAACCAATACATTACAAATAGTAAAATTGAGTAGATAAGTCCTACATGTAATCCCGATACGGCCAGGATGTGTATTGAGCCAGTATTTTTAAATATTGTTTTTGTTTGATTTGATAACTCAGATTTATCACCCAGTACCAATGCTGAGACAATGGAATAGTTTTGTTTATCTTGTAGGTTACTTTTTAGAATTGATGCAAGTTCATTTTGTATATTTCTAAAGAATGAAAATATATTCTTATCTACTTTTACAGCTTGAATTAGTGAAGAATCCTGAGAGTCAAAATTGGCATTAAAATAAATACTTTGGCGACTATATATTTTCTTGAAATTTACTGTTTCTGGATTTTTGTTTTTCTTTATTTCTGATATTCTTAAAGGACAATTGTATGTCATGTTTTTTTCGAAGGAAAACAAGTCTTTGCTAAAGATAATAAGTCCAATTTTATTTTTAAAACTTTTATCACCTTCAATAGACTTTAAACTGGCATTAATTTTATAAAACGTACTTGATTGACTTATGTCAGTGACTTCAATTGTGTAGTTTCTTTTTTCGTCGAGGTAATCATTTATCAAGTCTAAATCAACTTGCAATTTTTGATTGTTGTAACAATGGGTTGTAGTTCCAACAAGTATAATGCATATTGAAAGGCAAAAGCTACTAAGGGTCCTCTTGGATTTAAAGTATGCACCTAGTGATAAACTTGTTAGTATGGCAAACATGTAGATGTGTGCAGAGATATTGCAAAATATAGGCAGGGGAAACAGCAGTATCCCAATAATAAATAGTATAGAAATTTTAACAAATGGAGGCACGTTCTATGAATTAGAACTTTCGGCAGTACTTGCAATTTATTATAAAAAAGTGACAAATGCGACAAGCTAGTCAGAATTTGAATTAAAATTGAATGATCTAATCACTTTTTCTAGTTTTTTCATTTTAAAATAACAAATATTTGTATATTTAGAAAGTGTGCAGACTTTTCTACCTTTTATTAATGGGTAATTGCAAATTAAATTTGTTTCTCATTCTAAATGAGCAAATAAAAGCAAATTGATTAACTAACTATATATTAACCAAAACTATGCGTATACTTATTCCAATATTTTGGATTTTGCTTGGTATTTTTTATTGGTTTTGTAAGGAGAATTGTTGTGGCGATCAAGCTATAAGTGATTCAGCATCTGTTGTGTCTGAAATCAAAAAAGTCGCTCCAATTGAATCTAGGACAATGCAAAAGCTTACTCCAATAAGTTTTAAATGCTCAGACGATGTTCCTAGTACTGATGCAAAGTGGGCCCAATTTAGAGATTCGCTTCTTACCAATTTGAAGACTGATAGCAAATTGGAGATTCGTGGTCTTTATGCTGGCGACGAAACCTCAAATGGCAGTGAAAATTTAGGATTGGCAAGAGCTAAAAATGTTCTTAAGCTTTTTGATAATTTGGGCTCCGATAAGGTCAAAATTGTCGGAGATAGGAAAGGTGATAAGTGCTTGAAGGAAGAGCTTAATAATCTAATAACTTTCCGTTATCTTAAAAACACTATAAAGATTAAAGAAGTAGGTGA
>CAJQRD010000094.1 GCA_905480605.1 uncultured Saprospiraceae bacterium | reverse complement strand
ATACAATTATGGCAAAAAAGAGAGTAGCAATTAATGGTTTCGGTAGAATCGGAAGATTAACTTTCAGAAAATTATTAGAAAAAAAGAACATTGAAGTTGTAGCTATCAATGACTTAACAGACAATCACACTTTAGCTCATTTGCTAAAATATGATAGTGCTCAAGGTCAATTTGATGGTACTGTTAAGGCAACTGATGAACATATCATCGTTGGAAGGAAAAAAATCTTGGCAACTGCAATAAGAAACCCCGCAGATCTTCCTTGGAAGAAAAACAAAGTAGATATTGTTTTGGAGTGTACTGGTCTATTCACCACTGAAGAAAAAGCTTCATTGCATCTAAAAGCTGGTGCAAAAAAAGTATTGTTATCTGCACCTGCTAAAAGTGATTCAATAAAGACTATCGTTTTAGGTGTAAATGATGAGACAATCAAATCAACGGATAAGATACTAAGCAACGCATCTTGTACAACAAACTGTTTGGCACCATTAATTAAGGTTATCGAAGAAAACTGGGGATTGGTTCAAGGATCGATGACTACAATTCATGCTTATACTGGAGATCAAAAAATTCAGGATGCACCACATAAAGATTTAAGAAGATCTAGAGCTGCAGCTTACAATATTGTACCAACTTCAACGGGAGCAGCAAAAGCTGTTACTAAGGTAATCTCAGGTTTAGAAGGTAAATTATTTGCAATGGCTGTCCGTGTTCCTGTAATTACAGGGTCGCTTGTTGAATTGAATGTTATTCTAAATAAAGAAGTAACAATTGAAAAAATCAACAAGACATTTAAAAAGTATGCAAATGGTGCATTGAAAGGTGTATTACAATACGTAGACGATCCAATCGTTTCATCTGACATTGTTAGAAATCCACATGCATCAATATTCGATTCTGGATTGACTGATGTAAATGGGAAAATGGTAAAAATCGTATCTTGGTACGATAACGAAGCAGGATATTCAGCTAGACTTGCTGAATTGACATATGTTGTCTAAACTAAAAATAGAAATACAAACAACTCCTCTTACATTAAGTTTGAGGAGTTGTTTTCTTTAGGTATACATTCTACAAATAATCCTCACTTATAAATTTCAAAAAATGTTAAGCAATCTTTCTGGTAAAAAAGTACTTATTCGTGTCGATTTTAATGTCCCACTTGATAAGGACTATAATGTAACCGACAACACAAGATTGGTTAAGGCCTTACCTACTATAAAGGCAGTTTTAGATCAAGGTGCCTCAGTTATATTAATGTCACACCTTGGCAGACCATTAAAAAAATTAAATGAAGACGGGAGTATCAATGTTGATAAATTTACACTAGCTCACATTATTCCAGCACTCTCAAAATTACTTGACAGGAAAGTAATTATTGCGAAAGATACAGTTGGGCAAGATGCTTTTGACAAAGCATTGGCATTACAAGCCGGAGAAGTTCTACTATTGGAAAATACTAGATTTAACAACGAAGAATCAAAAGGTGATATTGACTTTGCAGCTAAACTTGCAAAACTTGGTGATGTGTATATTAACGATGCTTTTGGAACAGCACACAGAGCACATGCATCAACAACAACAGTCGCTCAGTTTTTTGAAGCTGAAGAAAAATCTTTTGGTTTTTTAATTGAGAATGAAATCAAATTTGCAGACAAATTACTGAATTCGCCAAGAAGACCATTCGTTGCTATTTTAGGAGGAGCCAAAGTTAGTGATAAAATAAAATTGATTGAAAAATTAATTGATAAAGCCAATTACATTCTTATTGGCGGAGGTATGAGTTATACTTTTACAAAAGCCTTAGGCGGGAAAATTGGAGATTCACTTGTAGAAGATGAACAGCTTGATTTGGCCTTAGAGTTATTGGCCAAAGCCAAGGAACAAAACGTAGAAATAGTATTGCCGACAGATACAATTGTTGCTGATAAATTTGCACCTGATGCAGAAACTCAAATTTGCAAAAGTGATTCCGTTCCTGATGGCTGGATGGGTTTAGATATTGGCCCAGAAACGATTGAGAAATTCTCAGACGTTATTCTTTCGGCTCAATCTATTTTATGGAATGGACCTGTCGGCGTATTTGAATTCGAAGCATTTGACAAAGGTACTTTTGCCATTGCAAAAACTGTTGCAGAAGCAACCTCAAAGGGAGCATTTTCGTTAATAGGTGGCGGTGATTCTGTTGCAGCTATTAACAAATCTGGTTTAGGTGATAAAGTTAGTTTTATATCGACAGGAGGTGGAGCAATGTTAGAATATTTAGAAGGCAAAACACTTCCTGGAATTAAAGCTATTTCAGGTTAACATTACTATTTTCTTAAAACAAATTGAATCTTTCAATCTTATTTTTTCTTTTAATCCAATCTCTGAATTAAAAGTATTAAAGTAAGAATACTCATAGCTTGCCCTACTGAGTCTCCTAATACTTTTGTCCAATCAACCTTTTCCTTTTCATCACGCTCTTCTTCTTTTTCACTTTTAGCACCAACGGTAATTACTGAACCCTGAAGAGCTATTGGATAGCGTTTTTTAAATAATCCTGGCTTAGGTCTTTTGATTTCCCCATTTGCATGCTCTACAAAGATTTTAGATTTATCTGCATTGTCAGCTAAACCTCCTGCATGCTCATTGATGTAGTACATTGCATCCTTACCTGATTGATAAGGTACTTTAATTTCATTATTAAAATCTATAGCCCCTTTACCTAGAACTTCTTTAACTCTAGTTGCACCTTTGATTGTAACAAATTCATTACCTGTAGGAATATCAATCCTATCTCCATTCTTTACAATAAAATTGAATTCCGATCTTTCGTCTTTCAATATATCTTCAAGTTTAATGACAACTTTTCCAATTTCTTGATCCTCTCTATACAAGGTGGCTCCAGCTGGATATGCTTCATCCGTCAATCCTCCAGCTTTTTGAATTAAAGTTGATATTCTAAGGTTGTCTTTAAAAATGGCATAAGGTCCTGGTACTTCAACCTCTCCAGTTAAAAACACCCTTTCCTGTAGTTCAAAATCCTTAATAAACCTCACCGCTACATTATCAAAAGGTTCTAATTTATATTCTCCATTTGCTGTGCCTGTTGTCAAAACCTTAAAGTCTTTGTCAATTTCCAAAAGAGCAACTACTATTCTTGTTGGCTTATTCTCATCTCTAATAACTCTTGATATTTCAATATTATTAGTTGAAGCTGCCATTTTAAAACCTTTAGCCAAGACAAGCAGGTCTTTAATTGTCATTTCTTCACCATATTGAAATTTGCCTGGATTATTAACTGCTCCCTCAATTCGAACAAACAATTCATCTTCAAATGAATTTCTTGAATCTATAACAAGACTGTCAAATGGACTCAATATAAAATTGGAATCTTCATTTCCATTGTTAATTAAGTCTTGCAGATTATCTATTGTTTTGTAATACTTTCTATTTCGATTTAAAGGGTCACTTTTATGAATAGTGGCATAATTAGAAGCATCTCTTCTAAGGCCACCAGCCATTCGAATTGCATCTCTAACTTTAAATTTCCCACTTTGATCATAAGGATAAATTCCTTCTTCTCTTACTGCACCTTTGATTGTAATAGTAGCTTTGTCAGCAAAACGTTTTTTAGACCAAAACTCCAATTCATCTAAATCCTGCAATACTATATTTTGTGCAGAGGTTGAATCTTTTAGTACTTCATCTAAATTTAACTTGAGTAACGACTTGGTACCGTTTTTATTGGTTCGTGTTAGGTAAAGAATACCTGTACTTGTATTTGAATTAAGGCCTACCTTATTTGCTAGATCTCGCAATCGCATATCAGCAACACGTTCATACTGTGCAGGCTTGTCAATTTCACCTTTTACGATTACGAAATTCCTAGCTTTTTTTTCAATCTGCTCTATTGTTACAACATCGCCATCATGTAATTTAAAATTGATACTTTTCGAATTAAGTTCATACCAGTCAAGATCAAGAATTACTTGCTGATCATTTTCAAAACGCTTTAATTGAATCTTCTTTTTATATGCATCTCGAGTAAAACCACCAGCAAAATCGATCAACTCATTCAACCCTTCATTGTCTAGCAATTCATATTTTAAAGGTCTTTTAATTGCTCCTGAAATTTCAACTACATTACCTTGAATTGGTACAATTATAACATCGCCTTCATCTAAGTAATAATTTGATTCAACAGATGGGTTTTTCATAAATTCATATACATCCATTTTTAAGGTTTTACCTCCAGCTTTTTGCAGCTGAATATTCCTTAAACTACCATAATTATTTGGTCCATTTACAGCACTTATAGCGTTAAATGCATTGTTAAAACCAGAAATCGCATAAGACCCTGGACTACCCACTACTTCACCATAAATTGAAATTCTTAGAGTTCTTGAATAATTTACAGCAAGATTAAATTCACCAAAATTAAAACTGTAATCTCTTTTTAATATTTTAAGAATTTTTTCTCTTGCATCACTTAATTTTAATCCTTTCAAATATACCCTTACACGATTATCAAGAACTTTGATATATCCATTTTTATCAATGACGTGGGTATTATCGACTTGAGATCTACCCCAAATAGAAATAATTAATTCATCTCCCGGACCTAATACATAAGATTCAGGCGCTTTAAGAATATTGTTGTTGGCTTTTATTAATAGCGACTTATTTTTAAACAAGCCTTGACCCCATATTTTTACGTCTAAATCCTTTTGGGCTGTTTCTTCAATCGTTTCATCAATCTGAATTGTGTCTTTTATAAAATTAACTTGAAGCTCTTTTTTCCTTAAAGAATCCATTTGTGTTGGATTGATATCCTCAGTATATGAATCCCCTTTCTTCTTTGACAATTCAAGAATCACACTTTGAATAGTGGTTCTTTGTTCATATGTTATAAATTCAGGAACCAAGGTATTCAAGTTAATACCTTTTTCTAAAAGCGCTTCCTCAACTTCAGCATAATCTAAATTTCTTTTTTCTAACTCTGTTACAATATCTTCCTTTGTAATTGAATTAAAAACTTGAGCATTGGAGGTGCTTATGAAAGCAAAAACGAGCGCTAATAGTAATAAAATGACTTTAAATCGCATTAAAATATAAGTTAGTAACTAATTAAGTGCAATATACTCGATATTTCTAAGGCTAAAAAATGTATATATATTATCATTAATTACTTAAAAAATATCTATGAGGATAATGTATTATTTTGTCAGCAAGGACGATACAAATACTCTATCTTTTGCTTAGATTTACACCATGAGAATCTATATTTTTACTATTATTACTTTTCTACTTAGCACACAAGCTATTAACTCTCAAGAAGTTAGATCTGACAACTTTATCGCTTTTGGCGCTAATTACGGAATTGATGTACCATTTGGTGACATGGCAGACAGATATGGTCGTAATTTCCATGCAGGTATTTCAATAGATTTATTTAGAAAGAAATTAAATGGTATAATTAGCCTTGAAGGCTCAATACTATTTGGAGACAATGTAAAAGAAGATGTTTTATCTCCGTTAAGGTTGACAAATGGGTCTATCTTGGGTTCAGATGGTGCTTACGTTGATGTTTTTCTTAGACAAAGAGGCACTTATCTAGGTATTATGGTTGACAAAATTATCATTTCAAATAAGTCTAATAAATACTCGGGGCTATCTATTGGTGGTGGTTTAGGGATTATGCAACATAACATAAGGCTTAATATTGACTCCAATAATGCTCCTCAATTTGATGGCGACTACCAAAAGGGTTATGATAGAAATACTTTAGGTCTTGCTCTCAAGCAAAAGATTGGCTTTATAAATATTGGTAAAACCAAGAGTGTAAATTATGAGATTGCCTTAACAATAACAGAGGGTTTTACGAAATCAACTCGTGGGCTTGATTTTGATACTATGATAAAAAACAATAACAGCCGCATAGATATATTAATTGGTTTAGATTTTAAATGGATGATTCCTTTATCCATCCAAGGTCGAGAAGAAGAGGAGTATTTTTATTAAAATATGTTTATTCTCTACTCCATATTTATAAGAATATACTACTCCATTATATTTATACTAAGTTTTTTTAACCAAAAGGCTAAAGATTGGATTGTGGGGCGTAATAATCAACTTTCCTTTATTAAAGACAAGCTACCAGCTTGGCAAAACAGTCCCATAATATGGATTCATACGGCATCTTATGGAGAATTTGAGATGTCAAGACCTATTATCGAAGCAATTCAGAATAAAAATGTAAATACCAGATTGATTATTAGTTTTTACTCGCCCTCTGGATATAATCATATATCCTTAGATGAAAACTACTTCTTAAAAATCTATCTACCATTAGACCTTAAGGCAAATCATCGTGCCCTTATTGGTCTTATAAAACCAAAGGCAGTAATATTTATTAAATATGAGTTCTGGTTTAACTTTTTAAGAGTCTTAAAGAGCTTCGGAGTACCTTACTATTTTACCAGTCTTCATTTAAACGAAAATTCCTATTTATTAAATCCTTTATTTTCAACTTTCAAGAAACAATTATTGAACGCTTCTAAAATATTTTGCCACAATACACTTTCGCTTGATATTTTAAGGAAAAACAATTTTAAAAACCTTGCACTTTTTGGAGATTCAAGAATTGAGCAGGTATTAATTAATCAAAGTATTTCTTCTCATAACATTAAGTTCAACAACGACAATCAAACAATTGCATTTGGCAGTATTACCGAATTTGAAACTCCCTATGTTATTGAATTTTGCAATCATTACAAAACATACAATTATATCATTGCCACACATGATGTTTCAGATCAATATCTAGGAAATTTAATTAGTAAACTAGATCAGGATATTCAACTGTATTCAAATTTTAAGGGATCTAGTTCTGAGGCGAAAATTGTTTTGGTCGATACTTATGGTGATCTAAGGTATTTGTATAAAAATGCTGATTTAGCTTATATTGGAGCAGGTTTTGAAAAAGGTCCTCATAATATATTAGAACCTTTGGTTTATGGAATTCCTGTATGTATTGGTCCTAATATAAAGAAATTTCCAATGGCTCAATATCTAGAAAAAAAGGAACTTTTAAAGGTTATAAGTCAAATTAAAAACATGAATGAGATGATTAATTATTTAAAAGATTTGAATAAACATGATTTTGCACATAAAAGCCAACAGCTTTTTAATGAAAATCGTACAAATATTAAAGAATTGATATCTGAATTAAATTTGACAAATTTATAAATGAAATCATTTAAAGTCATAGTTATAGGAGATGTTATGCTTGATCGGTATATTATTGGTCAGCATAATAGGCAATCTCCAGAAGCAGATATCCCCATAATAGACGTGTACAATATTCAAGATAAATTAGGTGGAGCGGGTAATGTTGCTAATAACCTCAAAGCATTGGGCAGCCATCCAATCTTATTAAGTGCAGTGGGTGAAGACCTAGCAGGTAACAAAATGGTTAAATTACTTGAAGAATCTAATATTGAAAATTATTTAACAAAAGATAAATATAGGTGTACAACAGTTAAGACTAGAATCGTAGATAGTAAATTCAATCAATTTTTAAGATATGATGAAGAAAATATAGAATCAATAAGCAATACTGTTTGCTCTAAGTTAATTCAAAACTTAAATCAATTGATTAAGGAACAAAATATTGATGCAATAATTATTCAGGACTACAATAAAGGGCTGTTAAGTATTGATCTTATAACTTATGTACAAAAGAAGTGCCTTCAATCTGGTATTAAGTTACTAGTAGACCCTAAAATAAACAACTTCAAACTGCTCTCAATATGTGATGTCTTCAAGCCAAATTTTAATGAAATTTCAACCTTTCTTGAACAGTTAAATATTGAAAAGACTCCAGAAAGCTTGATTCATCATTTAAAGGAGAAAGAATTAGATTATAAAAAATTGATTCTTACATTGGCAGAGTCAGGTGTCTTTTACAAAGATGACAATACTTCAGGAATTATTAAAGGTAAAGCAATAGAAAAACCTGATGTTTCAGGAGCTGGTGATACCGTTATTGCAGTATTAAGTATTCTTATTTTATTAAAATTTCAGATAAGAAGAATTGCAAAGATTGTTAATGAATGTGGTGCTTTGGTGTGCACAAAAAAAGGAGTTTCAACCATTTCGATGAGAGAATTTCAAGAAATAATCAATAAAATCGCTTAAATAAGAAAAATACATTCATTAATTAGTTTAAACGACATGAGGACTTAGATTCTTTTGTTATTTTTGAACAACTTAATCACTATTCTAACGGCTCCTAAGAGTTGGAGTAGCTAAACAATAATTAAAAAATTACATATGAAAATTAAATTTACACAATTAGGATTTTTCTTTTTTACTCTTTTCGCTGCTACTCAAGTAAGTGCGCAATCGGTAAATACTCTTAGAGTAGATTCTCCGCCAGAAATTGCAGGTGAATATAGAGTAATACTAACTGAAGACTGGGGTCAACAGTTAATGACTGAACTATCAGGAACTGCAACATTCGTTAATGATGGTGAAGGTACTGTTACTGATGCATGTGATGGTGCAATTACGAATATTACAGGCAAAATAGCTTTTATAGACAGAGGTAGCTGTGAATTTGGTGCTAAAGCATTGGCTGCTGAAAACGCTGGAGCAGTTGCTGTAGTAATTTGTAATAATGTGGATGGTCCTTTTGCTACAGGAGCTGGAGCAGTAGGCAATCAAGTAAGTATTCCTGTTGTAGGAATGTTACTACCAGATTGTCAAACAATTAGAACTGTTGCTGATGGTAATGATATAGAATCTGCAATATTGTATATGGATATTCCATGTCCTACTCCAACCTACGGACCTGAAGTTGTATGGTTTAATGATTTTAGCGACGGTCTTGGCGATTGGGTTATTTCTTGTGAAGGAGATAGTTGTTGGGCTTGGACTGACGATGAAGCAATTTTAAATAACGGGTCGTTTGCAGGTGGTGTAGCCATTCAAACAGCTACTTCTTGTAATGGATTTATTGTTATGGATTCTGATTTTTTAGATAATACGGGAAACCAAGCTTTCGGTTCAGGTGTATGTCCAGCAGATTGTGTTGGATCATTAATTAGTCCAACCATTGATTTAACAGCAATTCCAGATTTATCAGGTCTATTCATTGAAATCGATCAACAAACAAGACAATTTCAATCAACTTACCAAGTAATTTTGAGTAAGAATGGAGGCGTTACATGGCCTGATACTCTTGAAGTAAATGGAGAATTTGAAGTTAATTCTGCTCATTTTTCTGAAACACTAAGAATACCTGCCCCAGGTTATGAAAATGCAAATAGTATAACAATGCAATTCAGATATATTGGAAACTACTACTATTGGGCAATTGATGATGTTAGGCTGGTAAATGAGGCTATTTCTGACATGAACTTAAGAACCGATTTCTTTGCAGTTGCACCTACTTATAGAACACCTTTAAGTCAAGCAGTTGAAATACCATTTTTAATTGATATTGATAATATTGGTAATGTCGCTGCTGAAGATGTAACAGTTGATGTCGTTGTTGTAAATGAAAGTGGAACAGAAGTATTTTCTACAACAAATTCAAATTTCGCAACTCAACCAGGTGGTGAGTTCTTAAATGAAAACAGTGTATTTCCTGAAACATTTACTCCAGACGCAGTTGGCTTTTACACCGGTACTTATACAGTAAACACAAGCTCAAACGATGAAAACACATCTAATGATAGTGTTGATTTTACATTTGAGGTTACAGAAGATATCCTTTCACCCATAGCTGATTTAAATTCATTTGCAAATCCAATAGAAGGTATATTATCAGGATCTGTTTTTGCAGCTCCAACTAGTGATTTCTATGTCTCAAACTATGCAACTGGTTATATTTTCAATGCGCCAAATGGATCTGGCCATGTTTTGAATAATACTAGATTCGGAATGTTAACTCCGGATGCATCTGTAACTGCAAACATAGATTTATATGTTTTCAGATGGGCTTATACAGATGAAGATAACTCAGGAGCATTTGTTGTTGATCCTAGTGCCACTCAATTGGTTGGTGTTAACAAAGACCCTATTCTTGTTTTTGGAGGAGCGGTAAGAGTAGGTACTGAGCAGGCACTAGACATCAG
>CAJQRD010000093.1 GCA_905480605.1 uncultured Saprospiraceae bacterium | reverse complement strand
GTTTTATTGCGATCTATTGTTTGGGTTTTTAATTCTTTTAATAACTCTTTTTTAGTCTCTTTTATAGTAATATTTAATTGCTTTCCCATCTTTAAATATACATAAAATATATGGCAAATTATTTATTAATTGGTATTAAATCAATAAGACAGCCTCTTTTTTTTATTATTAGTTACGATTTACTTACCAAACAATTTGCCTAATAAACCACCGATTCCACCTTTTTTCGCTTGTTTTGAATTTCCAAGAAGATCTCCTGCAACATCAGCAATGTTATCCATTACTCCACCGCCAGAGCCACCAAGAATTGACCCTAATGTATCGGCAGCTCCTCCGCCACCTAGCACATTCATTATGTTAGATGCGTTGATGTCACTGTTGTCTCCGTCTTGCTTTAACAAACCAGAAATGCTACCAACTATACTGCCTAATCCTGAACCTGCTGCCAAACCAGCTACTGATTCTGGTAAACCAATACTTGTCATGATTTTTTTCATAAACATAACTTTTATGCTGTCGAAGATTGGATTGTTCATCAAACTATCTCCACCAGCACTATTGAACATGCCTATAAGACTTTCAATATTACCACCTGTAATTTGGGACATAATGCCATCTTGTAAGCTGTCTTGTGCAAGAGGAAGCATTTGCTTTGCTTGATCCGCTGATATTCCAGCTTTTGAAGTGATAGCTTCTAGAGCTTGACCTCCAACCATCTCCATAATTTTGTCTAACATTTGTTGATTATTTTACAAAAATTTAATAAAAGATGAAAAGTACAGATATCTTGAACAAATGAAAAGTTTTGTAATGTAAAATATAACTAGCTAGCTTTACAATTGTAGCGAATGGTTACTATTAATATAGTTTATATTACTTATTAAATACGACAAACTTACTTGATGCGACTTTTCCTGATTCTACAATACTCAATATGTAGGTACCAGGTGCAAAGCTTTTATCTACATTAACATTGATAGACCGAACGCCAAAAATACTTGGACTAAAGGATGATTTGTGAAGAAGTTGGCCTAAGGTATTGTGGATATAGACTTGGTGCTCTTTAAAAACATTTGTATTGTAGTCCACTGACAAACCATTATACATATCATTACGCGAAATTAGATTTGGTCTAATAGCATTTATGCTTAATTCTTCCAAATTCGATTCACCGCATATCTCATTTAATTCAAATATGGCATTGAAGATATTAAGTCTTCCTTTTGAAAGTGTTTTATCTAAAGTTGGAAGTACATCTACACTATTCAAAATTGCATTTTTGACAGTTAATGCAAAAGAGGAAGGATCGTTATTTATGGCTTCTGCTATTCCATCACAAGATACCGTATATAACAAACTTATAGCGCCAGCTACGTGTGGAGCAGATGCTGAGGTTCCACTTATTGCTTTGTAATCGTTACCAATACCGGTGCTAATAATTTCCTCCCCTGGTGCAGCCAGGTCTACAGAAGTTAAACCATAAGCTGAAGCCAAAACTTTAGTATCAGAAATATCACTATTAGTAACCATAATCAGGTGATCACTGTCACAAAGTGTAGGCAAGTCACCTTCCACTTCAACATCAAAGTCTGCATTAGCAACTGATCCAACAGATAATATTCCTACTGTGCCAAGAAGATCATATTGATCACACCAATCCATAAATTCACTTGGAAATCGGAAGCTTATACCTCCTGAAAAATTGTTTACGACAATGTTTGCTCCTTCGGCTCCATTTGTGTCTAAGTACTTCTTTTTCAAATCATACAGATACTCAAGTCCTTCTATTATTTGACCAATATTTGAAACGCCACTAACCAATAAGATTTTAGTATTCCAATTTATTCCTGCAATTCCCCTCGCGTTATTTCCCCTTGCGCCAATAATTCCTGCTACCTGAGTGCCATGTAAAACACCTGGATGTATTCCTGTATTATCTTGAATGTTCACACCCATAAAATCATCGGTAAATCCATTGTTGTCATTGTCTATATCATCGTTAGGGATTTCACCATCATTGATCCAATAGTTTTCTACTAAGTCTTGATGGTTTATATCAAAACCATCATCTAAAATAGCCACTACGACATCTTTGCCTGCGAAATCCTTTCCGCCTGTTGTTTCTTCCCAAACTCTATCGGCCCCAATTAGTTTTAAACTCCATTGACTATCAAATAGCACATCATTTGGTGTTACACTTCTTTTCTCTACGGGAGCGTTGTATGAAACATTTTGTACTTGAGGCAATAGCTTATAAATGTCATTGCTTAAGACCTCTTTGCTTGTTTTAAGGTTATAGACATTCAAAGTTTTACTTAGTACTTCAATACTAGAGAATAGTGAAGACCTCGTGATTATCTGTGAAATATCTGGTTTTCTATCAAATTTTACTATCCAGTCAGAATGTTGGGCAAAAGTGATATTAACCAAAGTGGCAAAAGCTATTATCAGATATATACGTTTCATCAAATGTATTTAAATTAAAGGAAGTGTGTCATATCACCAAATATAGTCATATATAAATACTTGTTAAGCTATAAAGTTCATTTTTGATCCCATTTGTCCCATGAGTTAACCTTTATAAATATATAAATGTCTTTTGCAATTCTCAATTATCTATTTGAATTGTATGTCATAACGAAATATTAAACTTTTTTTCATTTGTTTGCAGCGTTATTCAGTTTTCAGTCTTTATATTGGTGTAAAGACATATAAATGATTCGTAAATTATACATCTTATTTACTTTCCTAGCTTTTTCGGGCTGTTATGATGACTTCGACGGGTCTTCGAAGCATGTTGAAAAAGAAATTTCTACAACTACGATGGAGACTGGCATTACTGGAAAAATCATCACTTACGGTATAGAAGACATTGCGTCTTTTGAATTGATGATGGATGGACAAACTTTGGTCTCAGGGCAAAATATCTTCTATAGTTACCTAGATGTTGCAACAAAAAAAGGTCAAATCTTTGAGTTGTTTAGAGATAATAGGTTGGTTGGTATAGCCAATCCGCTTTTGATAGAAAATGACATCAATTACATAGAAATCTCTTCGTTTTCCGGGACTAGATCTTTTTCATACAGCCCTTCAAATGCTTTAACAACGAATATGTCAACTGGGGTTGATTTGGAATTAGGTGCCAGCGCTTTTATTGGTCAAGATAATGCTGTCGTTAAAAGTGATTTGTTAATTGATTATACTGTTACCAATGATGTCGAGATTATCAACCAATTGGGAAATTTGGCCTATGATGGTGAAAATGAAGTGATGTTGTATAATTCAACTTTACTATTTATAAATGCTAGTACTAAGAATACAAAAGTGAGAAACCAAAAAGAAAGTTCTCATATCGTGATAAAAGGAAGTAAGTATAATGGCAAATCAATATTTCATCTCAACCAGTTTGGACAAATAACTCTGGTTCATGATAATATTACTGGTGATGATAAAATAGCTGTTTCTGACTTAGGTGTTTTTATTATTTCTGATTATCAAATTGGGGTTTACACTGAAGGAACAATGGTTAAAGAATCAAACAGAGTTTCTTATATGTCATTTTTATCTGAGGAGAAAAAGTATTATTCAACAGCTCATGGACGTTGGGCTAGTTTATTCCCAATTAATTCAAATGTAGAATTGAATATTCTTACACCTTGTTTGGATGTTTTAGAATCTAAAAATTTAGAAACTCAAGAAAGTGAGAGCCAATATGCAATTCTGATCAATGATGATTTGGATCTTATTTATAATATAAAAACTAAGGTCATTAATTGTGAAGGGGAGATTGAGGATGTTCAAGCTATTAATGTAAGCTCTGAAGATAATTCATTTGTGTATGTTTTCAATGATGCAGAAATTGATACATGGATACCAATTTGTAAAAATGAATTTGATATTTCAGGTACTGATAAGACATTGCAACAGAATGGGCCTCAGTTTTCATGGTCAATTGATATTTCAGACGAATTGACAATAGTATCAAGTTGTGAATCATTTGAAAATGGGTTTGGATATGTAGTTATAAATGGCGAAGAACATGCTTATGATTCATTTGATGTTGAACCAGGGATGGAAATGACAAGTTTGAAATCCAGTACTCAAAGTTTAAGATTGCATTTTGATGGATCGATTGAGAGAGAGTATACCGAAAAAGAGGTTCGCATATTCATTGAAGAGCCTGATTTTGGTGACAATGGTTATGCAATATCATGTGAGAATTCTGAGTTAGGGTGTGGTATTGAGAGTTTTAATGTTACGCATTTTGATGATTCCAATGAAGGATGGTTAAGAGTAAGTTTCTCAGGTGTTTTATGGGCGCAAACGATAAATCCACCTGTGGCAGGCAATTACCCGATATCGGGAGTAATATTGTCCAAAATTAATAAGTAGGAATAAGCAATTATAAATTGAGCGAAAAAGATATTATAAAAGGTTGTCTATCGGGTAATCAACTGGCTTACAAAGCCTTGGTTGAAACCTATTCTACCTATCTTTTTGCTATATGTAGAAGGTATGCAGCAGATAGCACCTTGGCTCAAGATTGTTTGCAAGAGTCCTTGATTCAAATTATTAATAAAATTCATTTGTACAAAGAGCAAGGGAAGTTTAAGAGTTGGATGGGATCGGTGACAGCAAAGAAATGCCTTGATATATTGAGACAAGAGAAAAGACACTTGTCATCAGAAATTGAAAAAATAGTTGAACCTTCAAACAATGAAAATATTTCGTTGAAATTGGAACAAAATGATGTGATGCGTTTTTTAGAAACACTTCCTTATCAATACAGAGTTGCCATAAATATGTTTTTGATTGAAGGTTATTCACATAAAGAAGTTGGAGTATACTTAGGAATTACGGAAAGCAGTTCACGCTCCCTGGTTTCTAGAGCAAGAAAGATGATCACTGAGGCATTTGCAAATGAAAGTATGAAAATTTCATTCTTAAATAAATCAGCAAAACCTAGTGAACCAAGTCTTAAAATAATTAGAAGTTAAAATCCTTAAATTGAAGTTATGGGATCATTAAATGATAAAGAAAAAGAATTTAAATCAGTACTTGAAAACCTTGAGTTTGAAATCAATACTGAGCAACTCTGGGATAAAGTTTCCCCTCACCTTAATAGTAAGGAGAAGGACAGACCGTTTTTATTCTATTTGCTAGGATTGGCTTTGGCTGTTATGATTGGTGGTGGTATTGTTTATTTGGCAATGTCAGATTATATTAATTCTGAGGACAGAAAAATATCACTTAGTCACAATAGTCAAAGTGAAAATATATTAAGTTCTATAAAAGCAACTGATAGTTTAAACTTGTCTAACTCTCATGAAACGCGTAATACTAATATAACTACAAAAGAGGCATCCGATTCTAATAGTTTGGAGACTGAAAGTTATGAAGCGGAAAGTTCTTTTACCAATAAAGATGAATTATCAAATAACAGTATTTATAACGCAAGTCAATTTAAACTAAGCAACAATAGAAATAGTATCAGTAATTCTGGATTAAATATAAGTAACACAGTTAATATAACTCAAAATAACTTGAATGTACAAACTAATGGTGATTATAGTTTTGGTGCTTTAATCCAGAATGCAGAATACAGTAAATTGTTATTGAACAGCATTTCTGATACAGAAAAAAATGCAAATAAGCATCTGGATTCATTAGATAATTATAATGCATATGAACTGCAAAGTAATTCAATCCCATTTCTGAAATGTATCAATCTATCAAGTCTTTCATTAAATGATCGCTTGAACTCTTATGCACTACCTGGGAGTTTTACTTTTGTGGATGTCACTGAACGTAAAGATAATGGTTGGTTGCCTGTTTTTTCTATTAATGCTGGTGTTAACAGGAGTATATCTAGTCCCCGTATAAGAAGTACGAATTCAGACTTTAAAACAAATGAATTTAGTAAAGAATCAGGTTTGTATGGATTCTCTAATAGTTTAGAATTTGGTTTGGAAAATAATAAAGGATGGAAGCTATTTGGAGGTATTTCATACTATGCACAAAATAGTGTATTTAAAAACTCAGATGTGGTAACGGTTGTGGAAACGGTTGCAGGTACTGGGCAACATATTGATGCTAATGGAATTGTACAAAGTCAAGGAGTCGAACTCCAGCAAACGACTACTACATTTAACAATGTAAATTGGAATAGAAGGCATAAGTATATAGATGTAGGACTTGGTGTTGGAAAAGAAGTTTTACGTTTTGGGGCTTTAGGTTTAAGCTTACAAACAAGCTTTCACTACAATTTACTAAGTGATCATTCTGGATATTATTTTGATGAGTTAAGTTCAGGAATTGTCAAATTTAATTCTAATGAAGATAGTAGCTATAAATCAAATTCTGGTTTGTCAGGAAGAATAGGAATGAGTGTAGAGTGGAGGTATAAAGCTATTGGAATTGGTGTGTCACCATTTATACAATATAGAATAAATTCAATTTTACAAGAAACTAGTTTTTACAATACAAACGATAATCATTTGGGTTTAAACCTTACCGTTAGTTACAGACCATAACAAGTTATTAAAAAAATAAAACACATAAAGTTATAGCCTTAAATTTAATCTAATAATTATGAAAAATAATTTCACTTTAGTCAAAACCTTTTTACTGTTACTCTGCCTTGGAATTTTCTCAGGAGTAACAGCTCAAATTCAATTTCAATATACACCTAGTCAATCTTTGGCTGCACCCGGGCAAACCAATTTCGAAGTTGATGTGAGAGTGTCTGATTTCGAAAATATAGTTGCGGCACAATTTACGTTGATTTGGAATTCAGCTGTATTGCAAATTGATAGCTTGCCGCATATTACAACTGAACTTTCAGGACTCAATCAATCATCATTTAGTTTGCCAAACCAAACGACTAGTATGGAATTGGGACGAATTAATTTTGCATGGACTGATCCAACAACTTTGGGCTCTTCATTGCCTGATAATTCATTTTTGTTTACAATGAAATTCTCAGTGATTGGGCAACCATGTGATACAACACGTATCAAAATGGGCGATATAGCTTTTGGTGTTACAGAGGCAATCAATTCTGACTTTATTGATATTGGTGTTTCTAATTTAGAATTGCCAATTGAAATAGCAGGTACAGATTGTACTAATTTTGCAAATACCATGGTATGTAATGATGAAATATTCTTTTCTCTAAATCCTAACGAAGAGGATAATTTTGTGACTCCTGATATGATTCTGGAGGGTGGACCTTATGATTATTCTGTCATGACAGTATCTCCATCTAGCGTATCTTGCGATGATTTTGGACCTGTATTAGTTACAGTAATAAATGGTACAACAGGTGGTTCATGTTGGGGGAATTTAAACGTGCAGGGAGCTCATTGTGATGGATTTTCTGAAACAATGACATGTAACTCTTTGGTCAATGTTTCTGTTACTCCATGGGGAGGAAGTTCTGATTTAACTCCTGATATGATATTGGAAGGAGGGCCATATGATTTTAGTGTTATGAGCATTTCTCCTTCTGAAATTTCATGCGACGATATAGGTACTCCTATATCAGTCACTGTTACGAATAATGAAACGGGTATTTCATGTTTTGGTGTTGTCAATGTTGAAGACAAAACACCTCCCGTTGCAGTTGCTAAACAGAATATTGTTGTTGAATTAACTCAACCTCCTTCAGGTGGTCCAATTGAAGCGAAGTTGTTTGCTGAATCAGTAGATAATGGCTCATTTGATAATTGTACTGCTGTTACTTTCTCTCCTGCTTTTTGGGAATTTAATTGTTCTGATATTGGCATACAAGATGTTACTTTGACAGTAACAGATGCTTATGGTAATTTTAATCAAACATGGACTACCGTTACAATTGAACTTAAGTTAAATTCTGGTTCAACAGTTACTTGCCCGGAAGATGTTGTTGTTGATTGTACAGTTGATATAACCAGTCAAGAAACTATAGAAAATATACTTGGGCAAGCCTATCTAGAAGATGGATGTGCTTTGCCTTATTCAGATGTTGCTGGTTATGATGCCAACAACGATGGAGACTTAGATGATACGCATGTGATAGGTTCTGAAACAATAAATGAAAGTTATTTTGGTTGTCCATCAGGTACTGTTGTTAGAACTTGGTCTTCTTGGGGAACTGCTGACTCTACGTGTGTTCAATTGATTGGAATACAACAAAATGGTGATCTTTTTGATGGTCTAACAATGATTGACTGGCCTTATTCTTTGAATTCTGTTGTTGATAACGGTGATAACGATTCGGGTTTGTCTTGTTCAAATGGATGTAGTGCTATTGATGCAGATGATATAGTTCTTGATTATGATAACAATGGTGTTTTGACGGGGTGTAGTTTAACAACTACTTGTGGAAGTGCATTATGTGAAGAACCACTTTTTATTGGATCAGCATGTTCTTTATTAGGTTATTCTGCAGATATTGATACTTTTATTTTAGCAAATGGAGACACTAAAATCATTAAATATTTAACTGTCATTGACTGGTGCAATTTTGATCCAGCGGATTCTAATACTGGTGGTATTTGGAATTATACCATTGTAGCCAATATTATAGGAGGAGGAAGTGAAGTGAACTTCTCTGCTGCGGAGATATCAGGAAAGCAAGGTGACCAAGTTTGTCTGCCTATTCGAGTTTCTAATTTTAATGAGATTGAGTCGCTTCAAGGGAGTTTATCTTGGGATGAAAATATTGCTTCGTTTTCAAATGTTACTTCATTTGGTTTAGCAGGATTGAATAATTCATCATTTGGTTTGTTTGATACAGACAATGGTAAATTGAGTTACTTGTGGATTGATCAGACAGGGACAACACCAGCATCTTTAACAGATGATTCGGCCTTATTTAGTGTTTGCTTTGATCTAGTTGGAAACACTGGACAATCAACTGCAGTATCTTTTAGTGATAGTCCAACTGAGATGGAAGTAACATCTAATTTTGTTAATCTACCCTTTGTTACAAATGATGGAAGTATTACAATAAGTGATAACAATTGCACAGGAGATTCAAAAGCACCTACACCTTATTGTATTAATCTATCTACGGCAGTAATGCAAAACGGGGAAGTAGAATTATGGGCTCAAGATTTTGACATAGGTTCTTTTGACAATTGTACACCAGGCAATAAATTAAGATTTACGTTTACAGATGTAAATCCATCTAGTGATCCAAATTTTGCAGGAAGGTCATCACGTAAAATATATACGGCTGCTGATATCAACAATCAACAAAGTGCTACGGTAACTGAACGTATGTATGTTTGGGATGAAAACGATAATGTGGATTATTGCCAAATCAGTATAACTTTGATCAATAATGGTGGTACAGGCGGAAGTGATGATATAACTTTACAATTTGGAAATGTTGCGACAAATATTGGAGGCCAAATTTGCATGCCTTTGACTGTTGGTAACTTTTCTAATATTGAAACATTTCAAGGTTCAATTGACTGGGATCCCACAGTAGCAGAATTTGTAAACTTAAATGGCTTTAATGTACCTGGATTGAGCGAATCACTATTTAATACAGGAAATAGTTCTTCAGGCAGTCTTTCATTTCTTTGGTTTGATGTTACAGGTACTAGTCCGTTAACTCTGACTGATGGATCTAGATTGTTTGAAGTTTGCTTTGAAGCTGTTGGATCTCCTGGTGATGTGACAAATGTTTCAGTGGTAAATACGCCAGTAGTCGTTGAGGTTACTAAACCTGGTTCACCTGGAGGAGAAGCTGTTAATTTAGTCTCCGGTTCATTCTCAATATTAAATTCAAACTGTAGTATTGAGGAATCTCAAATTACCTGGCCATTAGCTCAAATTAATGTAAATGAGCCAAATGCAAATTCGGCAAATTCTTTTAATTTACTAAGTCCAGCGAATCTTCTAACCTTTGCAGGAATTGAATATGCAGATGTTTATCCAACATTTGATGTTACACCAGAATGTGAAGGTTCAATTGCCTATACTTATGAAGATACTGTTTTTCAGATTACTGGTAGTGGAGGTGAGGATCAGATCAAAGTTGTAAGAGAATGGACTGTATTGGATTGGAACACAGGTTCTGTTTTTACTTTTGCTCAAGTTATTCAGAACTATCTAAGTGGTTTGGGAATATGTGATACACTTCCAAATTCTGCACCTCCTGGAGATTGTGCTTCTGGACATACTTTAGAAGATGATGTAGAGTGGCCTGATGACCTTAACATTGCTGATCATAGAATTACGCCTTCAGAGTTGGTAACTTCATCAGGCGTTGATCCTGAAGATGCTAAGCCAATATTTTATAATGTTCCTGAGTTGTACCAGATGACATACGCGGATAGTATAGGTGGCTTAAGTCAAACCAATTTGAATATTAAGAGAATTTGGTCAGTTACCAGAGTTGATTTCCCAGGTCAGGTATGGAAATATATACAATGTATTGATGTTGATTTAACTCAATTTGGTAAATTGGTTACGGTAAGCACACTTAACAAAAGACCATTGTCTGATGTGATTTTGAATGCGTCAGATATGACCAATCAGGAAGGTTTTGCTTATACTGAAGAGGAAGCCAATCCAAGCAGAAGTGACATCATGAGAAATGGATTAAACATTAAAGATATGATGATGATCCAGGCGGCCTTCTTAGGCGAAATGGAGTTATCAGACAATCAAAAAATTGCGGCGGATTACAGTAATGATGGAGCTATAAATGCCATCGACATGATTCAGATTAGAAAATTACTTTTGGGTATTGACTCAAATTCTGATATTGATTGGAAGTTTAATGATGTTACTTCTGATATTGAATCAGGGTTAGAACCTAAAGGACATTACATAGCTATCAAGCCAGGTGATGTAGATGATTCTGCAGATATTGGTTTGGATAATCCAGTTTACTTAACAGAGAATTTGATATTTGAAGACAGGTTATTAAATGCTGGTGAATTGTATTTGGTTCCTATGTATATTGGAAGTGATATGCAAGCCTTGGGTACTGAATTGAATCTGACATTTAATAATGATAAGGTAGAAATAACAAGTGTAAATTCTGATCAAGTATTTGGTTCTATCAGTTTCAATATTATAAATGATAATCGATTGGCGATGATCACTGAAAATTCTGATTTGAGTGTTGAAACAATAGATAGTCAAACACCATTGTTGACAATTGAAATTCTGGCTACAAAAAATGGTACTCTTAAAGAAGTATTTGGTGTGTCAGATATTGACGAATCGTTCATTTTAGATTCTGAATACAATTTGATTAAAATCGATGGATTGATCGAAGGTGAAATTATTCTTGACAATGAAAACTTAGACAACACTTTGGCTATTGATGTTTATCCTAACCCTGCGGTTGATTATTTGATAATTGACGACAACAATACATTTGTGGGTCAAGATATTCATTTTGAATTGTTTGATGTAACAGGTCAAAGAATATTAAATACAATAAGTCAAAAGCAAGTTAGTATTGCCCATTTGATTTCGGGTATGTATGTATATAAAATTACAGTAGGGGATAAGTTTACCTCTGGACGTATAATAAAACAATAGTTATATATTCTAATCAATATTCTATTTAGAAATATTTAGATATTCGATTAGATCCTAGCCATACAGTTTATTAAGACTAGATGATTATTTCATCTGGTCTTTTTTTATGTTTAATGTATTTCGATTATATTTTTCTTTTTTCATTTCTTTGCCTCGCTGTACGTCGCCATAGGTTTTGTCTGGGCATTCAAGGCTTTATGTATTTCTTAGCGGCAAAAAGGTTATAAATCTTAAAATTCATAATACTGGTAAGACATCTCTGATTTCATAGTGTTTCATTTGATGCATTGTTTTACTTCATTCTGTAAGAACATTCATTCATACCTAAAATCCATAATCCATAATTCATAATTCATAATCCTAATTCATAATCCATAATTCATAATTCATAATCCATAATCCATAATCCATAATTCATAATTCATAATCCATAATTCATAATCCATAATTCATAATCCATAATTCATAATTCATAATTCATAATCCATAATTCTTAATTCCTAATCCATAATTCATAATTCTTAATTTTTATTAATTATACCAGTACAAAGTATATCATCGTGCATCTACACTGCACTATGAATGCTTTATTTGTATCATAAATACCGACAGAGAATGATAATGTTACTTAATTCTTAACCGATTAAAAAATAACATTATGAATAGGAGTGAAATGTATATTGCCATACAAGCTATCAGAGAAGGCTTAAGTTTTGATGAGACAGGATTGACTAAAAACTTATCTAATTTAAGAGAATGGGAAGAGTTGCGATCTGATATATATATGGGTTATTCAATTGACTTACCAACAGCGATAAGAGCATAAATATGATGAAACCAAAAATAGTAAAATCATTTAAATATAAAATATACTCAGATAGGGTAGTCGTTGAACAAATAGTAACGACTGATGCTACAATACTTACACCGTTGAGAAAGACTTCTATCATCAAGTTATCAATATTGGTTGATGGAACGAATAGTATAAATGAACTACAACGCCTGTACAAATTGACCAAGGAAATTATAAAGCAATACAAATGCTGCTTTGTATTATTGTCAGAAATTGCACAAACACAATTACGTTATAAATTAGAAATAATTTGATAGCCTTTACCCGAGGTTATTATGTTTCGCTTAAGGGTAGGATGTTGGTTTTCCTGCCCTTTTTGTATTGTTTAGGGAGTCTGTTTCTTCTATGAAACTATAATGTTTCTTCGATTGTTTATAAGAATAGCATTCTATATTATTGAATATCAGGAAGATAGAACTGTTGGTTAAAATTGTGCGTGATTTTATTGATATTTCTTTTATCTATACTTGACTTATAGTAGAAATAAAACATATATTTGCCACACGTTTGAAAGAAGGCGGTCACAACTAGATAATTACCAAATTAAAATATATCGCGGAGTGGAGCAGTTGGTAGCTCGTCGGGCTCATAACCCGAAGGTCGTAGGTTCAAGTCCTGCCTCCGCTACTATAAGCCTTGTAAGTCATTGATTTACAAGGCTTTTTTTATACACAAGTTTTAGATGAATTACGTGATAGTGGAGTAAGGATGCCATCGCTCTGCAATTGATGTTGCAGTTCACTTATTTAGAAATTACATTTAGTACATTCTATCGAGTTCCGATAACTATCGGAATGTATCATTCGTTCATCTCCGCCACTACAACCCTTGTTAGTCAACTGATTTGTAAGGTTTTTTTGTTTACAGAGGCAAACAGTTTGAATATTTCGAATGATACTATACCGATAATTTAATCATTCTAATCGATACTCTAAACTTAATGTTGAATTCTATTTAATTTCATAATTTATAGTTTTAAATTAACCCCATCTTAAATATTATATAATTGAGGTTTCTATTATTTGTGGTTTTGATTATCAGTTGGAGTGGCTATTTGCTTGGCCAGGGTCAAGAGTATAATTATGCACAGTATACAATAGCAGATGGGTTACCAACCAATTACGTATATGGCGTTATTGAAGATGATAATGGAAGTATTTGGGCTTATACTGAAAATGGGATTTCAAAATTTGATGGTTATCAATTTAAGAATTATTCAACTTTAGATGGATTAAATGGAAATGATGTAATTCTAATGATGAAGGATTCTTTGGGGGTTTTGTATGCCAATTCATTTAATTCTATGATTACTTGTATTAAGCAAGATTCATTGTTTGCATTAAAAAATGGGAATGATTCTATTTTTGTTTTTTCCGGAGTACTTGATGGAGTAGTGTATATGAATGAAGGAAGAAATTTTGAATTGTTTAATGGGAAGGCACGTCTTTTAAACACTAAGTTTACTAAACTAGCAAATACTTTAAGTTCTGCTAAATTTAATTACAATATTTTACCATCAACAGCCCTCATTAAAAATGATGATTCATTTGAATTTTTAAATGTAGATACTATAAATGGAAGTTTGATTAGAACCAAATTGAATGTACCAGAGTCTATCATAAATAAATGTGATTGGAATGTTAAGATTTATTACATTGCTGAGATGAATTTAAATGTAATGTTCAATTCTAATTTTTTAATTCTGAGAAATGTTATCGATAATAGAATAGAGTATTACTTATGGGATGAAATTTTTAAAAGTAAGCCAAAAGATATTGCTTTAAGTGTTAATTATGATGGTTCATATTTTTTAGACACAAGTCTTGGGACAATCCAAATTGGCGAAGATTTGGGTTTAATCAATAGCTTCGTCCCCCAGAATATTACTGATCAATATACCCTACTTCGTTACTACAAGGACAGTAAAGGAAACTATTGGGTGGGATCAGAAGAAGGTGGCCTGTTCTTTTTTACATCAAGAGAGGTTGGTTCAAGAAATTATAAATCTAAAGACACAAAGGAGAATATATTTAAGTCAATATTTAAAATTAAGGAAAAGGTATTTCTGGTTACTGACAAATTTTCTTTGTATGAATTTGACAGACAGTTAGAATTAATTGATAAACTTGAAGACAACGTAAGATTTAATAATGCTTATCAACTGTTAAATCAAGATGTTGTTCTTAGCCAAACAAAAAATGCAGTTGTTTTAAATTCATCGGAATTAAATATTAATTCTTTTGAACAGTCATTTAATATTGATATCAAGAGTTTTGCAATTGATACATTGTTGGGAAATAACAGAATTTTTACCAATATGAGAGAAGTATTAGTAGATAAGATTTCGAACAACATTTATTTTAATAATTCAAATTTTTTAATTGTCATTAATTTTAGTAATAAAGAAATTAAATTTTTAGCTTATAATAAATTTACTACCCTCCATCAATCATCTTACAGTAATAGAATATATTGTTCCAATTTTAAAAACCTAATTCTTATTAATGGGGATTCATTAGAGCCTAAACTAATTTTACCTGATGAAATATGTAGCATTTATTCTATAGACGAGAACAATTTGTTGGTGGGCACCATAAATAGTGGATTGTATATTTAATTAATAATCAATTTCAGTTAGTATCAAATAGGAACTCAATAAGTAAAATTCTATCTCATAATAATTTAATTTATATGGCTTCTAAGAATGGATTGATTGTTGGAGAGTTAGAAGGCGTTGGTTTTAATGAGAATTATATTTTTGATAGAAAAGATGGTCTATCTTCTAATGTAGTATATGATTTTTTAATTGAAAAAAATGAGTTATTACTAGCGACTGGGGACGGTCTTGTCGTTCTTAAAAATGAATTTCCAGAGTCTGTTGTATCAATGGATGATTCTAGTTTTACACATAAGGTATACATGGGAGATAGAATCCTGGTTCCTGATACGCAAGAATCATTTTCGCCTAATTTAAATGACCTGTTGGTAGAATTTAAGTTGTTAGACTTCCAAAGTAAAGGAAACGTAATTTACGAATATCAGTTAAGTCCTATTGATGAATCATGGAACAGCACCAAGCAACTTGAGGTGAAATATAATGAATTACCATCTGCTAATTATACATTGAGGTTAAAAGCAACTGATGCTTTTGGTAATTCTTATGTCACCTCAAAAGATTATAAATTTACAATACGGCTAGCGTTCTGGAAATCACCTTGGCTTTTTATTGCATTGTTTTCTATTGGAAGTCTATTTGTTTATTTTTTAGTAAAACGGAGGGAGAGGTTTTATAATGAGGAAATGAAGAAGGAAAAGGCTGTAAATAGTAAAATTGCTGAGTTGCAAATGGAGAGTTTAAGGTCACAAATGAATCCTCATTTTATTTTCAATGCCTTAGGTTCAATTCAGTATTATATACAAACGCACAAAATAGATGAGGCTGATTTGTATCTTACCAAGTTTGCTCACCTTATGCGCCAGTATTTAGAGTCAGCTATAGAGAACATGATTGTGCTGGATAATGAAATTAAGCTTTTAAGGGATTATCTCGATTTAGAGATAATGAGATTTGAGTTTTTGTTTAAGTATGAAATTCGTGTGAGTGATGATGTAAGTATTCAAAGCATTAAAATTCCTTCTATGCTTCTTCAACCGTTTGTAGAAAATGCTATCAATCATGGTTTGCAATTGAGGAAAGATGGTAAGGGTAAAGTATCAATTGATTTTAAACTTAATCGTAATGGGCATCTTATTTGCGAAATAGTAGATAACGGTGTTGGGCGGGAAAATGCTGAAAAGTATAGCTCTAAATTACATGTCAGTAGAGGCATGTCTAATATATTAAAAAGGGTTGAAGTCCTAAAAAGTACCGAAGTATGTGATTTGAAAATATTAATTACACCTGTAACCAACGATAAAGAATTTCCTGGCACAAAAGTATTTATTGAGTTTAATAATTTAAATATAAATCTATGAAGTATAAAGCAATGATTGTAGATGATGAAATCAAATTGCAAGAAGTTCTAAAGATTAAATTAAATAAATATTGTCCCAATATAGAAGTTGTGGCATCGGCTAATAACGTATCAGAAGCATACGTTAAAATAAAAACAACTGAGATTGATATTTTATTTTTGGATATTTCCATGCCGGGTGAGACTGGCTTTGATCTTCTCAAAAAAATTGACAGCATTTATTTTGAAATTATTTTCGTTACTGGATTCAGTGAATATGCTATTCAGGCATTAAAAGTCAGCGCAGTTGATTATCTTCTTAAACCTCTCAATACTGAAGATTTAAAAATGGCTGTAGATCGGGCAATTGGGCGAATTTCTAGCAAAATGGAGTTGGAGCGGTACAAGGTATTGAAGCATAACTTGGTAAGTACTTCAGCTAAAGATAGGAGAATCGCAATTCCTGGGTCTAATGCATATGAATTCGTAACCATTTCTGAAATTATTAGATGCGAAGGATGGGATAAATATACACGTATATACCTTGTAAATACAGAAGTAATATTGAGCTCCTATAATATTGGAATATTTAAAGACTTGCTAGAACCTTATGGATTCTATACCTGTCATAAAAGCCATATTATCAATACTGACAAAATAAAAAGGTATTTAAAAGAGGGTTCTGTTGTTTTGAAAGATGATTCTCAAGTGCCCGTTTCTCGTAGAAAGAAAGATGAATTCTTAGATAAATTTATTCGAAAAATATTGAAATAATTCGTCATGTGGGCTTTACCGTAGTCGTTTATAAACGAGATCATATTTTTATTATTTTAGTGATTCGTTTTTTAACATTGCATTTCTAATTCAATAAAATGTTTCTGCACGTTTGGCTTTTAAAAAGTCTAATGCTTTTTCCCAATTCTTCTTCAATAAAGCTTATAATTAATTTATTGGCACCATTCATACTTGTTCTTACCGATACTCTGACGAAATCAACCGTTAGTCATAGATATGCTTTTAAAAAAGAATAATATTTTAAATTAGATTACTCATTAATAATGAATTGATTTAAGATGAAAAAAATAGACTACCAAGTAAGTAAAAGAGAAATCGAAGTATTAGCGCTAATAGCTAACGGTTATACAATGCGTGAAATTGGTGAGAAGTTATTTGTCTCACCTCATACCGCTATATCCCATAAGCGTCATTTGTTACATAAGTTCAAAGCCAAGATTACTGCTCATTTGGTGTCACTCGCTTTTCATTATGATTTAATTAAATTTCCTTCTGAATGTTCTTTTACAAGTAAATTGGAAATTGTATAAAATGAGATTTTTGTTTGTAAAAGTATTCGTGTTTTTTACAGATGTTCTCAGCGGTGCTACTTTCCTAGTTAATAATAATAATAATGACGATGGGGCTTGATCGTTCAATAGGCCGTGTTGGATGTAAACTCAAACGCAGGTAACGATATTATTGATTTCACCACAAGTTTCACGATTACCTTAGTTACAAGTCAATCAGCAAGTTATTATTTTCCTCCTATTTCAGATGTGACTATCGATGGTAAAGGCACTGTAGTCATAGGTACCGGTTCAGGTGGATTCTCTAATTTAGGCAACAATACAATAATTGATAACTTTGAGTTTGGTCAATTCAACAATGGTGTATTTCTATGCCATCCTGGGGCTGGTGGTTCTGTGACAATTAACAATGCATCTTTTTCCATTAATCATAATACAAGTGTGATTTCGCAAGGAGGGGGTATTTTGCAATTTTCTGGAGATTTGTATTTAATCAACAATTATTTTTGGAATTGTACTGCTGATCTAGGTGGTGCCATTTGTTTTGATTTGGTTTAAATTGTCATATCGATCTGGTGAATATTTCGGCTTGCTTGGCCAATGATCTCGGAGATGCTATTTATATGTTTAACGGGTCTGAATTGTTTGTAACAGGCCAAACCTTAATAGAAACAAATATTTAGAGAAATCATTTTGAGGCTGGCCTTAATGCAGGTAACGTAACCTTACAGGCAGGTTTCTTTATGATTCCTGGTTATCCCTTACTAATTGATTAGTGTTAAAAACAAAATCTAATTAAAGTCTTTTCCAGTTTTATTTTTATACAAAACTATTAAAATTGAATCTAAAGTTTAATATTCAATATCATCCTTGAATCTCTTATGAGACCACAACCAAGAAGGTGGATTTTTTCGAATTAAACTTTCAAGATGGCTGGCGTACAAACTGGTAATCTCTTGTGGTGAGGAGTCGCTTGCTTTATCTACAAGTTTCACCAATTCTAGTTCATAATATCCACGTTTGACTTTATGAATATCTATGCTAAAAATGGGGTAGTCTGTCCAACTGGCAATCAATCCTGTACCTGAATGAAAATCTATCTCATGATAAAAGAATGGAGCAGATGTACGATGTCTTTTATTGTAAGGGTACTGATCTGCGATTAAGACAATGCCTTCTGGTTTGTTTGGCTTATGGTATCTTATATATTTTGCGGCATGATCAGCGTTAACCACAGAAACATTATTTCGGGATCTTGCGTTCTCAACAAAATTATGAATGTATTTATTGCTAATTCTTTTAATAACGCCAACTATATGATGTTGTGTTTGCAATCCTAAACAAATCGAACCCCATTCCCAATTGTTATAATGCTGACTGAGAATTATAACGGATTGTTGATTTTCAAAATATGGGTCTAATATTTCAGGATTCGTTAAACGGTATCGAGAAATCATCTTTTTGGGGTCATAACTAAACCCCTTAATAGATTCAAGAACTATATCTACAAAATTGACGTAGAAAGAATTGGCAATAGATTTGACTTGATCTGGCGATAGATCAGGAAAACAAAAAGCTATATTCTTCTTAATTACGCCATTACGGTAACAAAATACATTTTTAAGAACAAACCTAAGGACATCAGAACTTATGTACAGTATGGCGAAGGGAACGAAGCGAATTTTGAGAGAAAATGCGCGAAATATGATATATGAGAAGAATTTCATAAATGTTTAAATGATTTCTTCAAACTCAAATTCTTCGTCAGATACTTTCAGCAAAGTATCCCTATTGCTTGACATTGAGGTAAATAGATCAATACAGCTTTGATAAAACGATTCGTCTAGAATTGTTTTAAGATGCTTCAAATCGGTTACTTGACCATCTCTAAATTTGTACGTTTGCTCAAGCAAGTTTTCTTCTAATTTAACCGAATATTTTTCATTCATATGAAAAACAGTCACTTTCAACTGCTTATAATTCCATTCGCTTACAACCCTCATTTTGTTTCATTTGATTTTGAAATACTATCTGAAATTGTCTTATATATTTTAGTCCAATGCTCATAATCTTTGATAAGCTTTAGGTGTTTTCTTTGTAATTGAATATCATTTCTAACGGCTGGGCCAGTTTGAATCTCACATGGATTATTATTCAATATCTTATCAAAAGTAGATTCCATAATTGGGCGTAGTACATCTGAATCTAAGTCATTACTGGCTAATATTTGATCTGCGATGCATGCCATGTGATTTGTGAAATTATTGACATAAACTGCTGCCAAATGATATCTTAACCTTTCCTCGTCTGTTACATCAAATATGTGTTCTGAGATTTGACGTGCAATCACCCGCATTGTACGCAGTGTTTCTTTGTTATTGGCATTTAATAAAAACGGTGTTTTACCTAGATCTAATTCTTGACCTTTCTTAAAGGACTGCAGTGGGTAAAATGATCCATAATTATCAGTAATGTTCTTTAAAACATCAGAATCTGTGGCGCCACTTGTATGACAGATTATAGATTTATTATCCAATTCAGGTAACAGGACAATGACATCCTGAATTCCATCATCAGAAACCATAAGGATATACCAATCTGCATTTGTTACAAGTTCTGAAATTGAATCAACGCCTTCTGCATTAACCTGATGAGCCAGACTTCTTGCCTTAAATAATTGCCTTGAAAATACTTGCTTGACATCACATCCTAATCTAGCCAGTGCTGGGATAATGTGTGACGCAATATTACCTGCACCAATTGCTACTATGGTTGGTAGGTTAGGCATATTTTTGTTTGATGCGATAGAAAAATGCCAATAACATTCCCATCATCATCATCGATGCACCTACCCAAAACATATTTATTCCTGGAAATACTTTGGCTTCTAATCCCAAGAAATCTGTTCTGGTTACATCTTCAGCAACATCAATTATGACCTCTTGACTTGTTCTTTCATCCATTGCCAACTGCATTGTGAATGTTTCGGTTTGAGGATCTATTTGACTTAATCTTAAATGTAATCCTACACTTGGTAAATAATCCTTAATGCTAAAAGGTCTGCTATTTCTTATGACGTAAATTGGATTAAGAACGTGAGTAAATCCATCTCCCTCTACTTTTATCAAACCTTTTATGGCGATGTCGTCTTCTTCCTTTTTATAATTAGGATTAGAGATTTCACTATCGAATCCTAGCAATGTTATTTTAAGGTCGCCATAATCAAAGGACTTATTTTGTTTGACATTAAATTTTTCATATTGCAGCTCATCTTCAGGAGTAAAGAAGTTGTCAAACGTTTTGTCGTTTAATTTTACCTTCAAGCCTAAAGCGTTTATTTGACCAGGATATTGATACAATAGATTTTCTTTCAATGCAACTATGGGTTCTATCAATTCATTAAACTCTTTATCCAAGTCATAGAATCTAATTCCCAGTCCCAATCCTAAATCACTTTCACTTTTTAAGAAGTCTTCATTCTTTGGATCGAAGGTTAAGTATTCTAAAATTCCAAATTTGTCTTTTGTAAATATAGTGTCTCCTACAGATAAATTATACTGTATATATTTTAATGAGTCTTCTTCCTCCTTTGCCAGTTCGATATCAATCTGAGATGCTGGTAAAGATGCTACAGTAACGAATATATCCTTTTCTATATAGTGCTTGGTGTCAGGGTTCGTGGCTGCAACCTTGGTCATGTCATTTGAAAATAGCACATTGGGGTACACATGGAAAGTCTCTTCGATTACTTTTGTTGTTGGGTTTTCCCTTTCAAACTTAATATCAAATGTTCTTGTTTTATCTATAATCGTATCTCCTTCATACGTTAGCCAGTAACCTTTTGTAAATAGCTTTTCGTTTTTGATAAGATTAACTACTGTTTTCAAGTTATCTTCTTTTACCAATTCACGCATTGCAAATGGCATATTGGTTATAGTATATTCATTAAGCCCACTCGCTATTGTACCGATAATCATAATGGCAAACCCCAAGTGTGAAACAACAGATCCAGCCATTTTTAAATTACGTCCAATTGAACTCACAAGATAATGAGAGTTGGCAATTATAGTAAAAAATGCACATGCTGTAAGTAGAACATATTTCCAATGGTAAAAGTCAATAAAGAGGCTGGTAACAAAAGTCAATACACCAGCAATCGCAGCATATATTAATGTCTTAATTACAAATGACTTCTTTTGATTGGTATTCCATTCTTTAGTTTTATACCTTAAATGAATTGTCTTAGCTGATAATATCGTAACCAATACCGATACCCAAATTTGGAACTTGTTGAAGTGTGGTATTGGATCCTTGATTACGGTACCTTCAAATTCTGGATTGAATATACTTATGATCGCATTCATAACTGGCAAGCTGGTAGATGCTGCTATAATTAGTCCACTGAATAGCAATACCAATGCACCTACAAACATCCAAAATTCTCTTGAATAAATTGACTCTTCAGTTTTATGAACTTCAACCTTTCCTGCGCGTAAAATGTATAAGATAATTGGTACTAGTGCAGAGAATGCAACCATGAATATAAGTTGAGGCTCCAGACCCATTTCTGTAAATGCATGAGCAGAAGTATCTCCTAAAATTCCACTTCTTGTCAAATATGTTGAATATAAAATCAAAATAAATGAAAGTGAGTAGTATATAAAAGTACTCTTAATAGCTCTACCAGTACTTTTTGCAATCAAATTTGTATGTATCGCGGCAACCATAACAATCCAAGGAACGAGTGACATGTTTTCAACAGGGTCCCATGCCCAATATCCTCCAAAAGTTAATGCTTCATAAGCCCAGGCAGCACCCATTAATATTCCAATGCCCAATATGCCTCCTGCAAACAATCCCCACTTAAGGCCAGGTGTCAACCAACCTTTGAAATCTTTAGTGTAGAATCCCGCAGCAGCGTAAGCAGCAGGAAATGTACATGCGGCGAAACCTAGGAATAGTGTCGGTGGATGTATTGTCATCCAATAATTTTGTAACAATGGATTTAAACCATCACCCTTTAATGATGATAAATAATCGGCTTGCTGAAAAATTGGCGCGTCAAAAATATCTCTTACAAGTAATGTTGGATTACTACCCATTTTGTAAATCCAATCTCCAAGTTCAACATAGACTCCCAATAACATCGAGGCGATTATAGCTTCAATAATACCGACAAACATCATGACTGAACTTTCCCATTTTTTGCCGGTTTTTAAAACCACAAATCCTAAAATGGAATGCCAAAACATCCAAAGTAAAAAGCTACCTTCTTGTCCTTCCCAAAATGCTGAAAATATATATTTCATCGGTAGGTCATCCGAACAGTGATCAAATACATAACTGTATTCATACATCAGTTGACTCATGACATAAAACAAAATGCCGATGATACCAAATACACTTAGAGCATGAGTCATAAAGCCTACGCGCCCTAAGAACTTCCAACTCCGTACTGGTTCAGTTAGAGGATCTTTAGTATCTCTCCAATAGGAGAAAATGCTAAAAAGTATAGATATAAAAGATAAGATGATGAAGAAATGCCCGATTTGGCCTGGCCAAAGCGTTTCTCCTATATATTGGATATTTTCGTTCAAGGTTTTGCTTTTTAAAGTTCTGCGCGAATCCTAATTTCGTCGTCTTTATATTTAGAGGGGCACTTCATTAGAATCTCATTGGCCACAAATTCATTGTTTCTCATTTCTCCTGTTACAACAACAGATTCAGATCTCTCAAAATCTTGTGGTTTCGGTTTGTTCATAACTACTTTTCTTGAGACTCCATCAGAGTCTATCATATGAAAGGTAAATACATTAGGGTCGATTTCTGGTTTGAATATGATTTCTTCATCTAAATTGAGTTCACCAGTTACTTTAACACTGCCTTCTATTTTTGCAGCATCTGCAAAAGTGGCATATGTTGAAACATCTTTTGCTCCATTTAAAATGATGACAATTGCTGCTGCAATAGCAATAACTCCTAAAATGTAGGTCTTTTTCATATTATTAGGTTTTATATAGATATATAACCGACGCAAAGATAACAGGTTCAACCCGTCTATTACGTTAATGGTTTGTTATTGATATTAAATCTAAATAAGATCCTTATCCAATTTTAATTCCTTGATTGTAAGCGTATAACAAAGCTGTTAAAATAGCTATTCCAAAACTAATTAAAGTACCAATAAGAATATATTCTGTTAATTTCCTATCCTTTGATTCTTTTAAGTCGCCAAAACGAAAAACTGACTTTGCTGCAAGTAAAAAACCGACGGCTTCGATATTGTTTGTAACAACAAAACTAAATACAAATAATCTTTCTAGGATTCCAATATATGCTCCTGCTTGGGACAAGGATTCTTCATCCTTATCCTCTGTTTCTGGTGCCCATTTTGATATCCATACTTTGATTATTTTAGAACTAACGAATGTTATGATGAGAAGAGCCAAAACCAATGGAAGAATATTTTCCATTGTTATTATGCTAGATAAATTCTGCAAAATGGATTCTGTGTTTTCGACTAAAAGAACAATCACCAGGAGATGAAGGAATTGATCTATGCTAAATATCAACCTAGCATTTTCTTTGGTTTGCACATATAGTTTAGCCAAATCAATTATATAATGACTTATTCCTATCAAAAGTACTGTCCAAATGTACTTAAATCCTTGTGTTAGTATAAGCATCGATACAATATGTACCACTATATGATAATAGAGCGTTTTTGCCTTAGCTTTATTTTTGGACTTGTCTGCAATCCAACTGTCTGGTTGTAAAACGAAGTCTCCTAATAGATGTGCTATAATCAATTGATAGAGTAGAGTCATATTTCTTCGTTTTGTAATGGTAAACAATGTTCAAACCAAGTGATCATATCTGACAATTGATAGTAACCAGATCGATTAAGATTCTCACTTACTGTGCTTTGTGTGACGCCTAGAATTTGAGACAATTCCTTTTGATTTAAGTTTGGATTTTTTATAGCATATAAAAATGCTTCTGCAGATTTTGCAGTCCAATTATCCATAGTCAAAGACGCTAGCTTTAAATACAAATTCCAATTGCTATTGAAATTTGACCAAGGAGTGACCAATGATATTTTCTTTCTCTTCAACTTCTCAAATGCGTCTCCCGAATTTATATAAGCTGTACCATTGCTTTCCGTTATTCGATCTGAGTTATAAGTCTCTGTGCCAATTCCTATGCCCATTCTCACATCCATATTGTTTAGCATTTTCAAACTTGCTTTGATGTAAATTGCGGTATACAAAGCTTTTTTTGCTTCAACTTTTAGTTGAAACATATCACCTCGAAAGATTTCCCATTGCGTGGTTTGGTTGCCAAATTCATTAAATGTTTCTTTTAATAATGGCATCCAGGTTTTGGTGATTTCCTTTCTTGAGTTGACTATATCTCCGGTAATTACGGCCTTAATCTCATTTTTCATATAAATACTTACAATTTTATAGGCTTTAAAGCCAATATTGTTAAATATCGGTAAATAAGCCGATAAATGCAAGTATCGTTCTTTATGCCGATAAATTTTGTGAGGAAGCGGAGCTCTGTCAGAGAGAAGCTCTGACAGAGCTCCGCTAAGTCTATTGTTATAAACGACTACTTGTCAGGTGGTTAGTATAAATTACAAGGAAAAGAGGAAGGATACAGGTGCAGAAGCTCAGCTCTGTCAGGGGCAATCCCTGACATAGATCTTCTCCACAAAGTCAAAATAATAATCTTAAATTACCACCATGAAATATGACTTTGACAAAGTAATTGATAGAAGCGGCACAAATGCTATGGCCACAGATGGATTCAGAGAATATCTATTTGGTGATATAAAGCAACTTGACTTAAAATGTCCAGATCATGAATTGATATCCATGTGGATAGCGGATATGGAGTTTCAAACTTCAGATGCAATTATCAAGGCTCTCAAAGAAAGGGTAGATCATGGAATATTTTGCTATTCCCAGGCGTCAGATGAAGATTATATTCAAGCCTTTCTTAAATGGGCGCAGAAGTTTTATGACTGGACCTTTGATGTTGATCATGTGGTAACTTCAAAAGGGGTTATTCCTGCATTGTTCGATTTGGCTGGTTACATCTGTAAATCTGATGAAAAAATATTGATTGTTACACCTTCATATGCGTTTTTTAAACATGCGGCAGATCATAATAACTTGGAATTGGTAACAAGTAATCTTTTGTATGAAAACGAAGGTTACAAAATTGATCTGTAAGATTTCGAGCGCAAGGCCAAAGATGAAAAAGTTACACTTTGTATGTTTTGTAATCCACACAATCCTATAGGGAAAATATGGAGTGATAAAGAGCTTTTACGAACAGGAAAAATCCTGTTGGATAATGGGGTGACAATAATTTCGGATGAGGTGCATTGTGATCTATTAAGAAATGGGAAGAGCTTTACACCTATGTCAAAACTCTTTCCTAACTCGAATAGAATAATTATATGTATGGCAGCAAGTAAAACTTTTAACCTGGCTGGTTTTATGTTGGCCAATATTATTATTCCAGATGAGAAATTAAGACAGAAATGGGGAGAGGGTAGAATTTCATTAGACAATCCATTTAGTATCGTTGCCACATAGGCGGCTTATCAAGATGGTCATGAATGGCTAAAACAATTGAAAGATTACTTAGACAGCAACTTCCTTTATTTGAGGGATTACCTAAATAAGAAATTACCACTAAGTGTTTTTAAAATTCCAGATGCTACCTATTTGGCTTGGGTTGATGTGAGTGCGTATATTAAAGATGAAGAAAACCTGACATTATTCTTTGCTGAAAAAGCGGGTGTATTGCTTGAAGGTGGAAATATGTTTGTTTCTAATGCAGATGGATTTATCAGACTCAATTTGGCATGTCCAAGAATAAAATTAACAGATGGACTGAATAGAATTTCAAAAGCCATTTTGGAAAGGCATGAAAATTAACTGTCTGTTGTTCTTTTATCAATTATTTTTCAAAAAGCGATTCTACAAACTCCATTTTGTTGAAAACTTGCAATTGCTCAATACCTTCACCAACGCCGATATATTTGATAGGAATTTTGAATTGATCAGAGATACCTAAAACAACACCACCTTTAGCTGAACCATCTAGTTTAGTCAATGCCAAAGATGTGACACTGGTAGCCTCCGTAAATTTATTAGCTTGCTCTATAGCATTTTGTCCAGTTGTGGCATCTAGTACAAGTAAGACCTCGTGTGGAGCTCCTGGCAGCATTTTGTTAACAGAATTTCTGATTTTAGTCAGCTCATCCATCAAATGCTTCTTTGTATGTAAACGTCCAGCAGTATCTATTATTGCAACATCTGCCCCAGTTTTTAAAGCATGTTGAACTGTTTCGTAAGCGACTGCTGCTGGGTCAGCATGCATACCTTTGTCAAAGAAATCGACTTCGTTTCTTTCTGCCCAAATTCTCAACTGGTCTACTGCGGCAGCTCTAAAAGTATCAGCAGCCCCCAATAGAACATTTTTACCTCGCTTTTTAAACTGGTGAGTCAATTTCCCAATTGTAGTTGTCTTACCGACTCCATTAACACCAACAACTAAGATTACGTGGGGTTTGTTTTCTTCAGGAAATGAAAAGTCTTCTACATCAACTGTATTGTTATCGCTGAGAATATCAACAACAACATCCTTTAATATTTTGTTTAATTCGTTGGTGTTAAAGTACTTAACTTCAGATACTTTGGCTTCAAGACGTTCAATGATTTTGATTGTCGTATCAAGCCCAACATCGCATGAGATTAAAATACCTTCCAACTCATCAAGAAATGATTCATCTACGCTAGCTTTACCAGCTACAGCTTTTGCGATTTGCCCAAAGATACTTTGTTTGGTTTTTTCAAGACCTTGGTCTAAATCTTTCTTTTTTTCTTCTTTTGTGAAAAACTTTTTAAAGAACCCCATTTGTTTATAACTGTTGATTTGTACGTATAAGCTAATACTAAAATGGCTTGATTAGTTTCAGTATTGGACTATTAAGTATGAAATTGAATCGAAAATAAAATAAAAAAGGCAAAGTCGATTAAACTTTGCCTTTTTGTAAATACTTTTCTTCAATTATTTTGAAGCAAAGAATTCTTTAACCTTGTCTTTATGGATAATCACTTCTTTATAAGTGTATTTGCCAGTGACAGGGTCTTTCATGCTTTTGATAACTTTTGCGAAGTCTCTTCCGGAACCGGCATTTGCAGCTCTTTGAGCAACTCTCGCATTCTTACTGACTTTAGCCATAACTATTTAATTTCTTTGTGAATTGTATATTTTTTCAAGATCGGATTAAATTTCTTAATTTCCAATCTATCAGGAGTATTCTTTCTGTTTTTTTGCGTAACATACCTTGAAGTACCCGCTTGACCAGTAGCTTTATGCTCTGTGCACTCAAGAATAATCTGTATTCTATTACCTTTTGATTTCTTTGCCATGATTATTTTTTGTTAAGGTCGATTCCTACGTTAAATCCTTTTTTTGCTTGTCTTTTCAAAAACTCATAAAGACCAACCTTATTGATTGTTCTCATTGCTGTTGAAGAGATCTTAAGATCTACCCATTGATCCAATTCTGGAATGTAGTATCTTTTTTTATGAAGATTAGGTAAAAACCTTCTCTTTGTTTTTCTATTTGAGTGGGAAACGTTGTTACCAGTAATTGGCCTCTTTCCCGTAAGTTGACACACTCTAGACATCAATATTATTTTAATTTCACTAAAAGGAGTGCAAAGATATATTTTTTTTATATGTAAATCACTATTTTTTTATAAAATATTATTCAAATGATTTTTTGACTTTTTTTAACCAATTTAATGCCTTCTAAATAAATTCTAAAGTGGATTTTTATGAAAATAGTCTTAGATGTGATAATAGTCCAAATTAAATTTCGTAATAACAATTAAGTAGATTGGTAAAGTCTGTCAATGTTGACATTTACCTTTGTTTAAATATGTATAATAGGTGTTTTTGAAATAATCGAAATAGTTATAAGTCTAATACTTGTACCAGCGTTTCCTCGGTTTTAGCAATCTATTTGTCATTTTAGTACTTATAATTCATAATTTGTAGGGAATAGCCCTTTTCCATTGTCTTTCTATTAACTGCTGAATTTGAAACGTACTAAAGTTAACAAGATAATGAAACCTATAATAACTTTTGCTGTAATGCTCGCCTGTAGTACGTGTATTTTTGCACAATGGAAAGTAGGACCAAGCGTGGCAATTGGGATCATAACTCAATCACCAGCAAAAATTAATGTCCTTGCAATGGATAATTTTCAAAATTACAACTTAGAGTATGCTGGATCGACTTCTGTTAAATCTATAGGATTTATGGCTGTAAATGATTTAGGATCTGTCTTTTTGCAATCAGGAATCATGGCTACTACTTACGGTCTAGATTTTATGGTTTCTGGCTATAAATCAATGGGCAGTGGAGAGCATATATTTCATGAGCAGTACTACAAAATTGAAATACCTTTCGTTGCAGGACTAAAATTTTATAATTTTAGAATAGGCGTAGGACCTATTTTGGATCTGGCATTGGATGTCGATTCTGAATTGGAAACAATTATTGATTACAAGGATACTTCAAAATCAATTGATTTTGGATTTCAAGCCTTACTTGGATACTCAATTGGTGTATTTCATATTGATGTCAAGTATATAAATAAATTTTCAAGTATCACTGATGGCTTCGCTTTTGGATTTGATGAGTTCAATTATAATAAGAGTGCTAACAGATTGGTATTTGGGATAGGACTAACATTTTAACCCTCTTAATTAAGCATGACTATTAATTCTGCATCTCGTGTATGTATGTATTATATTGTCAATTAAATTTGATATTTAACCTTGTATAAATACCCAAAGATCAAGAAGTTAAATATTTAGATTACTAAGAAAGGCCATGAAGGCCTTTCTTTTTTTGCATAAAACCAAAGGAATAAAAAATGACAAAAGGACATGGCATGTCTCAAGACATGCCATGTCCTTTTCTTAGTGGTATACCCTTGGTTTTTATACTAGGGGATACCCGCGCATAAACTAACATAATTCACTATTTTTTATGGCGAGAAATATAGAAATGTCTAAGATAGAGCAGGAGTTCAGTTGTCTTCTGATAAAATTTTAAAATCAGATTGGAAAATTTGTAATTTGAGTTGTTATTAAACTCTTACAAAATATACATCAATGTCGTTTCTTACAATATTCAAAGCTTTGAATGCACCACCTTCATTTGAGCATTGTTCTATCAGGTCAAATACTAAACATGACTTGGGTAACCCAGAAAATATTAATGTGAAATAGTTTTCTCCTTCATCAACTATTTGCCAATTTGGAAAATATGTGATATTCTCTGCATGAACCAATTCTGATCTGTGCGATGAATGCTGATCAAAAAGGAAGGTCGTCGGCCATATTCTTATAAATGATGGATATAATGCATCCTGCAAACAATGTACAACCACTTGTCCCTGTTCATGTATTTGAGATTTAATCTCCTCAAGCAGTTCTTTTGAAATCTCAACTTTAGGATCTTTAATTATTGTAGCACTGTCCATGATAAAATTATAATAATGACATATAACCTAAATTAATTCTTGATTATTGAACGAAAGTAAAAATATAATATAGAAATGAATTTATGAAATATATCTTTGTTGTCAAATAGAGTGGATAATGTATATTAATAGTTTTAGACTTTGTATTTGTTTGTTTTTGTTTTTTGCTTGTACAAGCCAAGAGCATGATAATGGTTCTGGTAAAGATTCTGCCGAACCCAAGATTGAAAATATAGTTATTGATAGTGCAATAAATGACAGCATAGATAACATATTGGCAAATGCTTCTTTTATGTATTCGATTTATGAAAACGAGACTCGTTCTAAGATGCTGGGCAATAAGTTAAATCAAAAACCAGACGATATTAATACAAGATTTAGCTATGCCAGAGAGCTGTTAAATAACGGTGATACTCAAGAAGCTATTAGTCAAATCGAAGCAATTCTAAATTTGATTCCTTCTTTGAAAAATGTTAATGATCAGTCAAAAATGTTTCATGAATTTTTAGGTGTTTGTTACTTAAGAATAGGAGAGCAAAAGAATTGTCAAGAAAATCATAATGATTCTTCATGTATCATACCTATTGATGTCAAAGGGATTCATAATTATAAATATGGATCACAAAAAGCCATAGAGATTTACTCAAGATTATTGAAAATATTCCCTAATGACAATCAATCCAGATGGCTTTTAAATATAGCTTACATGACATTGGGCAAGTATCCAGAAGATGTTCCTAAAGCTTACTTAATTCCCTTATCCATTAATAAATCCGACTGGGCAATGAATAATGTTTCTACAAGATTGGGGATAGATGGATTTGGATTGTCTGGAGGTGTAATCGCTGACGATTTCGATAATGATGGGTTTATAGATATAGTTACTTCAACTTGGGGCACAGAGGGGCAAATGTTTTATTATAAAAATGATGGTAAAGGTAATTTTACTAATGTGACAAAATCATCAGGTTTGTCATCTGTCAAAGGTGGCTTAAATCTAATACAGACAGATTATAATAATGATGGATATTTAGACATTTATATTTTAAGAAGCGGATGGATGCCAGAAAGAAATTGGGGGATTATGCCCAATAGTTTATTGAAAAACAATGGCGATGAAACATTTACTGACGTAACAATTGAGGTTGGACTTTATAGTGTTACACCCTCCCAATCAGCTTCTTGGTTTGACTTTGATAATGATGGTGATTTGGATTTGTTTGTTGCCAATGAAACTAATTCACAACGAGAGAAATTTCCTTGCGAATTATTTGAAAATGACAATTATACTTTTAAAAATGTGGCCGCTAATTATGGTTTAAATAAGGTTGGTTATTTTAAAGGAGTTACAACTTCGGATTTAAATAATGATGGTTGGTTTGATATATACTTATCGAATTTAAAAGGTGATAATATGTATTTTGAATCAGAAGTGTTTAATGGTAAGCTTCTTACATTCAATGAAAAGGCCAAATATGCTGGGGTTACTTATCCAATATCTTCCTTCCCATGTTGGACGTTTGATGCAAATAACGATGGACATGAAGATATCTATGTAGCTAGTTTTGATGGTACTGCGTTTAAAGATCAATCGGGGTAATTGGCTAGTGACCTATTGAACAAACCTGTGACTGCAGAATCAAATTATTTTTATTTAAATAATGGAGATGGAACATTTAAGACAGCGACAAATTCTTATTTTAAAGAAAAAAGCTTGGCATCAATGGGATGTAATTTTGGAGATATAAACAATGATGGTTTTCTTGATTTTTATTTAGGAACTGGGGCACCTGATTATAGAGCTATTGTCCCAAACCGAATGTATGTTAGTCAAAATGGAAAGTCATATACTGATAAAACATTTGATTTGGGAATGGGGCATATTCAAAAAGGTCATGGGATTTCGTTTGCTGATTTTGACAATGATGGTGACCAGGATGTTTATGCAGTTATGGGTGGTGCTTTTAAAGGTGATAAATTTGCCAATGCTTTGTATTTGAATAACCTGTCAAATGACCATAATTGGTTAAAACTTAAACTTGAGGGAACATCTTCAAATCGAGCAGCTATCGGAGCAAAAATTCGAATTAAGGCATCAAATGATAATGGACAATCTCAAATTTTCTTTTTAAGAGTAAGTTCTGGAGCTTCATTTGGAGCCAACACGTTATGGGCAGAAATAGGACTAGGTAAATATAGTCAGATTGAAAAGGTTGAGATAAATTGGCCTAATGGTAAGAATGAATGGTTAAATACTAGTGGTCTGAATTCAAATAATAAGTACTTGATTGTTGAAGGAGCAGAACCTAAAAAATTAGAAATAAATGCTTTATCATTTGATCTTAATACCAGTACTAATAAGAGCGGTCATGAACACCACAATCATTAACAATTTTTCATTTGTCTATATATTGGATTATAGTTTTCTTTAATATATTTGTGACGCTACATTTACCACTAAGTTGGTGTTTTTCAAAATTCAACATATTAGAATTTGAAATTAATTAAGAATGTTTTTGGTAAACTTCCTGATGGAAGTGATGTGTACTTGTATACAATAGTCAATGAATCAATGGAGATCTCTCTTACGAATTACGGATGTATTATTACAAGTTTGAAAGTACTTGATAGTAATGATGACCTGGGTGAGGTGGTTCTAGGATTTGACAAGCTTGAGTCTTACCTTAAACCACACCCTTATTTTGGTGCTATTGTTGGACCTGTAGCCAATAGGATTTCTGGTGCCAAATATGTTTTTAACAATGAAGAGATATCCCTAGATGCCAATGAAGGTAAAAACCAATTGCATGGAGGTTCAATGGGGTTTGACAAGATGCTATGGAGAGAAGTTTCAATAGTTGAAGATGAAAATTTTATTCAAGTTAATTTAGCCTACTTACGACCGGACGGATTAATGGGTTATCCTGGTAACTTGGACTTTAAGTTTTCAATGACAGTTTATAAAAACAATAGAATTGATTTGAATTATTTTGGTACCACAGATAAATCAACTCCTGTAAATATTACACATCACGATTATTTTAATTTGACTGATGGGGGAGGCACTAATATTTTAGATCATTTGGTGATGATCAGTGCAAAAAAATATACACCAACCAAAGATGACAAATGTGTAACAGGGGAAATTATAAGTGTTAATAAATCACCTTTTGATTTCTCTTCATTTAAAAAAGTTGGAACAGGAATTAAAGAGTTATATGGCGAAATTTCTGCAAAAAATGGAATAGATCATAATTTTGTTTTATCAGAAGAGTCACCAATTGCTGCGACCGTAAGATGTGATATTTCAAAAAGGCAATTGGAAATTTATACGAATAAGAGATGTGTTCAATTTTATGCATCAAATCACTTGGATGGTAGTCTTGGTCGTATAGATCAAGAGTTTAAGGCTTTTCATGCATTGTGTCTGGAAACTCAATCTTTTCCAGATTCCGTAAACCATAATAATTTCCCGAGCGTGATTCTAAATGCCGACGAAGAATATGATTATTTTACCAGTTATGTTTTTTCAACTTTTTAAATTATGAAAGACTCATACTTAGTTGCAATAGATCAAGGTACAAGCAGTTGTAGAGCACTTCTTGTGGATACAACAGGTACAATCATTGATATAGTGCAAAAAGAATTTACTCAAATATTTCCTCAGTCTGGTTGGGTTGAACATGATGCCAATGAAATTTGGAAAACTCAGTTTGGTGTCTTTAAACAGCTATTGGAATTAAACAGGGTTGACGCGGACCAAATACTGGGTATTGGTATAACGAATCAACGAGAAACAACTATAGTTTGGGATAAAGTAACAGGAGAACCGATTTACAATGCCATAGTATGGCAGGATCGCAGAACCGCATCTATTTGCGAAAACCTTAAAGAAAAAGGATTAGAGCTGTATATTCGGAATACTACAGGTTTGGTTGTTGATGCTTATTTTTCTGGTACAAAGATAAAGTGGATTTTAGATAATGTTGAAGGAGCCCAAGAAAGGGCAGAAAATGGTGAATTGTGCTTTGGTACAATTGATTCATGGTTGATTTATAAAATGACAAAAGGTGCTAATCATGTTACAGATTTTACCAATGCTTCACGTACTCTCATTTATAATATAAAAGAATTAAGATGGGATGAAAAGATATGTAAAGAGTTAAATATTTCTGATCGTATGTTACCTACCGTTCAAGCCTCCTCTTCTAACTTCGGGTTATTTAATTATAACAATGTTGACATTCCAATTTGTGGAGTGGCAGGTGATCAACAATCAGCACTTTTTGGACAAGCATGTTTTCATAAAGGAATGGCTAAGAATACATATGGGACAGGCTGTTTCATGTTGATGAATATTGGAGAAGAATTTTTAGCCTCAGAGAATGGTTTGTTAACTACATTGTGTTGTAATGAAAGGGGAGGAGTGGGATATGCACTAGAAGGTAGTATTTTTATTGCTGGGGCAGCAGTCCAATGGTTGAGAGATGGTTTGAAAATAATAAAAGATAGCTCCGAGACAGAAAGTATGGCAATGAATGTTAAACACAATCATGATGTAGTTGTTGTGCCTGCGTTTGCGGGAATGGGGGCGCCTTATTGGAATATGTATGCAAGAGGTGCCATATTTGGCCTAACAAGAGGTTCAGGGCAGGATGACATTGCCAAAGCCACTCTTGATGCATTGGCATATCAGACAAAAGATGTCCTTGATGCCATGGTTGAAGATTCAGGGGTAATCTTGCAAACACTAAAAGTAGATGGTGGGGCAGTAGCCAATAATTACCTGATGCAATTTCAGTCTGATATTCTACAAACACAAGTTGAACGTCCCAGGGTTGTAGAGACAACTGCATTAGGTGCCGCTTATTTGGCAGGAATTTATTTAGGAATTTGGGATCACAATACGATTATAAATAATAGAACAATTGATCGCGTATTTGAACCCGAAATTAGCAAAGAAGAACAAGTGAAGTTATACAAACAATGGCAGAAAGCTGTTGAGAGAACAATAAACTGGATTGATATAGATGAATGAACTGAGTGAAATTTTTTCTGTTTTAAATAGAAACGAAGAGTCTGATGATGCAAAGAATAGAACTTTTGACTTAGTTGTTATAGGAGGAGGTATAACTGGCGCAGGTATTGCGTTGGATGCTGTAACACGTGGTATGTCTGTGTTGCTTGTAGAAAAATCAGATTTTGCTTCAGGAACAAGTAGCAAGAGTACAAAATTGATTCATGGGGGATTAAGGTATTTGAAACAACTGGAAATAGGATTGGTTAGAGAAACAGGAACAGAACGAGCGGTAGTACACAAATTGGCACCTCATCTTGTTCATCCTGAAAAAATGCTATTGCCAATTGTAAAGGATGGTACGTTTGGTAAATTTACTGCCTCAGTTGCAATTTCAGTTTATGATTTGCTGGCAGGCGTAGAGAAAGAAGACAAGAAACAGACTTTATCGAAAGCGCAAACTTTCGAACATGAGCCTCTATTAAGAAGAGACATTTTAAAGGGTGGTGTTGAATACTCAGAGTACAGAACGGATGATGCAAGGCTTACTATTGAAAACATCAAAGCAGCTCATCGAAACGGAGCTGTAGTGTTTAATTATTGTGAGGTAATTAATCTATTATACGATGGCGGTAAGGTTTGCGGAGTTAAAGTTATAGATATAGTTTCAGGCCGCTCATTAGAATTTAAAAGCAAACATGTAGTTTCTGCTGCCGGACCTTGGGTTGATATAATTCGTAAAAAGGATAACTCACTTGATGGCAACATGCTAAGATTAACAAAAGGAGTGCATTTGGTTTTTGAAAAAGAAAAACTTCCAATAAAACAGGCTATTTATTTTGATGCGTTTGATGACCGTATGTTGTTTGCAATACCAAGAGGTCGGGTGACTTACGTTGGAACATCTGATACTGATTATGATGGTGATAAAGATAGGGTAGTGTGCACACAGGATGATTTGAATTATATTTTGGATGCTATTAATCATATGTTGGAGATAGATAAATTAGAAGCAAGTGATGTAATTTCATCATGGGCTGGATTGCGCACCTTAATTCAAGAAGAAGGTAAGCCGCCATCCGAATTGTCTAGAAAAGATGAAATATTTGAATCTGATTCTGGCTTTATTTCTATTGCTGGTGGTAAACTCACTGGCTATCGAAAAATGGCAGAACGTATAGTTGATTTAATACAAGAACGTGATGACAGTTTATCTCAGGATGATTGTATTACTGAATCTATTCCTCTTGCTAGATTTCCATTAAGCAATTACAATAAAGTAGAAGAATATATAACTGAATTATCGTCATATTTTAAATCAATAAAGGAAGATTCTTATTATGGTTTGTATCTGGTTAGTAATTATGGAAGATCTGCTGATACTATTTTAGAGTCTTTTAAACTTCATTTGGAAAGTGGATGGCCATTTGAGAAAGCATTGATAAAAGCAGAAATTGATTTTTGTGTCGAGTATGAATGTATTTTTAATCCAGATGATTTTTTTAACAGAAGGACTGGAATGTTGTATTTTGATCCCAGCAGATTAAGAATTAATTTTGATTTCATTATAGAATGTTTTTCTGAAATATTTGCATGGGGCACAAGTCAGAGGAAAAGGATAGAGTTAGCATCAAGAGAACACATTGAAGATGTTCTTATAATAAAAGATTAGTAATATTATTTTACGTTTTAGATATTCATCGTACTACCGAATATTTAGGACTTAGTACTGTTAAGTTTTTCTTCCCAATCCCAAGCAGATTTGGTCATGTCTTCTATGTTTAATTTGGCTTTCCAGCCTAAGTGCTTATTGGCTATTTCTGTGTTTGCATAAACAGCTTCAACATCACCTGACCTTTTGGCAACAATTTCGTAATTTACTTTGCGGCCAGTCGATTTTTCGAATGCATTAATTACATCTAGAACGGAATAACCAATTCCAGTTCCAAGATTGAAAAACTCATGATTGGCTTCATTCTTTTTCTTCTCTAGCCTTTCTATTGATTTTACATGTGCTTTGGCCAAATCAACAACATGAATGTAATCGCGGATAGCAGTCCCATCATGTGTATTGTAATCACCTCCAAATACATGAAGTTTTTCTCTAATGCCATATACTGTTTGTGTTATATATGGTAAAAGATTGTTGGGTATACCATTTGGTAATTCTCCGATTAAACAACTATCATGTGCACCAATTGGATTGAAATATCTTAGAGAAATGGCACTAATTTCATTGTTAACATTCACAAAATCGTTTATTATTTGCTCTCCAATTTGTTTGGTAAAACCGTATGGTGAATTGGCCTTTTTTATTGGTGTACTTTCAGTAACCGGTAGTACATCTGGTTGGCCGTATACAGTGCAAGATGATGAGAAAATTAAATTAGGAATATTGTTAGAATACATTGAATCTAAAACATTTATTAAACTAAGTATATTGTTTTTATAGTATTTGTTAGGTAACTTAACACTTTCACCAACTGCTTTGTATGCTGCAAAATGAATAACTCCAATAGCATCTTTGTGCTTCTGAAAACAATGTTCTGTCGCAATAGAATCTGTAAGATCAAATTTTTCAAAAGTTACATTCTTATTGGTTATTTTATTTATACCATCAAGAACAGATAAAGATGAATTTGATAAGTTATCAATGATTATTGGGTCGTAACCTTTATTCGCCAATTCGACTGCAGTATGTGAACCTATAAAACCCATTCCCCCTGTTACTATAACTTTCTTCATGATATTTTAATTAATATATGTTTTCAATTTAAATTTAAGATTGTGTTTTACTGTTGGCCATTCGCATTTTATAATAGAATAAACGACAGTATCTCTGATTAATCCTCCTTGTGTAATACTATGACTTCTTAAAATTCCATCTTGTTTTGCACCTAACCGCAGAATAGCATTTCTAGATTGATGGTTATGAAAATGAGTTCTTAATTCAACCGCAATTGCATTAAGTTCTTCAAAAGCGTGTGATAAAAGCAGCAACTTACATTCTGTATTTTCAGCAGTTTTATGAAACGCCTTTGCATACCAAGTATAACCAATTTCAGTGCGTTTATTGTCAGAGTCAGAATTTAAGAACCTTGTTGTTCCTATTATCTTATTGCTTTTATTATCAATGACTATAAAAGGTAACATTGTTCCATTTTCTTGCTCTGAAATAGCATTTTGAATATATTGATCTATACTGTCTCTATCAGGAATATTAGTATACCATAAGTCATTTAAATTATTGTTAGAGGCTGCAATTAGTAATTCCTGAGAATGGCTCTGCTTGAGAGGTGTTAATGTCACATGACTTCCTTTTAATTCTATTTCTGATAACCACTTTGACATACCGTTATGGATACTTAGGAAATTTTGAAAAGTCAGGATCTCTTTTTTCTAAAAAGGCATTTCGTCCTTCGGCCGCTTCATCTGTCATATAACCTAGTCTTGTGGCCTCACCCGCAAATATTTGTTGTCCAACCAAACCGTCATCTATTAAGTTAAAGGCGAACTTTAACATTTTTATGGCCATTGGACTTTTCTTTAATATTTCTTGAGCCCAATCATAAGCAGTTTCTTCCAACTCATCATGAGGTATAACGGCATTGACCATTCCCATATCAAATGCTTCTTGAGCTGAATAGGATTTGCCGAGGAAAAATATTTCTCGTGCTCTCTTTTGACCAACTTGCCTGGCCAAATATGCAGACCCATACCCGGCGTCATAACTTGCAACATCAGCATCTGTTTGCTTAAATATAGCATGTTCTTTACTTGCTAAAGTGAGGTCACAAACTACATGTAAACTATGTCCACCACCAACAGCCCAACCCGGTACAACTGCTATAACAACCTTATTCATGAACCTGATAAGACGTTGTACTTCAAGGATGTTAAGCCTTGCTACACCATCTTTACCTTTATATCCAGTTTTATCTCTAGCGTTTTGGTCTCCACCTGAACAAAATGCATAAATTCCGTCCTTACTAGAAGGGCCTTCGCCTGATAGCAAAACAACACCTATACTTGGGTCTTCACGTGCATCTAAAAAGGCATCGTAAAGTTCAAATACCGTCTGGGGTCTGAAAGCATTTCTAACATCTGGTCTATTGAAAGCAATTCTTGCTACACCATTCCTTTTATGGTAGGTAATATCCTCAAATTCACCT
>CAJQRD010000092.1 GCA_905480605.1 uncultured Saprospiraceae bacterium | reverse complement strand
GCTTTGTTTTTTCTTCTGTTTTGCGGTTTTCATTCCAATTGTTAATACCTAGAGCAATCAAAATTCCAATCACTACCAAAACAATTTCTCCAATTGCATAAATCAGATACTTGCTGAATTTACTTTCAGAAAGTAGTTTTTATCTAATTTTTCTAAAGAATTTTATCATTGGTTAGCGGTATGTGGTTATGATGCACAACGTCCAAGAGTATCTGGCGGACGACCGTAGGAACTCTGACGGGATCACTCAATGTTATCAACTTCTTCTTTCTATCTTATTTCTTAATTATATTGAAACCCTATTAGATAGATTCAATAGATTTCTTCATTTTCTAACCCAATTTAATCTTAGAAAAAAGTCAAGTAATTGAATGTTGATTTTGACTGTTCATATTCCTCTACTTAAAATATAAATAAAAAGATTGATTTATACATTTTAAGTAATCCTGAAATATTTCCCAAAAATATACATGTTTCTGAGAGATATTCTTATATTTGAGTTATTATTATATTTTAACTCTCAATGATCTAAAAATGAATAAATTATTTCTAATCTTGATAGCAGTGAGTTTGTGGTCTTGTGGCGATGATAGTGATGAGTTGAATGTTGCTTGGGACGAGTCCGTAGATGGTGAAATTTCGGGTGACATGTCCAATCCGTCAGTGTTAAGCTTTGAAGTAGGTTCCAATTTGATAAGAGGTGGTTCGGTTCCTCAAAATTCTATGGAATGCGCGACTTTTCCTGGAGGACCGCCAGAACCAATTATTCCTTATATGCCCAATCATGAATCTTATACTGATGTATTTAGTTTTACCATACCCGAGGGAAGTGAGCTAACTGCCATTAACGTTAACGTTTTAGAGGTTGAGCAATTTCACATGCAATCTGATTACCCTTGTCTACCAGCAACTATTGAGGAATCCGAAGGTGCTTTTAATGGTATGAATAATAGTAATCAAATAGATTGGAATTCTAACTCTGTATTGGAATTCATATCCCTACCAGTTGATCATCCTCTTATTGGGATCGGTTTTGTAAAAGCTACCGGGGATAATATGTTGGCTAAATTTAAACAAGATTTCCCTCTTCCGGGATATGATAACGTGAATTCTTCAAGTTTAGTTGTTGGTCCTGGTGTATATACTTATTGGTGGAAAGAAGGTGCTAACAAAGTGACCTATGAATTGGATTTTGTTGTAGATTAAATACCTAATTTGAAAGTCAAATTAGGTAGCTATGATGAAGACTATCAGACCAATTAAGGTTGAACTATTCTTCCAAATTACACCTAACGCCCGTATAGAACGCTGTGCCTATCCGGTGCTTAATGATGATGAAAGTAGTATTTTCTGTGTTTCCCTGCAAGTTGCACAGAACTTAGCGACAACCTTTCTGCGTAATCACCTGCCGGAACCTGCTTGCAGGCCAACCACAAAAATAAGCTCCAGCGATACCTTCATAGTCAGCCATGAAACTCAAAACACAGAAGATACGGACTAGTCCATATGAACTCAAATAAAAGTGAGTAAAGGCATGCGTTTCTATACCACGTTGTGCTCTCGTTATTAATTTTGAAGATTTTTTAATTCAATTTCAATCACTTCATTTAATTCGCGAATTCGGTTTAACATATCCTCGTAGAAGCCTATCTTAACATTCCTAAAAAAAAGGCTTTCATTCAACTCGATATTAAAGCCTTCATCCTCTCTGGCGCTTTTAATATTAGTAAGTTCCATACTTTGTTTTACAAAATCTGGATTGAAATATTCTTCATTATTAGTATCGATATTAGTTATAGTGAGATTCTCTCCTGAAACTTTAAAATATTTCTGAAAAAAAGGTTTTTTGTCAGTATAGGTCTGGTAAGCTGGATACTGGTTTTCCATCGTGACAAGTGCGTAATGGAAAAAATCGTAAAAGCGGGATATGTCCTTCCTTAATTTATTATTCGATAAAATGCCGATGTTATTATTTTGAAGATTTTGGAAAGTGGATTTATGAAGTGCAATTATTAGTGGTGTACCAAGTGCATTGGAAAAGTCTAAAGACTCGCTAAGTTGTTCTCCATCACTCTGCAAGAAGTTTAATAATTTTTTCTCTGCAGTAAAGAATTTTTTATGGTAATTCAAATTGAATTATATATCGAGCGTATCTAAATTGATATCCTCTTGCAGATTCTTGAGAATCGTGATTTCCATAGCCCTATCTTTCCTATGCTCGTTGGCATTATTAATCTGAAGCGCAATTAAAATACCAATAACAACAAGAATTATTTCACCAATGGCATATTTCAAATACTTTCCTCTTTTGTTTTTGTCCATAAAGTCATATCGTATTCTTCTAAAGAAATTCAGCATTGGTTATCGGTTGGTTTTAATAAAGTACTACGTTTGTAATCAGAGTAGGTAAAGGGATTTTTACCCTAAACCTCTCACAGAACCGTGCTTGAAAGTCTCCCCTCACACGGCTCTTGTTGTACAAATCTAAGCAATAACATTTATTTGAGTAAAGTTCTAATGGTAAAACAATGTTGGATATTGTTTCCTAACTGTTGCTAACCATTTGTACGCTTTTCTGATACTGGTTTTGTATCGCTTATACCTTCTCCTTGCCCACCAAACCAATCGTTGACTCAATAACCGAAAGACTTTTGTGAGTTCGTACATCTTAAATTTACCATAGTAATGTATCCACCCTCTAATCATTGGATTGAGGTATTGAGCTACTCCTACAATGCTTTTAAAGCTTAACTTATTCACTTTGAGTTCTTCCAACTTGTCTGCTATCCGTTTTCTTGAACCAATACTTATTGCACAATCATAACCTATGAATAGCCCACCTTTCTGTTTAGAAAATGAGGTTCTTGGTTGAAAAGAATATCCCAAAAAAAATCAAATTCCACTATCTGGTATTTTCCTTTTCTTCGATAGTCTCGGCAATAGACAATCTTTGTCTTTTTTGGATGTAATTCCAAGCCTACCGATTCCATACGTTGATGTACTAAGTTTAGTATTCGTTCTGCGTGAACTTTGCTTTTACAATATATGATTGCGTCATCGGCATAACGACTAAATTCTACACTTTTATCTACTTTCTCTAACCATTTGTCAAAAGCATAATGTAGAAACAGGTTTGCCAACAAAGGACTTATTACCCCTCCTTGCGGTGTTCCTTTTCCTTGCTTTTGGATTAATTCTCCAGACGTTGTAAAAACGGGTGATTCTAACCATCTTTTAATGTAGCGTTTTACCCAGTTTTCAGGTACATCTTGCTCTACAGCAAGCATCAGTTTGTTGTGGTTCTATATTGTCAAAGAATCCTTTGATGTCAAGGTCTATTACCCAGTCTTGTTTCCAACAGTTTTCTCGAACTTTTGACAATGCATGATGGGCATTCTTTTTCGGTCGATAACCATAAGAGTTTGAACTGAATACTGCTTCTAATCTCGGCTCTATAAACATCTTGACCACCATTTGTAACACCCTGTCACTGATTGTAGGTATTCCCAATTTTCGGACACTTCCGTCTTTCTTGAGTATCTCTACTGCTTTGACTGGTGGTGGGAAATAACTCCCTGACGCCTCATCAATGGTTCACTTTCGTTCAACTCCTTTATTCACACCTGATAATCTCACAGATTACCTTTTCCTAAACGCTCAGTACCATGACTATTAATCAAAGCACCTTTAGGCGGTTTAGAGCCATCCCCTATACAACGACTCTGATGGACCTACCATCATCTTAATTACAGCATTCAACCTTTTATTGCCATGGTTGATTCTTGGCACACAATGAAAAGTAGGGCAGTTGAAAGCAATAAACTTTCAACTTTGCACTGAGCCAAAACGTTGTATTTTGTTTTTAATTTATTCATTCTTAAAAGCCAAATCAACGATTTGGCGGTGTTGTTAAATAGCACAGAACTTTCATTAACCACAGAACGCCCTATTTGCTATATACGGTGTTGAACAAAGCTCCTACGTCGCAACTTTGGCCCATTTGTTCCAGCCAATCATTCCGTAGTAACCTGTTCTACTTTAAAAGTACAAGAATGAGTCCACTCCAGAAAGTAGTCAAAATTGACATGGGACTAAATTTATAAAATTGAAAAGTGCTGGATTTCATTTTTATAATATCTTGTAGTAGAAGCATTCAGTATGTACCACAAGTGCAAAAGAAGTAAATAAGATTCAAATTTAAAGTTTTTACCAACAATTCGAGTCATATTGACCCATAAGGCTCGCGAGATGACATACCATTGGCATTTAATTTGTCTGCGATATACGATTTTGTTCCTTTTTTTGAGCCTATGGAAACATTGGTGGATTGTGGATTCCACATTGGCGCGTAAATTATAACTGGAAGTATCCGCTTGCGATTCTATTTCTTGACGTTTTAGGTAGTTTTCAATTTGATACAATGTCATATATCGCCTACTTCCCTCTGGATTATGGATGATATATTTCTCTTTGTTTTTTGTTTCGGTGACTTTACATTTTGTCCCACTGCCTACATCTATGACTACTATTTTGTTTTGGTCTGACTTCGTAATATTATATCTACGTTTTCCGCCTTTGGTTTTTGCCACACGCCACTTTGGGCGAGTACCTTTAAGCATTTCTTCTCTATTGGCAATACTATCATAGCCTCCATCTGTGATGACCTCTTCTATAGGGGGGTGTGTACCATCCTCTTTTTGTAATATCTGCTCACTTTGGTTTATTGCGGATTCTAAAAATGCATCTTCACATATATTAGCTGGGATGACTTCTATATCCAATATCAAATTTATAGAATCTTCTTCATCACAACTCTCCACTATGTTGGCATGATACCCCGATACCCTTTGTTTGCTTGCTCCTTGTCCTTTACATCGATATGCAGCATCTATATCATGTGCTGATTGTATGGAAGTGGATGATATGTCTTTGGGAGCTTTGGGACCAGGGTTGTCTTTATCTTCTTTATCCTCTTGGTAGTGCTCCTTGTATATGCGAGATAGGATGTGATTATGATTATCTACACAGGTAGTATCCTTTGATAAGAGGTATTTGATGAATTGTCCTATTTGGACGAGCATTTCTTTTTTCTCCTTAATACTTAAACTATAACTGATATTAGAGGAAGTCTTCGTCCGTAACTGGCATCGTAATTCTTTATGCTTTGAAGGGATGTCTGAATACTCATTTGCACTTTTTGAAAGGTATTTACGGGTTGCTTCTAATATCAATTGTAGTCGGGTACTCTTGGCAATATTGCTATTGATCAATTTGGAATCCATTCTGATCTTCTTACCCTTTATGTTCAACTCTTTGGCTTGTTGTGCGGTAATATCGGCAAAGGTCCATTTTAACAAATCTCGACTTTGCGCTGCATTGTGTATAGTCAATAATCTTCTAAATTCATAATAGGTAGATTCTGCAGGTACATCTTGATCTATATGAAAGAGGCCCAATGCATGCATCACTTTTATATCAAAGCTACAAGCTTCAAACAATTGTTCATCGCTCCACCCTTGGCCTTCTTTTAGAACCATCATTGATATCATTATTCGAATAGACGAATTCGGTCTTCCCATAACATCATCATACAATACCGAATAGGGAGATTCATCTATGCGAGATAAAACCTCTTTATAAAATACATTGTGCCATGCTTTGGGATCTTCAAGAAGTTTTTGCTTGCGCTTCCCTAATTGTATAGATAGGCTCTTAAACATATCCCCCTGTATACTTCTACTACGCTTAAACATGAAAGCAATCTAGAAACTTTTTCTCACTTATTATAAGTATATGACATATGATTGATTAGCGACTTTTCGGAGTGGGCTCAAGAATAGATGGTATCTTCTGGTTATTTCTAATCATTAAAATAGTAACCATGTTAAAAAAAGACTTGGCAACCTAGGGGTAAGCCATCATTCGAAGCTGCATTATCAGCAATGAACGATCACATGATTCTGCGCAACAATGCAGAAGCAACAAAGATCAATTATGTTAGAGGTGTCAGACATCTGATGCTGACACTCAATAAGTTACCTGAAGAATGCGAGGTAGCTGCAATCAAAGGATTTTTGGCTCGATTGCGTGACAGTGGACAATTATCAAGCTCATCTATCAATCTAAGAGTCTGTGGACTAAAATACTATTTCCGGTATGTGGTAGGTCGGTTGGATCTAGTCGTCGGTATTCCCAATCAGCGAATTGCGAAGTATCATACAGAAGTATTAGATAGTTCTGAAATGAAAAAACTATTCCAAGTATGCCGGGATATGAGGCAGCTTCTAATAGTTCAATTGCTCTTTGACACAGGATTACGATCAAGAGAGCTTTTGCGATTACAATTAAAAGACTTCGATAAAGTCCATCGTACTATTACAGTCAACAATGCTAAAGGTCAGAAGATGCGTGTTGTTCCATATGGCAGCCATATTAGAACTACGATGATTGCATATATCAAGATGCTTGGTTATACGCCCCAGGGCACACTTGTAGAAAGTTATAAATACAAAGGAAATCCTCTAAGCAAAGGTGGACTTCAAAATATCATTAGAGAAATAGCCAAAAGGACAGGCATAAAAAAAAGAATTCACAGCCATTGTCTGCGACATACATTTGCAGGTCACTTTCTAAATAATGGAGGCACTATACCGCAACTGCAGCGCTTGCTCGGTCATAGTAACATAACTACCACCTTACACTATTTAAAATATGCTCATCAGGTTCCAATTAAAGTCAAAACCCCATTAGATAAGTTGATGAGATTATAAAATGCGTTCTACATTAGAGCTCGCCGATATTATAAATAAATTTTACGATGAGCCCTTCCGACAAAGAATTCCTGTTTACAAACAACGCACCCTTGGTGCATTAACTCAATGCCGTACTGCTGCGTTAGGTGGTCATATAGATGCTTGTGATAGATGTGATCACACGAAGATAAGTTACAATAGTTGCAGGAATCGTCATTGTCCCAAGTGTCAAGGATTGAAAAAAGAGATGTGGGCCATTCAGAGAGAGGAAGAACTATTACCTATAGCTTACTTTCATCTTGTATTTACATTGCCACATGAACTCAATGGCTTATGTTCATACAATCCGAGATTGATGTATAACTTGCTTTTTGAATCAGCTTGGTATGTACTTCAAACTTTTGCCAATGATCCGCTGTGGCTGGGAGCTAAAAGTGCAGCAACAATGGTACTCCATACTTGGAGTCAGAAGTTGACATTGCATCCTCATGTTCATTGCATTGTTCCGAGTGGTGGATTGGCCGCTGATGGAAAATGGCAACGGTCAAGGAAAGGAAATGCTAATTTCCTCTACCCTGTGCTTGCTATGAATCAAGTGTACAAAGCCTATTTTCTAAAAATATTGAAAGGATACTTAAAGGGGAATGAACTAAAACTTCCCAAAAAATCTCCAATTGGAAAAGCCTACTACAATTGGAAAGAGATTCTATACAAAAAAGAATGGGTAGTATATACCAAGCCTCCTTTTGGAGGGGCTCATAATGTCGTGAAATATCTATCTCGATACAGTCATCGCGCAGCTATTACAAATCAACGAATAACCGATATTACAGATGATCAAGTGACTTTCAGGTACAAAGATTATAAAGCAGGAGGTATCCACAAACCGACGACTGTCAATGGACAAGAATTTCTGAAGAGATTCTGTCACCATATTCTGCCGCCAAGATTTAGAAAGGTTAGGCATCGTGGATTCCTTGCTAACGCCAGTAAAAAGAAGAGCCTGACTTTGGCCAGAAGATCTCTTGGAGAAGCGCTATTGGTGGCTATGTCTAAACAGGAGAGAAAAGATCTAGCAAAGCAAAGAATCTTTGGAGTCAGCGTAAATCACTGTCCTTGCTGTAAAAAAGGACAAATGATTACCATGGATGTATTTGCGCCAAACAAAGACCCGCCCATAGCTTTCATGAGCCCGAACGATGTTAATGTTTCTTTCTAAAAAAAATAAGATGTTAACAAACGTCCTGATCGTGCTATGTCCGATAGGATCAAATAAAGCCTAAATAGCACGAGAAAAGTGCCTTCAAGTAGCACTCTGAAAATGTAGCAATTACATTTTATTATAGAGTTCGATCATCAGCAGCACACAGGTTGCTATTATTCAAGAAATCAAAAATATTCAAAGTGCATAAGCGAAGCGTACTCGCCTGGCACCGCTATGTTCAACACAGTCCGAAAATTGGTCTTCGACACAATCTTCAGCCTTTAATGTTAGGTACAGCATTATTTTCAAATTTATTATGAATAAGGAGAATTAAAAACCCAAAAAATACAGCTCCTATAATTAAGGCATTGTTTACTATTCCTTCAGTTGAGAATGAAATTTTAATTAATATAGTAGAAATTACAAAACCAGAATTTCTGATTATTTTATGAAATTTATCTGAGTGAAAAAATGATGATAATAGGAGCAGAACGTCAACTATAATTAAAATTTCGAAAAACTCATCAAAAAATATATTGTTGATATTCTTAAAGGCAACGACTCCATTTGCATAATCATTTATTATTGCATTTCCCCAAACAAGAAATGTATATACGGCAAGAACTATTAGTATTGGAACTAATAAAATGGCGATTATTTTTTTCAGGTTAATAAATCTTACTACATTTTTTTCTTGATTCTGTTGAGTTGCTATAATTAAATTATCTCTTTTTTTAATATTCTGATAAAAAAAAAATATTAAAAGAAAAAGAACTAATGATGTTAAAGTATCATACGTGAATTGCAAATCACTCTTTGATTGAAACCATTTTGAGGTAAGTTCTAAATTTGCAATATCTTTGAATATTCTTCTTATTACGATAAGCGTTATTATTTCATACTGTTTCCCAATATAAAATGAGATTGATTTTGGCAGATAAAATATAAGAAGATATACTTCATAAACTAATATGAAAGAAAAAGGAGTATAAATAGCTCCAATAGGATTTTTAAGTAGTTCTGATTCAATTTGAATTATATCATAATTAGCTAATAGTATTAGGGTTAGATGTATTAAATAGCTAATTATTGCAATTGAAAGAATAACTCTTTCACTTTGCTCTTTAACTTTTAATGAGAGTAATTTATCGAAAACTTTATTTATTATCAATTCTTTTTCCATTTTTCATTGTTGTACTTAACGGACGGTTAGTATAAAAAGCCGTTTTAATGCTTTTTATACAGTGTTGAACTAAGTCTCCTACCGTCGACAGAAAAAACCTAGCATAAAAGTTTCCATATACTATTAATTATTCACAACAATAAAAATAGATATGGAAACT
>CAJQRD010000091.1 GCA_905480605.1 uncultured Saprospiraceae bacterium | reverse complement strand
CCTTAGGCGGCAATGTAGGCATTGGGTTATTATCGCCAAGTGCGAAGCTAGAAGTGGAAGGAGGCATAAAAGCAGACTCGCTAGATTTACAATCAGGCTTAATCAAGAATGTAGCAGATCCCATATCTGCACAAGATGCTGTTACTAAAAACTACGTAGATCAGATGTCAGAAATATTGTTAGATGCGGGGATAAATGGTATTGTAAAGGACATTGATGGCAATGTGTATAAGACAATCAAAATAGGCACCCAGGTATGGATGGCTGAGAATTTAAAGACGACAAAGTATAACGATGGGACAGTGATTCCAGAAGTTACAAACAATACAGCATGGAGTAATCTTACAACTCCGGGCTACAGTTGGTATAATAATAATTCAACATTGAATGCCAAATTGTATGGAGCATTATATAATTTTTATACTGTTGCAGATACTAATAGTATGAATGTTTGCCCTGTAGGATGGGATGTACCAACAGATATAGAATGGACGATATTAACTGATTTTCTTGAAGATAATGGATATGGGTATGGAGGCAGTGGGACAGATATTGGTAAATCTATGGCAGCAACATTCAGATGGAATAGCGATGCTACAGCTGGAACTGTAGGTAATGATACAGGATCAAACAACAGCAGTGGATTTGCAGGCCTTCCAGGCGGCAACCGTAACTTCAATGGAACTTTCAACTTCATTGGCAGCGACGGTTTCTGGTGGAGTTCTACAGAGATCAATACAACCTTTGCCTGGTACCGCTTCCTGAACTATCTCAATGACGATGTAAACAGGAACGGCAGCCTCAAGGAGTATGGATTTTCTGTTCGTTGTCTCAGGGACTGACGAATGAAGCCGAAGGCCAAAGTCCGAAGGTCTTTGAGTGAGGATGCCGCGAATGCGGATGGGTGGCGTTTGACTATCCTGACGAGAAGTCAGGACTTGTTTGACTATTTGATAAAACCGCGAAGCGGTCGAGTTTAATTTTGACATATGGGTTTACATCAAGAATTGCCGGTATATAAGGCGAGCTATGATCTATTGATCTCGATTTTTAAATTTAGTAGCCATTTAAAAAAAGAATATAAATATACAGTAGGAGAAAGTCTAAAGAAGGAGACCATAGGGCTTTTGACTTTAATTTATCGAGCGAATAGTCGAAAAGACAAACAGGAGGTCTTACAGGAAGCGAGAGAACGAATAGACGTGATTCGATTATCCAAACATTACTAAGTGAATAGAAAGGCGGAAAGTAACAATGTGTATAATGATCATAGACCTTCTCGCTCAATTAATAGAACTTTCCTCATAAATACTTATATTCACTTTTAGATCAACAACGGATATCGGTCTAGGCCAGATACACAGATGTTATAGCCAATTCTCCAGATTTGACCGACTAAAATTGATGACAATAATTATCAATTTTTCCTTGGCAAATTAATTTCTCTTGCTAACGAAATGATTTAACTATGTTAAATTTACAATACATAAATTATTGAAATTCAACAAAACGCTCAACCGTTGGTCAGAATTTCATAAAAGATAAAATGAATAAATCTGAAATTATAGCATTTTTAAAATCAATGTATTCCTATGTAGAGAGTACTACTCTTGATGAAATTTCGGATTTTTGTAATTATCTAAAACTTTCAAAAGGAACAGAACTAATACAGGAAGGAAAAAGACACCACTTTTTTTATCTCATAACTTGAAGAAGCGTTAAGTCATATCAAATAAAGGAAGAAAAAGAAATCTGCACTTGGTTTGCCTTTGAAAAAGAGGTTGTTTCAACCATCAAAACTTTTGAAGGGCATACTTCTAATGAAACTATCAAACTACTTGAAGACTCGGAGTTTATCAGAATTAATACTGAGGCATTCAAAGCCCTGGCTGAATTAAAAGTATCAGTCAGTCGATTAATCAATGAATTCATTACTGAACATGCCATCTTCTTAGAAGAGCTCCTTTATCTGCAATCAAAGTCTGGCAAAGAAAGATATGAAAATTTGATAAAAGCGGAAACTCTTTTAACACAAAGAGTGTCTCTAACAGAATTAGCTTCGTTTTTAGGTATGAGTAGAAAAACCTTGAGCCGAATAAGATCGAAGCTATAGCTTTGTGACATATGTCAAATGAATTCAGATTTTAATCAATTAATATTGTGATTTATAATCATTAAATAAATCATGATGAAAAAACACTCAAAAATAACATCTCTCGTATCTCTATTATTTTTTTCCTTGCCTATTCAATTATAGCATGCAACAATAATGAAGAATCGAATCCTCCTGGCAATAATGGCAATGAGTTTGAAGGGAAAGTAATTATTGTCCGTGCAGGCGCATCTGGATTAGCTGCCGCAAAGAAATTGGAAGAGAAAGGAATTAGCTATCAAATACTAGAAGCAACTGACAAAGTTGGTGGTAGAATCCAAAAGGATGAAAATTTTGTAGATTTTCCAATCGATTTAGGTGCAGAGTGGATACATGAAGACAAATCAATTCTTCCTTATTTAACAGACCAACCAGGAGCCGAGCCAAATGTTGAAACTATTTTATACCAGTCTTTGAATTTTTATCTTGCTGATGGGAATAGTCTTTTTCAAATCCCAAGTCAAGATATGATGGATTATACGGGAGATGAAGTAGTACTAACTACAGAAAATGGCACAGAATATCTCGCTGACAAAGTAATTTTAACTGTTCCAGTTGGTTTGCTTAGGTCGAATGCAATTATCTTTAATCCTTCCATACCTGCGGGAAAAATTTCAGCTATACAAGATGTTGAATTTATACCTGGGTTTAAGTTGTTTATGAAGTTTTCTGATCAATTCTATCCAGATGTTATTTCATCATAAACAAGTAGTGGAGAGAAAACATATTATGATGTTGCTTATGGTAAGGAATCACAAGATCATGTTTTAGGATTATTATCTACTGGAGCTTCAGCTGAAGATTATTATGAATTGGGTAGTGCGGATGCCATTGTAACCTCTGTACTTCAAGAGTTAGATGGTTATTATAAAGGACTTGCCTCTCAAAATTACCTGGGCGCTTATCTATATAAAAACTGGAGTCAACAAACTTATACACAAGGAACATGGACATCTGATACTGAAGCTTTCTCTAATGCCCTAAATGCTTCTCTTAAAGATAAGGTTTATTTTGCTGGAGAAAAATATACTGAACATGGAGAAATTCCCACTCATGGTTATTATATAATACGTGGCTCTGTACAAAGTGCTATTTTATCAGGTTATGAGATTGTCGATAAAATATTGGAATAAATAAAATACACCAGAATAACTGGCTATAATAATGCATAATCATGATTATTGAACTCGCGCTAATTTTGTAAAACATTCGGTTAAATTGATTATCTTCATGTAAGATGATTAACAGGAATCTGCCAACGCCAGATATGTTGACGTTGTGCATCTATTAAAGAACGGCCTTAACAAAATGAAAAAGGCATTAAAGAGAGGTAAGCTCATTTAAAATATATTTTAATATGAAAAGTCAAATTGTAATATTTTTTGCAATAGTAATGTTTAGTGCTTGTAACAGCCCAAGGAAATCTGGTATCACCCAACAACCAACTTTAGCTGATTATATAGTTGGCGAAAAATGGGTTTGGAAATTTAAAGGTGTAACGACATCTGGAGAAGTTCGCTCAGACGGAGAAGATACTCGGGAAATTGTCAGTGTTGATGGAGTTTTAGGTATGACAATAGAAAATGATACCATTCCCGTTACTGACATTGTTAAGCCTGATGAAAGCGAAACACCTAAGTACGATTGGCCTCTGGAAGTGGGTAAAAAGTGGAAATATGAAAACAATTGGACAAGTCAAGATGGAACAACGGGAAACCAAAGTCAAGATGCTGAGGTTTTGTCATACCAAGAAGAAAAAGTGGAAGCTGGGACATTCATGGCCTACACTATAAAATACACTGGTAAAATCACGAATTCGAGAGGATATAGTGCAGATGAAGAGGAGGTTTGGTTGTATGCTCCTGCAATAAAATATTTTATTAAACTTACTCAAACTCAAGATGATTTTTTGTACGTAGAGGAATTAATCGAATATTCAAAACCTAAATAAATCTCTATAAAGAAGTTGATTTTACTTATCTCTTTATGTTAAGTATTTTAGTCTGAAAAATAGAAATGATAGATTTAAAACAAATGCTAACAATGTATATGAAATCATAGCCGCCTATCGGCAAGCTTCGCTTCAGATACACCAGCGTTGTAATCAATTCCCCCAATTCGACCAAGCAAAATAAGTAGAAGAAAATACGATCTTTTCTCTGGCAAATTAGCTTGCCTTAGCTAACGAATAGTTCCTATCTTAATATTGGTTCTTAGTTAGGCCGTTTTTTTAATTGGTGCTTTTATCTACTGTTGTAGAAAAGCTCGAGCTACATTCTGGTTAGAATGTAAAAGTCACTGAGATTGCACTCTCAAGGACTGATGATAATTTCAATTGGAGGAACTTCAGGAGATACCACGTTCAGAATAATTTTCAAATCAAAGATACATTCTCTTAGAACCATTATTACTAATTAAAAAAGAATAATGATGAAAAAGACAATTTCAATGAAAGTCATCAATTGGAACTGTGCAGGAATTGATGTAGGTTCAAGATCTCATTTCGTGGCCATTGGTCAACAGAATAATCAAGTCCGGGAGTATGGCGTTTGTGCAGAAAATATTGAGTTATTATGTAAATGGTTAATCAGCGAAAATATTGATTCTGTAGCCATGAAATCAACAGGAAATTATTGGCAAAATTTATATCGAGAATTAAATAAGAATGGAATTGAAATTGTACTAGCCAATGGTAAACATACTAAAAATGCAAAGAGCAAAAAAACAGATATCAAAGATGCAAGATGGATACAACAATTGCATTCTTTGGGATTATTGTCTAGTAGCTTTTTACCTGATGATAAAACCGAAATATAAATAACCTATAGTAGACATCGAACAAAAATGATAGAACAAAAAACAGACTGTTCTCACAAAATGCAAAAGTATCTTAAATTATTAAATTTCAGATAAGATGTAGTCGTAAGAGATATTACAAGTCAAACAGGAATTAAAATTATAAGTCAAATATGTGAAGGCATATTGTCTCCTGAAATCCTGGCTCAAGATAGACATTACCATTGTAGAAAATCTAAAGAAGAAATTAGTAAAGCTTTACACTCTAATGAAAAAGCTGATTTTATTTTTGGATTAAAACAAGAGTATGAAAGATATAAATTCCATAAACTATTAATTAGTGAGTGTGATGAAAAAATATCAGAATATTTGACGAATCACATTGAAAAAAGAAAACTCGATGTGGATATTAAACAATTAGAAAAGAAGCCATTTATGAGAAAAAAACAATAAAAGGAATTGATTTAAACATAGTGTCGTATCAGTTTTTCGATGGTGTAGACTTGTTCGCGATTCCTGGAGTAAGCCACTCAACTGTATTAACAATCATGAGTGAACTAGAAGAAAATGGATTTAAAAAGTTTAATACGGCAAAGCAATTTACTTCTTGGTTGAGGTTGGCACCAAATAATAAAATTAGCGGTGGTAAAATGTTAAGCCATAGAGCACCAAAATGGAATGGAAGATTAAAAATTGCGTTGTCGAAAGAACCAAGCACAAAGAAGGTATTCTTGAAGCCAAGGAGAGCTTTGAGATGTTATGCGGTTTTATTTGCGGAAATAATATAAAAATTCGTATTTTAAAAAGTTTTTTTAATTCCTAAATAACATAACTGAATCTCAAGGCATTATTACTAACGCTAGTTTTATGCTTCAGTTTTTATAGCGAAGCAATAGCACAAGACCAAAATTTTCGTCCAAAATCAACTGATTTTCAATTTGAATTACCCTCAAATTATCTAAGTGAGAAAACAATATTGTTGAAGCCCGCTACTAGTATAGAATTTAATTGTATTCGTCAGGATATAGAGAGACATCCTGTCGGATCCTTCTCTTGGTCCGGAGTGATAGAAGGAGAATCAATGGGGTATGCCATAATTTCTCAATACGAAAAACATATTTTTGGAAAAATTCGATTGGATGATGGTCGCCAGTATATTTTGAAATCAATTGACGATGGATTTAAAGTAGCATGTAGGTTAGTAGAGGCGGAAATTCAAAATGAAGAATGTGAAACAATACGTATTCCGAACGATAGAGGTGAGGAAGGAGGATCTTCCAATCGTGCTCTTAATGTATGTGACGTAGCGTCTTTATGTCCTATGCAAATTTTGAAAATTGCAGTTTTCTGGAGTCCTGCGGCTAGCTCAAATATGGGAGGAAATGCAGCTTCCATAGCAGAAGTTACAGCAGCTGTAACAGAAATTAATACTGTAAGCGATAACAGTGGTATTGATCACGAATTCAGCTTAGTAGTTTCTGAGGAAATAAGCTATACAGAATCGGGCAATTTTGAAACTGACATAATGCGGTTTAGATCTGACAATGATGGGTTTATGGATGAGGTCCATGATAAACGTGATGCAGATTATGCGGATATTATGGCCTTGATCCTTGGTTCAGGGGGATGCGGATTAGGAAATGTCAATATCGACCCGGACCAATACGATGCTCAATCTGGATTTTCAGTTTCATCAGATAACTGTATGAGCACGAATCTTACCCTTGCTCATGAAGTGGGACATAATATTGGTTTTGGTCATGATAGATATTCTTATGGCGGATCCCTTCCTAACTACGCCTGTGATTGGGTATGGGGTTGGGTAAACCCAGGCGCTCAGAATGGGCCAGCGAGTGAAAGGTGGAGAACCGTAATGGCGTATAATGATCAATGTACAGATTGGGGTGTTAGTTGTTCTAGGGTACCTCATTGGTCAAATCCAGATATTAATTATAATGGAAGTCCTACAGGATCACAAATAGGGAATACGGATGAGGCACATAATGTGCATTTACTTCAGAGGGCTGCATGTCAAGTGGCCGATTTTCGTGTACCAATTGACTGCGATACATGTTTTATATATCAGGGCTGTTCCGTTTACAATCCTTTGACTGCAAATGGTCCCGGGAATACAACAACACTAAGTATTAACGGTCCATTTTGTCCAACTGATCCCAGTGGTACGCATCCAGAAATTTGTATAATGTACTATGGCGACCATAATAATGTTTTGGAACAGTTTGAAGTGCTCGATGAAAATATGAATTTATTGGGTATGACGGTAGTGAGTTTGGATTGTGGCATTCCGAATAGGGTCTGCTTTAGCATAGATCCTAGTACTTACAATGATTGGGTTGTAGACGATTTAGTTGAGATTATATTAGATCCAACAACATTAAACATCAATCCAAATCTATGCACAGCTAATCGAGCCTGTGCTGAATTGGTCGTTCATGACTCTACGATAGTCATTTGTAGTTTAGTGGTAACGAGTTTGAATAATATAGGTCCGGGAAGCTTAAGACAAGCTATAGATTGTGCTAGTACAGGCGATACAATTACTTTTGATGTAAGCTTGCAAGATCAAACTATCGAAACAGATTTACCGGTAATCAATTTGGATAAAGAGCTTTACTTCATGGCAGACGCTAGTCTTAATTTAACCCTCTCAAATGCAACAGCTGGGAATACAGATATTCTGGTAAACATTACTAAAGATTTGACTATTAAAGGCGTCAAATTGATTGGAAAATCGGAAGATTCATTTATTTTTAAAATATCTGCTGGAGGAAGTGTGATCTTAACGGATGGAGAAATGGAAAAAATAGATCTGCGAAATGATTAATTTGAAACGTGAATTTTGTCCTATTGTATAAATGGATTATTTATGTATGGTGCTGCGGTTACTCAGGAAAATCAAGGATGTCTTGTCCTGAAATAGGTTGACAGTTTTTAACAAAACTAGTCAGATGAAAGATCGAAAGACAATTAGAGTAAGTTCATAAAAGCCACATTTTAATCCTACTTTTCAAGGTTACAGTTATGCATTCAAGGTAGGCGTAGTCGACCAGGTTGAAAATGGTCAAATGTTAGCGAATCGAGCTGTGAATGTATACGAAGTATCCCTATCAGCCATAAGAAAATGGGTAAAAATATGGCAACTTAGATCAAAAATTATTACAATAGAAAGGGAAATCACCGAAACAAGAAATTGCAGAATTAAAGAAGAAGCTTAAAAAAGCTGAACAGGAAAGAAACATCTGGGAAATTCAATTTAAAAAAACACTTTAGAAGAAGCTATTAAATATTTTAAAGGTAGAGAAGTGTTTTTTAGTTTTTGATGTCATTAAAGGTGATGATTAGGATAAAATTTGCCCATTTCTGAATATGCCAGTTCTCACAGAAGCATTTCCAAAAAAGAATATTGCACTTTAAAAAAACTCTTTTTTCAGAAGATTGTTAAAAAGAATAAAAAAAGCAATTTATAGCTAACATTGAATATAAAAAATAGGCGAAACAGTAATAAAATCAAAGGTTTTCGTTCAAATTAAACATTGTGCTTAACTAAAAGTTTCGTGCCTTGAAATCGCCTGATTTTCTTATAATAACCGTTATATTTAGACATTATAATAAAATGAATAGAATACATTACATAGAAAATGAGATTTCAGATTTAAGAAATCAGTTACAGAATCATAAACTTTATGAAAACTTAAAGACCATAGATGACATCAGGGTTTTTATGGAGAATCACGTTTTCGCTGTTTGGGACTTTATGTCACTTTTAAAATCCCTTCAAATAGAATTGACAAATGTTCAAATTCCTTGGACACCGTCTAAAAACCAGATTCTTTCCAGGTTCATAAATGAAATTGTTCACGGAGAAGAAAGCGATATTAATGAATTAGGAGAACCTAACAGTCATTTCGAAATGTATCTGGACGCAATGTTACAAGTAAATGCTAATCTTAATGAAATCAATAGTTTCATAAGACTTATTGAATTAGGTAATTCTGTTGAATATTCTTTGAATGAAGTTAATATAGATAGAAGAGTTGCTGATTTTGTAAAATTTTCATTTTCGATTATTGAGACAAATAAGCCACACCTTGTAGCTTCCGCATTTACATTTGGACGAGAAGATGTTATTCCGGACATGTTTATCGAAATTCTTAAAAAGTTCGATACTGATAACAAACAATACAACAAATTAAATTACTACCTGGAACGTCATATTGAACTTGATGGAGATGAGCACGGTCCATTATCTCTTAAAATGATTTCAGAACTGTGTGGTAATGACAACCAAAAATGGGACGAAACTTTAACTGTCGCAAAAAAATCATTACAGAAGAGAATTTCACTTTGGGATGCTATTAGCGAGATGATTGGAAAGAAGAAATAGCATATAACAAATTATATCGAGGTTTTTAGATAACCTGCCGTTCTCTGCAAGTAGTAAAAAGTAAAATATTCCAACAAAAAAATTCACTTGCTTTGTAAAAACCTATAATGAATCGAGAGAATTCAATTTCTTGATCTTCTCATGCAAGCTCTTCATTATATTTGGCGTTTTGAAACATTTAAGCAAATATTAGAAGTTTGTTGTTACTTTTATAAAGAACATGAAAAAATTAAAAAACAATTATGAGGTTTAACATTTTTTATTTGATTTTAGCAACATTGTTTGTTGCCGCTTGTAATCAGGAAGAACTCGGCGTTTCTTATTTAACTTCTGATACAACATTACAAGCTTTGGTTATCGGTGATAGTGAAAGTAATAAAGAAGACGAAAAGGAAGACAAAGGAAAGGAAAATTGCTTTGAATTGGTTTACCCACTTAGTGTGACTATGCCCGATGGTTCAGTTTTATCTGGGGATAAAAAAGACCTTTGGAAAGCTGTTAATTCATGGTATAAAACGAATCCAAATTCAAAAGAAAAACCAAGCCTAATTTATCCAATAGATATTCTTTGGTTAGAAGTTGAAGCAATAAAAACTATCAACAACGAGAACCAAATGAAAATCGTTAAAAAATATTGCGATAAGGATAAAAAAGACGAAGGGAAAAAGGATTGTTTTAAATTAGTCTATCCAGTTACTTGGTTAATGCCTGATGGTTCAACTATTTCCATGACTGATGTAAAAGATTGGGAAGAAATCAAAGCATGGTATGAAAAGAATCCAAATTCAGAGGAAAAAGCAAGTCTAAATTATCCAGTAGATATTGAATTCAAAGACGGAACTCTACAAACTGTAATCGACGAAAATGAAATGGTAATTGAGAAGAAACAGTGTGAGTGAAGATTGATTTCTTTAAGTAGAAAAAGATATATTATAAAGTAGATGGGGAAATCCTATCTACTTTTTGAGGCCTTTACTTATCAGTAGACTTAAAGGAACATATCTATCTTTGTTATACTTGGTCTGTTTGATATGAATGATTATTCGGTCACAATCAACATCACAAATTTTGATATTTCTAACTTCGTTTAAACGCAAGCCTTTAGAATAGATGAAAGACAGCAAAACCCGATGCTTTAAATGCAACTGCTCTATAAAAGTAATTTACATTCTTGAGGGCTAAAAAGTACATGCCGGTTTTTTTTCTTTTTTAAGGCTCGCTAGTTTAATAGCTTTGTTTTCTAAATCATGAATACGGATTAAAAATCGCAAAGCATATACAGTGTGTTTAAAGTATGATTTTGATGGTTGTGTCCTACCATAAGATCTTGTAGGTCGACATTGATTTGTTCCTCATTTGGCAATACACCTGCCAAAATTAAAAATTGTAGATGCAGACATACCACCAAGAATAACTTGCTGCTCTAACTTCTTGAACACTGAATTAAATCCTGTAATTTCATTTTTAGCACAGTCTATGATTCTGCTCTTTTTCATGCTGGCTTTTTTCTGTCTATGGTAGGAGACTTAGTTCAACATTAGATAGTACACCACCTCTAGGTTTTCAAAAGAACAAAGTTTCTTAAATTGTAATAACAGATAGAGAAATGCTATTTTTAGAAAGAAAGTTATGGAAGGGAAGCCGGCGGAAGGCTATCAGTAAACGTTGGCAGCTATAAAACAACTAATAAAGTTAATTAGTAAATGATGGCAATTATATTTTTAACTGCTTTAATTAATTCTTTTAATTACAGTTGTTCTTCAATTAAAAGTGTTGATGCATATTGGATTTTGAATTTCATCAGAAATTTTAAGTTTCAGACTTTGAACCAAATTTAAAATAGTTAAAGCATTTGCGAATCAGCAAAAGAAATTAATGAATTTTACAAGTCAGATAAGGATAAAAAATTATGTAGATAGTATGAAAAGTGTTTTTTGTTCTTTCCACTTGAAAAGAACAAAAAACACTTTCTATTCATCAAAAGTATTCCTACCTCATAAAATATCTAAGAAGAGATAAAGGTTTTGTCTGAGATTTTAATCTTTTGCCTATGAAAAAATTGGGTAGGATTAGAGATTTAATTTTGTGTTTTTAAATGATCATCAATCATTTAATTATCAAAAACATTAATTACATTTTCACCTATTTGATATCCTTGTTCTAATCCTAGGTCAATTGCCTCTTTAAAATGTATACCTCCGTATAATCTTGAAATAGCAGCTTCTTCTGCCATATCAAAAAAAGATGAATATACTCTCGGTGTGCCGTCAATATCTGTTCTGTTTTCGTGAGTACGATCAATAAATGTATAATTATCTCCGAATAATGAAGTTAAAATTCCTGCTAATGCCCCTGATTGCACAGAATGACCTGAAGTATATTCTGGGAATGGTGGAGTTTCTAAAATTGTTTCCCAAGAAGCGTCAATTTGATTATTGATTACTGTAACTGGTCTCGGGTAATTGGTTGAATATTTTACCTTCCAGCAAGAAATAAACGCATCATTAATCCCAATAGCTAATTTTGCAAATGCTTCTGAAGAAGCTAGTAAATCAAGTTCATTATCATCAATTAACTGGTTTAAAATTGATATAGAATGGCCGGGAGGTGTGGCAGAAGTTTGTGGATCATCTGACCAAAACTCAGCGATTACAGTTTGTTCAGGCGTTATGTTATTTACAACTTCATAAACTTCAAAAGCTCTTACATAATAAGTAGAATTAACATCAGTACTATAAATTGGTGGGTCAGCAGGAATAGAGTTTTCAACATTCAATGATATAAACGGTCTATTACTTCCCCAATAAGGTTGTAAAGCCCGTTGATTTGGTGCGGTAGGTTTCCAAAATTCAACACCTGGTAAAGGCTCGTATTCGGTCGGAAAATTATTAAACTGAGCAGAATGAGCACCATCTGTTGTAGACCATAGTTTAATTTTAGCAGTTAAATCATTTGCAAAAGTAATCGATCGATTAATTACATCGTCAGCAATATCATTTGAATACTGATTGTTAAATTCAGATTCTAACTCAAGAATTCTAGAATAATTATCAACTGAGGCATTAGAGTAAAAGAATTTGGTCATACTCGCAATTGTAGTATTTGCAACTGTTGGCCAATGGTATTCTGAACCTTCCTCAATGGTAGTTTCTAAATTTAATCCATTTAATCTACCTGATAAAGACAATTTATTAGTTGTACCAACTTGGACAGACTCGTATAAAGCAACACCAGTGTAACCGAATGCCCTTGCTGCTACAGGTGGTGTATAACCTGCTGTTTCAGTGGTCAATACTTTAATTAGATTAAACCAGCCAACAACAATATCAGAATTATATTGGGCAGGGTTTATAGATTCTGGTTGGATTATATCGTTGTCATTTTCGGGTGAACATGAAATTATTAGAAAAATGAAAATGATACTGTAATAAAAAGGCTTTTTGTTTAACATAGAATTTATTAATTGGTTAGTTTTAAAATTGAATTTGTAAAATTAATTGTTTTTACCACAAAACACTATTTTTCGTTTTATATTGCATAATAAACTCATTGTTTCGTCTTGATTGAGATGTTTGTAATCCGTATATGAAAATTTTACTTTGGAATTATTTTGGTGTTTTATTCGACTAGGTGTTATTGCCGTTTTGTAAGTGTATCTAGCCAAATATTTTATCAGAATTTACCATACCATAATTGAAAAGTGTAGATGGAGACATACCACCTAGAATAACTTTCTGCTCTCTGATCATTGAATTAGAACCATTAACTTCATTTTTAGCACGATCTTTGATCCTGTTCTTTTTAATTTTTTCCATATATATTATGTTTTATTGATATTAATTAAAAATATATGGAATCTTTAATGCTAGGTTTTTTTCTGTCGACGTGAGGAGACTTAGTTCAACAATAAATAGGATCGCATATCCTCCTTCGTCGGAAACGACGACATACTATTATCCGTTATTTGTAACTCAAAACAATAGCGACTTGCATCTTTGAAAAAAAAATATATATATTTGGTTCAGAAATAAATCAAATGAACTTTAGTCACTTACATCATCATCATTTTCATACTTGCTATCAGGCGAGGAGTTAATGATATGTTCTAACTAAAGCAAAATATATTATAAACCCGTCTGAGTTTTCAGACGGGTTTATTATTTCTCATCGGTTTACTCAGGCGCATTTTAAAAACAAATGAGTAAACTAAAAATTGCAATTCAAAAAAGCGGAAGACTAAATATAGATTCGCTGCAGCTGCTTAAATCTTGTGGTATTAAGATCGACAATGGGAAAGACCAACTAAAAGTCAATGTTCCAAATTTTCCGATTGAAATCCTTTACCTTCGAAATTCAGATATTCCACAATACCTTGAAGATGGCGTGGTAGATATTGCGATCGTGGGTGAGAACTTATTGATCGAAAAAAACAAAAAGGTTAAAGTCCAAGAGAAGCTTGGTTTCTCTAAATGTCGTGTATCACTAGCTGTACCAAAGGAGGTTGAAGTCGAAGGCCCATCCTATTTCAATGGAAGAAAGATTGCAACCTCTTACCCTAATACTGTCAGAAAATACTTCAAAGAAAAAAATATCCAAGCAGATATTCATGTTATCTCAGGCTCAGTTGAAATTGCCCCTAATATTGGTCTTGCAGATGGAGTTTGCGATATAGTGAGCTCTGGTTCCACTCTATTCAAAAATGGTTTAAAGGAAACTGATGTTGTGCTTACTTCAGAAGCAGTTTTAGCTAGCTCAAAGCAATTAAGTTCTGAAAATCAAGCAATATTAGACCGATTGATCTTCAGAATCAAGGCGGTTATTCGTGCGAAAAATTCAAAATACATTTTAATGAATTTACCTAACGATAAGATTGCAGAAGTGAGCTCTATTCTGCCTGTTTTGAAATCTCCTACACTTCTACCTCTAGCACAAGAGGGCTGGAGTTCTTTACATTCTGTTATTGATGAAGATAAATTCTGGGAAGTAATTGATGAGCTGAAGGCTGCAGGAGCAGAAGGTATCTTAGTAGTGCCAATTGATAAAATCGTATTGTAATGAAAAGATATAACTACCCTAAAAAGAATCTCTGGTCAGAGATCTGCTCTAGACCAACTTTTGAACAAGAGGAATTAGAGCATGGCGTTAAAACTATACTTGACAACGTAAAAGTAGATGGTGATAAAGCTCTTTTCAGTTATACTGAAAAGTATGATAGTGTAATACTAAAGGAGCTTATTGTTTCAGAGAAAGAAATTCAACAGGCGCAGTGTGCTGTGAGTAATGAATTAAAACTTGCTATTCAGGAAGCCAAAAATAATATTCAAAAATTCCACTTGAGTCAAAAAGAAGAAATAAAACCTCTAGAAACAATCGAAGGAGTCCTATGTTGGCGAAAAAGTGTAGCCATCGAAAAAGTCGGATTATATATTCCTGGGGGATCTGCTCCACTTTTCTCGACAGTTCTAATGTTAGGTGTACCAGCAATGTTAGCTGGTTGCAAAGAGATTGTAATGTGTACCCCTCCAGATAAAAGTGGCGAAATAAATCCTGCTATTCTCTATACAGCAGAATTAGTTGGAATTACAAAAATTTATAAAATCGGTGGTGCCCAAGGAATTGCTGCTATGGCCTATGGAACTGAATCTGTCCCCCAAGTATATAAAATTTTCGGTCCAGGCAATCAATATGTTACAAAAGCAAAAGAACTGGTACAACAAGAAGGTATAGCAATCGATATGCCTGCGGGACCAAGCGAGGTCTTGGTCATTGCAGATAATACATGTAATCCTGCTTTTGTTGCGGCCGACTTACTGTCACAAGCAGAACACGGTCCTGACAGCCAAGTTATATTAGCTAGCAACGATGAAACGGTTTTAATACAAACGGAGAAAGAATTAAACCTTCAGCTAGGGCTGCTTCCGAGAAAAGAGATTGCTTCAAAAGCATTAAAAAATAGTAAGTCCATCTTATGCTCTTCTATGAAAGAATGTATTGAGCTGAGTAACTATTACGCACCCGAACATCTCATTATAGCCACTGAGAACACGGATGAATGGGTTGATAAAATAATTAATGCAGGATCTGTTTTCTTAGGCAATTACAGCTGTGAAAGTGCAGGTGATTATGCCAGTGGAACAAATCACACACTACCTACGAATGGTTATGCTAGAAGTTATAGTGGTGTTTCTTACGACAGTTTCGTTCGGAAAATTACTTTTCAAAAGCTATCTGCAAATGGAATCCAGAACATTGGCCCAGCTATAGAAATAATGGCAGGAGCAGAGGAATTATTTGCTCATAAAAATGCAGTAACACTGCGACTAAAAAGTTTAGAAAATGTTTGAGTTAGATAAAATGATACGAAGTAATATTTTGCAGTTGAAAGCATATTCAAGTGCCCGAAATGAGTTCACTGGTACGAACGGAATCTTCCTTGATGCCAATGAAAATCCTTATGGCAAATGGAATCGATACCCAGATCCATATCAAAGGGGCTTGAAAAGAGAAATAACTAAAGCTATCGGCATTCAACCTAAAAATACCTTTATTGGTAATGGAAGTGATGAAGTCATTGATTTACTTTTCCGAGTTTTTTGTAATCCATCAACAGATAAAGTTCTGACATTTTCTCCAACCTATAGTATGTACGACGTGAGTGCAGGAATTAATGATATAGAATTAATAAAAGTTCCATTAAACGAATCGTTCGATATTGATTTAGAGGCAGTTCAAAGCCACTTATCTGATTCTAAATTGAAACTCATTTTAATTTGTTCTCCTAATAATCCAACAGGGAATTGTCCAGACTTTGAAAAAGTTGAAAGAATTATTAAAACCTTTAAAGGGATTGTTTTAATCGATGAAGCATATATCAATTTCAGTGAGAAGCAATCCTTTACATGCTTAATAGAGAAGTACCCAAACTTAGTTGTAAGTCAAACAATGAGTAAAGCTTGGGGGTTAGCAGCAGCGCGTATTGGTATGGCTTTCGCGAATTCAAACATTATTGACCTTCTCAATAAAGTTAAACCACCTTATAATATCAGTGGATTAAATCAAAAAGCTGCAATTGAAGCCTTCGAAATGGGAGAAGAATTTCTTAAAAGGAAAGAGCAAATACTTGTGAACAAGGCTAAGCTTTTAACAAATTTAAAAAACACCGATGTTGTCACAAAAATTTATCCTTCAGACTCTAACTTCTTCCTAGTTGAGTGTAAAGATGCAGACAAAGTATACAACACACTAGTTAAGAAGAAAATCATAGTTAGGAATAGAAATAATGTGATTAAAAACTGCATCAGAATTACAGTAGGAAATGCCGATGAAAATCAATTATTAATTGAAGCACTTGAATCGATTTAAAATGAAAAAAGTATTATTTATAGACAGAGATGGAACCTTAGTAATTGAACCACGAGTAGATAACCAACTCGATAGTTTAGAAAAGCTTGAATACTACCCTGGTGTTTTTCAGTGGTTGTCCAAAATAGCTTTCGAGCTCGACTATGAAATTGTAATGGTCACCAATCAAGATGGACTAGGAACAAGCTCTTTTCCTGAAGAAACATTCTGGCCTGCTCAAAACAAAATCATTGAAGCTTTCAAAAACGAAGGTGTTGTTTTTAGTGAAATTCTGATTGATAAAAGCTTTCCAGAAGATAACGCTCCAACCAGAAAACCAAAAACGGGCTTATTAAATAAATACATCTATGGTGATTACAACCTAAGTGAGTCTTATGTGATTGGAGATCGCGCTACGGATATTGAGCTTGCAACTAACTTAAATGCAAAAGGTATTCTCATAGGTGAAGAAAGTATATCAGGTGCAGTGTTAGTAACATTAGATTGGCAAGAAATTTATCAATATCTAAAAGCTAAACCAAGAGTCGCGAAACGTATCAGACAAACGAAGGAAACGAATATAGAAGTTGAAATAAATTTGGATGGAAAAGGATCTTCACATATTTCAACTGGTCTTGGGTTTTTGGATCACATGTTGGAGCAAATCTCAAAACACGGCGGAATTGATCTAATTGTTAAAGCACAAGGAGATTTAGAAATAGATGAACACCATACTATTGAGGATGTAGCCATTACATTGGGAGAAACTTTTATCGAAGCTCTTGGTTCTAAAAAAGGAATAGAACGATACGGTTTCTTATTACCGATGGATGATTCTTTAGCACAAGTGGCAATTGATTTTGGCGGACGGCCATGGCTAGTTTGGGATGTTGATTTCAAACGAGAAATGATTGGCGAAATGCCTACTGAAATGTTCATACACTTTTTTAAATCATTCAGTGATGGAGCGAAATGTAACTTAAATATTAAAGCCGAAGGAAGTAACGAACACCACAAGATAGAATCTATTTTTAAAGCTCTGGCAAGAGCTATTAAAATAGCAATTAAAAAAACGAACGATTATTCAATACCAAGTACAAAAGGAACATTATGATAGCAATAGTTAGATACAACGCAGGTAATATCAAGTCTGTTGAAAATGCACTATTGAGGCTGGGTTATGACTGCGTGATAACAGATGATGTTAAGACACTTATTGAAGCTGATAAGGTCATCTTTCCAGGAGTTGGTGAAGCGAAATCAGCGATGGAATACTTAATTAAACACGGATTGGATCAAGTTATTTTGAATCTAAAACAACCTGTATTAGGAATTTGTCTTGGGCTTCAACTGATGTGTTCAGAAAGTGAGGAAGGAAACACAAAGTGTTTAGGAATTTTCAAGAATAAGGTCCTACGGTTTGAAGAAACTGATCTTGTTCCACACATGGGATGGAATAATATCAATGCACTTGAGGGTGAATTATTCAACGGTATCGAAAGTAATGATGACACCTATTTCGTGCATAGCTATTATGCTGAATTATCTGAGGACACTTCAGCCATCTGCGAATATATCCTCCCATTTAGTGCGGCACTTGTAAGAAACAACTTTTATGCTACTCAATTTCACCCAGAGAAATCCGCAGATATAGGAGAAAAGATTTTGAAAAACTTTTTAGAATTATGAGAATAATACCAGCAATAGATATTATTGAAGGAAACTGTGTTAGACTGACAAAGGGAGATTTCGGTACAAAAAAAATCTACAACGAAAACCCTTTAGAAGTTGCTAAACAATTTGAGGATAACGGGATACAATACCTGCATCTTGTAGATCTTGATGGAGCTAAGTCAAAGAGGATTGTCAACTACAAAACCTTGGAACTAATTGCAACCAAAACAAACTTAAAGATTGATTTTGGTGGTGGTTTGAAATCAGACAATGATTTAAAAATTGCTTTTGAATCGGGGGCCAATCAAATTACTGGTGGCAGTATCGCCGTTCAGGAACCTGTTCTTTTTAAATCTTGGATTCAAAAGCACGGTGGTGATAAAATTATACTTGGGGCAGATTGTATAAATCGAAAAATTGCAATAAACGGATGGCTTCAAACTTCAGAACTTGACATTTTAGAATTTATTCAAGAATATGAGAAGCATGGAATCGAATCTGTGATATGCACCGATATTTCAAAAGATGGTATGTTGTCAGGCCCTTCTACAAAACTCTATAAAGAATTGATTTCAATTGCAAACATTCGATTAATAGCAAGTGGCGGCGTTTCCAATATACAAGACCTCATTGAACTCAAAGCATTGGGATGTGAAGGAGCTATTGTAGGCAAAGCAATTTATGAAGGAAATGTTACACTAAAAAAACTAAGCGAATTTTGCTAAAGAAAAGAATTATACCCTGTTTGGATATCAAGAACGGAAGAACAGTAAAAGGAATAAACTTCGTTGGAATAAAAGATGCCGGAGATCCTATTGAATTGGCTAAGAAATATGTTTCTGAAGGAGCGGATGAACTTGTATTTCTAGATATCACTGCGACAATTGAAAAAAGAGAAACTTTAGTTGAGCTTGTCAGCAAAATCTCTCGAGAAATTGACATTCCTTTTACCGTTGGAGGAGGTATTAACTCACTCGAAGATGCAGCCAAAGTAATTGCGGCTGGAGCAGATAAAGTATCAATTAATTCCTCTGCAGTAAAAAGACCCGAGTTAATATCCGAGATAGCTACCCGTTTCGGAAGTCAATGTGTCGTCTTAGCAATAGACACGAAATATGTGGACGGCGATTGGCAAGTGTTTATCAACGGAGGACGTACTCCAGCCGAATTAGAAACCATAGATTGGGTGAAAATGGCAGTTGATCTCGGTGTGGGTGAAATCCTGTTAACATCAATTAATAATGACGGAACAAAAAAAGGGTTTGCCTTAGACATATTGGAAATGGTTAGTAAATCGGTAAATGTTCCTGTAATTGCATCTGGCGGTGCAGGTTCTATGGAAGACTTCAAAATATTATTCACCAAAACAAAAGCAACGGCAGGACTTGCAGCTAGTGTATTTCATTATGGTGAAATACCAATACCAAAACTAAAGAGTTATTTAATAACGAATAAAATACCAGTACGATGCAAATAGATTTCAAAAAAGGTGACGGACTTATTCCTGTCATCATTCAGAGCACTTACACCCTTCAAGTTTTAATGCTAGGATATATGAATAAAGAGGCTTATGATAGAACTATAGTTGAAGGCTTCGTAACATTTTATAGTAGAAGTAAAAACAGACTTTGGATGAAAGGAGAAACTTCTAATAATTTTTTGAAGGTCGATGATCTGCAAATAGATTGCGATAATGATACAATTTTAATTAAGGCCACTCCTTCAGGTCCAACGTGTCACACAGGTAGTACATCTTGTTTCAAAGAGGAAACTTCTAAAGGGTTTATCTACGAACTCGAACGAACAATCAATCAAAGGATTGATGAGGACGATTCTGACTCGTATACTAATAAACTTTTCAAACGAGGCATCAATAAGGTTGCTCAAAAAGTGGGAGAAGAGGCTGTAGAGGTAGTCATCGAAGCAAAGGATGATGCTGTTGATCTTTTCAAGAACGAGGTGGCAGATCTTATTTACCACATTTTGATTTTATTGAAGGCAAAAAACACAAGCGTAAATGATATTGAGAGCGTACTTTCAGCTAGAAACAAGAATAAAGATAACAAAACCTAAACGGTAACGGATACTTGGACAGCGCTATCACCTTTTTCCGGTGAAGCTTGTGGTTTTGCGATTGGTGATACTTGGGATGGTAAAGTATACTTTGGATTTGGGGCTGATGGCACCTCTCGATTAAATGATTTATGAGTCTTTGACCCTTCGGATATGAGTTGGAGGGAATTGGCATCTTGTGCTTGAGCAGAAAGAATACATCCAGCTATGGTTGCTCAGAATGGGAAAGTATTTGTAGGATTGGGTGGGGTTCAGAAGGGAATATGAAAGATTGATAGGTGTATGATATTGCATTAAATACTTGCACTCAAAAAGATGATTTAACTTCGTTATAGAGACATCATCCATATCAATTTGGTATTGGAGATTTCGTTTATACTGGCTTCAGACATGGTGATGGTATCTTTAATGATTGGTATCGCTACGACATTACAGGGGAAACTTGGGCTCAAGTAATTTCATTGCCAGCAGAAGGTCAACTAAAGTATCAAGTAAAGCTATACAATCTAAAAGGAAAATAACTTATGCCAGAATCAAACGCTAATCAAACTCAAGATGATTTTATTCCTAAAGGAACTTACTTATTGGAAATTGAAGACTCAAAGACAGGTAAGAAAATAGTAGAGAAAATTATTATCTCGAAATAGAAACCTAATTCAATCTATAAATCGGAGGCCGTCCTTCGAGATGGGCTCCGCTTATAATTATTCATTGGAAATAATTAAAACATGATAAAATGAACAATGAATAACCAATATTAAACTGGTGTGGACATTTTTAGGATATGCCAAACTTCTTCCGTTACATAATGAAAGAAATTAATGTTTGAATAATGATTTCAAATTGTTTAATAAGAAATAATTGAAAAAAAACTGTTGCCAACAAGATATAAATATATTAAAGTTTAAGGCCTACGCCCAAAGTTTGTGCACATTTACAAAGTCCATCGAAACTTAAAATTTGGCTGTTAAATTCTAAATATCTTTAATGCTTTAAATTAGGCAAATCTTTAAACCAAAACTAAAGTCCATTTTTAATCTCGTACTATTCTTATATCGAAGGTTTTTCTTCACTTTGAAAAATTAGACAGCAATCGCTAATTGAAAATCAATTCAGTAAATATCTAATTTACGCAATTGAGGAAATTATTTTGGTAGTTTAGTGCTCAATGCAACGAAGCGATATTTAAATGCGTAATGATAAAACCATCAATAATTATATTTCTTCAATCTATGATGTTTTCCAGTTGTAAGAATTAAGCAGAAATTCCTATTTCAATAATAGAAGTTAATGTCACTAACCATCAATTATTAGACAGTCTAATCATATATGACAAAGAAAAATCATGGGCGATTAAGGCCGTTTTACGCTTTAAAGAAAAAAATAATGTGGTAGACACTATGAATATTCTAGAAAATAAACTTTATCAAGTTTATTCATTTTCTGATGGTAAACAGGGAGAGTTGGGAGAGTTAGTAATTTCTCCAAATTGCATAATAGCCCTATTTATAGATGAAAGGGAACTTTTAGAGTCTATAAATTATTCTGGAAAATTTAATTTAGCAAATGACTTCTTGGCCTATTCCAAAAAATATCAAAACCAATTATTGAAAATGGTTCGAAATGGAATCGAAAAAGAAGAGCTTGCAATACTCATTCAAGAAAAAGGTAACTTAATTCATGAAAAGGGAACATCACTTAACTTAGCTGATAGCTTAAGTAGTTATGTGAAATTTAAATTTAGTGAAGTCGCTGATATTCTTATACAGTAGAATACCAAATACCTTTATAAGGCATCACTAGTCAATAAAATTGGTAATAACTTCATTTTCAAAGACCAAAAAAACAATGTTAAAACATTAAAAGATTTTAAAAGAAAATATGTTTGTATTGATGTTTGGGCAACTTGGTGCAAACCCTGCAAAGTGGAGTATACCTTTCTTAAACAGTTAGGTGAATACTTTTCTAATAAAGATGAACTTCAAATTATTTCTTTAGAATTGATTCAGAGTATTCCAAATGGGAAATATATATTTTAGAAAATTCAATTGACGGAGTGCAGCTTTATTCTGGTGCAAATTCAGATTTTGTAAAATTTTATGATATTGGAGTTCTTCCTAGATTTATCTTTTTAAATAAAGACGGTAGAATTATTAATCCTGATGAAATAAGACCATCTAATTCTCAATTATTAAAAGATATAGATTCAACCATTTATAATTCTATATAAAAAGCTTTGAAGACTTGCTACATTAAACACTGTAACTTATAAGAAAAAAGAAAAAATGAAAATCGAATGTAATATTGTTCTTGTTGCTAATTTTTAAATGTTATTTTTCTTTTGATATCAGTAGCTAACTTAAAGAAGAATATTATTTTTCGCTTCTATTGGTTTTGGTAAATTCTCTTCCATTAACATTTCCCTTAAATCAATTTCAACTGCTCTACAAATAGATAGCATTGGAATGTCATTTACCATTCCTTGAAAAGGATTTTCTGTATAGTCACCTACAAGTTCCATCATAACATAAACCCACCCAACTAAAGTCGTTATTGGAATCGAGAGCCAAAATCCAATTTCTCCAATAGCCATTAATTCGGGAATCAAACTAAAAGGCAAAAGGAGAAGAAAAATGCCAATAAAATATCTACTTGTATTTGCATATTGTCTGGGAAGCGGAATTTTTTTTATTCTTTCATTTTTTCCTTGTAATTCGTAAAGGCTAGAAAGTGTCTGCATTAACTCAATATGTCTAAAATCATCAAGTATTCCTATCGCACGTAGTTCTGTTAGTTCACGTGATTGATTATTTATTAATTGAGTTGAAAAATTATTTGAATCTTTCAAATTATTTTGCTCAGTGTGAGAAATTAATTCTTTTAAATTAAATTTATTCATTTCTTTTTCAACTAATCCAATACCAAAAAAACAATCATTATTTTCTTCTTTTTTTATAAAGCCCTTTTTTCGTTTAACATGTTCCCAGGTTGTTGGTATTAGTAATTGTTTTCGGTGAATATACAGCCATGCAATTTGTCTATGGATCAGTCTTTTTTTTATTTTGAAGAGATCGGTTTGTGAAACATCTTTTTTAAATGTGCTAGTTATATATCCATCAATTTGCATTCCTAATGTTCTACTATTATTAACTATACCTCCCCATATTTTTCTAGCCTCCCACATTCGATCATATGCTTGATTATTTTTGAAACCCACAAAGAAGGCGACAGCAGTGCCGATTACGGAAATCGGTAACCAAGGTATTTTTATGCTTAAAATATTGAAGAAGTATAAGCAGGCAATAACACTTGATAATAACAATAGCCATAATATATAGCTCAAAGACCACTGTATTACTTTGATAAAACTAATCCCTTTTGATACTATCATTATCTATTATTTTAATCTTATCCATTGGAACTATAGTTCCATTTAAAAGGAAGTAATAGGCCTCAAACATATGATGATTCCATATAAAATATGTATTTTCAGGAAACAACTCATAGTATTCATCGTTCGTGTGAAGAATGACTTGTTTTCCAGTTCTAACATAATTGTTTGAATTATAAAGCTTTGGCATTTCAAATGCAGGAAGTGCATCTTGGATATGATTTCCTATCATCTTTCCTAAGTATTTTTGATAACGTTTATTGGCTTTTTTTGGTGCGTTCTCAAGGTTTTTATAGATTCTAGATAAAACTAATCTTTTCATAAAAGGCAGTTTCTTTAAGCCATCTTTAACTAGATTAAAAGGATTTGAGGCATTAAAATCATCAGTAGTTTGAATTGAAAATGGTCCCTCTGGCACCCAATCGGCAGTGTTTACAACGTTGAATGCCCATCCATTTTGAGTCATCGCCTCAAAGTCATAGGCAAAGTATAAGTTTCCAGGTTTGGGTCCTGCACTTGAATAGGTCTTAAGTTTAATATTAGAGTCAAGTTCCCCTTTAAGTTTTAAATTTTCAAGATACGATGTTAAAAGTATTGAAATTGCACCTCCTTGGCTATGGCCAATAAGTAGAAAGTTATTTATTCCGTTTGCTGCCAATGAATCAATTTTTGGCAGCATATCTCTTCCTAAAAACCCTGTTGCAATTAGCCATCCTATATGTACGGCTGCATCTTTGTCTTGCGCCAGCTGATATTCAA
>CAJQRD010000090.1 GCA_905480605.1 uncultured Saprospiraceae bacterium | reverse complement strand
GGCAAACTTGTAGATGTGCTTTATACATTTCCAATTAAAATGCGTTTTTAGAAAGATATTTAAGCAAAAAAATATCTATTGTTAACCTAGGTCACTTTTCAAAGTTAATTTATAATAACGGACTTGTTTATTATAAACGATATAGTCATATTATTAATATAAATTGATTCTAGTAAAAAGGGCATATTTAATAGTGTCACCTATAAGTAAGTTATTCAAACATATTATGCTTTGAAATACTTAGATGCTTTTCATGATACTTGTATTATCTGTCATAACGAAATGAGGCTAAATGAATCGATTTTATTTCCTCAAATCAAAATGAGTCATTGCAGAGTAGAATTATAGAATGCTTGGTTATGCCAATTATATAAACTTTTACTTTTTAATAATAACAATTTCGCTTAATCTTGAATCTCTTCCATCTTCGGCAGTGGCCCTCACAGAATAATGATACTTGGTTCTTTTCTGAATATTTGTATCGGTAAAACTGGTCGACTGGCTTAGTTTTTTATATGTAGTTAAAGTTCCATCTTCTTTAGCTCTTAATATAGTAAATTCAAAATTTTCAGCATTGGGATATTGAATAGTTAACAGAATACCATTGTCCTCAGATGAAGCAGAGAGCACAGGAATGTCTTTTAGAAAATATGATTTTAAAGCTTCCAAGTTAAGTTTTTTCTCACCTATGGTCAAGTTACCATCATCATCAATTGTGTGTAAAGCATATTCGTAATATTCTCCTTCAGTAACATTTTTATCTAAGTACGATCGGGTATCCTGATCAAAATAATCTACAATATTCCAGGTCCCCTCACTTGATTTACGATGTAATTCTACTCGCTCTACATCATCACTAGTACTTTTAACCCATTCAAAGTAGATGCCTTCTTCAGACACCTCATAATCTACAAAAATTGATTGCGAAGGAGCTATGAGATCGGGTTTTTTAACTTTTAGGATTTCAGAGTTCTGTGATATATTATAGCTAAGATCAATGCATTGAACAAAGTAATAAATGTCTTCAGTCAGGGTTTTTAAATTCAATTTGGATACGAAATAATTTTGCTTAATGTTATCTCCTGGTTCTACTGCAAAATCACTATTTATAGAATTGCTGCTATAAACTCTGTATCCTCTGATGTCTTGATCAGACGGTTCATCCCATTCTAATAGTAATCGTCCAAGTGTATCAATACTGTATCTGAGATTTGCAGGAGCTTGAGGTGCAATTAAATCTGTTGTAATGCCAAAATTAACAGTACTGGCAGCTTCATTTCCTGCTGTATCTATAGCAGTTACGAAGTAGTAATTTGTAAGAATTGGATCTGGAGACTCCTCAATATATTTCCTCTCACTTGATGGAAGATTATTGGCTACAAGTTTAAAATTTTCTTCATTGTCAATTGATTTGTAGATATTGAATCCTGTTATTTCCTTATTCTCATCTGTGTAACTCCAAGACAGTTCAAAGTGATTGTCTCCTGTTTCTTCGATAATGAAGTCAACTGGTGCATTAGGAGGGGTTCGATCCCTTCCCATTGCTTCTACAACCTCACTTGGAAGGCTTTCATCGCCAAATGCATCAAGTCCTACAATCCTGTAAAGAAATGGTTGATAGTTTTGTTCAAGAGAATCTGTGTGTGAAATAAAATTTCCTTTCATTAAATTTGTTGAAATATCTAGAAGTGGCCTTTCGTTCAATCTAACATATGAGTTTCCATTGTCAGCTGAGCGTTCAACATAAAATCCAGTGAATATTGTACTTTCTGAAGAATTATTCCATTCAATAGTAACCAATTTTTCTGACTCTTTTACTGCTGCAATTTCCGGTGCTATAAATGGAACAGGATCTTCATAATTGATTAGAATATAACTGGTATCTGAAAGAGGGTTATTAAGTTCATCCTTCATGTAAATTCTATATATTGCGTATTCATCCATTTTGAGATCTTTATCAATAGCATAGAGACCTGAGGCTCTGGCAGCATTTTTATCCAGATCTGCAGATAGTAAGGCAAAGCCAAAATTATTATTAAGCTCTTGATCTGCCTGAAAAAAATTGCTATTAGGTGATTTGTCTTTATTGCCATATATTGTCATAGCGGCCGCAGCAGTGTAAGGTGTTGAATCAGAGACTATATCTTCCCACTCTTCTAAAGGCCATGGTTTGAAATTTCCTGATTCAAATGGCAAAAACACTTCTGAAACAGTTGAATCCATTAAAATTTTATCTATGTTGTATCCATATTTATTTCCTTTTAACCATATATCAGCATTGGATGGAGCCCACCTTAATTGTAACCCCTGACTTGATGATTTTGTAAATATATAGATATCTGATTTCAAACTATCTGTCAAAGAACTGTCAATAGATTCTTCAAAAATATCTAATTCTGGTGATTCTTCTTGAGCATAAGAAATGATAGCAGAACCAATCATTATTATTGCGATGCAAATACTTCTCATTGATATTGTTTTTGATTTTTTGTTTGAGCTACTTAGCAAGAAATTTCACTATTTCTCCATTTCCTACCGCGTAATATTCAATCGAATTTCTTGTGGAATTGATCTTTGGAACATAATATCTGAAATATAAATTAGTGTCCATAGGCTTTGATATATTGGTAAATTTATATTCTGATCCTTCTTTCTTAACCATTTTGAGAATAGTTCCTTGACCAAATATCTTTAACCATTTCTTGTCATTTATTAGTGGATCACGCCGCTCATGCGCAAATTTTTCAAAAAATGTTTCATCCCTACCTCTTTTTACATCTTTAAGCCTAACATTTACTGTTGTTGCAAAAAGGTCCAACAATATTTTAGCTTTGTATTGGGCTCCCCAATATGTTGATGAGATATATTCTCCTGGAGATAATGGATATAGTTTAAGTTCATGCGCGTTTCCTTTATATTTTTCCTCCCATATAAGGGTCAAGCAGCCGTATGGACTTCCATGATACCCCCAATCGTATTTATATTTATTATAGTATTTACCATTATCAACACGTAAATTCTTTAAATCAAATTTATATACATCTTTCCAAACTCTCTTGTACCTTGTGACAAACTCATCTTCATAGTAAAAAAATGATTTTAACAGATTTACTATTCCTCCGTCTGATTCATTATATAAACTAACTTCCAATGGTCTTCTATATCTTTTATTAGATGATACACTTGGCGTTTGTCCATATTTTTCGTAGTCTGTAAAATCTTCGTCAAGGGTATGTTCGTATTTTTCAATAGAAGATGTTGAAGATTTTACAAATGTCGATTTTCCGGATCCTGGATTTGAGTTTAATTTTTCTTGCCATGTATTGTATTTACTTGTACCAAATCTCATATGGTAAAGAACCTTATCCAGAGGCTTTTGCGGTGGATAATTTGAATAGTCTTTTCCATTTATATTAAAAGTAGCATTGTATTTAGAATTATTAACGGATTCCAATGTGTCCTTAGTGAATTCAGTGTTTTTATAGTAGGATCTAACGAATTTAATATGAAATACTTTAGAGTTTGGCAGCTCCTCAGGTATACTAAATTCAACGAAGTACCCCATCTTAGTATTTGTTTTGTCATTGGATTGGCCGTAAATAGGTTCGGTGACATTAAATGCACTACGAACAGGGGTAGAATAAATTATTCTCGAGGTATTAGATTTATTCATTATATCTTGAGAGTTGTCATTTGATTCATAGAATTGTACTTCTATTTTTGATGTCCATAGGCTATCTGTTTTTGTTACAAACAAATAATCGACTGGAACATTAAATTGAACAAAACCTTTTTTACTTGTATTCGACTCTTGCAAGTATCTTGTCTGATAATTTAGCGGATATGAAAAAGCAACATTATCATTAGTTATTTCATCTGGCTTTTTTCCAGTTGTAAAGCTGTGACTCTTTTTAAGTTCCCAAGGGTCTCCTGCCTTTATGAAAGGTATCCATTTTTTTGTTTTAATATTGTATTCATCGGCTCTCAAAACAATTTCAAAGCTATAATCAGCTTCTGCTTCTAACATCTCAGATATCTTAAACCCATACTCAATATTATCATACAGTTTACCTTTACCCTCGACTGGTTTGTTTTCTGGATCTAATAACCTAAATGACTCAATTCTGACTCTAAATGTTCTGACCTGACTTGCATTAGGTGATTTTACAACTTCAACTTTTCCATCAGCATTGGTTCTGGTTGTTGTTTCAGGTATTTCAACAATATAAATTTGATCTTTATCATTTATTGTAGTTTCTTCCGTCCCCATTTGCCCATTGAAAGAAACCATTGGTTTAGCAAATACAGAGATGTTTTTAGTTTTGTCACCAGGATACATTGCTGCTATAAACTGATCATCTAGTCCAAGATCATCTTCATCAATTGGTTTACATGGTTCTCCAATATTTACCTTGAAACTTGTACTGCCAGAAACCAACCCGCCTAAAACTTCATATTTCATAGATGCCTGACCATTTGCATAAACAGGATTTGGTAAGCCTCCATTTATAAGCATCGCAGCTTTTAGTGTCAGCAAAGAAATTTTACCTTCATAAAAGAATATGTCTATATACAGTCCCATGTCTCCTTCAAAACCTGCATAAACCTGGCCTTCTGCATACCATCCATCTAGGCCTTTTTTTCCAGAACCCACACAATTAATATCCTGAGACTTCAAGCTCAAGTCAAATCCTGCCATCGCTCTAAAATCTGCATATAAAATTGCAGCTCTCAAATTAAGAGAAACATCTAGCTTGGCACCAAAAGCAAAACCTACTTTTGATTTAACTCTTGTGCTTAAGGAAGCATCACTTACTGATCCAGAATATCCTTTATTTGTACTTTTAAACATACCTGAGATAAAAGGATTAAGGACGGCCTCAGGAAGATAAGTATTATATCCTGCCATCAAATATGCACTAGGAGTTATAGAAATTTTTGTTCCTGGAATTGTAAATTTGGCTTTTCCTGGTTTCAGTGGTGTGCCTAATTTAATATAGTTTTCATCTTGACTTATTTTAAGACTGGCCTCGACCATTTTAGAACCGTCATAGCCTCCTTGCATCAAGCCATTTTCGATATTTACAAATACATCCATATTGGCATGAAGATCCCAATAATCTTTTTTGATATTAAAGGCTGTTGGTCTTGCTTCCGTGTTTATTAACTTGAACTCTATGCCATCAATTTCTTCCCCATTCGGATTCATATCTTTTTTCAGCATATAGCCAGATCCTTCCAAAGTTATTTTTACACCGTCACTTATTTCGATACCTAAGTCAGGGGTTGCCCAAAAAACTTCTTTGTCCTTACTTCCCATTTTTTCTTTGTCAAGAGATATGGTAACTCCAGCCGTCAATCCGAACACTGATTTTTGTGGAATATATCTGCTTAATGTAACTTCAGGATCTTCTGACTCTTTGAGTTTATCCATCATGTTGTAATACACTCCACCTCTAAAACCCCATAATTGAATCAATCCTGGATTTGCAGTTTTTGCAGTTGGGTATAAAGGGTTTATGGGTTTACTGCCATGATTGCCAACTCTTCCAAGGGTACCAAATGCACACCAATAATTGTAGCCATCTTTTGTACCAAATCTAGCTTTAAGCTCAACTGCTGTAATTGGGGTTTCTACTTTAAGCGAACCTGCCGCTCCCGAACCGTAAATTGGATCGTTGCCAAGAATGAGTTCAACCTGACCTTCAAGTTTCATCGTTTTAACTTCTGTTTTAACAGCAAGTTTTATTTTATTTATTTTAGGATTTCCAAAAGCTAATTTCTGTAGAGGTGCTGCAGTTTTTATTGAATCATCAAATTTAACTTTAGAAGTCAAAGTTATATTCCCTGCCCCTGAAATAGAAAATCCACTCTCTTTACCATCTTTTGATTCCCCTACCAACATGACTTTAGCTCCAATGGTTAAAGCCAGTTCACTTCCGTTAGATATAGTTTGAGCTTGATCCTGCCTGCCAAAAGATAATGCAGTCAATTTGATAGAAAATCCATTTACTTTTCCACCTTTAGCATATTTTCCTTCTTCTTCGGAAGTTGCTTTTCCTGGCAAATATCCAGGGATTCCTACTAAAGAAAATTTAGGAGATCTAAACTTAAATGACTTCTTTTCTGAATCTGAATTTTCCTTAGTCTTACCTTCGGTTTTAGGAGTCATTTTGCTAATCTCCATGCCTTCAAACTTCAAACCTGGTAAAGCAATGCTGGTGGTATCTTTCTCTGAAGTTTTTATAGATAGAACACCTGACATCGTTCCTATAAAACCCTTTTCCTTTGCATCATTCTTAATGATAAATTGCGTTGTTTTATCGAACTCCAGATGTGCTTTAAGCCAGTCAATATCGTAGCCTTTTGGATTGGGTTTGATAGCAAAAGACATGCTTAAGGAATTGTTTTTATTATTCTGATCTTTGCTCTTATCATTCTTCTCTTTAGCTATCAGGTCCTTATCAATAATTCCTTCATATAGCAATGCTTTATTCGGCGGTAAGATGGGAAGTGCTAATCTACCTTCCATTTTTATACTCTTGAACTGATTGCGGATAATGTCCAGACTTATTTTATCTACAGATACAGCAAAGCCTTCAAGATTTCCTTCATCTAAATCAATAAAACCTGTTGCTTCTCCCCTTATTGAGACACCAACTTTGTCTTTAATAAAGTTTTTTAAGTTTATAGTAGTTCTATCTTTATCTCCAGCTAAGCCCCATTCTTTTGGCGCTTTTATTATGGCATCTGAAAACCAAATCCCCTTCCAATTCTCCCCTTCTTTTACAGCCCCTTCAAGACCTTTGGGAAAGGTAATCCCAGTTGGGTTAGAAGTTTCTGAAGCGTCGTAGTGTCCATTTTTTAATTCAAAACTAAAGCCCGCTAGTCCTGGTATTTGGCAAGCATCAATTTTTGCTGATAACACAAAATTTTTCTTTTACTCAAATTTTCCTGATAGTATTGCTTTAACGCTTCCTGTAGGCATAATACTGCCATCACTATTTTCAGGCAATAGTATTTTTCTGGATATACCAATCTCAGCAGTAATTTGACCTTCAGGTGATTTGCTTTTACCAAACTTTACATATGTTCCAAGAAGTTCATCTTGCCCTTTATTTACTGAAGCCTTTATTTTTAAAACATCATCTTTAATAGGGATATCAAAGTCCTTGGCCAGATACAACTTAACATTGTCGCCTAGGCCATCTTTGCTAAAGCAAACATCTGTTGCACCCAATGTTGGTACATAATTTCCCCATTCAGGATTATCAATACTAAACAAGGCGGTTAAGGATGCCCGTTCTGGATTAAAGTTCATTTCTGAAATCCCAACAACTATTTTTTCACCAGCTACATCCCGATCAATACCTAACGGTAAGGCAACCTCTTTTCCCTTCTTTGCCAGTTTTATCTTAGTTTCTAATCTCGCATATGTTGTTATGCCTGCAATCTCATCAAAAGGAAGATCAGAATTTCCAGATATATATTTAGCTATTTTCTCGTCTAGATTTACATTGCTATCATTCTGTCCCTTAGCCGTTCCAGCAAATACTTTTTTATCTTCATTTACTTTTAAACCTTCAAAATCCACTTTAACTTTTACATTTTTATCGCTCAACTTTACGGTGATATAACCTGTACCTTTATAACCATCTCTTTCACTGCCCGTAACACCTTTATTGACATAAAGTTCGACCATCCCAAATGTATATTGTTTCTTTTCCTTAAGTTTTATACTTATTTGATCGCTAGGAATTTTTGCAATCATATCTTCTCCACAGTTTTCACCTATACTTACTATTAGGGCTTTCTTATAAGAAAAATTAACGACATCACTATAACCATCATTTTTGAAAGTTTTCAAACTATCAGCACTTTGAACTTTGATGATAAAACTATAGTCATGATCTTTAATCCAGATGGCAGACTCAGCTTTTATCAAAGTATTCAAAGAAACTATTGGTCCATTGAATACATACTTATAGGTATCCTTTTCAAAATCTTCCTTATCAGTTAATGTGCTTGCATTTACCTCATTTGTTTTATCAATAATTTTCAAAGTATATGTCAAGCCTTCCTTTTCTTGGATGTCATGCTCCCATTTTATCGCTATATTTTCACTGACTTGGACATCACTATTATCTTCAGGAGTTAGAATTTTTGGTGCAATGAGTATTCCTGCTTCAAGCTCAGGGACAATGGATTCGTCATTTACTCCATACGTAAAATGAACAATTTCACTGTGCCCACCAAATTGATAAGCAATAAAACCTTGTGGATCAACAGCAGTAACTCTCACTGCATATTTATTGCCAGGAATCAATGGCATTTCTATATCTTTTTGAATAAGTTTAGTTGTTATATTTCCAACTTCTTCTTCATAGTCAGGAGATATACCTGGATCTAAAAAAGCATTTTGAACTTTGTCAGCATCTATAATTTGTTCGGTCAAATCAATAATTGTCAATGTGTATTCAGTTCTCATCATAGCCTCGGGTGGCAAGTTCTGAGTCCAAGTAATATTGAAAGGGCCAGCATCAGCAATAACTTCATGATCAAAAGGAAAATTAATGATTGGTCTATCCGGAAAGATAATTTCAAACTCAAAGCAACCATTGCGTTCGGGGTCAGAGATAGGTTCCATTTGAGAATTGAAAGCCAGTACACAAAGTTCATAGGTACCTTCAGGCAATTGTTTGTTTAACAAAAGTGCTTCTCTTTGAAATGGTGATAAACCTGAAGTCCTAATGTCAGCTTCTGATAAAGATGAAAATATGTCACTTATATCCATTGAAGTAAGCATTGACAAACCAGGAGCAACCGTAAGGCTTTGGGCTGTCACAATATTAGTGGTTATGTCAAGCCTCCCAGATTTTTCTCTTAGGCGCACTTGAAAAAATGTTTCTATAGAATTGGATGAAGTATTGTTGAGTTGAACAATACCTTGCTCTAAATAATCAACATAGGCATCCAAATTGGTAGGATAAGGTGGTGGTACAAACAGGTTGACATCAATGTCAAAATTTTGAGCATTTAGGGAGCATGCAAAGAATAAAGTACTTAAGAGTACTGCAAATGGCTTCAATCTTTTATACATATCTGACATTTATTTTTTGGTAGAAAATTGATAGGATACCTTTAGAGTTCCTCTATATTCTTTATAGGATTCTACTTTAGAATCTCTGTTAAGAATATTTGTATTTAGACTAATGTTCATTGATCTTTTTAATTTAAAACGTAGGCCAATATTTCCTATTACTGTATTTCCATCACTGATATTATTGATAAAATTTTTGGTAATTCCAAGTCCCGCTGATACGGATAGTTTTTTATCCATAAATCTTTTACTGGCCCTAATATTTGCACCTAATCTCGCATTTTCATTGTCCCCAATTACGTTTCGGTTTGCAAGAATACTTGTACCCACTGATAATTTAGATTCCTTGAATAGTAAATTATATGAAATGTTACCAGTATAATTATCAACCCCTCTAGCCCCGTTGAGATTAAGTCCAAGATCTATCAACTTTTGAAAAGTTGCCATTAACGCAATTGTTGAACTCGTCTTTGTTCTATTAAAAATGACCACAGGTGAAATACTGTAGACTTCTGTCGTTTGCGTAAATTGCAAACTATCGTTTAACGTGTTCAAAACCAGTGTTCTGTCACTAGTGAAGTTTGAGACTCTAATTGTCGTCGTAAACGTTCTTATCGGTGATACTGTCAATGAACCATTGAATATTTTTCTACGTTTTGTGCTGGTCCTGAGTTTATTTAGATTGTTTTCTTGAACACCTCCTGATCCTCTAAATCTAATTTTGTTATTAAGAGCAGAGAAGTTTACTTTCAAAGTGAAGTTTTGGTAGTCTTCCTGAAAATAATATGTACCCAAACTTTTATATAACGGATCAACTCTTCTGTAATCAATTCCAATTCCAAATTTTCTTAATTTAAAATCGATACTTGCATTTCCTGCAAATTGCAATTTAGAAGAAAGGTTCACTGTTAACACATTATCCAATCTATTTACTGCGTTGTTGGTATCAGTATAATTAAATCCAGACGCATTTTCTTGATTGGCAGAATGAGCACTTGCTGCAACATTGGCTTTCAATGTTAATTTATTAAACAGAGATACACCAAACTTAGTACCTACGACCAAATTTTCTTCTGGTTTGATTATGGTCGGATCTATTAAATTTAAATTGGTTCCATTTATATCATCTTTAGCTTTGAAAACAATAAGATCTATGAAATTATTGCTAGAACCGTAGCCAAGCAATGCTGCTATAACATTTCTTTTGTAAGTTGGTAATAATTTGGGACCATCCAATAAAGTATCTATTTGTGCCAAAGGGTTTTCAAGATTTCCATACCCAGCTTTAAAACGTAATTTGCCAGGCGTCAATTCGACACTGGCTCCACTAAAATACTGTCCTGACATTGTATAAGGACTTAGATCAAGACTTGTATTCCCAAATCCTAGTTTAATCCACTTATAACTAGGATTAAGTCTAATTCTATTAAATGGTTTTGAAAAGGCAAATGAACAATAGACTTAACGTATATTTCATATCATGCGATTTCAAAGTTAGAAAAGTAATCAATGCATTAATAAGTTGGAGCAAATCAGTTTGCAAGTAACTAACCCCAGAAATGCACATTTCAAATAAAAAAGAGGCTTTCAGTAAAATTTGCTAGAGTTGAAAGACCATACATATTATATACACTATTCAATAGGTTTATGTATTGATTTTACATATTTTTAATTAACAAATATTAAGCGCTAAAAAAACTTAGTCCATAAGGACCTAATTGTAATTGTAATTGTATGGGGGCAAAACCATAGGTGGCCTAAATTAAAAACATAAATTTTCTAAATGTACGAAAATTAAAGGGAAGGAACTATTCTTTGGCGGGGAGATGTTTGAAAATGGAAATCAGTTGGTAATAAAAGAATATTTAAAAGGATTCTATACTAAGATAAAATGATTTCAGAAATAACACAAATGTGGAATAATTATCGAACTGACTATAAACCTTTGGTTGAATTTGCAAAAGCAAATAATCTCTGCTTTATTGCAACCAGTATTCCAAGAAGATATGCTTCTATGATCAATAAAATGCGAATTGAAGCTTTAAAAGAATTATGTGAAGACGCACATGCCGTAATTGGTCCAGATTTGTAAGAACATTTTGATCCAACAGTAAAAACTTATGCTGAAATGGCTGATATGATAGGAGATCATGTACAGCCAAATATTTTGAATATACAAACGGCATAGGCTTCTAAAGACGCAACAATGGCGCATTTTTCACTTAAAAATTTTAATAAAGAGAGTCTATTATTTCATTATTAAGGATCGTACTATTCAAATTATGGACAAGGAATAATTTGGTGATCAATAAAATTCAGCCAGGTCTAATACTAAAATCTATTACAACTCTTGATCAATCAGAATAGAAGGAAATGATAGATGAAGAAAAAGCTACAATAGCTGATTGTATAATTGTAGTTGCAGATAATATGACACAAACAAAAGGGTAATCCATTCCTTAAAGGAAAAAAATACACATTATTAAAAAGATATAATCCATAAGGTAAGCTAATAACTTGCATTAAATCATAATGCATGTTTTCATTTATCCAATTAGAGGATTGAAGTCATTTCTCTCCTCAAGTACTAAATATAAGATTAGAAGATATTGCAATGCTAGGGATATTTTATTTGTTCCTTTTATCGATCTGGATATAGGGAGTAGCTTGATTTGATTGTTGTTTTTGGAGCGGTTTTGACCTATTCCTAATGTTGGCAACATTTGTTAACCAGAAATAGTTACTCCACTTGTCTTTAGAACCAAAGCGGATTCTCCGGTTCTTAACCCTAGCTCATTTTTCCTCTAAGTATTAAAATCCTTCTTTCTTCTATTATTAATTGTTTCACAATATAATAAAGTAGCACTTTTTGCTCTTTGCCACGGCGTTCTATATCCGCTCCTCTCTCTTAGGCTTGAAAACATTAGCTTGGAGGTTCAATATATCCAACAAATCAATTTAATATAACACACTTCTCCTAATTTTTCTACAATCGTTGTAGACGACCGTAAATCCATGAACATGAATATCCGCTCCTCTCTCTTAGGATGAAAATACTTGCCCAACAAAAAATCCCGAAACACCCCGGGCCCATATTTATCATTGACCAACAGTATGGTCAGGGTTATAAGCACCACAATACGCCAAAACAGATAGCTCAAAAGCCAGGGAACACTTGCAATAGTTGACCAAACTGACAGCCAAGCAATGGCGTGATAAAATGGCAAAGCTAACTCGCTACCACTTTTATAGAGACCGCTTGGTATTTCTACAATAAAATTGATAACAGTATAATTCCAGAAGATACTCCACAAGCTCGATCCGTATGTTTTAGTCCGCAGCTATTTCTCCAAGAGAAACACCAACTAGACCTCCTCCAATAATTCCAGTAAGTATTCCTATTATGGGCAAAAGAAATACTTACTTCAATAACAACTCGTATTATTAAGGGCAATTATTGCCAACGACCCAAATAAACCCAATGATTATATCCGTTATGCTATTTTTGCTTGACCTTTTAATCAGCCCAAGGTTTTTTGTCGCTCTCGTTGAATTTACAGCTTTTTGAATTAGCCAATTAGCTCCCACAACACACACGTACTACACAGCGATCAACCAAAATCCTGGATCAGTAAAGAATGATATATCATTGCCTCCGTAGGGCATGATAAAAACAGGAAGTGTAAACAAGACATCTAAGATTATTGCCACCAAGAACATGGAGGTGCCTAGAACATGAATTTAACAAAAGAGAAAATCGTTTTGGCTTCACCATTTCTAATTATTTTAGTCAATACTCTAGTTGCTCTAGTTTTTGGAAAAATTATAGGAAAATGGTCTTTTATTCTCATGATTCTTAAGGAATGGCTTCTATGGCTATTTTTATTTTAGGTATGAAGTAGTTAAGTCAATAAATAGTGGTTAAGTAAAGCGATTGGTTCAATAGGGTGGAAACTTTTGGCTTTATTAATAAGATTAATCCCATTACCTATTTTTATTTTACATTCTAATACATATCAAAGTAGGTATATTTGGTTGCCTTGGATTATACTGGTATTGATAAACCCATGGATAGAAGAATTTTATTGGAGAGGACTTTTGATGGATCATACCAAAAGTTGGTCAAGCTGGCTTTCAATTGTATTCACAAGCTTATTATTAGCTGGAAATCATATTGCATTTGTAATAAACTCTGAGGTAAATAGAGGATTTGAAGTTGTAATTTCAATTTTTATTAAAGGAGTAGTTTGGGCAATTGTCTATAGACGCACAAAAAGTTTGGGATAGGTAAGTGTATCTCATTTTTTTATAGATGTTTTAAGTTTATCTGCCGCCTCATTTTTAGATTTATATGAAAAAGGAAGTTGGTAGAAATGACCACTTGCTAACAATCTGAAGGTGATCTTAAATGCTAAACTCAGCCATGCCAAACACAATAAAAGCTGACCGTAATTAAAACAGGCTAAGCCCAAAACTGATTAGATTAGGTAGAATAACTGTAAGATAATACAGATCAATATTTTATTCGTAATTTCCCTCAAAATTATACAGTTGTAAATAGGCGCTCTTAATTATCTTTAATTAACTTACTCCTAAAAAACGAGGCTTCTACATGATAGGAGAAAATATAATGATAAAGAACTCTACTCACAAAATTCATTTATTTAAAGAACAGAGTACAATTAGTTGTTCTGAAGATAATACAATACTAGAAGCCACTCTCGCTGCCAATATTAATCATACACATGCATGTGGAGGGCAAGGAAAATGTTCTACTTGCAGAATTAGTGTAATGAATGGTATTGAAAATTGTAATCCTAGAAATAGTGCGGAACTGCGTATTGCCGATAAATTAAGTTTCCCTGATGAAATACGATTGTCTTGCCAAACTAAAATAACTGGCGATATATCAATTCGCCGAATGGTGTCAGACAAATTCGACATGGATGTTATAGCTGAGCAATTTTCAAAAGATTCCAAAGTTGCCTTTGGCAGTCAACAAAAATTGACTATAGTTTTTACTGATATTGTTAATTATACTTCATTCGCAGAAAAATTTCCTCCGTATGATATTGTGCATGTATTGAATCGGTATTACCAGTTAATGAATTCTTGTATTCAAAACAATAACGGTTTCATTAGCGATGTTGCCGGAGATGGAATTCTCGCTATTTTTGGAATAAATAACAAAAAAACCAATTCGGTTTTGGATGGCATTAGAGCCATCAAAGAGATGAATGAAAGTTTAATTAATTTTAATAATTATCTGGAAGAAAATTTCAACACTAAATTTGGAATTAGAGCAGGCATTCATTTTGGTGATGTAATCGCGGGTCCTTTTGATACAGGAGAAATGAAAAAGATGGCAGTAATAGGTGATAATGTAAACTATGCAAGTCGTATAGAATCAGCTAATAAGGAATTCAATACCAAAATGTTATTATCAGAAGAAGCTTTTCAAGAAATCAAAAGTTTATATCCGAAATATAATGCTTTTGAAACAAAATTAAAAGGAAAAACAGGCAAGTATAACTTATATGAAATCATCTAAATGAATTTACTTAATAGCAAGCTTAATCTAGGTGACTCAGTGTAATATCCTATATAAAATAAAAAAAGCATAACTTTAAAAAATTAAATGGAGTCCAGATACCATTAAAAAAAACGGGGCGATATTAGAAAAGCCAAATCTATAAAGTTAAATTTATTACTATGAAAAAAGGAATGACAAAAGTAAGTGTATTGTACCCAAATGGGGAAAACAAAACATTTGACATGGATTATTATTGCAATACTCATTTGCCAATGGTAAGTGAATTGTTAGGAGATTCTCTTAAAGGAGCGACAGTTGAAAAAGGATTGGGCGGAGCTTCGCCAGGATCTACAGCACCATATGCAGGAATGGGAAATATGTATTTTGATTCTGTAGAAGACTTTGGAAATGCTTTCGGACCTAATGCAGAAAAGATAATGGGAGATTTACCAAATTTTACGAATATTGAACCTATAATTCAAGTAAGTGAGGTGATGTAATTGAATAAATTAAACGTATTAATTTCATGGTATAAAAGGCTTTAAAACGCCTTTTATACATTCAATAACACATAAACCTCATTGTTAAATAATCTTTCACTTTAAAGTATCCAACAGAATATTTCAAGAAAGTTTGCCAAACAATTAATCCATTGATTAATAAGATTAGCTTTTTATAAAAAAATATGAATTGCATTTACTTTAGAAATACAACAAAAAAATATGAATTTTACTTCTCGAATGTCTTTGTTAATTGCAGTGTTATTCTTCTATTTCAATGTTACCAATGCTCAGGATAATTCATTTACTGAAAAATATAAGGAACAAGCGATACACAGACTCTCACAATTGATGAATGATTTTTATGTGTTTCCTGAAGTTGCTAAATTAACTGAAGAACACTTAATGACTCAATTGAAAAAAGGTCACTTCGATCAGTTCGAAAATGATGAAACTTTTGCTGCAGCTTTAACAGAATCTGTACAAACAATCAATAAAGATAAACATATGCGCATAAGGGCCAACAGACCTTTTGTGGCTCCTGAATATTCACCAGAAAGAATGATTGAAGAACGTCTAGTTCAAATCAATAGATCCAGAAAAGGAAATTATGGTCTTGAGACAGTTAAAATTATGGAAGGTAATGTTGGTTATGTCGACTTAAGAGGTTTTGCAGGATTGGAAAATGGAAAAGCAGTTGCAGATGCTTACATGAAATTAATTTCTAGAACAGATGCTGTCATTATAGATTTAAGTAAAAATGGTGGAGGAAGCCCTAACATGGTTCAGTATTTATGCAGTTATTTCTTTGATCAAAAATTGCACTTGAATAGTCTCTATTGGAGAGAAGGAAATGAAACTCAAGAATATTGGACAATTGATGAAGTCGAAGGAAATAAAATGCCAGATGTGCCTTTATTTGTAATAACAAGTGGCAGAACTTTTTCTGCAGCAGAGGAATTCTCATACAATATGCAAACCCAAAAAAGAGCAACTTTAGTTGGACAAACTTCTGGAGGTGGTGCGAACCCAGGTGGCAAGAGGAGTATTAATGATAACTTGAGTGTCTTTATTCCAACAGGAAAAGCAATCAATCCAATTACAAAAACAAACTGGGAAGGTGTTGGTGTAATCCCGGAAGTGGAAACAGCTGTTGACGAAACATTAAACAAAGCACACGAATTGGCAAAGGAAGCTGCTGTAGCTTATCGAGACAAAACAAAAGAAAAATACAGCAAGTTGTTTTTGGATTTGAATAGCAAATTTGATCAATACACAGCAGGAAAATCAGAAGAGGAAATTCTCAAAGCATTAACTGAATGTCGAGACGTAAAATTATTCGGTGAAGGAGATATTAACATGCTTGGATATGAATATTTAATGCAGCATAAAAAACCAAAAATTGCAGAATCAATATTTAGATCAAATACTATTCTCTTTCCAAACTCTGCCAACGCTCATGACAGCTATGCCGAATCATTAATGATGAATGGAGATTTAGAATCTTCACTTAAGAACTATCAAAAAGCAGTTGATCTTGCTACTGAAAATGAGGATAGAGATCTCAACTTATTTAAAAAGAATTTAGAAAGTATTAAGAGTAAATTGGAAAATAAAAAATAAAATTAAGGAGTTTTATTTCAAGTAAATAAATTAACCTGATTAAATAAAATTTCAATTCTTCTAGGACCCTATATCTTTCCAATTTTAGGGATAGATTAATATGATATGTATAAAGAAAAGGATGGCAACTTCAATTCAGGTTACATTCCAGTTCCTTTTAAACCTAAAAAACACCAAGGCCAATACCAGGAGAATTGAAAATAATAAAAAAGTAAAACTCCAAGTCAAGTTCGACCAATTAGAAATAAATCCTAGCAATACAGGGCCAATCAGAAAACCAGCAAATCCAATTCCGGATACTATCGAAATTCCTACTGAGGCTGAAACGCCTTTTGTGTTACCAGCCAGTCTAAATAATTCAGGAATAATTACTGAAAGTCCTAGCCCCAATATTCCAAAACCTAAAACAGTAATATAAAAGCTAGCACTTATTATACAAACGTAACCGACAAGCGCAATCACAGTACCACTATTTATAATATTATAAGAACCTATTTTCTTACTGATTCCGTCTCCTAAAAACCTACCCAAGGTCATACATAAAGAAAAAGCAATAAATCCAAATCCAGCTTGATTCGCTTGAACTTGAATAACATCAAACAGAAATAAATTACTCCAATGTTCAACAGCTCCTTCATTTAACATTATAATAAAAGCGACAATGGCTAATCCCAAAAGAGGTTGAATGTTTTTAAGCCTATTTTCTTTTTCCATTTTCGGAGTTGCCACCTCCTTTATTACTTTATAAAATGTCGATAGGTACAAATTCGAAATCACGATAAAAGAGGAAACAATCAAAATGTGCAATGCAGGATCTGAAATTCTACCTATAAATATACTTCCCACACCAGCGCCTATAAATCCGCCCAAACTGAAAAAACCATGGGCCGATGACATAAAGTATTTTGCATCTCTTTTTTCAATTGCGGAAACTAAGGCATTCATAGAAACATCGGTAAAACCTGAAAGCAAACCAATTAAAAGAAGACTCAAGCAAAGCGTTAAATAACTGGAAACAACCAAAGGCAAATTGAATGACAAAGCAAAAAGTAAAACGCCCCACTTAGTTGAATTACCAACACCAATTTTTTTATTAATAATAGGAATAAAAGGAATCGAAATTAGTAAGCCTAAAGCTAGGCAAAATAAAGCCATCCCTATTTGTCCATCGTTGAGTGCAAACTTTGATTTTATTAGAGGAAGATAAAGTACCCACGTTCCAGTCATAATATTTATTGACGCAAATACCCATGCCGAAGAAAAGTAGGTTCTGTTTGATAATATAAGTTTTAGTGATTCCAATTTCCCCAATATTAAATATTAACCAAAAGTGCAAATAAAAACAATCTTAGAATAAAACTGAAAATATTAATTACTCTTCCAGCTTCATCTTTCCAACTATTAAAAATTTAGACATACCATTTGGAGTCTTTAAACTAATGAAAACCAAATGCCCTGAATTTAGATTGAAATAAAATTGCTTATGAATATGTTCTTAAAATCTCGAATTTGAAAGCTCAATCAATTTATTTAATCATATGATTAAATAAATTGATTAAATCAAGATAATAACCTTACATTTGTACTTATTAGTATTAACCAAAAGCATCTTTAATGTCAAAAAAGGAGAAGGGTACTGAGTATAAAATAAAGGAAGCAGCTAGAAAGGTATTCTTAGAAAAAGGTTTTACAGCAACCAAAACCAGAGATATTGCAGAGGAAGCCGATATCAACTTAGCCTTATTAAATTATTATTTCCGCAGCAAAAAGAAGCTATTTGATATCATAATGACAGAAACACTTCAATCCTTTTTCTCAGGCGTTATATCAATGTTCAATGATGAAAGGACAACACTGAAAGAAAAGGTATCGCTATTTGCTAACCACTACATTGACCTGCTTTCCGAAAACCAAAACATTGCACCTTTTCTTATAAATACGGTTCGAGAAAACCCCGATGAATATATTGCCAAAATTGGGATATTAGATAAAGCCAAAGAATCATTCTTTGTGAAACAGTTTATGGAAGGAATAACCAAGGGCGATATCCCTCCAATTAATCCCTTACATTTTATGGTAAACCTTATAGGTCTGGTCGTATTTCCATTCATTGCTCAACCCATGATTTCTGCTATTTCGAGTATTCCTGAAGATCAATTCTTAAATACATTACAAGAAAGAAAGAGGCTTATTCCGTTGTGGATGGAGTCAATGTTAAGTGTTAAATAAAAAAATGCCCCATAACTAAACAAATGATTAAATCAATAGAATGAAACCTTTGAAAAAGAAAATTAAAATACCTGCTTTAATTCTATGCCTACTAGTCTTCGCTTTCAATAGTTCTGTAATAGCACAAAGTAGCGAGGACAAAACAAGCATTGAGTCTGTAAGCATTGAAGAATGCTATCAATGGTCTAGAGCTAACTACCCACTGCTCAAGCAACTAGACATCATAGATAAATCTAGTCAATACAGTTTATCCAATGCCTCTAATGGCAACTTGCCACAAATTAATTTAAACGGTCAAGCAACTTACCAGTCAGCAGTAACAGAACTTCCTATAAATATTCCAAATATGGAAATACCTTCTATAGATAAAGATCAATACAAAATATATGGAGAAATCTATCAGCCGCTGACTGGATTCACAAAAGTAAAAATACTTAAAAACTTGATAGCTCACGAAAGTGAAATTGAAAAACAGAAAGTAGAAATTGATTTGTATAAACTAAAAGACAGAATCAATCAATTGTATTTTGGTGTGCTCTTAATCACTGAAAAAATACAGCAGTATAAGATAATTCAATCAGATATAGATAGTGCATTGGTAAAAGTGAAGGCTGCCATTGAAAATGGAACAGCAACCATTACTGATAGACAACTACTAAATGTAGAGCGCATCTCAATTGACCAACAAATCGATGAAAATAGAGCGAATAAGTCAGCATTTTTAGAAATGCTTTCAAGTCTTACTGGAAAAAATATCAGTGAAGAATCTATTATTCTTGAACCCACTTCAAGTGTAATTTCTACAACCAACAATAGATCTGAACTTCAACTATTCAACTTACAAAGTCAATCGGTTAATTTACTGCAAACGCAATTAAACAAAACATTGATACCCAATATTGGTTTGTTCGCACAAGGAGGATATGGAAGACCAGCATTGAATTTTTTGAGTAATGAATTTGACTTTTACTACATAGGGGGCATTAAATTTAATTGGAACATTTCTAGTCTTTATAATCATAAAAGCACTAGAAAATCATTGAACCTGATGACTGAGAAAATATCAGTTCAAAAAGAAACATTCTTGCTTAATATTAGCCTTACAGAATCACAACAATCAGCAGAGATTTCAAAATATCAAAATCTAATTAAAACGGACAAGGATATCATTGAGCTGCGCGAAAAAGTTCTTAATACAGCCAAAGTGCAATTAAACAATGGTTTAATAACAACAATCGATTATGTCAAGTTTTTGAATGATGTAAATAAAGCCAAACAAAAACAATTATTACATGAAACGCAACTTCTACTTTCTCAATACAATCTAAAAACCACCACTGGAAATTAATCACTGATAATAGCAATCTAGAATATCATGAAAATGAATAAAATAAAATATATAATTCAATTAACCGCAGCAATATTTCTTATAAGCGCTTGTGGCAATACAGAAAAAACTTATGATGCTTCAGGTAGTTTTGAAGCTATCGAAAGAACTATAAGTGCAGAAGCTACTGGAAAAATAAAATCATTGAATATCGAAGAGGGGCAATTACTCAAAGCTGGAGAAGTAATTGGAAGTATTGATGTGAGCAAGCTATCTATTCAAAGTGAGCAAGTACAATCTTCTATTAAGGCCATAAACGAAAAGACAAACAGTGCCACTTCACAAATAATTGTTTTGCAATCTCAATTAAAAACACAAGAAAGTCAATCTGCTACTTTTCGCCAACAACTTACTAATTTAGAAAAGGAAGTCAATCGATTTCAAAATCTTGTGAATGCCAATGCCGTTCCGCAAAAGCAACTTGATGACCTTGTTGGTCAGAAGCTAGTACTGCAAAAACAATTGCAAGCAACTCAAACTCAAGCGGGTGTTATTAACGCACAAATAGATGCTGCAAAAACAAATGTCAACATTCAAAACAGAGCGATCCTCAGTGAAGTAGAACCCAATAAGAAAAGACTAGAACTTATTCAAAAACAAATGCAAGATGGAATTATTGTTAATGAATATAACGGCACTGTAACCACTCAGATCGCATATGATGGTGAATTTACATCCGTAGGGCGTCCCTTGTATAGAATTGCAGACTTGTCCAACATTACCTTACGTGCTTATGTATCTGGCAATCAATTGCCACAAATTAAACTCAATCAGGAAGTAACTGTGCGTACTGATGATGGAAATGGAGGATTCGAAGAAAAAAAAGGCATTCTTACTTGGATTAGCAGCAAAGCGGAATTCACACCTAAAACAATTCAAACTAAAGATGAAAGAGCAAACCTTGTATATGCAATCAAAGTAAAAGTTCAAAATGATGGCACTTATAAAATTGGTATGTATGGTGAACTAAAATTCTAAAACAATGCAAGATGTAATTGTACAAAATATCTCAAAATCATTTGACGATGGAAAGGTCCAGGCTCTAGATGATATTTCTTTTTCTGTAGAAAAAGGAGAACTGTTTGGTTTAATCGGCCCGGATGGTGCTGGTAAAACCACATTGTTTAGAATACTCACTACCCTATTATTGGCAGATTGTGGTACAGCCTCTGTTAACGATTCTAAAGTAATAAATGATTATAAAGAGATAAGAAGTAAAGTCGGTTATATGCCAGGAAAGTTTTCACTATATCAAGATCTTACTGTAGAAGAAAACCTAAACTTTTTTGCCTCTATTTTCAAAACCTCAATAAAAGAAAACTACAGTCTTATTGAAGATATCTATGTACAATTAGAGCCTTTTAAAAACCGTAGAGCGGGAAAACTTTCTGGTGGCATGAAACAAAAACTGGCTTTATGCTGTGCATTGATTCACAGACCCAAGGTGCTTTTTTTAGATGAGCCTACCACAGGAGTTGATACAGTATCCCGTAAAGAATTTTGGGAAATGCTAAAACGATTAAAGAAGGAAGGAATAACTATTTTGGTTTCGACTCCTTATATGGATGAAGCCAATTTGTGTGAAAGAATTGCCCTTATCCAGAAAGGAAAAATACTCTCAATCGACACTCCACAAAAAATAACTGAAAAGTATCCTGATAAATTATTTGCTATAAAATCAGATAATATGAGTGGTCTTCTCAAAGAATTGAAAAAGAATGATAAAATAAAATCGGCTTTCTCATTTGGAGAATATCACCACATTTCATTCAATGAAGAATATAAGGCTGATCATTTAGATTCGGGTTTTCTCAACAGTGATGATTTTAAAAAAATTGAGATTAAAAGCATTATGCCAACGGTAGAAGATTGTTTCATTCACTTAATGTCAATAGAAGAGAATTATGAGAACTGATATCGTAATTAAGGCAGAGAGCCTCACCAAAAAATTTGGTGCTTTCACTGCGGTAGATAATATCTCGTTTGAAGTATACAAAGGTGAAATATTTGGATTTTTAGGAGCAAATGGTGCAGGTAAAACTACAGCTATGCGCATGCTCTGTGGACTATCAATCCCTAGTTCCGGAGAAGCCAACATTGCAAGATTTGATGTGTATAAGGAAACTGAAAAGATAAAATCCAGTATCGGATATATGAGTCAAAAATTCTCATTGTATGAAGATTTGACAATAGTAGAAAACATAAATTTTTTTGGTGGCATCTATGGCTTATCTGACGCCGAACTTAAAGAACAATCCAACATATTAATAGAACGGTTAGGACTTAAAATAAATGCAAATAAATTGGTTGGTGAATTGCCATTGGGCTGGAAACAGAAGCTGGCATTTTCTGTGGCCATAATCCATAAACCTTCAATTGTATTTTTAGATGAGCCCACAGGTGGTGTCGACCCTATTACAAGACGACAATTCTGGGATTTGATTTACGAGGCGGCAGAAAATGGAATTACTGTATTTGTTACTACACACTATATGGATGAGGCTGAGTATTGTAATCGCGTTTCCATGATGGTAGATGGTAAGATAGCGGCATTAGATTCACCATCAAATTTGAAGAGAGAATATAATGCAGAGACAATGGACGAAGTGTTTTACATATTAGCAAGACAAGCGAAAAGACAATCGGATTAACATGAAGCAATTAATAGTTTTTATAAAAAAAGAATTTAAACATGTATTCCGTGACAATAAGACATTGCTCATGCTCTTTGGCTTACCAATAGCACAAATTGTACTATTTGGTTTTGCTTTGACCAATGAAATAAAAAATTCAAAAATTATTATATGTGATTATGCCCAAGATGTTTCCTCCTTGCAAATCACAGAAAGAATTTCCAAATCTAAAAATTTTGAAATCAAGAAAACGATTATCGATAAAGGGCAGATTGAAGAATCATTTAAAGAAGGAGATGTAAAATTGGTCGTGGTATTTCCAGTAAATTTTCATAACGACCTATATCATAAAAACAAAGCACAAGTGCAAGTTATCGCAGATGCTTCAGATCCCAATACCGCTTCCACGCTTACCGCCTATATAAACTTCATAGTTGGATCCTACCAGCAGGAAATAAACAATGGAACAGATGGCGCGATAAAAATTATTCCAGAAATTAGAATGCTTTACAATCCAGAGCTAAAAGGAGCTACCAACTTCGTACCTGGCGTAATGGCATTGGTTTTACTATTGGTTTGTGTTTTGATGACTTCAGTTTCTATAGTGAAAGAAAAGGAAAAAGGCACAATGGAAGTACTATTGGTTTCTCCCATGAATCCATTTACTGTAATAATTGCCAAAGCTATTCCATATTTTTTCCTTTCACTTATTAACCTAACTGTCATTTTATTGATGAGCATTTACCTATTAGATATGCCAATGAACGGAAGTCTCATTTTATTATATTTTGTGAGTAGCATATTAATACTTTGTGCTTTGTCCCTAGGGCTGCTAATCTCTAATGTAACTGAAACTCAACAAGCGGCTATGCTCATATCCCTAATGGCTATGCTATTGCCAACAGTAATGCTATCTGGCTTTATGTTTCCCTTAGAGAATATGCCATTGCCTTTACAAGTTGTGTCTAATATACTTCCGTCTAAATGGTACTATATTATTGTAAAATCCATAATGATAAAAGGTTTAGGTCTTATGAGCATTTGGAAAGAAACGCTCATTTTGACTTTTATGACTATAGGCTTACTGTTTATAAGTTTTAGAAAATTCAATATCAGATTACAATGAGGCCATTAAAAATATTACTTATAAAAGAGTTCAAACAAATATTTAGAGACAAGACATTGTTACCCCTAATTTTTGCTCTGCCTCTTATTCAGTTATTGATAATTCCTCTAGCTGCAGATTATGAAGTGAAAAATATAAATATTTCTATAGTTGATAATGACCAATCATCCTATTCCGAAGAACTAACCTCAAAAGTATTGGCTACTGGATATTTTAAATTAGCCGGATATTCACATTCATATAAAGAATCTTTCAAACAAATTGAAACAGATAAAGCAGATTTGATTTTAGAGATTCCACAAAATTTTGAACAAAATCTATCACGCAATGGATTCGAAAAACTTTTCATTGCTGTCAATGCTATTAATGGAACCAAAGCTGGTTTAGGTGGCTCTTATCTAAGTTCAATAATCGCTGACTTCAATCACAAAATCAATACAGAAATTGTTAGTACAAATATAAATTCAGAGTTTAAAAGTATAGAAGTTACATCATTGAATTGGTTTAATCCATATATGAATTATAAAATATTTATGGTGCCAGGCATTTTGGTAATTCTTGTAACAATGGTAGGAGCATATATGTGTGGATTAAATATTGTAAAAGAAAAAGAGATAGGCACAATAGAACAAATCAATGTATCTCCGATTAAAAAACACCACTATATTTTGGGAAAGTTAATTCCATTCTGGATTATTGGAATAGTTGTATTCAGCATAGGCTTTTTTATTATTGGTTGGTTGGTTTATGGTATAATTCCAGTGGGAAGTTTATTGCTTCTATATTCCTATTTGGCACTTTTTCTTATAGCTATTCTCGGCTTCGGTTTATTGGTTTCAACATACTCAGAAACCCAACAGCAAGCCATGTCAGTTTCCTTTTTCTTTGTGATGATGTTTATATTAATGAGTGGGCTTTTCACTTCAATTGACGCTATGCCAAACTGGGCTCAAAAGATTGCTTATGCCAATCCAGTAACTTACTTCATAGAAGTGATGCGTATGGTGGTCCTCAAAGGCAGCGGCTTGGCACATATCTCAAAGCATATCTTCATTATGATAGGCTTTGCTTTGCTTTTCAATACCTGGGCCATTATAAATTATCGTAAAACGAGTTGATGGAATTAGGAATTATGAATTATGAATTAAGAATTAAGAATTAGGAATTAGGAATTAGGAATTAGGAATTAAGAATTAGGAATTATGAATTATGAATTATGAATTAGGAATTATGAATTATGAATTAGGAAATAAGAATTAAGAATTAGGAATTAGGAATTAAGAATTAGGAATTATGAATTATGAATTATGAATTAGGAATTCGGAATTAGGAATTAGGAATTAGGAAATAAGAATTAAGAATTAGGAATTAGGAATTAGGAATTAGGAATTAGGAATTAAGAATTAGGAATTATGAATTAGGAATTAGGAATTCGGAATTCGGAATTAAGAATTAAGAATTAAGAATTAGGAATTAGGAATTAGGAAATAAATAATCACTCATCATGCAATATTTTCAAATTTATATCGCACTATATTATTGAAATTAATTATTATTAAAAGTTGATTCTTATAATTATATCAAAATGATTTCAAACTAAAGATTGATAATTGGTATTTCCATATTTTCAGAAATACTCAATAACTGTCCCCATAGTGAATAAAAACAGATTCTAAAGTCTTAAAAACAAGCACAATCATTCTAGAAAATAAATTATCTAAAAATTTCAAAGATGAAGTAGGAATATCAATTAAAAAATATATAGTTTGGAGTCATCATAAACATATCAGCTTATTTTAAATGAAAAAAAAGATAACAATCAGAAGATACTATTGCGGCGAATGAGACAAGAGAGTTAATTATTGGAATAAATGATATAAAAAATAATAGAATTTGAAAGTACTTCATACTGCAGATTGGCATATTGGAAAGGTTTTACACAAATACCCTTTACGAGACGAACTGAAACTATTCTTTGTCTGGTTGACACAACTCATTGAAAAGGAGTCAGTTGATTTAATTTTGGTTTCTGGTGATATATTTGATCTTGCAAATCCAGCTGTTAAAGACAGAGAATTGTACTATCAATTTTTAAGTCGGTTGATCAAGTTAGACATCAAAGTTGTCATTACTGGTGGCAATCACGATGCTGTAGGATTATTGAATGCTCCTCAAAGAATCTTAGATGAACTTAACATAACAGTCATTGGAGGAGCTACAGGCAATATCGAAGATGAACTTATCGAAATAAAAAATAAGCATGGTCAAACCGAATTAGTCATAGCAGCTGTACCCTTCCTACGTGATAAGGATCTCAGAACAAAAGAAAACGATGAGAAATACAAAAACCGGACACAAGCCATTCGAGAAGGCATTAAAGATCATTATTCAAAACTGGCAGAAATATGTGAAAATAAATTTTCAGATCTTCCTATAATTGCAATGGGTCACCTTTACACCAAAGGTGCAGTGACAAGTGAGAGTGAAAGAGATATACATGTGGGAAATGCAGCAGCAGTTGAGTCCAGTATTTTCTCTTCTACGTTTAATTATGTTGCGCTTGGTCATATTCACCGCCCCCAAGTGATTGGCAAGAATGAATATATACGATATTCTGGCTCCCCTATTGCACTAAGCTTTTCGGAGAAGTCGGATAATAAGAGTCTCGTCATCCTTGATATCAAAGATGGAAAAATAGAAGAACCCTTTATCGTTGATATTCCAAAATTTAGAGCACTAAAGAAATTCAGTGGTGCCTTAGAATCCATCAAAGAAAAACTTGCTGCATTTAAACCAGATTTTCCATTGCCCTCTTTTGTTGAAATTGAAGTTATAGAAGATACATTCAGTGCAGCAATCTTGGCTGAAGTCGATGATCTGGTATCTCAGTATATTGAAGCAAGTGATTTTACCATTTTAAAACCGAGAACAATTTTCAAAGAAGGTGCAAAAGATACTTCTACCCTATTTGAGGAAGGTGCTCACATTGAAGACCTCAAACCAATAGATGTATTTACGAAACTCATGGACAATCAACTTATAGGCCCAGAACAGCAAGCAATGCTTAAAGAAGCATTCATGGAAGTATTAGAATCTTCAAATCTAACTGAAGCCTAATGAAAATACATCAGTTAAAATTCAAAAATATCAACAATCTCAAAGGAGAACATACTATCCCGTTTGATGAGCTGCCCCTCTCACAGGCCGGTATATTTGCCATAGTCGGTCCTACAGGGTCTGGGAAGTCGACAATATTAGATGTTATCACCTTGGCCCTATTCAATAGAATCCCAAGGTTTAAAAAAGCGATTTCCAAAAATGAAATAGCCAATGAAGGATCTGTTTTAACACACCATACAACCGAAGCTTCTGCCTCAATAGATTACGAAATCAAAGGCAAGAAATATAGATCAACTTGGACTCTTGCCACAAATAGAAACGGCAAGCTCAAGGATTACGAAATGAGTTTGTACAATCCCGACGGATCTGTAGCCGATCTAAAAAAGAGTGAAGTCCCAGGACAAAACGAAAAAATAATTGGTTTAAGTTACGATCAATTTATAAAATCCATTTTATTATCTCAGGGTGAATTTTCAAAATTTTTAAAGGCTGAGAAAAATGATAGGGGAAAATTACTGGAAAAAATAACCGGTACATCCATTTATCGAAAGATTGGAATCAATGCTTTCTTAAAGCATAAAGAAATAAAGGAAAAACTAGAAAGGGAAAAGGAAATTATAGGTATAATTAGCACTTTAAAAGAGGAAGAAAGAGTTGAGCTCTTTAATCAATTAGAAGTTTCAAAAAAAGAAAAGGAGAGACTAAGTTTATTATTAGATGAACAAACGCAACTCAAACAAATAAAAACTGAACTATCAAATCTTAATACATCCCTTGAAGAAAAGCAAAAAGATATCATATTAATAAACAATAAAGTTTCAGCATTTAAAGAAGAAGGTTTAAAATTAGATCTTCATCAAAAGATCAGTCATGTACAAGCACCATTAACATCATATAAAGTAGCTGAATCGAATATTCAGAAAAGTCAAGAAAGCCTAAATCAATATCAATTACAGCTTGAAGAAGCTCAGATGAAATTCCAGAAGGCCATCGAGGACATATCCAAGCTAACCAAGCAAAATGTAGAAGCAGGAAGTTTTAAAAAAATAATGAACGCGTTTGAGACTGAAATCAACAATGCAGATCGAGATCTTGAAAACTTAAAAAAGAACGGAGGCAATGCAAGGGCACGAATCAACCAGCAAACTCCAAACTACCCAATAGCTCTAAGTGAAAACATCAAACCAACAGATGCAATTGAGCTATTAGAGATAAGAGCAGGAAAATTAAAAACAGACTTAACTAAATTTCAGCTTGATGACAAAAAATCAACCACAGAACTGCGCGCTCTCTTAAAACAAAAACAAGAGGAGTTGAATACTTTGAAAATAATACAAGACAAATACTTACGTACAGATGAACTTCAATTGAAGCTTAGTGATCTAAATAAAAAGCTAACAAAGTTAAATGAAGAAAAAGTATTAAAAACTCCACTTGTGGAAAAATGTCAAAAACTTGTTGAAGCTACATCTCAAAAAATAGAACTGCTAATTAAGCAGAAAGAAGATGCTATCAAAATTGCAAGTTTAGAAAAACTTCGACATACACTTACTTCTGGAGATGCTTGTCCACTATGTGGCTCACTAGAGCATCCTTATACTGAACATCTGCCAGATCAAAAGCAAACTGAAATTGAGCAATCGATCTTTCATTCTCGCAAAGAACTAAAAGAACATCAGAAGGAATTCGAATCATCAAACAAGGAGTTAACACAATACGCATCATCTATTGATCATACACAAAAATTGATAAAAGAATCTTCACATCAACTATCCATTTATGATGAGGATATTAAAAAAACGATTGCAATATTTGATGGCCCTTCCAATTATGAGCCAAGCAAAATTGCAGAGGCTATAAAAGTTCTTTCTAAGCAAAATGAGAATACTGAAACCAGCATAAGTACTTTAGATGAACTTAATCTTAACAAAGAACTTATTTTGATTTACAATCAACTACAAAGTATCTTACAAGAATACTTTACATTAAGTCAAAGTAGAAAAGAGAAATTCGAAGGTAAAAATATTAATGCAGTCACAAATAAACTGCAAGATGACTTTGAAGCTAACAGATCAAAAATCACAGAATTAAAAGCAGTCATTAAAAAAGAAAGCGATTCAATAAAAAGAGATAAAGAAATTGTAATATCCATAGCAGAAAGTTTAAATCCGAAAGTAAAAGAATTGGGATTCAAAAGTATTAATGAATTGACAACACACCTACTTGATGAAGCGACAGTTAACAATTTAATGCAAAAGAAAGATCAATTAAAAAACAATCAAATCAAAATAGAAACTGAAACCAAGACACTAAAAAAAGAGCTTGATCTCAAATCAAAATTAGATACAAAGCCAGATCTTCTAATGCAATCTTTAGAAGTATTTATTTCTGAACAAAAAAATATTCTTGAAAATCACCAGGAAACAATCACCAAAAATCAACAACTTATCAAGCGAGATGATGAAGATCGAAACAAAGTAAAATCAAAGGAGAAAGCCATCTCAAAATTAAATCAAGAATTAGAAAAATGGGCTTTGCTAAACAAAATGATTGGTGATGCCAATGGTCATAAATTTGCAAATTTCGCACAAGGCTTAACGCTTCAGAATTTACTGGCATATGCCAATCACCGTCTAAGCAATCTATCTGATCGCTACCTTTTAGACAAACCAGAGAACGATGGTGCGTTGATTGTAATAGACCAATACCAAGGCAATACAAGTCGTTCGGTTACGACATTATCCGGAGGTGAAAGTTTTTTAATCAGTCTTGCTCTTGCATTGGCTCTTTCTGACATGGCCTCTAAAAACGTAGCCTTAGATTGCTTATTTATAGATGAAGGTTTTGGTACATTAGATCCTGAATCTTTAGAGTCAGCTTTGAATACCTTAGAAAAACTGCAATCTGAAAGCCAGAAAACTGTAGGAGTTATTTCACACGTAGAAGCGCTTAAAGAACGCATAGATGTTCAAGTGAAGCTTAATAAGAATGCACAAGGATATAGTCAGATTGAGATACGGAATAATAATCAGAATTAGAGTTTTTGTGTTTATTGAGTATTCTCAAAGTGTCCATTTTTAGTTCAAAGTATTAAGGCCAGTGATAATATCTAATTGAGCGGCATCATATGCATTATTTATGTCTAAACATTTATCACCATAAGAACTAAAAAAATAGTATCAATAGATATATAGGAAAATAATATATTTTAATTGCACAGACTATAAAACCAAAAGTTAAATAAATCAAATAAAAAAAAGCCCCAACTATTTTTAATAATTGGGGCTTTTAATAAAATCACTCTAGCAAATTACTTTCCAGCAACAATTAGCTTTATAAATATTATATCATTGTCTAAATTTAATTTCAATGTATAAACCCCACTTGCTAAATTAGCTATATCCACAGAGTATCTTTTCAACCCTACCTCAAGTTGATTATCTACAATTACATTCTGCCAAACCAACTTACCAGTGGTATCATAAATATTAGCATTAAGATTCGTGACTGAAATAGGTACATCAATTTCAACAGTAAGAACATCAACAACTGGGTTAGGATAAATCATTGCAGACAGTTCTCGAGCATTTGCATCTCGTTGATCGATTACTACAATTTCAGAATAATCAAACTCACCATTAAGGTCGAACTGCTTGATTCTGTAATAGTATTCACCAGCTTCTGCATTGCTATAATCTTCAAAATTATAAGTCAATGTCGTAACTGCATTTCCTTCAGCCAATACTTTGCCAATCATTTCGAAATCAGATAATCCATTTAGGCTTCTTTCTATTTCATAATGACTTACATTACTTTCTGTTCCAATATTCCACTCTATGTAATTATGAGATGTTCTGTTCTCACCCCAAACATCCAACCATTCAACTGGTAGTATACCAAACATTAAACCAGCATCAACATTAGGAATATGCGCACCAGGACTTACTTGGTACAACTTGGTTGTAAATTCTCCGTAAGAATTGTCAATGTCACTATCAATAGAATCATCAACTCCTATATTCGCCGATGTCGGATATAACTCAGATGGAACTTCAAAGTGAATGAAGTACGAATCTTTACCTAAGTAATCTAGTACATAATGTCCCATTTCGTCTGATACGGTAGAGGCAACAACATCTCCTTCTAAATTCATAGCTCGAACAACCACATCAGAGACACCTTCTTCATTACTTTCTCGCATACCATTACCATTATCATCCATCCATACAAAATCTCCAATAGATCCCATTTTGTAATACCCTGCACCTATGTCACATTTTTCATCGCCAGATAAAACTGTAAAGTCATTAGTTGTTCCAATACCAAATCTATTGGTTACATCACTATCAACTTCTTCGTTGTTTCCTCTATTAGATCTAGCTGGAACTAAAGTTTCTGGAGGGTTTACAAATTTCAAATAGTATCTACCCGGTCTTGTACAGAATTTGAAATATCCATCATCTGAAGGGGTATTTGGTTTATGTCCTGTATATTGTTCATCAGCCAATATCCATGATCCGTTTTCATTTCTAAACAACTGAACAAGCATTCCATTGATACCATTTTCTGTTGCATCGAAAAGATCATCCTCATTGTAGTCGAACCAAACATTGTCTCCAATAAGGATACATTTATAAAATCCAGCATCTACAGTAAGGTTATTTTCTCCTGCTTCCAATCTTATTATACCAGTGGTTCCACTTCCATTTTTGTTATCAGCATTACTATCAAATAAGTCATTACCAGCAATGGTTATTGTAGATTCTAAACCATCATTATTGATAAATTTAAGAAAGTAATCTCCTGGTATTATTCTATCAAACAGATAATTTCCATTAGCATTTGTGATTTGTGCGTCAACTAAAAATCCATTTGAATTGTACAACTCAACTCTAATATCTGATAAACCTCGTTCATTTCCACCTTGAAGTCCATCGCCATCTAAATCCTCCCAAACAAAGTTTCCTATTGATGAGAATACATCTAGTTCTACAGCTACAGTTATTTTATCTTCATCATCATCATCTCCATCTAAATCACCATCTTCATCTATATCATCACCTGTATCTGGATCACTATCCACATCATCACCATTATCCAATGTAATAAATACATCATTTGTAATAGAAAATGATTGGTAAGAATTATCTATTCTAAATGATAGATTGAGTACCTCACTAGATCCTGCTGGCAAGTTTATAACTTCAAATAATAACCCTGAGAGTTTATTTATATTTCCATTTGAATTTGCATCACTTGAAATATAATTCAATCCTGATTCAGGTATATCGGTAAACTGGATATTATTGGCATCAAGACTACCTTCATTTGTTACAATTACTTGATAATCAATTTGACTGTTCGGGCTATAAGGACCTGAACTTGTTACAATTTTTTGAATTGATAAATCATAAGCTTGAATTACTTCAATTGTCTCATCATCATCATCATCATCATCATCACCATCTAAATCACCATCCTCATCTACATCAACACCAGTATCTGGATCACTATCAATATCATCTCCATTATCTGCTGTTATCATAGCAATGTTCACAAGAGATGTTCCTTGAAATA
>CAJQRD010000089.1 GCA_905480605.1 uncultured Saprospiraceae bacterium | reverse complement strand
AAGAATATCCGCAGATTTAAAAGTATTGAAAATATCATTAGTATTTGACCAATTTGCACTTTTGAGCTGATTCATCCAAATATCAAAGTACACTTTACTATTCTGATTGCTTTTGATATATTTTAATATTGTGTTTCTCTTTATAAGATGAACCTTCATTTTACAAATATACAATTATGTTTCATTAAGTGAAACTTCTTCTGTTGAATTTTTAACTAGATTATGCTTAACGAATGATAGTATGTGTCGTCTATGTGAGGTACGAACATATATGACATCATCACTTATTGTTACATGCAGGCTTTCATTAGCTATGGATTTCTCTTTAAATATGCGTTTTCTTTTGAGGGAAGGCTTGCAGCTCTCTGTCGCCCGCAGGAACGAGGACGGCAGTGTGCTGTAATTTGCGGAGAATAATGAATCTATATTTTGTTTTAATTTAAAAACCATAGTTGGTTGTAGGATAAATTTAGTAAAACCTATGTTCTCTATTGCCATATTTGTCATTAACTATGAAAAACTAACTTTATTCTCAAATATTTTGATCTGAACCAACCTTTTGTGTTGATTCAGGTATATCTATAAATAGATGCAACACGAGTCTTCAAATACAAAACTTTTAATTGAGCAATGTCAGCAAGGAAACCAGCTGGCAGAAGATCAACTATTTCGATTGTGTTATTCTCAGGTGGCTGGAATTTGCAGAAGATATAGCCGCAGTAAAGAAGAGTCAGAAGAAATGTTAAATGACTGTTTCTTCCGAATGTTTAAGCAGCTTGATAAATATGACCCTAGTTTTGATTTTTCTCCATGGTTGAGGAAGTTAACAGTGAACTGCTGCTTGAGATATCTTCAAAAGTATAAAGGAAGACTAAGTTTTACTGAGTGGAATGATGACTTAATTGATGGAAAATTCAGTGAAAATAAACTGCCTGAAGCAAAAGACTTGAATTACCTAGACTTACTTCACGGCTTACCAGAAGCATGTAAGACCATTATCAATCTATTCGTCATAGAAGGCTATAAGCATCATGAGATTGCAGAGATGTTAAACATCAGCGTAGGAACATCAAAATCAAATTTACATAGGGCAAAGAAACTATTATATGATATGGTTGAGAGAGCAGGAAAAGGAAAGCTTAAATTAAAATCTAATCATGGAAGATAACTTATTTAACAAAATTCGAGAAAGCGAGGAATTATACTGTCACGTAGAAATGCCAACTAAGGCACTACAAGATTATAAAAACTATGCTTCTAGCAAAGCTAGTGTAAATGGCAAATCATCCAAAAGATTCTTTTGGGGTCTTCTTGCTGCACTATTGCTTACTAATGGATTTTGGTTGTCAAAAACATGGTTTAGCTCTGATAACAATATAAGCCCTCAATTATCAACATTACAAGTTTCTAGAGATACAATTTATATCACTAAGGAAGTTTACTTGTCAGATTCCGATCAATCTGGACTAGATATTTCTGATGAGCTAGAAAATTTGAAAAATGATCTAAAACAACAGAGGTTTAAATTTAATCAAGAAAGAGTACAATTTTCAACCATAATAAAAGATTTAAACTCGACGATTGCAAGTATTTCTTCCTTGGGTAGGAATTCTCTTCTTTCTCTTAATGGAATAGCGTCGAATCGTAATATTCAAACTGCCGAAACTGACAATACCATTTCACTATTAGAAGATAGATCTACAATTAATTCTATTGGAACGCTTAAGAATTTGGAGATCTCATTAATTGATTACAAGGAGGATAAAATATTAATTCCGTTATCACCCATTATCATTCGATTGAATGACAAGATGAATATAGTAGAATTTTTAAAACCTAAGAGTTTTACATTACTTGCTAATACGGGTATCGTTGGACAAAGATCAAATAGGTATTCTCCCTTATCAGGTAATCAATTTGGATTTGGTTTTACAAGTCTCATGACACAACATTGGAGATACAACATAAACTTCGATTACTTTAAGCTTAATGGAGAATATGAAGACGGCGATGTATTACCAACTATAGCATCACCTTCTGCTCCGCCAGGATCGACTCTAGAGGAAGTTTATGTAACACAATCTGGCTGGCAAGGATCTTTTGGTATCGATTATTTATTTAGACCTATAAAAATGATAAGACCTTTTGCTGGTATTTATTATCAAAACCGATCTAGCAACTTCAATAATATATTATTCAAATTCGAAAAAGATGGATCGGGAGAACTGGAGTTAAGTTCCCCAAATACTCCTCGAATAAACCAAAGCCTTATAAGTCTTCGGGTTGGTTTAGATATTAATCTATTAAAATCAGTAGATGGCTTTATCGGCATTAATTATAATCACAATTTATCAACACTAGAAAATAGTTTATTGTCCCTTAATACAGGGCTGTATTATCACTTTTAAAAAAATATAAAATGAAATTATCACAGTTATTATTTGCACTCGTCTTGGTATCATTCACCGTAGGATGTGGAGAGGGAGACGATGAATATGGTACTCCAATAGACATAAAAATGTGTAACGGAGAAATTATGCTTGGTTCAGATCGAATCGATGAACAGTTATTAAACATTGAAGACATTCCATTGGACATTAGAAATTATGTTGCTTCTGAATTAGCAGGATTTGGATTGGTTTCAGGAAGCACCTACCAAAATCAAGCTAATGAGACTTTTTATTTGATACAATTAAATAATAATGGTCAGCTTTTATTTGATGAATCTCACTTGTTTGTTTGTGCAGAAGGTGATTATCAGACAGGAGAAGATGATGATATTCCTTATGATCAGCTTCCTCAAAAAATCAAGGATTATTTGGAAGAGAATTATCCAGGGATCGGTCTGGATGAAGCTGAATTTGAAGATGGAGAATATGAACTAGAATTGGACAACGGAGTTGAGTTGTGTTTTGACCAGCTCGGTAATTTTATCGGTAACTGTTAAAATAATAAGTATGAAATATTTGATATTGACTTGTTTCATTAGTTTAAGCATACAGAATTTATCTCTGGCTCAAAAAGATATCCTTTTTACCGATAGTGCTGAAGCACAAGAATATGCTGTAGATAATGAGACAAATATTCTTATGGTATTCTCTGGCTCAGACTGGTGCAGACCATGTATTCAGTTCAAGAAGGACATATTGATGAGTGAGGAATTTTTGGCTGCGACTAAAAATAAGACTGCTATTTTGTATTTGGATTTTCCTTCTAAGAAGAAGAATAAACTTTCCAAGGAGCAAACAGATAATAATGAAATGTGGGCCGACAAATTTAATAAGTCTGGATCATTCCCTCACATTGTGCTATTAGACCATGATATGAATAAAATAAAAGACATGAAATTCTCAGGTCAATCTGTGGAGAAATTCTTGAGTGAGCTTTATGAATAATTTATTGACAACCATATTGCTTTTATTTTCTTCAGTAGCACTTCTTTATGGTCAAACTAAAAGTGACCATAAAGAAGTATTGCTATTAATGGGATCTCGGTTTGAATTTACAGCAAATGCAGACACTGAAGCTCAGGCTAAAACGGCTGTCGGTGCTGGAATTGAAGAAGTGAAAAGAATAGAATCATTAATTAGTTCTTGGGATAGTTTATCGCAGACTAGTGAAGTGAACCGTAATGCTGGCATCCGAGCTATAAAAGTTGATTTAGAATTATTTGAATTAATAAGTAGAGCCATTAAGATATCTGAGTTGACAGATGGAGCTTTTGATATCAGTTTTGCTGGTATAGACTGGTTATATACTTTTGATAAATCAGAACAGTCTTTGCCATCTAAAGAACAACGCTTAAAATCGATTGAAAAAATAGACTATCGTCAAATAGAGTTAAATCGCAATGACACAACAGTTTTTCTCAAGACCAAAGACAGTAAGATTGGATTTGGAGGCATTGGCAAAGGCTATGCAGCAAATAGATCAATGCAAATCATGAAAGAAATGACAGGTATCAAAGGAGGACTTGTCAATGCTTCAGGTGACTTGATTGCTTGGGGTGATAACGGAAAGTCTGATCAGTGGAAGATTCAGATATCTAATCCAGAAGACATCAATCAAACATTTGGATGGTTAGAACTAAAGGATATGTCTATCGTTACTTCTGGTGATTATGAGAGGTATTTTACACACGACGATATTAGATATGCTCACATAATTAATCCTAGAACGGGTTTGCCTACTACTGGTATTAAAAGTGTGAGCATTATTAGTCCTGATGCTGAGATTGGTGATGCATTGGCTACATCGGTTTTTGTATTAGGACGTGAGAAAGGATTGGATCTAATAGATGGTTTGAAGAATATTGAAGCACTCATTATTGACGATCAAAATGAGATACACTATTCTAAAAATTTAAAACTTAATGAAGAATGAAGAAAAGTAAAATGTGGCTTACTCTAAAGATTGGGGTATTGTTCATCTGCCTTATGAATTGCATAAGCTGCGTATCAGTAAAAGCCTATCAGAAAGTGTATCTCAACGATAAAGAGATGGCTTTATCAGATAAAAAAATTGAATCTTTTGAAATAAATTATCAAGCTTACCGTGAAGGAGCACAAGGTGCTAATGGTGGTAAAGTGGGTGGTGGTTGTGGATGTAACTAAAAAGCAAATGAAGAAAATAATATATACACTAGTAGCTATAGGATTAGCTATCAATCTCCAAGCACAGGAGAGTTATCAGATGAAAGGGAATAATAATTATGCTGAGATTGATATTCTATCGAGTTATTACTCTCAAGATGGCAATAATGGTGCAGTAACCGGAGGTATAGGTACAGAGCAATTAACCGATCTCTCCTCAATTGTGGTAATCAACATTCCATTGGATAGTACTAAGTCTATCAATGGTTCTTTTGGTGCAGATTATTATACATCTGCTTCTACCGATAACATAGATAGTAATCGATCATCAGCGTCTTCTAAAGATGTCAGAACTTATGGGAATTTAGGTTATTCTCAAAAATGGTTAAACAGTGGGTTGACTTTAGGTGGAAGAGGTGGTTTCTCTGTGGAGTATGACTACACATCCATTAACGGAGGGCTTAATTTGGCAAAGGAATTTAATCAAGGAAATAGTGAGATTAGTATTTCTACTCAGGCATTTTTTGATGATTGGGGATTGTATTTTCCAAGAGAACTGAGAGGTCAAGTGAATGTGCCAACCACTAAAAGAAAAGCTTACAACGCCTCTTTAAGTTATGCTCAGGTGATTAATAAGAAGATGCAAATTGCTATAACAGCGGAAGCAATTTATATGAAAGGATTGCTTTCTACGCCGTTTCATCGAGTCTATTTTTCTGATGCCGTTCTACCTGATATAGAAAGATTACCTTCATCAAGATTGAAAATACCTGTTTCTGTTCGGGCTACTTTTTACCCAACGGAAAAATTGGTGCTTCGTTCCTATTATCGGTTTTACTCTGATGATTTTGGAATACAAGGTCATACATTTAGTTTGGAAGCCCCGATTAAAGTAAGTGATGTCTTTACGGTCTCTCCATTTTATAGATTCCATACTCAAAATGAGTCGGACTATTTTGCTCCATTCGCTATTCATAATTCAGGCGATGATTTTTATTCATCAGACTATGATCTATCTGCTCTGTCTAGTAACAAAATTGGATTAGGCATATCGTACAGCCCACTGTATGGTGTTTCAAGAGCTAAAATCCCTTTAAGCAAGAAGTTGTTTTTGTTTAATAGTATTGGACTTAGAGGATCTTACTATAAAAGAAGTACAGGTTTGAAAGCCTATTCAATTGCAATAGAGATGAATTTTAGAATATAATTAGTCACCACCTTTAGGGTGGTGGGTGGGAAAAGATTGCGGGTTGGCGAAAAAAGCAATGTGTCAGTAAGACTCTTTGCTTTTTTGCGGGTTGGCAATTCTCTTCAGCTTGCATGTAACGGTTAGTATATGAAGCGTAGTGACCGAATGGGAGCTATGATTTCATATATATTGTTGGCAGTTCGTTTCGTATGCTATCGTTTATTGTAAGTCTTAATTATAAATGAAGACAATCCAAATATGAAGAATAGTTGATATCATAATTTGCGCTGACATTATAACATGTAATACCAATCCAAAACGGAAATACTTATTATAAGAGTCACAATTAAGTGAAAGGCCTACTAAAAGATTCATAAAAAACACAACGGTCAAAAGAAGAAGTAGACCGTAATCGGGTCTTGAACTGTGGAGATAGAAAACAATAGGGGAGGTCACCCCCAGCAAATTATGGATAGAGTGCATTCTCTCTATGGCTTTGCCCTTCATATCAAAAACTCCCCTAAAAATAGGTAAAACCCATTGGCCGAGAATGAATAAAAAAAGAACAAATCCACTCCAATGCCGGTACGTAGAATTGGTTTGCAACTGCGTTAAATAGTCAAATTCCAATTGTGCCAAGTATTGTAATAAATACAAGGTGAATAGTATTAGGCCGATAATGTTTTCAGTCTTTTTCATCAATAAAACTCTTTATTAGGTCTATTGATGCATGATTCAATACTGAGTCAGAAAAGGAATTCACGGTGGGTAGAAAAGCCCCTTCTCTAGGCCATTTTATTCCTATGGTTATTAAATCGCTGCTTTTAAATGTCTTTGTTTTATCTAGATAGGAAGTGTAGGTTTGATTAGCACTTTGAATATAGACATCGATCCATTTGATTAGCTCGTCTGTAGTTAGAGAGTCGCGCGGAAATGCCCAGGTTGTTGAACCCATGACATCATTGAGCTTCCAATTTTTTTTGGGAGAATTGTCATGGTCATTATGACAGTTTACGCAGGCCTTAGCAGAGGCGAAATCTGGAAACATACCTATATAGCGGTCTGTTTCTTTATCTACAAAGAATCTAGGTTGTAAATCTTCTTTTATTTCTTTGAACTTCTCGGCTTGAATACCTGTTAATAAATTCGACTTAGAAATAGGAAAGTCAGACCCTAGATATAAACTAAGAGGAACAGGGCTTTTTTCTAAAAGAGCGGATGTTGACCTCAGAAATAAAGCGGGTAAAGGACCTGCCTCAATTTGATTGTCCTCCCAATGTTCATCGAATTTTAATCCATTTTTTTTTCCTTCCCCAACTATATTTTTGGTGTAGATTGACCTATACTCATCATTGAGACCCGCGACTATCTTAAAGCCATCATAGACGGAAAAAGTATAGCGCTCTTCATTGGTCATTTCTTTAAGAGGTTCCGGCGCAGTGAAAAACAAATAAGAATTTACTGTCAAGAATGCTAAAATGATTATCAAAAAGAGTATATATTTTTTATTCATTTTCACTTGTTTTATTTACAATAGAATCGGTAATATATTTCTTTATATCACTGTAGGGATCTTCTCCACCGTTAAAATAGATTTTTAATTTTTGTAATGAAATAGTATCACTTATCTTCTTTGGAACGTCAAAAATATGATTGCCATGGTAATCGTGACATTGCAAACAAGTATTCCATTTGTTTGCATAAATTAATTGTTCATGGTTGAGATCTAAAGGGTCATTGTTGATTTTTATGTCTTGATGACAATGCTGACAATAATTACCTTGCTCGATAGTGACTCTTTTTCCATTATGTTCATTATGACAACTAATACAATTTTCTGGTTGTATTGCTTCTCTTGCTTTAATAAATCTGGGTTCCAAAAACCTGTGAGTTGGGTGAACATCATTTGGGCGAGAGTGACAATTCAGGCATACCGTATTGTTTACCCTCAATTTGCCAAAATCTACATATTCGCCATCCGTCAAGTTTAAAAATGTCTTCGCATTATATTGCAGTTGCTGCCTTGTTGATCCGGGCGCTGATTTATGACAATCAACACATTTCAAATTTTCATGCCCTGTATTCATAGGGCCTTTTGCCAAACACGACTCGTTGGGCTCGGCAGTAAGAAATAAGAGGATGAAAAATGAAAATATGAACCCTAATATTATTAGATTATTTCTTTTGGTAATAGATTGAAGAATACTCTTATCGAAATTAACTACCACCTGATCATTCAAAGGATAGGAAGTACAAGTAAGGATCTTATCAGAATCATCTTGTTGTTTGATTGCGGAATAGACCTTCCCTGACTTAAGTACTGCTTCGCATGATAAACAATTTCCCATTTTGCATTCATGGTCAATATTAAATCCAGCGTCCAAAGTAGCGTCTAAAATATTTTGATTGGCACCAACAGTGACGATATGGGTATTCCCCTTGAATTTTATTTTTATCTGCTGAGTTTCTGTTGAAATGCCTTTAGTAAGAGGAGAGAGATCGAAGTTTTCGGACTTAATATTCGTATGGTGGACCTGGTTATCTTTTAAATGGTTAATTAAAATATCTATAATAATAGAGGGACCAGTTGTGAAGAAACAAGTGTCTTTGTAGGGAATCTGGTGTTTGTAAAAAACCTCTTCTATTTTGGATTTTGAGAGTTGTCCTACTTCTCTGGTCCATCCTTCAGTTGGTTCATCAATAGTGAATACAAAATGGCAATTATGCTGTTGGATTTCCTGTAAATGATCATAGAATATTATGCTCCTGATATCTCTGTTGGCATATACTAAATAAATATTCCCGGGAAATTTGTTAGCTATAGCATGGTTAATCATAGCCTTTACTGGGGTAATACCACTTCCACCAGTTACAAAAACAAGATTTTGATATTCTTCTAAAATATGGTCGTTAAGAATGAAGTTCCCAGATGGCGGGCTTACCTCTAAAGTATCGCCTACATTGTATTCGTCATGTAAAAGGTTTGAAACAAGACCTTTTGGCACTCTTTTTACGCAGAAGGAAATATTTTGCTCATTGATGAGACTGGTTATAGAATAGCGTCTACTCTGCTGCCTGCCATTGTTATCTCTTAAATGAACGGTTATGTATTGACCACATATGAATTTAAATTTACTTTTCAAGTCATCAGTAATCCGTAGAGTAAAACTATAGGAAACAGGAGTTTCTTTATGTTTCTTGATAATTTTTAGAGGAAAGGTTTTTTTAATCATATTTGAATGAATGACTGCCAACGTCCCCGTATCCACGACGTGCCCAGCTTTTGCTGGGCATGGACGTTGGATACTTTGTTGCATGCCGTGTTTTTTCTTTTTAAATCTTTTTTGAGTATTTGCAATTTGGAAAATTTGAACAACCATAAAAATCTCCAA
>CAJQRD010000088.1 GCA_905480605.1 uncultured Saprospiraceae bacterium | reverse complement strand
GATAGTTTGGTTATGTTACGTCCTGGAGGCGAATTGGCAAGAAGACACGTATCTAGTCTTCCTGATAGCACTGGTGGATGGACAGAAGTTGTAGATACGACTTCGACGATGAAACGAGTAGGTATAGGAACAACAACACCTTCTGAAAAGCTTGAAGTCAATGGGAATGTCAAAGTTTCCGGAATTATAAGTGGTGTGAGTGATCCAGTTAATGCCCAGGATGCGGCTACAAAAGCATATGTAGATAATAATGCATTACCTTCAAGTCCATCTACAGGAGAGATTGTATATTATAATGGTACATCGTGGATATTATTATCTCCAGGCACGGATGGACAAATTTTACAATTGAATAGTGGAATACCATCGTGGACAGATTCCTCATGTGATCTTTATATTGGACAATTTTACAAAGGTGGATATATATTTTATTTGGATGCGACAGGATGTCATGGATTAGTTGCAGCACCTGTTGATCAAAGCGCAGCAACAGTAGAATGGGGCTGTTTTGGTACATCTATTGGCGGCACAAGCGCAGCTGTGGGAACCGGACAAGCGAACACTACAGCAATAGTTAATGGTTGTCCAACGGCTGGAATAGCCGCCAGACTATGTGATGATTTAGTATATGGTGGATACGATGTCTGGTTTTTACCATCAAGGAACGAATTAAACTTAATGTGGGAGAATTTAGCAGATTCCGATGGTAATAACAGTAATTCAGGCCCTTCCGATCCCAATAATATTGGCGGGTTTGAGGTTACGTTTTATTGGAGTTCTTCGGAGTTCAGTGTTTTCTTTGCTTGGCGGCAGTATTTCGTCGATGGCGATCAGGTCATCAACAGTAAGGACTACGTCACTCGGGTGCGTGCTATCCGGGCTTTTTAACTATTTATCAATTTAACTATTAATACCGCGTAGCGGTCGATTTTCTTTTAGGATGGCGTTATATTATGACTTACCGGTGTTTAAAGAAGTATATCATTTAATCTTGAAGATATTTGAGTACACAAAAGACTTCCCGAAAGATTATAAGTATACTTTAGGACAGGATATGAAACGTGACGGTATACAGTTGGTGAGGAGTATTTACAGGGCTAATAAATCAAAAGACAAAAGGGAGTATCTCGAACAGTTTTTAGATGACTTTGAGGTATTCAAATTAGAAATACGCCTATGTGTGGATATGAAGATATTGTCCGTCAAGAAGCAGGCTGAACTGAGTGGAATGATGGAAAGCATAGGCAAGCAAATAACAGGCTGGCGAAATGCCCAGCGTGTTTAAGCCTGAATTACTGTTGTCAAGGTGGCAGTAAGCGAGCAAGGTTTTGTTTAAAAGCGATAAAAGGACTGCTTTGATAATTTTCAGAGCAGTTGATTGATGTCTTAGTGAAACAAATAATGTTATGGTGAGATCATCAGATGCTTGTGAGATTCCTTGCAAACATCAAAACACTTTTATTTATACTGGCGGGTTTGCGGCTGATTTCTACTGGAGTTCTACGGAGAATGACAACAACAATGCGTGGAAACAAAACTTCAACAATGGTAATCAGAACAACAACAACAATAAGAACAACAACAAACATGTTCGTGCCGTTCGGGGTTTTAAGCGAGACTAAATTAAAGGCTATCGGGCATTCGTCCGGTAGCCTTTTTTATAAGAAATAATGCAACTATCTATATTTGACACTCCAGATAAACCACAAATAGAACTCCATGAATTATTCGAGGCCTACTTTGCCTGTCGAAAGAATAAAAGGACCACAGCTAATGCTATTGCATTTGAAGTGGATTATGAAAGCAAGCTGGTGCAATTGTGTAAGGAATTGAATGAAGGAACGTATCATATTTCCCGTTCGATTGCTTTTATGATTCAAGACCCTGTACATCGTGAAATATTTGCCGCGGATTTTAGAGATCGAATTGTCCATCACCTCGTTATTGGTAAGCTGAATCCATTATTTGAAAAACAATTCATTTATGATAGTTATGCTTGTCGGGAAGGTAAAGGAACTCATTTTGGAATCCAAAGAGCCTTTAGATTTATTCGACGATGTTCACAGAATTACATCAAAAATTGTTATGTGCTGAAATTGGATATAAGAGGATTTTTTATGCACATCAGAAAAGATGTTTTATTTAAAAGATTGTACAAGTTTATAGAAGACAATTATCACAAAACAGATAAGCAAATCATTATTCGATTATGCCGACAAGTCATCTACAATGATTGTACTAAAAACTGCTACATAAAAGGGGAATTATCGAATTGGGAATATCTGCCAAAAACGAAAAGTCTGTTTCATAGTCAGCAAGGAAGTGGATTACCCATCGGAAATCTCACCAGCCAGATATTTGCCAATTTTTATATGGATAGTTTCGATCACTTTATCAAACACGAATTAGGAGTCAAATATTATGGACGATATGTCGATGATTTTATTATTGTTCATCAAGACAAAGCATATTTAAAATCCATTCTTCCAAAAATTACAGCGATTTTAAAAACGGATTTGAATTTTACAATACATCCAAAGAAAATGTATCTGCAACATTATAGCAAAGGCGTAAAATTTTTAGGCGTAATGATTAAACCCAATAGAATCTACATCGGAAAGAGAATGAAAGGAAATTTTTACGCAGCCATCAAAAAACAAAGCGTCCTAGTCAAAGACCACAAACCAAATAAGGAAGAACTCGATTCATTTTTAAGCAGCATGAATTCGTATCTTGGAATTATGAAACATTATAACACTTATAAATTAAGAAAGAAGATGCTCTGGAAACATCTAAGCCCATATTGGTGGAATGTGGTTTATCTTTCAGGTGGATATGCTAAATTTGTAAGGAAGACACGGAGGAATACGGCAAGTAACAATGTTTATCATGATCATAGACCTTCAAGGTGAATTTGTAGAACATTCACTTAAATTGATTATCTTCATCTTAGATCGTTATTAGGAATCGGTCTACGCCAGATACACCAGCGTTACTGATAACCTAGAAAAGGAATACAAAATCTTTACATTTTCTTGAAAATTATAAACTTTACATTAAATTAATACGTTCCATATAAAGAAACATTGTATCTTTAGGTATGTCAAACTTGAAAAAGCCAATAAAAGTTAGATTACTTAAAGAAGCAGAAGATTATTTCCTAGCGCAAAATGAAAAAGTGCAAAGGAAATTTCTTTTGGCCTTCGATAAAACTGAAGCTAGAAGTAAAGGCAAATGGTTTGAGAAATTAAAAGGCTCAGATGGAATTTATGAATTCAGACAAAGTGATCATCAAAAATTCTATAGAGTTTTCGCATTTTGGGATTCTGAAGAAAGAGAGACTCTTATCATCGCGACTCACGGGTTTGATAAAAAAAGCAACAAAACTCCTCTGAAAGAAATCAAGAAAGCCGAAAAAATAAAAAATAAATATTTTGAAGCTAAAAATAAAAAATCATGAAGTCAATTAGCTTAAACAAACTTAAAGAAAAGTCTCTAGGAAAAATTGGAACTCCTAAACGAGATCAATACGAATATGAATTAAGAGTTGATCTTCTTTCTGAGCAAATTAAGGCACTTAGAAAAGAGCAAAATTTAACTCAAGAACAACTTGGAAAGCTAATAGGAGTTCAAAGAGCTCAAATTTCGAAATTAGAGAACAATACTTCTAATGTTACTATTGGAACGATCATGAAGGTCTTCAACGCTCTTAAAGCAACTGTTAACTTTAGAGTTGAAAAACAAGAGACCTTACCAGCGTAAAATAAAAGGTATATCAGTAACAATGTGTAATCATGATCATAGACCTTTACGAAGAATTTGTAGAACATTCACTTAAATTAATTATCTTCCTCTTGGATAACTTTTAGGAATCGGCCTACGCCAGATACACCAACGTT
>CAJQRD010000087.1 GCA_905480605.1 uncultured Saprospiraceae bacterium | reverse complement strand
GGCGTCAAATTGTTTGAAATTTCTGTAGGAATACTCCCTTATCCAATTACATTTCTGATTACCGATTTGATTAGTGAAATTTACAGCAAACAAAAAGCGAATGAAGTGGTGGTTGGAGGGGTTTTGGCCTCAATCTTTTCTATGGGAATTATTTACATCGCAAATTTAGTGCCCGCAACAGAGTGGTCACAGTTTCAGACGGTATTTTTTCGGAAGTGTTTGGCAGTACTTCAATTGCTGTATTGGCAAGTATGCTTGCTTATTTATTTGCTCAATTTATTGACATCCAAATTTACCACTTTTGGAAACAGCTCACAAAAGGGAAACACCTTTGGTTACGGAATAACTTCTCTACGTTTTTATCTCAATTTATTGACACTGCTACCGTACTATTGCTGTTGTGTTTATTTGGTGAAATTGAATGGGAATTGTTTTTAGGACTGCTCTTTGCGGGCGTTACTTTTAAAGTGATTATAGCCGCACTGGATACACCATTTTTGTACCTCGGCGTATATTGGTTTAGAAAGCGCTTTAAGCTTGAGGTAAATCAAGAATTACAGATTGACTAAGAGATATTTAGTCCCACAACAAGCCCTTCATTGCTTCGTACATTAAAGACTGTATTGTCCTCAAAAATAAGGTATTGTCCTTTCACTCCTTTTAGGACTCCCGAATACACGGGTGTTTTTGTAAGGTTCAAACTTTTTGGTTTTTCTGGATAGTTCTGAACAGGGAATTCTAACTTAAGTGTTTTTTGATTGGCTAAAAAATAGGCTTTGGTTTCCTCTGGGATATAGGGTTCTAAGCGGTGTCGCCAATCTTCTAAATTTTCAACTGGTGCCGTTCCTTTGAGCATCTCACGCCAATTGGTTTTATCGCTTACATATTTCTTAAGTGCAACTTCGGTAATCCCTGCCAAATAACGGTTTGGAACCTCTACAATTTCTAAGGCTTCTTGTGCCCCTTGATCGATCCAACGTGTAGGCACTTGAGTTTTACGAGTAACGCCTACTTTGACATTACTAGAATTAGCTAAATACACAATATGAGGCTGAAGCTGTACGCGTTTTTCATAGTCCAAATCGCGCTCTTCTTGGTCGAGATGTGCTTTGCTTAGTTCGGGGCGCATGACCCAATCGGCAGCTTGCGGGAGTTCGAAAAAACACGATTTACAAAAGCCTTGTCGAAAAATGGGCGCTGCACTACTACAACTTAAACACTGATACTTTACAAAAGACAAAGTCAATGTTTTGTTTAACAGCTGATTCATGTTTAGGACCTCGTTTTCAAGTATTAAAAAATATTGAATAGGCTGAGAAAATTCCGTTTCCATTTTAGTCAAAACACCTTGATACAGCATTAGCAGATTTTTATTACATTTAGCATTGTAAATATATGCAATTATATGGCAATTCCATTAGTAAATTCTGTGGCATCATGGTTTTTAAAGAAGCGATTTCATCAAATTGATTTGTTTCTTAAATACCCGCATGAAGTTCAAAATGAATTGCTTATGAATCTTTTGACAATTTCTAAAGACACAGAAATTGGAAAAACCTATGATTTTAAATCAATTCACAATTATCGCGAATTTTCTCAACGCATTCCTATTTCCTCCTATGAAGATTATCAAAATTTAATAGAACGTTCTCGAAAAGGTGAGCATAATATCTTTTGGCCAAAACCAATAAAATGGTTTGCGAAATCGAGTGGAACCACAGACGCGAAAAGTAAGTTTATCCCTGTTAGCTCCGATTCTTTAGAAGATTGTCATTATGCAGCGAGTAAAGATTTATTGTGTATGTATTTGAATAATAATGAGAGCTCTACTCTTTTTAATGGGAAAAATTTACGCTTAGGAGGCAGTAAAGAACTGTATGAAGAAAACGGAACTATTTTTGGAGATTTATCCGCAATTTTAATTCACAACATGCCGTTTTGGGCAGAATTTAGCAGCACGCCAAGCAATAAAGTTTCCTTGATGAGTGATTGGGAATATAAAATGCAGGCGATCGTTAATGAATCGATTAATGAAAATGTAACCAGCCTGGCTGGAGTTCCATCTTGGATGTTGGTATTGCTTAACAATGTCTTAGAAACTTCTGGAACAAAAACGATTCTAGATGTCTGGCCAAATCTGGAAGTGTACTTTCATGGCGGCGTTAGTTTCTTGCCTTATGTTGATCAATTTAAATCGATCATCCCCTCAAAGTCGGTAAAATACTACGAAATTTATAATGCTTCCGAAGGCTTTTTTGCAATTCAAGACCGCAACCAATCCAATGAACTTTTACTAATGTTAGATTACGGCATATTTTATGAGTTTATCCCTATGAATACCTATGGAACAGCAACTGAAAAAGTCATTTCATTATCCGAAGTTGAAAAGGGTAAAAATTATGCGATTATAGTGACGACCAATGCGGGCTTATGGCGCTATAAAATTGGAGACACGGTGACATTTACCTCAACAGCACCTTATCGCCTCAAAGTTACAGGGAGAACAAAGCATTTTATAAATGTTTTTGGTGAAGAATTAATTATTGAAAACACGGATAAGGCAATAAAAATCGTCACTAAAAAAACCAAAACAGAGCTTATCGATTATACGGTCGCACCCATATTTATGGAAGGAAAATCTAAAGGTGCTCATGAATGGATTATAGCGTTTAAAACGCCCCCAAAAGATTTGCAGTATTTTGTGGAGCTTCTGGACAATGCTTTAAAAGCTTTAAATTCTGACTACGAAGCCAAACGCTACAATAACATTACTTTAAATGAACCTAAAATTCATGTAGCACAAGAGGACTTATTCTATAAATGGATGAAACGAAACAACAAATTAGGAGGTCAGCACAAAGTGCCGCGTCTGTCCAACTCGCGTCAGTTTTTAGAAGAACTCTTAGAAATGATTTAGGAAACGGCTTTGAGACGTTTAATTTGTGTTCGTGTCAAGTGTTTTTTAACATAGGCTTTATCGACAACCAAAGCGGTTTCATCGCTACTTGGAAGCACAAACATGGCATCGGTAAGAATTTCTTCACATAAGGATCGTAATCCACGAGCTCCTAGTTTATATTCAATCGCTTTTTTAACAATAAAATCTAAAGCATCATCTTTGAAAGAGAGTGCGATTTCATCCATCTCAAAAAGCTTTTTATATTGTTTTATAAGTGAGTTTTTAGGCTCTGTTAAAATCGCTCTTAACGTTTCCTCATCCAACGGATTCATATAAGTAAGTACGGGTAAACGCCCAATAATTTCAGGAATTAAACCAAAGTCTTTTAAATCTTTAGGAATGATATATTGTACTAAGTTTTCGGTGTCAATTTGCTCTTCATCATGAGAAGCTTTATAGCCAATTGCTGACATATTGAGTCGCTTAGAAATATGACGATCAACACCATCAAAAGCACCTCCAGCTATAAATAAAATATTTTCTGTATTGACTTCTATGAATTTTTGATCTGGATGTTTTCGTCCACCTTTTGGTGGAACATTTACAACGGTTCCTTCTAATAATTTTAAAAGGGCTTGTTGTACACCTTCTCCAGAAACATCTCTAGTAATGGAGGGGTTATCACTTTTACGGGCAATTTTATCAATTTCATCAATAAATACAATTCCACGTTCTGCTTTTTCTTGATCGTAATCGGCAGCTTGCAATAAACGTGTAAGCATACTTTCCACATCTTCACCAACATAACCTGCTTCGGTTAGTACTGTAGCATCAACAATGGCTAGTGGAACGTTAAGCATTTTTGCTATGGTTTTGGCCATCAAGGTTTTTCCAGTTCCTGTTTGCCCTACCATAATAATATTACTTTTTTGGATTTCAATATCGTCGTCGTTAGGCGGTTGCAATAGACGCTTGTAATGGTTATACACCGCTACAGACATTACTTTTTTGGTTTGTTCTTGACCAATAATATAGTCGTCCAAAAAGGCTTTTATTTCTTGTGGTTTTTTTAGCATGACATCAGAAGTGAGTCCAGTACTATTATCTTGCTTCGCTTCTTCGATAACAATGCCATTGGCTTGCTCTATACAACGGTCACAAATATGCGCATCAATTCCTGCTATGAGTAAATTGGTGTCGGCTTTTTTCTTGCCACAAAATGAACAGTCTAATTCTTCTTTTGCCATAACGTATTAGAGAGGGGTTTAACTTCGAGTTAAAATTTCATCAATCATTCCGTATTCTAATGCCTTATCAGATTTCATCCAATAATCACGATCACTATCTGCGTATACTTTGTCATAATCTTGACCTGAATGCTTACTAATGATCTTATAAAGTTCTTCTTTTAAAATTAAAATTTCACGTGCCGTAATTTCGATATCACTGGCTTGCCCTTGG
>CAJQRD010000086.1 GCA_905480605.1 uncultured Saprospiraceae bacterium | reverse complement strand
CTACCTTTGGAGAATGTTTCAAGAATATGATGTTATAGTTGTAGGGGCTGGTCACGCAGGAAGCGAAGCCGCAGTAGCAGCAGCCAATATGGGCTCTAAGGTTTTATTGGCAACAATGAATATGCAAACGATTGCTCAAATGAGTTGTAACCCAGCGATGGGTGGTGTTGCTAAAGGGCAGATCGTAAGAGAGATCGACGCGATGGGTGGTTACAGTGGAATTGTGACAGATCATACGATGATGCAATTTAGAATGTTGAACAAATCTAAGGGGCCAGCAATGTGGAGTCCACGAGCACAGAGTGACAGGCACCAGTTTGCTCAAGTTTGGAGAAGCATGTTAGAGGCTCATTCTAATATTGACTTTTGGCAAGAGATGGTCAAAGGACTAATTGTAGAGGATGGAAGATGTATCGGTGTAACCACAGGAATTGGACTTGAAATAAGAGCAAAATCTGTTATACTTACTAACGGGACTTTCCTGAACGGTTTAATTCATATTGGAGAAAAACAGTTTGGAGGAGGAAGAGCCGGAGAGCGTGCTGCAACAGGAATAACAGAACAACTGGTTGCTTTGGGTTTTGAGGCGGGAAGAATGAAGACCGGAACACCACCGCGTGTTGATGGTCGAAGTTTAGATTGGTCACAGATGGAATTGCAGCCAGGAGATGAAGTACCCGAAAAATTTTCTTTCACAAATACACCAGAACTAACAGATCAGACGCCTTGTCATATAACTTATACCAGTACAGAGGTTCACGAAGTTTTGAAAACAGGCTTCGATAAGTCACCTATGTTTAATGGAAGAATAAGAGGCCTTGGTCCTAGGTATTGTCCAAGCATTGAAGATAAAATCGAAAGATTTTCAGATAAAGATAGACATCAATTGTTTATAGAGCCAGAAGGAAGAAATACTTGTGAAATTTATGTAAATGGTTTTTCATCTTCATTGCCAGAAGACGTACAGTTTAAGGCGATGAGAAAGATCAAAGGATTTGAAAATGCTAAAATGTTCCGACCTGGTTATGCCATTGAATATGATTTTTTCCAACCAACTCAGCTGCACATTAATTTAGAAACCAAACTTATTCAGAACCTCTTCTTTGCTGGTCAAATAAATGGCACAACAGGATACGAAGAGGCTGGCTCTCAAGGTTACATGGCGGGAATAAATGCGCATTTAAAAATTAATGAAAAAGACCCATTTGTTTTAAAAAGATCAGAAGCATATATCGGTGTTTTGATTGATGACCTTGTAAATAAAGGTACGAATGAACCGTATCGAATGTTTACATCAAGAGCAGAATATAGAATTCTATTAAGACAAGATAATGCAGACCTGAGGTTGTCTCCACTGGCAAAAGCAATTGGTGTAGATAAAATGGACGAAAGGATAGAACGAGTTGAAGTTAAAAAAGAAGCAATCAAAGCGATAAGAAGGTTTTTAGAAAACACAAGTGTCTCCCCGGACCATGTCAATGCATATTTAGAAGATAATGGCAGTAGTGTCTTAAAGCAAAAGGTTAAGTTGATTTCATTAATCTCTCGCCCGAAGATAAGTATCGAGGGATTAAAAGACAGTTTCCCACCATTTAAGGCGTTTTTGTCTAAATACGACAGGGAAACCAATACGATGGCAGAAACCGACATCAAATACCAGGGGTATATTCAAAAAGAAAAGGAAATGGCCGAGAAAATGAATCGCCTGGAAGATGTTAAAATCATAGATGTCGACTTTCATTGCCTGACGGCTCTTTCTGCAGAAGCAAGAGAAAAGTTAAAGACTATTCAACCAAGAACAATTGGACAGGCATCAAGAATAAGTGGTGTATCCCCATCTGACGTATCAATTTTGTTGGTGCATTTGGGGAGGTAGGTGTGAATAGTAAGAATTAATTATAAAACGAAAGGTGAGCTTGTTTAGAGCTCGCCTTTTTTGTTTTAGGGTCAAAACAGGTTTATATTATTTATATATAAATGACTGATTGCGAATTAATTGCAAAGTGAATAGGGAGGAGCTCTGTCAGAGCTTAGCCCTGCAAGACCTCTGTAAACCAACTGAATCATCACCCACCTAAATCATAGGGACTTTAAAAGTTGAGCGATATTTTTATTGATTTTCAGGCACTTAGATAAATAAAGTTCATTTTTTTTTATAAAAAGGCTTGATTTGTATACAAAAGAAATATACATTTGCAGCCGCTTTAGAATTAGGCGAATTAACTGAATAAAAAAAAGTATTGTGGATACATTAAGCTACAAAACCAAATCAGCGAAGAAAGAAGAGGTACAAAGAAACTGGTACGTTGTTGACGCACAGTCAGACGTAGTTGGAAGATTGGGCTCTAAAATCGCAACAGTATTAAGAGGCAAGCATAAGCCAAATTTTACTCCTCACGTTGACACTGGTGATTACGTTATCGTTATTAACGCTGAGAAGGTAAGATTTTCTGGAGCGAAAATGGACCAAAAGGAATACCAAAGATATTCTGGATATCCTGGTGGTCAAAAATCTAGAACTGCACAAGAAATGTTGGATAAAAAGCCAATAGAGATCATGGAACATGCAGTTAGAGGAATGCTTCCAAAAAATAGACTTGGAAGACAAATGATTAAAAAATTATTAGTGTACACTGGATCTGATCATCCACATGCTGCACAGAAACCACAAACATTTAATTTTTAATAAATGGAGGTAATAAATACTTTAGGAAGAAGAAAAGCATCTGTTGCAAGAATCTACATGCAAGCAGGTAGCGGTAATATTATTGTTAACGGAAAGGACTATAAAGTGTACTTCCCACAACCTAATATCCAATTCAATATAGAAGATCCACTTAACACACTTGATGTTGCAAAATCATACGACATTAAAGTTAATGTTAACGGCGGTGGATTTAAAGGTCAAGCTGAGGCAATCAGATTGGCAATTTCTAGAGCGTTGGTTAAAATTAGTGAAGACAATAAGTCACCATTAAAAGCGAAAAAATATCTTACAAGAGATGCTCGTGTGGTTGAACGTAAAAAATACGGTAAGCCAAAGGCAAGAAAGAGCTTTCAATTCTCTAAAAGATAATTTATTCAATATAATAGAAAAGATAAAATGGCATTACCTACATATAAAGAGCTATTAGAATCAGGAGCACACCTAGGACACATGAAAAGAAAGTGGAATCCTAAAATGTTACCTTATATCTTCATGGAAAGAAAGGGTATTCACATCATAGATCTTAACAGAACTATTGAATATCTTGATAAGGCAGCTTCTGCTATAAAACAAGTTGCAAAATCTGGCCGTAAGGTTATGTTTGTGGCAACTAAAAAACAAGCAAAAGAAAGTGTTGCAATATTGGCTAGAGAAGCTAACATGCCCTTCGTAACCGAAAGATGGTTAGGGGGAATGATGACTAACTTCTCAACAATTAAGAGATCTGTTAAGAAAATGAACAGTATCGATAAATTATTGGCTGATGAAAGTGTAACGAGTATCACTAAAAAAGAAAGACTTACTCTTACGAGAGAAAGAAATAAGTTGGAAAAGGTTTTAGGAGGTATAGCAAACATGAACAGATTGCCTGCAGCAATTTTTGTTGTAGATATTCACCATGAGCACATTGCAATCGCTGAAGCTAAAAAATTAGGAATTAAGATCTTTGGTATCGTTGATACCAACTCGGATCCTACTTTAGTAGACTTTCCTATTCCGGCTAATGATGACGCATCAAAATCTATCAAACTGATTACTTCTTACATGGCAGAAGTTTTGAAAGAAGGATCTGCAGATAGAAAGAAAATGAAAGAATCTGAAGCAGCAACTGCAACTAAATAATTATTTAAAACAATAAAAGATATATATCATGAGTATCTCAGCAGCAGATGTAAAAAAACTAAGAGATCAGACAGGTGCTGGTATGATGGATTGTAAAAAAGCCTTAACTGAAGCAGAAGGGGATTTTAGTAAAGCAATCGAAAACTTAAGAAAAAAAGGACAAAAGCTGTCTGCTAAAAGGGCAGATAGAGAAGCAAAAGAAGGTGTTGTAATTGCAAAAACATCTGCTAATAAAAACAAAGGAATTGTTGTAAGATTAAGTTGTGAGACTGACTTCGTTTCTAAAGGAGAAGACTTTGTTGCATTGGCTGAATCTTTCGCAGAAATAGCTCTTAAAAGTTTACCGGCAGATAAAGATGCACTTTTAGCTTTGCCATATGAAGATATGACAGTTGGTGAAAAAGTAGAACAACAAACTGGTGTTATCGGTGAGAAGTTAGAAATATCTGATTACGCGAAAATCGAAACAGAATCTGGAGAAGGACAAGTTTTACCTTATATCCATATGGGACACAAAGCAGGTGTTATTGTTGCATTAAATATGGAAGGCCCTCAATTTGAAGAGGCTGGAAAAAATGTAGCAATGCAAGTAGCGGCGATGCGTCCAATTGCTTTAAACAAAGATGGAGTTGATTCCTCAATTGTTGAAAAGGAAATTGAAATCGGAATGGAGCTTGCAAGAAAAGAAGGAAAGCCAGAGGCGATGTTAGATAGAATTGCTCAGGGTAAATTGAACAAGTTTTTCAAGGAAAACACATTACTAGACCAGACTTATGTAAAGGCTACTAGTAAAGAAAGTGTTCAAGGCTACTTACATGCGATAGACCCGAACCTTACGGTGACGGCATTCAAGCACATCAAATTAGGATAAAAAATATTTTAAAAGCGATTCATTATTTGAATCGCTTTTTTTTTGCCTTTTATATAAATGTTAGAAAAGTGTGAGCGAAATCATATTGATATAGTCAAAAAAATATTGAGTAAAAGATTAGTTTTGCCATCGATCTTAGGATCAATTAAACATAAAGAAGAATGAGCATTAAATACAAACGCGTTTTACTTAAGTTAAGTGGTGAGTCATTAATGGGTAGTAAGAGTTTTGGTATTGACCCAGAAAGGCTTAGACACTATGCTAAGGAGATTGATTCAATTACAAAACTAGGTGTTGAGGTTGCAGTTGTAATTGGCGGTGGAAATATATTTAGAGGATTGCAAGCCGCAGATAGTGGTATAGAAAGAGTTCAAGGGGACTATATGGGAATGATGGCCACAGTAATTAATGGAATGGCACTGCAAAGCGCATTAGAAACACAGGGCGTATATTCACGACTAGTTAGTGCTATAGAAATGAGAGAAATTGCGGAATCATATATTCGAAGACGAGCAATTAGACATTTGGAAAAGGGAAGAGTTGTAGTTTTTTCAGCAGGTACTGGGAGTCCTTATTTTACAACAGATTCAGCAGCAGCACTTAGAGCAAGTGAAGTTAGTGCTGATGTTATATTGAAAGGTACAAGAGTTGATGGTATATATACTGCCGACCCGGAAAAAGATCCAAACGCAGTGAAATACGATAAGATTTCATTCAACGAAGTCATTAATAAGAATTTAAAAATTATGGACATGACGGCCTTCACAATGTGTCACGAAAATAATGTTCCAATAGTTGTTTTTAATATTAATGTGCCGGGCAACCTTAAACGTGTGACAGAGGGAGAAAAAATAGGAACGTTGGTGGAATGCGTATGTTAAACGGTCACCTGTAGTTACGAAATAAAGTTCAACCAACCTTTTGAAAGCCGGGTTTAAAATAAAAGCACAGCTTGAATTATTCAAGCTGTGCTTTTTTATTTTAAAGAAATAAAGTACTAGACTTTATTTAGACTCTTTTGCAACTTTTACTTCTTCAGGTGCACCATCAGATAGAAAGTGATTTTTCACCCTACCAGCTATCTCCTCCATAACTTCTGGGTTATCAAGTAAGAACTGCTTAGCTCCTTCTCTACCTTGAGCAATCTTTGTATCATTATAACTGTACCAAGAACCACTTTTACCTACAATATTAAGATCAACACCAATATCAATGATCTCTCCAGTTCTAGAAATTCCTTGTCCATATACCATATCGAAATAAGCAAGTTTAAAAGGAGGTGCAAGTTTGTTTTTAACAACTTTAACCTTTGTTGGACTTGCAATAACATTTCCTTCTTTATCCTTTATTGCAGACCCAGACTTTCTGATGTCTAATCTTATTGAGGCATAAAACTTAAGAGCATTACCACCAGTCGTTGTTTCAGGGTTACCAAACATAACACCAATCTTTTCTCTTAACTGATTAATGAATATGCAACAGCAACCTGTTCTTCCAATAACACCGGTTAACTTTCTTAATGCTTGTGACATCAATCTTGCCTGGAGACCCATTTTTGAATCACCCATTTCTCCTTCGATTTCTGCTCTAGGTGTTAGTGCTGCAACTGAATCAATTACGATGATGTCAATTGCTCCTGATCTGATTAAGTGCTCAGCTATTTCTAAACCTTGTTCTCCATTATCTGGTTGAGAAATCAAAAGGTTTTCAGTGTCTACACCCAATGCTTCTGCATACGTTTTGTCAAAGGCGTGCTCTGCATCAATAATTGCCGCGATACCACCTTTTTTTTGACATTCTGCAATGGCATGAATAGCCAATGTTGTTTTACCCGATGATTCCGGACCGTAAATTTCTACGACACGACCCCTTGGAAATCCGCCTATCCCTAGTGCGATATCCAAACTAAGAGAACCCGTAGATATTGTTTCTGCATTTACAACCTTCTTGTCTCCAAGTTTCATTATGGCACCTTTACCAAAATTCTTTTCAACCTTTTCTACAGCAAGGCTCAATGCTTTCAGTTTGGCTTCTCTTTCTTTACTATTTTCTTTACCCATTTTTTTATTAAGTTTCGCGATTAAAGATATACAATATATATTGTGAATTGTTTAATATGTTAGTTCTATTTTTAAATTATAAGTAGTATTCTGGTATTAGAGCAAACTTTAAAGCATCTACTTTATCTTTCGTATTTAGCGCATCAATTGCCATTAAATGACACCCTTCCAAGTTCTTATCTCTTTCCTTTAACCCTTTATATATTTCTTCAACCATTTCTTTGGATGGAAGTGTTTCAACAGAAGCCATTTCTGCAATTTGATGACCGGATAGAAACATTGATTTTTGAATACTTACAGGTAAACCATCAAAACCGATACAATTAGGCTTTATTGACTGATACATTTCAATAATATTATTTCCTTTTACACGAACATAATTGCTACGGCCCAGCCTACCCATGGCATCAAGCTTGTTTGGATCGATTCGTCTGAGGTTATCGGTCAGTATAGATTTTAGTACATGCATTTTTAAAATATTACAAATGATTAAATTCGAAGCTCCTGCCTCATTTCCTAATGCAATTATACTATGCACCGTGCACTCAAATTGCACGGGGGACTCTTTTACCCTAAAAGAGTCTACTAAATCAGACCTTAAAGGAGACAAGCCGGATTTCTTAAACTCAGAAACGCCATGTTTATATGCCACTGAACAAAGAGTCATTTGTCTGACAATTTCATAGTTGACAACATTTACTACACAGTTTTTAGTTTGCTTTATATTTTGTAAAGTATCTTTTTCTTTATTCTCACCAGTTTTTAGGTTTGACGAAAAGGCCAACATCGGGGGGTTAGAACTTAAGGCATTGAAGAAACTGTATGGGGCTAAGTTTGGCACCCCATCTCCATCCACACTACTTACCAAAGCTATCGGTCTTGGAGAAACGGCACCGACCAAGAACTGATGCATATCTTTATTATCTATTTCTTGAGGACTAAAGTTTATAAATGACATATCTGTTGTTTTAATTTTGAACCAAATTGACTAATAATCACTTAACTTTGAGAAAAATGACTACTTATAAATGAATTATTTCTTAGAAAGTAATCAATAATTTGACAGAATCATGAAAAGAAAAATATTTAAAGCTATCATTCTTTTAGTTGTAGGTGTTGCCGTTTATTATTTTTTGCTGCGCTCACCCATGAGTAATGAGGGAAAGATTGCACCAGACTTTACAACAGAACTAATTACTGGTGAATCATTTACTTTAAGTGAGTTGAGGGGGGAATATGTTCTTTTGGACTTTTGGGGCTCTTGGTGTCCGCCATGTAGAAGAGATAACCCAAACTTAGTAAGACTATACAATGAGTTTAATGGAAAGTCATTTCAAGATGGCAGTAATTTTACTATTGTAACTGTTGCTTTAGAGAAGAATAACAAGCGTTGGGAAAATGCTGCATTAAAGGATGGGTTTAAGTGGCACCACCAGATTGTACAAGAATCAAAAATTGTTTTATTGTCACCTTTGGCCCAAAAATATTCCGTAAAAGATATACCTGCGAAGTTTTTAATCGATCCTAAAGGAAATATTGTAGGCGTAAATCAATCCTATGCAGAAATAAAGGCTTATTTACAATCAAAACTTTAATTTTGTCTGCCAATATGACGGAAAAACAGCCGTGGCAAAAGAATTGATAGTATTATAATAAAAAGGCATAATGGCAGAGAGCAAAAAAGATGACGAAAAGGAAACTAAGACTAAGTCTAAATCGAAGAAATCCAGTAACAAAAAAGTTGATGAGCAAATAGAAGAGCTTGAGTTGCAATTAGCAGAAGCTAGAGATAAGCACCTTAGGTTGTTTGCAGAATTCGAAAACTTTAAAAAACGAAACACAAGAGAACGTTTTGAGTTGATGAAAACGGCAGCTCAGGAAACAATGACTACGATTTTACCTGTTTTGGATGATTTTGACAGAGCAAAGAAGGCCGCTGAGGATAAAAACACATCAGAGCAATTAAGTGAAGGTATTTTAATGGTTTATAATAAACTTTACACAATTCTAGGAAACAAAGGGTTAACCCCAATGGAGTCTACAGGTAAAGAATTTGACCCAGAGCTTCATGAGGCAATAACAGAAATTCCTTCTCCTTCAGAAGACATGAAGGGTAAAGTTGTGGATACTGTTGAAAATGGGTATTATTTGAACGATAAGATTATCAGATTCGCTAAAGTTGTTGTTGGGAAGTAATTCCTACAATCTAGATATATAAAAATGGCAAAAAGAGATTATTACGAGATATTAGAAGTTACTAAATCTGCAGATGAAAAGGAAATTAAAAAAGCATATAGAAAAGTTGCAATAAAATTTCACCCAGATAAAAACCCTGACGATAAAGCAGCAGAGGATAAGTTTAAGGAGGCAGCAGAGGCTTATGAGGTGTTAAGTAACCCAGATAAGAAAGCCAGATATGATCGTTTTGGTCACGCAGGTGTAGATGGCCAGGGTGGATTTGGAGGAGGAGGAAGAGGTGGAATGACAATGGATGATATCTTTTCAAATTTCAGTGATATTTTTGGAGACTCTGGAGGACCTTTTGAAAGTTTCTTCGGAGGAGGAAGAAGTACAGGAAGGCAAAGAGGTCAGAAGGGCTCAAACTTACGAATCAAAGTAAGTCTGACGCTGGAAGAAATAGCTGAAGGTGTTACAAAAAAGATTAAAGTAAAAAAGCTAGGAAAATGCGGAACTTGCGCAGGATCAGGTGCTAAGGATAGTACTTCTGTGCAAACGTGTAACACCTGTGGAGGTTCTGGTTATGTTCGTCAAGTGAAGTCAACTTTCCTTGGGCAAATGCAAACAACAACAGTTTGTCCAGGTTGTAATGGTTCTGGACAACAGATAACATCTAAGTGTACAACATGTAAAGGAGAAGGAAGAAACCTTATTGATGAAACGATTGAAATTCCAATACCAGCAGGCGTAGAAGAAGGAATGCAATTATCAATGCGTGGTAAAGGAAATGCTGGCAAAGCAGGGGGATCAAATGGTGACTTATTGATCATGATAGAAGAAAAGAAACATAAGTACTTTTCTAGGGATGGACAAAACATTATGTATGACCTTTTCCTGAATTTTGCAGACTCAGCGCTTGGAATTTCAGTCGAAGTCCCAACACTTGGCAAACCCGTTAAGATTACAATTCCTGCTGGAACTCCTGCAGGTAAGATATTTAGATTGAGGTCAAAAGGACTTCCTTCGGCACAAGGTTATGGCGGCAAAGGTGATCAGTTGATTAATGTAAATATTTGGACGCCGAAAAAACTATCACCAGAGGAAACCGAATTGCTGGAAAAAATGAGAGAGATGCAAGGGTTTAAGCCATTAGAAGGTGGTGATCAGAAGGGGTTCTTTGCTAGAATGAAGGAGTTTTTTGAGTAGTAAGCCAGATGGTTTATAGTTGTCTTGTTTCGGTAATTAATTAAAAGTGTCTATTTTAGTCTAGAATTCTTAGCATGAAAAACATCTTCTATGTATTTACGTTCTCTTTGCTATTGACATCATGTGGTCCAGACTTTCTATTAAATGAAGAACGGGAAGTGTTGTCAGAATCTTGGCAATATGAAGACCTGAAGTTTTTTGACGTTTCTATTAATGATGTATCGTTAAAGTATAACCTTCACTTATTGGTTACGCATTCTAAGGAGTACGACTATGAGAATGTGTACATGAAAATACATACTAAGTTTCCGACTAAAGATAAACGTGAAGAGCAAATTACAATTCAACTAGCAAACAAAAGAGGGGAGTGGGAAGGTAAGTGCAATAGCTCAAGTTGTACTGTGAAGGTTTTTCTTTTAGAAAGTTTTAAGTTTCCTGAAAAGGGAGACTATACTTTTTCTTTTGAACAGTTTACTAGAGATTCCGAACTAGTGGGAATCGAGAAACTACACTTGCAGTTGTTTCCGATGAAAGAAAAATCATGATCGGGAACAGTTAAACGCATTGCCTATAGTTGATTAATGGGATAATGCCAAATAAGTCTAATTTAAACTTTGTTGTTAATGTATATATATAGAAATATAAGTTGGAAGGTTGTACTAAAGTTTGGATGGATAAACTTTGTATTATTTACTATTTGGAATATACTCGTATATCTTCTTATACACAACTTAGAACATAAAGGACTAAATCCACACATTCCGTTCTTACCTTTAAGTACTATTGGTATTGCTGTTGCCTTCTATGTTGGCTTTAAAAATAATGCTTCATATGATCGCTTTTGGGAAGCGCGAAAAATTTGGGGAGGAATAGTGAATTATAGTAGAACGTGGGCGAATCAGGTTTTAAGTTTTGTCACGCACCACTCTGAAAATACAAATGTTTCAGATGAGGAAGTTAAAGCCATTCAAAAGGATTTGATTTACACGCATATTGCTTGGATTAATGCATTGAGGCTACACTTAAGAAAACCGAATCCAAATGGAAAGAAAATGAGCAAGGCCGTTAAAAAGGCAATGACAATTGATGCCCCTGAAGACAATCACTGGAAGGAGGAGGTATATGCCTTTCTGCAAGGAAATGAATGCAAGCAGATTTATAATGTTATAAATAAGCCCACTCAAATAATACGCTTACAGGCAGAAGTCCTTAAAAAGCAAATGCATGAAACAGGGTTAATCGAGGACTTTAGACATATGGAAATGATGAGAGTACTTGAGGAATTTTATAACTTTCAAGGAAAGTGTGAAAGAATAAAAAACACCCCATTTCCTAGACAATATAGTTATTTTAGCAAGGTGTTTACTTGGATTTTTATTATCTTATTGCCCTTTGGTCTTCTTGGGCAATTTGCGGATATGGGACATTCAATGGAACTCATTGCCATTCCTTTTGGTGTCTTGATTTCTTGGATATTTTTAACAATGGAAACGGTTGGTGATAGCAGTGAGGATCCTTTTGATAATTTTATAAATGATGTGCCAATGACTGCTCTTTGTCGAACAATAGAAAGAGACCTTAGAGAGATGTTAGGAGAGATAGACATTCCTCCTTCAGTTGTTGCACAAGACGGAATATTAATGTAAACCACTTGATTTTACCCCAATGAATAACGTTAGCAAACATTTAAAATATACCTCAGCGATAAATTATAAAACATTGATTTCTGTGTTCATATCTATAGCGGCCACTTGGATCTCTCTTGAATACAAGCTAATTTTTGATCTTGACTTAACATTGATTTCGGTAGCAGTTGTTTTTCCGTTGGTTTTTACATTGGGAAGTGCTTTTCAAAGAAGGGAAAGAGCATTGGAACATTTGGGAAGAGCTAAAGCTGCGTTAGCAGCAATAAAATATAGCTTTTCATTTTCAAAAAAGATTAACGAGACGGACAAGCAGATTATTTATAAAGATATTAGAAATGTAAAAACGGAGCTTATAAGGTTTTTATATTCTGAGACATTAGACAAACAACCATTAATTGAATCAATTTCTAAAATTCAAGGATTTATCACGAAGCATCAAGATAAAATGAGTAAAGGTATTGCACTTAAGGTTTATAAGTTAATGCGAGATGTAATAATGGGAGTTGAAAACTCAATTTCTATTAAAACACACAGAACACCACAAAGTATAAGAGCGTATTGCGAACTGTTTATTTATGTTTTTCCTTTTTTTTATGCACCAACACTTATTAAAAACATTGTTTATCACGAAATTCAGGTTGTTGATATATTGAACAATTCGACACAGGTAGTTACGGATAGGTTTTTATTCATTGTCTATGGGTTGAATATTATATTGTCTTTCTTCTTAATAACACTCTTTAATGTACAAGAGCAAATTGAAAACCCATTTGACCAAGATGGAATGGATGATATAATATTGGATAACTATGAATTAGAATATTGATTAAAAGTATCACTGTTTGATTATTTTTGTCCCTTCGGTCTTAGTAAATGTTTTATCATCGGCGTTTTACACACCAATAACGATGTGATCAAATTCAACCTTGTTTCTAAACTCTGTCGCAATGTTGTTTTCAGGTTTTTCATTTGAAAAGTATGTAACGGTGTAACCAAATCATTTCATTGTTTTTTGAATTGAGGTGGTCAAACCATTCATCTTTAGAGCCAACTCTAACGTTATCATCATATGGGATCTTGATTTCAGCAGATGACTCACCATCAAAAACAAGGTCGTTAGTTTCACAATATACTATTCCATCATTACCAATGACAAAGGGCATAGCATAGTAGTAAAACATTTTTTTATAAAAAAGGGGATTTCCTTTATATGAGGTATCTGTGTAGACCCAAGTATCATTCCTATCAAAGCCCAGAGTAAACCCGGTCCCCTCTATACGTTCTCGTCTGTCTTTTAAGTCTATGATTTGTTTTTTCAACCACCTTCTTTAGTGATGTCATAAGATCAGATACTCATACTATTCTATAGATCATAGCCCCCTTGAGCATTAAATAGGGCTTCAATACTTTTATGGAACGACCTTTCCGTTGGCAAATCCTCAATTGGAACCTTCTTTGGCGTGCAAAGAAGAAAGGGAGAGATAACAGTCCTATCAATTCGTGTTTCATGATGTAGTGATTTAGAAAAAGGTTAACGAGGAGAGGCAATCTTAACTTAATTGATATTTTAACTAATAATTAAAACAATGGTCAAATTAACGATGATGGTTGATTTTACGGTAGTTATGGGATTTGTTTTCAGAAAATTCTTCAGAAAAGCTCTTTTTAAAAGTAACATGATGGGAAATCCTATGAAAGTAAATAATATTTATTCTATATTTGCCAACCGAAAAAGGTCGCGTGGCCGAGCGGTTAGGCAGAGGTCTGCAAAACCTCGTACGGCGGTTCAAATCCGTTCGCGACCTCAACAAGAAAAAGCTCTTATCAAATTCTGGTAAGGGCTTTTTGTTTATTGCATGAAAGTTAAATAACCAAAAATTCGTTTTTTTAATAGGGTATCAAAGAAAAGGTAATAGAAAACAATTCTGCTCTTTGTTAAATAAAAGAAGTCACTTTATTAAAGTGACTTCTTTTAACTTTTTATGAAAACAACTATTTCTTTACTTTCCAACCCCACCCCCTTTCCGGTAGTAGAGAGTGAAATCTTGTTTGCTACTGTTGAAGGACAAATTGTTTTGTCTGACTTCCATTTACTGTACTGACAGCAAGGATGTAAATGCCATCTGGTAGTTGCCTGTTGATTAGGTCAATACTTAATACAGTGTTGTTTAGTTCCTGCTCTGACATATAGAGTACCCGCTGTCCAAGGTTGTTGTATATGGAAATCGAAACTCTTTGTTCTAAGTAGTTCTTTAGCTCAAGATTCACAATGTCACGGGTTGGGTTAGGGTAAATGGCAATTGTCCTATTAAAGGACTCTGGCACAACGTCATTGCTGCTGAGTATGGAAGCCGGAGGAGAGGGAGGAGGAACGCATGTAGTTACGTCAGACATGCTCACGTTGAGCACTTCGGTTCCAGTGTCTCCATCGTAAATATCAGTAAGTGAAACCATCACGGATTCCACACCACCACTTATCTCTATATTGACAGAGCTTTGTATATCCCCGTTGAAAGTGCCATAGGATACTCCGTTGTTATCAGTGACGGTTATTTGATCAATGAAACGCTTGCTTGGATTGCCATTGGTTTTGGCATTGAGGCCGTTTATGGTAAAGTTGACTTCCGTATTGCCGACGGGAATAGTCACGGACGAAACAGAAGAGCCTGTGCCTTGGTGTGTTAATAGACTTGGGTCAAATGAGCTGGTTTCGTTTGTGCAGCTATCGCAGTCATCAGGGACACCATCCCCATCAGCATCTAGGTTGTCATTGCCACCGGGGCAAACATCATCCACATCGCACACACCGTCGTTGTCGGCATCGGGGCAAACAGAGCCGACACCACAATAGTCGATGTCAGTGAGTGAAACGGACAAGGTGCCACTAAAATTGCCATCGTATCCATCTGCGAGAGAGACCGTCACCGATTCAATATCGGTTTTAAGAATATCTACAGTCACGCTGGTGGTATTACTGCCACTGAAAGCACCATATGTTCCAGTTGTGCCATTTTCATATACATAAGTGACTGTCACTTCATCAATAAAGCGACTATTCGGATTGCCATTGATTTTGGTATTGAGGCCGGAGATGGTAAAGGATGGTGTTTTACTGCCAGGGTCAAATGCAACTACTGTGCTGCTTGAACCAGAGCCTGAATGGGTCAATGGGTTGTTGGAAAAGCTCTTAGAAGCAGGGTTGCAGTCAAAAATATCACTATCGTCCCATTTGTACATGGCTGCTTGGTTAGATGAACTAATCCTACTTTTAGTTGCCCACCCTACAGTTGAGGAGATAAACTGAGTAGCCCTGAGTGGAATGTTTTCATCAATAACTTTCCAGGTTTCTCCGAAATCTACAGAATAAGCAGTTATTGGATTGGATGATATATCCGAAGTACCGATCAGGGTGCTTGTTGTACCTGGCAAATAGGAGATATTTCGAATTCTCAAATCCGGACTTGAAGAAACATTTGTCCACGTTTCTCCACCATTTGCGGTTTTACTAAATTTTGTAATTGGTGAACTGATATCAAGCGCTATTCCATTTAATGTATCCTTAAAAGCTTCAGATAGTATTGTGGCAGAACTACCAAGAGAGGAATCAAAAACTTCCCAGTTTAGTCCTTTGTCCTGACTTCTATAAACTCTACCCATATTTGTACCAAACCAAATATGATCGCCAATGACTTGACAAGAATTAGTACCCGTAGATATAAGTGTGTATTCATCAGTTTGAAATACTGGAATATTAGCCGATGGAACAGGAAGCCAAGTCTCTCCCCCATCATTGGTAGTGGCCATACTGTTTCTGTTAATAATTACCCCGTCAGTTTGATTAAAAAAACGAACCCAAACGCTTCCGGTATAACCTAAAGATTTTTGCGTCCAGCTTCCTCCCCCATTTTCTGTTTTAAATACGCCACCTACAAATCCATTATCACCTGAAGTTAGAGTTGTAATAATAGCTGTATCTTGATTAAAAGCAACAATGTCAAAACTTTTCCGGCCTATTGCTTCCGTTACATCAAAAACATCCCAGGAAGCTCCTGAGTCGGTTGTTCTAAGTACTTTGATAATGTGGTCTACTGCGACAGGGACCCCTGCTGTTCGATCATAGGCTACTGCCCAAACCACATTTTCATCGACAACTGAAATTGAATAAACAGCATAGTCAACTGGTAATAAATCAATTGCCTGAGGAACCCAATTTTGAGATTGCATTTGCGATGGCAAAAAGCAAAATAATAAATAAACAAGCAAGTGATAAAATTGATTTTTCATTTTGTTTAGATTTTTCATGTTTTTTGATTTATGTGAAAACAGTTTAAGGTTCCCTACTAAATAAAGGATAAAAGGTTATCGAATAACGTTAAATGTTTTATAGGTAGAATCCACCTTATAATTGGTTAAATATCTTTATTATGAGACATCTTGATTTGTAGTATTTGATCATATTGAAGCAGTATAATTGCATTCGAGCATTATTTTAGAGAAAACAATGACTTCCAATTGGATGATTTGAAAAGTAAAATAAATCACCATACTTTAAGGTGCAAAGTTTATTTATATAGAAAGGGGCAATAAGCGGGTGTAGTCAAATTACCTCAATCGGTATTATGGGGTGCCTGCCACAACAACATTATAGATACTTCCATCTATATACACTACCGCAATACCGTTAATTAATTATAACTCTAAAACCAAGTCTTCCGGGGTATATACTATTATCTCTAATAAATCAACATGTTTTTTAGTAGCAGTACCTTGACAAGTAATAGGATTAGCAAAGTTGTTTGTTTTTTTAATCCATGCTTACTATTCTTTTGAGGGGTTTAAAACCCACCGTCTTCCTCTCCAAGCCATTCGAGGATCAATAATAATGGGGCCATAACTTAAGTTTTAAGTGTTAAAAAATATTAAGGCTAAACGGAACCATATCATTGTCGACAAGGCATGAAAACATCGGGGCAACGCTGTGCACTTGTTGCCAGTATGTGATTAGACATATGGTCCGAGAGTAGCTTTGCGAAAGCGTATGTTTTCCTATAAAATGATTAGGTTTTGACTTAGACCTTTGTTTTAGGTGTTAGGAATAGAAACAGAATATCTCTTTTATCATGACTTTAGTTTTAATTAAATAATAAAATAAAGTTTGAAAAAAAGAGCAGTAGATACTTGTACTATAAATGCATAATCAATCAGTATTATATCATTTTAAAAAAAACCGACTAAATTTAAAAAAAGACACTGGTTCGCGATATCAAGACAATAAATTGAGCCCTGCAGAACTTATGGTTGTTTCTATATCATGATATCCCGATTAAAGAAATCCAGATGGTAATTTTTGGGTGATTCTCCAGTAAATAAGCAGATAGCTATAAAGGGTTTTAATAATATTGGACAAGCCTTCGCAACCTAGAACCCTAATAAGGAAGGGCTATATGATAGTACTTATAATATTGATCTAGTTTCTGGCCAAATCTGTTTTATTATGATCAGATCAGAAGAAGAAATTCGAATTATAAAAAGCTGAACCTTGAATGACTAAGCCCTAAAGCTTAAGCTTTGTTATAATGAAATTAATCATGGAATAAAAGGCCAAGTGATAGATAATAATGTTTTTATGCAATACTAAATGCAATACTATTCAGTAAACTAAATACTCTACTAAATAGAATTCCATTTCAAAGTTTGAAGCTAAAATATATAATTGACCATTAAATTAAACACGTACTTACAAAACTACTTTACCACAGCACTTGGTGGGTAACCAAACTCCTCCTTAAACGCTCTACTGAACCAAGAAGGATCTTTAAACCCACAGGAATAAGAAACTTCGGAAATGCTCTTTTCTGTGTTCTTCAGCATTTCTAAACTGTGTTGCAATCTGACCCATCTAATAAATACGGCAGTTGATTTACCTGTTATAAATTTAATTTTACGATAAGATTGAGAAACACTTAAATTAAGATCTTTTGCTAAGCTTTCTGCTCCATAATCATGATTTTCAAGATTGTTTTCAACAAATTTAACTGTTTTGGTAATAAACTTATCTTGTGGATCATCAGTTTGCTCAAGTGAATTTCCCTTCTTTTTTAGGACAGAATATTTCTTCCAAAGCTTATTCCTAAGCGCTATTAACTGTTCCATTCTTATGATCAATTCTTCTTTATTAAATGGTTTTATTAGAAAACTATCAGCGCCGTACTTTAAACCACTTAATTTATCTTCAAGACTTGACTTTGCAGTAAGTAAGATTATAGGAACATGAGATGTTCTGTCATCTTTTTTTAGTGTCTCCACTAGTTTAAACCCATTCATTTTAGGCATCATCACATCAGAAATAATAATGTCTGGTATCTCCTCAAAGGCTTTATTTATTCCATCTTTACCATCAACCGCATGTATGACATTGTAACGCCGCCTAAGACACAAAGCCACATAAGCCGCGACATCTCTGTTGTCTTCTACAATTAAGGCAGTAGGTAACAATTCTAGCGCTAGACCTTCTGGTAAAAACTCATTTTTCAGTTCCCTGTCTAGTGTTCTAGTTGATTCTGGAAATTCTGTTTTGGATATTTGAGCATTATTAATTATGGGTAATTTTAAAGTAAATTCCGTACCCTTTCCTGGACTACTTTGAACGTTGATCCGCCCATTCATTAAACCTACCAGATCCTTTGTTAAAGCAAGTCCAATTCCGCTACCAGTCCCAGAGTCTTCTCCATCTTCAAGCACTCTATGGAATCTATCGAAAATCTTAGGGAGTTCTGATTCAGGAATACCAATACCGGAATCTTTTATTTTAATATGACAAAAATCACTTTCATCTTCTACTCTAGTAACATGACATATTACACTTCCATTTTTAGGCGTAAACTTGATCGCATTAGACATTAAATTGAAAATAATTTTTCTCAAGTTATCTGGATCAAAATCCATTATTAATGACTCTACTTCAGAATAAAAAGTAATTTGGATATCCTTCAGCTCTGCCATTGATATAAAACTATCTGTTAGGTAATGAACATAGGGGATGATATCATCCTGCTCATACTGCAAAACAAATTTACCTGCTTCCAATTTATCTAAATCTAACATCTGATTGACCAGACCTAGTAGATTATCCCCATTTCTAAGAATCATTTGAAGTTTATTCCCAAATCGTTGTTGCTGCGTCTTAGGCAAATTGTCAAAAACATCTTCGGCCATTCCTTGTATAACAGTTAATGGGGTCCTGAACTCGTGCGTAATATTTGTATATAACTTAGTTCTTAGCTGATCCACTTCTTTGATTTTTACAGATTCGAGCCTTTCGTCTCTCCTTCTTTGAATAAACCGGTAAGCTATGATTAATGATAACAAGCCCAATAAACTATATAGGGACTTAGACCATAAAGACCAATACCAAGGCGCTAGTATTCGAAATTTTAATTCAGCAATTTCATCAGACCAGACTCCATCAGAGTTTGCAGCTTTTAGTTGAAATGTGTATTTCCCTGGAAGAATATAAGAGTATGTAGCTTCTCCTGCGGAAGACTCTTGTGACCAAGAATTATCAAAACCGACTAACCGGTAACTATATTTATTTTCATCAACACTTTTATAGTGGCTTGCTGTAAATTCAATTTTGAGTTGACGTATATCATGAGGGTAATCCAATAGTTTATTTGCTTCAATCTGAATCTTGTTTGCTTGCAAAGTTTTATTCGATTTCGAATTGAATTTGATAGCTTGAATAGTAGGAGTCGCATTAAAAGTGGAAATATGATTGGGTTTTAAAACTTCGAAAAACATGCCTTTTCCAGGAATCAGTGTATTTCCATTTAAATTGTGGGACAAAGATCCGGTAAAACGTCCACTTTTAACATTATTGTCTAGTAGATTATTGACCACTTTATATTCTTGTTTTAAAGTATTGCAGTAATAGAGTTTTCTAGCATCTTTACTTTGCAGCCAGAGTGTAGAATCTGAATCTTCATACATGCTTGACATTCCATCTCCAATATCTAGTCCCAAAACTTCAAGAAACTGTTTGCTGATTATATCAAATTTGTAAACCCTTCCTGCTTTGGAACTAAATAATAAAGAACTATTGTCATGTTTACTAAACTTGCGCATGAACTCTGGAAGTATTATTTTTTCAATACTTTTTATCCGAGAAACATTTTTATTATCGATTTCAAGAGTTATCTCATGAAAACTCTCACCATTCAATCCAAATACAAAGAGCTTATCTCTTTGTATTCTAATAAAATAATCGTACCTCCCAAAAGACATACTGTCCACTGTGAATTCCTTCATAGTGTTTGAAACAGGATTGTACCACAATAAGCAATTCGGACTATCTTTTCTAAAAGAAGGGGCCCATACTTCTTTAAAGTCATCAAATGATATAATTCCTAGGTTATAGTCTTCAAAAAGCCTCGGATTAGTAGTTGAATGGAAAGATCCATTTTTAGCTGTAAACCTCATAATTCGATTAGGCAAATGTGTTGTGTATACAATTAATGAATCTGAATACATTCTAATTCTATTAATAGAATGGTTAAACGATTTATTAAATTTTGTGCGATCGAATAAGGATCGAACGCTTTTATCTTCTGTGTATCTTAAGTATTCTTTACCCGTTTGTATATCCAACGTACTATCACTAAAGTTAGGATGAATATGATAAATTAACTCTTCTTTATTCTTATCAGGAAGATAGTGAGCTTTCAATTTTGCATTTGAGTCATAATGTTTAGTTAGACCGAAAATTCCCTGTACCCAAACGCCCCCACTTCTATCTAAAAAAATATTTTTCACTAATGAAAGAAGACCTTGATTTGGATATTTTATAGAAGAGTTTAACTTCTTTGCTTTGATGACCTCAATAGAGTCACTTACTTCTAAATAATCATACTTTATAATTTTAGTACCATAATAAGATACCCATAGTTTTCCTAAAGAATCAATAACCAGCTTGTCGTACTTAGGCACCCACGGTCTAACTTTCAACCCAAAAGTGGGTAATGATTGATATTCTCCAGTTTTAAGATTATACCTATAGAGGAAAGCTTCAAGTGTTTTTGAACAAGCTCCTGCGATAAAAATATATTTTTCATTTTGCTGGACACAACTTTTGACCAAGGGCTGCTCATACTTTTCCTTTAAAAAACCAAGTGAGTCTATACTTAGAATTTTAAGCCTTTGGGAATCTACCCCAAGTTCCAAGAGTACATCTCCTCCATATCCCCAAATACTATTATTTAATCCTTTGGTAAAATTAAATATTACATCTTCAGTTAATTTGTTTACTAAAACCGTATCAATCTGAGTGCTTATGAAATTCAATCCATCTTTACCCATAAGAACTTTAACGACCCCAAAAAAGTCCCTGTTTCTAATTAATACTGTGTTTGAATCCAAGGGCAGGATTTTAGAGTAACCATAATATTTAATCTGTCCAATAAATTCTGATTCAAACGGATATATTTTAAAATCTCGAGGATCACAAAACAATATTTCTACTTGAGATTCTGTAACAAAAACACCATTTCCCATCTGCTCAAACCATTCAACATGACCATAATTCCTCTTGTGCTCCAGCTGAAAAGGGTGATAGTTTACTTGCTCCCCATCATATTCATACAATCCTTGGTCGTTATTTGTATACCACAAAACATTATCCTTATCAAAAAGAGGTCTGGCCTGATATGTATGAGGCGCTTCGTCGGATGGAAAAACCTTGTCTAAGTTCATTTCTGTTTCTAGCAAGACATTCTGACCAAGCAGGTAGGTATAATTTATAGTAGAAAATATAAGAATATATACAAACCACTTTAAGAATTTTCTACTTGTTTGAAAACACAAAAACTTGAAATCTTGATATTTTTTCATTTTGAGACAATCTCTAGATTTTAACAAAGTTCTGCCAGTGAAATGAAGACATTTCATTTCTTGCTATTGTTTTATAATTTTATGTCCATATACTTTATCTCCATAATTTACAATAATAAAATAGGCAGCAGGTTCTAACCTTTCAACATCTATTTCAAAATCATTTCCATTCTGAACTTTTGGATTATCCGTAAATAATAGAAGTTGGCCTAGTTGGTTAAATATTTGAATTTTAATACCTTCTTTCAATGGATGATCCAAGCTTAAATATAATTTCGAACCCACAGGATTTGGGAAAACAATTAAACCTTCGCTGTCCCAATCCGCATTCTTTATTGCAGAAACAAATGAACTTTCTAAGGCTCCAGCATCGATTCCAGAACCCTGAATTCTAGGATTACCCGCGGCATCTATAGTTGAAAGAACACCATCTGGATTTCCAGCATCTATTGCGGGGCTGCCACCTAAGGGTACATAGTTTTCATCCAATAGAGCATCCGTTTCATAGCGGTCTGGATGATTACCACTGGTTATAAAGTAATTATCTAAAGTATTGTCAGACGAAATATTGCCGCCGTTGGATTTTATTTCAACATCTCCAATACTTTTAAAATTTATACTGTTCTGAAAAATATTGTTTTGAAGTTCAATAGTCGTGGCACTCTTAGTAACAATTCCAGTTTCATTGTCGACTACACTCGTATTTATTAATGTCACATTAATTGGGCTATTCATATAAATGGTGCTTTCCCCTACATGATCATAAATAAGTAGGTTTTCTAGTCTGGCATCTCCCAGACTACCATCAAATGTTATTGCACTTCCTTCTGTGCCACTAAAGTTGCCTTTAAATATGGAGTTTCTCAGTTGAGTAGACTTATTAAATACAAAACTTACTCCACCACCACCACTTATATACTGATCAATGCCACTAGTGAGATTATTCTCAAACAAACAACTTTCAATCAAACTATGACCAAATCCAGAGTAGATTGCTCCACAAGAACCAGAAGCAAAATTATTTTTAAACGTACATTCTTTTATAATTCCATTTGGACCTGGATGATAATTACTCCATGGCACATTGTAGATAGCACCTGCCCTACCCTTTGTTAGATTCCCGATAAAGTTACAGCCTTCTATCAAATACGTTATATCTCCCAGATCAGTTCTATTTGAATTTATAATTCCACCACCACCTCCGCCTTCGGCTAAAGTTCTGTTATTATTAAAATCACAATTTTGAATACTAACCTCTAAAAACTCACCGCGATTTTCAGAAAAAATTGCGCCACCCAAGTTGTTTGCACGATTACCATCAAAAACGGTGTTACTAACATTCAACGTTAGAGTATTTTTTGTTAAAAATGAAGGTGTACCTATATTTAAAATCCTTATACCTCCACCTTCTCCAGAAAGGATAGCCCTATTCGAAAAGAAGAAGCAACTATCTATAACCAGCTGGCTTCCTAAATTAAAGTTACTAAGTTGCAAACCACCTCCCCATTTGGATTGATTAGAATCAAAGACAGTATTTTTAATAGATACAACATTACTATCACTAGCGGCGTTTTCGTCCTGCCTAAAGTAAGCCCCTCCTCCTACACCACTCTCAGAGGTATTGTTCTTAAATGTGCAATTATTAAACAAAGCATTAGAATTCTGAACAAAAACTCCACCTCCATGACTAACTGAATAGTTATCTACAATGGTGCAGTTATCAAAATTTATAATTTCTTGAGAAAGTAGATAAAGACCCTCAACGTCAAGAGTTATAATTTCTTGAGAAAGTAGATAAAGACCGCCAGCTTGATATGCTATGTTTTGAGAAATAATACAATTCCGAATCACCAAAGGATTTTCGCTATATATTCCACCTCCTTGCCAATGGTGAAAACTAGAATCATCACTATCTGGATCGAACCTTGTTTTCCCATAACTTACTGTAAACCCATCAATGATAACACTATCACCAGTAATGAGTAGAACATGCATTGTATTGTCAGACTTATTTGAAAAAAAATCATTTTCTATATCGTCATTATTGATGTCACCACTTAGGAGGCTTGTGTTACTTTCCAAATCTCTTTGGTCTATTGAAACTTCAGAACCTACAAATCCTCCATAAAGCTTTAGGGGTTTTGAAATCAATAAAAAATTACTGTCAGATGGAGAATTTATAATATTAGGATGGTATGTACCACTGGCTACCCATATTTGTGCATTTTCTGGTGTATTATCAATTGCATTTTGCAAGTTTGAATAAGCATCCACCCAAGAGGACCCATTGTTGAACTAAGTCTCCTACCGTCGACAGAAAAAACCTAGCATAAAAGTTTCCATATACTATTAATTATTCACAACAATAAAAATAGATATGGAAACTCCTAAAAAAAGCAAGATCATTGATCGTGCTAAAAATGAAGTT